>JACCRF010000031.1 GCA_013813715.1 Gemmatimonadaceae bacterium | reverse complement strand
GGCGGTGAGCTGCAGCTCACGCCCTCCGAACGCGGAGCGACGTTCGATATTATCTTGAGCTGATGAACGAAACGTTGGATGCCGTCGGGCCACCCGCTGTTCCCGGCGACTCGGAGCCACTCGCGCGGCTCAATCCCGCCCAGCGCGAAGCAGTCCTTCATCATGAAGGCCCACTCCTCGTCATCGCCGGTGCCGGCTCGGGCAAGACGCGCGTGCTGACCACGCGCATCGCGCGGCTCATCCAGCATCACGGAGTAGACGCGTCGCGCATCCTCGCGGTGACGTTCACGAACAAAGCCGCCGGCGAGATGCGGGATCGGATAGCAAGACTGGTCGAGTCAGACCTCCGCGGCATGTGGTGCGGAACCTTTCACGCAATTGGCGCCCGGCTCCTCCGGTCTCACGCCGCATCCGTCGGCCGAACGCCCAGCTTTACGATCTATGACGAAGACGACAGCCTCGGCCTTGTGAAGCGAGTGATGGAGCGCATCGGCGTCTCCGCCAAACAGTTCACTCCGAAGTCCGTCCTGTCCCTCATTTCCGACGCGAAAAACGGGCTCGTGACGCCGGCCGAGTATCAGGAGGTGGCGCTGGATCCGCTCTCGCGCGCCGTGGCGGCCGTTTACGCCGAGCTCGAGGGAGCGTTGCGCGCGGCGAACGCCGTGACGTTCGATGATCTCCTCGTCCTGCCGGTGAAGGTGCTGGGCGAGAATCCGGTGGTGCTCGAGCGGTATCGCAAGAAATTCCAGTTCATTCTGGTGGACGAGTACCAGGACACCAACCGCGCGCAGTTCAAGTTCATCAAGCTGCTCGGCGGCGGTCACGGCAACGTCGCAGTCGTTGGCGACGACGATCAGTCCATCTACGGATGGCGGGGTGCCGATATCCGGAACATCCTCGACTTCGAGAAGGAGTTCGCTGCCGCGAAGGTTGTCCGCCTCGAGGAGAACTACCGGTCAACGCCGGGAATTCTCGAGGTCGCGAACGTCGCCATCAGCGCAAACGTCGGCCGGCGAGGTAAGACGCTCCGCGCGACCAGGCCTGGCGGCGAGCCAGTAACGCGCGTTGCGACTCTCGACGAGCGCGACGAGGCCGACTTTGTTGTCGACGAGATCCGGTCGCGCCAGACGCTCGAGAAGCGCGAGCTCCGCGAATTCGCTGTGCTCTATCGCACGAACTCGCAGAGCCGCGCGATCGAGGACGCGCTCAGGAAGAATGCGATACCGTATCGCCTTGTGGGTGCAGTGCGTTTCTACGACCGCCGCGAGATCCGCGATTTGATGAGCTACCTCAAGCTCATCGCGAATCCGGCTGACGATGAAGCGTTTCGTCGCGCGGTCGCCGTGCCGCGCCGGAAGCTTGGAGACACGACAATCGATGCGCTGGCTGAAACGGCGCGCCGCGCCGGGGTGCCGCTGCTCGAAGCGGCCAGCCGCCCCTATCTGCTGGAACACATGCGAGGCGCCGCGCGCGACGGACTTCGGGAATTTGCCTCGCTCATCCTGCGCTTCCGGGCCGCCGCCCGCGAGTCGAGCGTTGACGAGCTTCTACGCGATCTCATCGATACCATCCGCTACGGCGACTATCTCCAGACAGATTCACCTGAGACGGCGCGCGATCGGACTGACAACGTTGGCGCGCTGATTGACGGAGCGGCGGAGCTCGTTGTCGAGGAGGGTGGCGAGGTTGGTCTCACTCCACTCGATCACTTCCTGCAGCATGCGATGCTCGTGGCGGGAGTGGACGCGCTCGATCCGACGGCCGACGCGGTGACGCTGATGACACTTCACAACGCTAAGGGCCTCGAGTTTCCCGTTGTTTTTATCACCGGCCTGGAGGACGGTCTCTTTCCGCTGTCGCAGTCGTTCGACGATCCCGCCAAGCTCGAGGAGGAGCGCCGCCTGTTCTACGTCGGCATCACCCGCGCCGAGCGCAAGCTATACATCTCATTTGCCGAGACGCGGCGGCGAAACGGGGAGATGCTGCAGTCGATTCGCTCCCGCTTTCTGCGCGACATCCCCGACGAAATGCTGGATGACCGGAAGACCATCAAGCTTCGGTCGTCCGGCCGGACGTATGGACGCGAGTCTGACGGGCGAAGCTCGCGCTACGTTGCGCAGGAGGCGTGGAAAGGCGGCACCCACCGGCGCCAGTACGAGGTGCCTGCGTGGCGGGGTGGCGCGTCGTCTCCCGCAGCGCTGGCGGCAGAGCCCGAGCCCCTCTACTCACCCGGAGAAAGGGTGACGCACAAGCTGTTCGGCGGAGGGCGAATCGCCGAGCTCTCCGGTTCGGGCCGCGACGTCAAGGCCGTGATCGAGTTCGACGACACGAATGTCGGGCGCAAGACGATAAAGCTGGCGTACACGACGCTCGAGCGGGGGAAGCCGTAGTGGCGGTCACCCACGACGATGTGAGACACGTCGCCGAGCTGGCACGTATAGATGTGCCGCCAGATCGCCTCGACAGCCTCGTGACAGAGCTGAACGGAATTCTTGGTCACATGGAAGCACTTTCGCAGGTAGACACGACTGGCGTTGACCGCGATGCCGAACGCGACGGCGCGACCTTTGTCGAGTCCACTCCGACTCGCTCCGATTCCAGCGGACCGCTGCCCTTGCTCAGTCCGAGAGAGTCGTTCGCCCCCGCGATCAAAGACGGATTCTTTCTCGTCCCGCGGCTGGCGACGCATCATGAGGTGCTCGACGAATCGGACGATCGGTCGCCGTGAGCGTCCTCCCGTTCAAGGAGATGACCGCCGCCTCGATCGCGGCACGCATCGCGGCGGGCGACATGTCCCCGATCGAGGCGGTGGAGGCCAGCCATGCACAGGCAAAGGAAGCAGGCGCAGGCGCCGATCAGCTCAACGCAATTCTATGGAGCGACGAGAGTCTCGCCCGGCGCGACGCAACGAAGCTCGCCGAGAGCATGGCGGTCGCGGGTCGGGGAGGCCTGCTTGCGGGCGTTCCGGTCGCGATCAAGGACAACATCGCGACGCTCGGCCTTCCAACGACATGCGCCTCCAGGATTCTCGCCGGCTACGTGAGCCCGTTCGAGGCGACTGCTGTCACTCGCCTGCGCCACGAGGGCGCGATAGTCGTGGCGAAGACGAACATGGACGAGTTCGCGATGGGCTCATCCACCGAGAACAGCGCGCACGGACCGACGAGAAACCCGCACGACATCCGGCTCGTGCCCGGTGGATCATCCGGGGGATCAGCGGCCGCGGTAGCCGCCGGCATTGTGCCGATCGCGCTTGGATCGGAGACAGGTGGATCCGTAAGGCAGCCCGCTGCCTTCTGCGGCATCGTCGGCGTGAAACCGAGTTACGGACGCGTGAGCCGTTATGGGCTCGTGGCCTTCGCGTCCTCGCTCGATCAGATCGGGCCACTGGCGCGCAATGTCGACGATGCCGCGCTGGCGATGGAAGTGATCTCGGGTGTCGATCCCAAGGATTCCACAAGCGCGGACAACGAGGTTCAGCCGTACCGCGATCAGTTCATCTCGCCCGCTACCGCAGCGCCGCTCGCCGGCATGACGATCGGAGTGCCTGCTGAGTATTTCCCGGAATCTCTGGATACGGGAATCCGCCGGCGCTGTGAGCGCTCCATCGAGGCAATGCGATCGCTCGGCGCGACGGTCAAGGATGTCTCGCTTCGGCACACGTCGCTCGCCGTGCCCGTGTACTACATCCTCGCGCCTGCCGAAGCTTCATCCAACCTCGCGAGATTCGACGGCGTAAGGTACGGCTTGCGAGCTTCCGGCGGCGACGGACTCCGTGGCATGTACGGCGCTACGAGGTCACAGGGGTTCGGACCGGAAGTGACCCGCCGCGTGCTGCTCGGCACGTATGTCCTGTCGGCCGGATATTACGATGCCTACTACCGTAAGGCGCAGGCGGTGCGCGCGCTTATCGCCGGCGACTTCATATCCGTGTTCGCGAAAGGCGTGGATGCGCTCTTCACGCCAACCACACCGACGACCGCGTTCGCGATCGGGGCGGTTACCGATCCGTATGAGATGTATCTGAGCGACATCTTCACCGTGCCGGCGAATCTCGCGGGGGTTCCCGCGATCTCGCTGCCAATCGGCAGGGAACGCGGACTTCCTGTTGGCGGCCAGATCATCGCCAACCGATTTGCGGAGGCGACGATGTTCCGCGTTGCCTACGCCCTCGAGGCCGCGCTCGGCGGTGAGGCGCACCAGTGAGCGACACCGGGTACGAGATGGTGGTCGGACTCGAGGTTCACGTGCAGCTCAAGACGCGGAGCAAGGCCTTCTGCGGATGCTCCACCGATTTCGGCGCAGCTCCGAACGTCAACACCTGCCCGATCTGTCTTGCGCTTCCCGGCGCGCTTCCGGTGCTCAACGAGCGCGCGGTTGAGCTAGCCGCCCGTGCGGCGATCGCGATCGGCTGCACTATCAATCCCATGTCGGTTTTCGCGCGGAAAAACTACTTCTATCCGGACCTGCCGAAGGGCTACCAGATCTCGCAGTTCGATCAGCCGCTGGCGACTGGAGGCAGCGTCGCCATCGATACCGGAGGGGGCGCGCGCGAGATCGGCGTGGCGCGCGTGCACATGGAAGAGGACGCCGGCAAGTCAATCCACGACCGGTATCCTGCGGCGACGGCGATCGATCTCAACCGCGCGGGCGTGCCGCTGATCGAGATCGTGAGCGAGCCCGACATCCGATCGTCGAAGGAAGCCGGAGCTTACCTGCGCATTCTGCGCCAGACGCTGCACTACCTCGGCGTCAGCGACGTCAGCATGGAAGAGGGCAGCCTCCGCGTTGATGCGAACGTCAGCGCGCGCCCCCGCGGCGAGCAACGGCTCGGCACCAAGACGGAAGTGAAGAACATGAACACGTTCTCGGGTGTCGAGCGCGCGCTCGAGTTCGAGTTCGCGCGCCAGTGCGCGCTTCTCGAACGCGGTGAGCCAGTCTCGCAGCAGACGCTGTTGTGGGACGGCGGGAAGGGTGAAGCGCGCGTCAGCCGCACGAAGGAAGGAAGCGATGACTACCGCTACTTCCCGGAGCCCGACCTCCGGCCACTGGTACTGGATCCGAAGTGGGTAGCCGAGATTCGTGCCTCACTGCCCGAGTTGCCGGCGGACAGAAAGCAGAGATTCGCCGCCGAGTACGCGATTGCCGCCGAGGAGATCGAGCAGCTCACCGTGAGTCCGCAGCTCGCGGATTACTTCGAGTCAGTCGCCAGGGTGGCAGGAGACGGAAAATCGGCGGCCAACTGGATCATGGGCGAGGTGCAGGCAGCGCTCAATGCATCAGGCACGAGCATCGGCGAGTTCATGGTTCGGCCCGCCGATATGGGTCAGTTGCTGACGATGATTCGCGACGGTCTGGTAAGTCATGCCGCGGGCAAAAGGATCTTCGCGCTGATGGTGGAAAGCGGCAAGCCGGCAGCGCAGATCGCTCATGACGCCGGGCTGCTGCAGGTCGGGGACGAGCCGTCGCTCGGACAATGGGTCGACGAAGTTCTGGCGGAGAATCCCCAGGAAGCGCGCCGTTACCTCGCCGGCGAGCGAAAATTGCAGGGAGTGCTCGTCGGGCTGGTGATGAAGAAATCAGCCGGCAAGGCCGATCCGAAGCGCGTGAATCAGTTGTTGATGTCGCGAGCTGGAGCGGGATAGACTGGCCGCCCTAGGCGTGTCGCGTAGGTGAGCTGCGACTTGGGCATTCCGAAGTAAGTCCGCGCGGTATTGGCCACGATTGATTCGCTTCCATCGCGCAGCGCGGCGCGGCGCACTCGCTTCGCTTCCCGAAGCGCGTGGGTCCCGGCCGGATCGAGCAGGTACGGCTCGGCCCCATCGAATCTGTTGAACAGATCGACGATGTACTCGTACGACCGCGTCATGTAACTGCCAACCTCGAAGTCGGTGAGATCCCAGCGACTCTTCTCCGACACCATCTGAAAAATGCGCTGCCACGATTCGGTATCGGTGACATAGACCATTCCCCGGAAGATCCGGCGGTTGGTGGGTGTGCTGAATATGGTAGGGCTGAGAATTCGGTCGAGGTGACCGTCCGACGCCGAGTGGTCGAGGAGTATGATCTCTCGCGCCCGCCGGCTGAAGCGCTCGCCGACGTGGGTGTCGATCCTGCTCTCCCAGTAGCTGTGGCCGACAGCAGATGTCGTTGACGTGAGCGCGAGCTGGTGGGGCACAAAGTAGTTGTGCGCGACAGTATCCGCCGCAAGGTGCGCCAGGTACCCGAGCGCGAAGGCACGCATCGGCTCCTGCTTTGCCTTTTCGTAGATCTCGAATCCGATATTCCACGAGTGGCAATGGCGGCCGGCCGCCGCGTACTTCTTCGCGATGCTCGTGTCCGCGGCAATGCTACCGTACAGAAAGTCGTACGGAAATGCGGCGATGATCGAAGCGATTGAACCCGGTATCAGCGTCAGCGAGCGCATGATTGCTTCGCCGAGGAAGATGTGTGTGCCGGGCGTCCAGGCATACGCATCAGCCGGCGTCGCCGCGATGAAAAGCAGGGCGACGCCCAGCATGCACAGGGTCCCTGCTGGCTGTCCTCGTGACAGCCGGCTGGCCAAGCTAGATACCTATCCGCTTCCGCTGGCGGCGGACGGCTTTGCGCAAGTCGCTGACCTCCGCTCTGACCACATCGTTGATAGCCTCTCGGGCGCCATCGACATACTCGCGGACGGAATCAGCGATGTCATCCATCGGAATGGCATCGGCCAGCTCTTCTCCGCGGTCGCGTGCCGCGCGCATGCCGCGGGCCGTCCGGTTACCGGCCCACCGCGCGCTGTCGAGGCCGCGATCAGCCGCCCATCGGGCGCCGGGTGCGGCCCGGTCGCCGGCCCATCGGGCTCCCTCGAGTCCGGCGAGCGCGGCCCACTTGGCCCCGCGTCCGGTCGCGTTCAGCATCGGCGCGATTGGTCTGCGCCCGCTGGGACCGGTTCGGAAAATCAGCGTGATCGCCGCCCCGAGGGCGGCACCGATGAGCGCGGCGGTCAGCAGGTCGAACTGCTGCTCCTGCTCATTCTGGGAATTCGTCCCGGGGCCGGACGCGCGGGCGCGGCTTCTCCCACTCGGCGCCTCCTTCAAGGTATCTGCCATCTAACGGTTCCTCCTTTTCGAATGCTTCATGAATGCCGGTGCGAACTCCACGCAGCGTGGAGGCGGTTGTAATGAAGGCCGACTCGGCCTCTTCCTGGACGACAGCGAGCAGTGCGTTCAGCTCCTTGATTCGCTCCTCGGCCGCGGCGACAGACGTCACCAGTTTCTGATTCGCCATCGCGACAGTCTGACTCACCTGCTGGATGTCCACCCTCACCGACGTCGAGATGTAGTTGACGTTGTCGGCGATCGTGCTGGCATGTCGCATCAGCGGATTTATGTCGCCGTAAATCCGGTCGAGCATGTCGCTGATCTTCGCGTAGCTCTTGCGAAAATTCCACGCCGCGGGCACCAGCGCGACGGCGAGCACCAGCAACGCAATTGAGGCGAGCCCGCTGGCGACGGTCGTGACCGTCTGGAACCAGCTCGCTTCGGCCTCAACCTGCTTGGTGACGATGGTGTCGGGCAGCGTCGCTACTGCCTGCAGCAGCCAGTCACCGCCTGTCGTCAGCCATTCCATCATGCGCGCGTTGTGTGCAAGGGTAAGGCCAAATTTCTGCCCGTCAAGGCGGAACGGTACAAAGAGTGCTACGCTCGATATATTTGCGCAACCACGCGGCCGATACGCTGTTTTCGCGGGCCCCGATGGTCCTTTTTGCCCTCCTGCTACACAGATGAGAGAAATGCCAGCAGTCCAGTACATCGTCGAGGGCGGTCGCACCCTTCACGGAACTATCCGGCCATCGGGGAACAAGAACGCGGCGCTGCCGATCGTTGCCGCCGCGCTGCTTTCGGAGAATCTCGTGCACCTCGAGAACGTCCCGCACATCCGGGACATCGAGACGCTGATGCAGCTCATCCGCTCCGTCGGTGCCGGGATCGAGTGGACGGGTGACAATACGCTTACTATCGACGCCCGAGAGGTCCAAGCGAGCCACCTCGACGCTGGCCTCTGCGCCAAGATTCGAGCATCCATCCTCCTCGCGGCCCCGCTTCTCGCCCGTTGTGGGGAGATTGTACTCCCGCCGCCCGGTGGGGACGTCATCGGACGCCGCCGGCTCGATACTCACTTCCTGGCACTCGAGCAGCTCGGCGCGACAATGTCGTTCGACGCCGGTCTGCTGCGTCTCCAGGTAAAGGGATTTCGAGGCGCCGACGTCTTTCTCGACGAGCCAAGCGTCACCGCGACGGAAAACGCGCTCGTCGCCGCATGCGCGGCCGAGGGGCGCACGATACTGCGCAACGCGGCGAGCGAGCCGCATGTCCAGGATCTCGCCCGCTTTCTCACGACCCTTGGCGCCGAGATCCACGGCGTCGGAACGAACTGCATCACCATCGAGGGCGGACGCCCGCTCGGTGGGGCGGCGATCACTCACACCATCGGACCCGATCACATCGAGGTCGGATCGTTTATCGGTCTCGCCGCAGTGACACACTCGGAACTCCGCATCCAGGACGCGGGCATCGAGCATCTCCGCTCAACGCGAATGGGATTCGAGCGCATGGGCATTGTTTGCGAGGAAGACGGTGACGACCTCATAGTGCCGAAGAAGCAGACGCTCAAGATCCAGGCTGACATGGGTGACCATGTCCCCAAGCTGGAGGACCAACCGTGGCCCGCGTTCCCGGCTGACACGATGTCGATCGCTATCGTTACCGCGACGCAGTGCAACGGCATGATCCTGATGCACGAGAAGATGTTCGAGTCGCGCATGTTCTTCGTCGACAAGCTGACGACGATGGGTGCTAAAATCGTACTTTGCGATCCCCACCGTGCGCTGGTCGCGGGCCCTTCGAGACTGCGCGGCGCCGTGCTTGATTCACCCGACATTCGTGCCGGCATGGCATTGCTCATCGCCGCCCTCTGTGCTGAGGGACGGAGCGTGATCAACAACGTCGGCCAGATCGAGCGAGGTTACGAACGCATCGATCACCGGCTCCGCGCCCTCGGCGCCTCGGTGGAGCGGGTCGAAGACAGACGGAAGTGACGGTTCAGGCGGCGTCGATTCCAAAGGAGGAGATCGCCGACTTCGCGAGATTCGGGGTTCGCGCGTTCATTACGACCCGCGATGCCGGGACATTCGGTCTGTCGAGTGAGGAGGCCTGCGGAGCAGTCATGTCGCGATGGACGGCGCTCCAGGACGATCTCTCGACCCACGCGCGCCGCACCGTGATCGGCCGGCAGGTGCATGGCACCACTGTAATCACCCACCGGGGCGGCTGGGAGGGGCTTCTCCGAACCGGGGAAGCCGACGGGCATGTCGCGGCCGAAAAGGGAATCGCGTTGACCGTGTCGGTCGCCGACTGCGTGCCCGTCTTCCTCGCGCACTCCTCCGGCGCAGTAGGCATTCTGCACGCGGGCTGGCGTGGAACAGGGGGCAGGATTGTGGAGGCGGGCCTGTCGGCGTTCGCGCGGCTCGGCATCGCTCCCGATGAGCTCTCCATGCACCTCGGCGCCGGCATTTGCGGGCGTTGCTACGAGGTGAGTGCGGAGGTGCGGGCGCAACTGACCGGCCAGCCGGCCAACCGAGCCGGCAACGTCGACCTCCGTTCGATCATCGCTGAGCACGCGAGTGAGGCCGGGGTGGGCAACATCTCGGTTAGCCCGGACTGCACGCGGTGCGACAACCATCGGTACTTCTCGCATCGGGCGGGGGATTCGGGGAGGCAGCTCGCGGTCATCGTGGCGGCATCGTATGACGCTGGCGAAAAGCGTTAACACCGATTGCGCTGCTCCCACCCCTCGCGCCACCCCTTGCCTTGACTCTATAGTTATCGCCCTCTAGATTGTTGTGAGTCGCGCGACGATCGCCGCGGACGGAAAATGTGGGGATGCCCCCCACATTTTTTTGTTTCAACGGGGCAGCTCGAAAGAACATGAACGCAGCGCTACAAAATATTGTCACTAGCGAGCTTGCACTGCTTGGCCTTGAGTTGTTCGAGCTCCGCTCTGGAGGCACCAACAACCGCCCGGTGGTGGGCGTACGGATCGAGCGAAAGGATGGTGAAAAGGTGACTGTCGAGGATTGCGCTCGGGCGTCGCGCGCGATCGAGGCAAGGCTCGACGGAGCGAGTGACGTGAGCGCGCGGTCCGTGCTCGAAGTCTCTTCGCCCGGCGTCGAAAGGCCGCTGCGCAACGCCGCCGATTGGCGGCGGTTCGTCGGCCGGGAAGCGGTCGTGACGGCGGCGGAAGGAGAAAGTGCATCGCTGACGTCGCGCGAAGCGAAGATAGCGGCGGTGGAGGGTGAAGACGGCGAGGAAGTGATAGTGCTGGAACATGCAAAGGGCGGCACTTCTCGCATTGCGTTGGCCGCGGTGAAGAAAGCGCGGCTGGCATTCAACTGGAAACGGTAAGGAGCGGGGATGGCGGGTTCACTTGAAATCCTGACTGCGATCAGAGAACTGACGAATACCAAGCAGCTCGACCGGACCGAGCTGCACGGTCTTCTCTTTGATGGCATCACCGCCGCTCTCGCCAAGAAGCACGGCCCCACCGTGCAGGCGGAAGTCGACATCGACGAGGACAAGGGCACGATCAGAATCGTGCGCCTGCGTACGGTGGTCGCCGATGTCACCGATGCCGCGCGTGAGGTGTCGCTCGAGGAGGCGCGCTTCGCGGACGGTGAGTTCGAGGTCGGCGACGTCCTCGAGGAGCCTGTCGACTTCGCCGAATTCGGCAGAATGGCGGTACTCGCCGCGAAGCAGCGGATCATTCAGCGCGTCCGCGAGGGCGAGCGGACGAAGATCCGCGATGAGTTCACGAGCCGCGTCGGAGATCTCCTCTCGGGTGAAGTTCAGCAGATCGAGCGCGGCAAGCTCGTCATCATGCTTAACAAGTTCCGCGAGGCGGAGGCGGTTATCCCGTATCGCGAGCAGAACCACCGCGAGCACTTCCATCAGGGTGATCCACTGCGCGCCGTTCTCAAGCGTGTCGAGGAAACCCCGAAGGGACCGCGCCTCATGCTGAGCCGCGGCGACCCGATGTTCGTGAAGGCGCTCTTCAAGCTGGAAGTGCCGGAAATCCAGCAGGGCATCGTCGAGATCCGCGCTGCGGCGCGCGAGGTCGGCAACCGCACCAAGATCGCCGTGTTCTCGAGGGACGATTCCGTCGATCCCGTGGGCGCATGCGTAGGGCTCAAGGGCTCGCGAGTGCAGGCGGTCGTGAACGAGCTCGGCGGCGAGCGCATCGACATTGTGCCGTGGTCGGCTGACCCCGAGCGTTTCGCCAAGCTGTCGCTGGCGCCGGCGCGCGTTGCCCGGGTGTTCAGCGACGCGGCGTCGAAAACGATTCAGGCGGTGGTGGACGAAGATCAGCTTTCCCTCGCCATTGGGCGCAACGGACAGAATGTCCGCCTCGCCTCCGAGCTCACTGAGTGGAAGATCGAGCTTTACTCCAGTCGCGAGTGGATGGAGCGCGGTTCGGAGCAGCAGATCTTCGCGCCGCTGCCGGGGGAGGGAGACGATGCAGTCAATCCGCTGCTGTCGGAGATCGAAGGACTCGAACCGGCGACTGTCGCCGTTCTCGAGGAGGCGGGATACCGAACACTCGATGACATCATCGATCTGGAGCGCGAGGATTTCCTTCGCCTCGCGGGCATTGCGCCCGAGGAGGCTGACCGCCTCATGACGATTATCAACGAGCTTACGGAGGATGGCGCCGACGCCCCTTCAGGTGGCGAAGCCGTGTCTGCCGCGCCGGTCCCAGAAGTCCCGGAAGCTCCGCAGGAAAGTGAAGATCGTCCGGGTGAGAGCGGCACCGATGGAAGCGAAGGCGGCGCCGGCGACGCGACCAGCGCGAACGACAGCACCGCGGTCGAGGAATCGGATGCCGGCACCCTGCCCGGCAAGGCGGGCCCAAGAAAGGGCGAATGACGGGCGAGGTGGCGAGGCGGAAGATGCTTGGGCTCGTGGGACTAGGCCTTCGCGGGCGGCTTGCGGTGGTCGGCGTTCAGCAGGTAAGGGATTCGGCGAAGCGTGGGAAGCTGAAAATTGCGCTTGTGGCAAGCGACGCATCGCAGAATAGTTTGGACAAGGTTGGGGGGCTGTTGAAAGCCCGGATGGTGCCGGTGATCAATGATTTGTCGTCGGCTGAGCTGGGTGGTGTCGCGGGTCGTGAAGCAGTGGCGGTAATCGGCGTGACCGACGCCGGACTCGCCCGCGGTATCATGTCCGCACATGAAGCCGCCACGGGCGGTGCAGGAGCCTCGCGGGCGTCTGGCCGCGGGTAGGGGAATCAAGGAGGTAGTGTTTTGAGCAAGCTTCTCGTGAATGACATGGCTGGCGAGTTCGGAATATCCGTGGACGAGGTGCTCAACCTCCTTCGTCAGATGGATGTTTCGGTGCGCAGCCACATGACTCCGCTTTCAGACGACCAGGTTGCCCGTGTCAGGGCCAAGTGGGAGCGAGAGAAGCGCGCGCGGGCCACTGCTCCCGCGGCGGCTTTAACGCGACGCCGGCGCGGTGCCGCCGTACCGGTTGAGGCACCGGCTCCGGCGGCGGGCGCCGCGTCCGAAGCCCCGACGCCTGCTCGGCGCCGCCGTCGGGCCGCCGAAGCGCCGCCGGTGGATGTCGAAGCCGAAGCTCCGACCCTCTCTGCGGTAGCCGACGTCAGTGTGCTGGACACGCCGGCGCCGGTCGCGCCCGCGCGCCGCGCCACGCCGAAAGCCGAGCCCGACGCTGATGCCGACGCTGTTTCCATCTCGCCTCCGCCGGAAGGTAAGGCTGTGCCAGCGCATCGCCCGCCCGATCGTAATGAGACGGTTGGGGCTCCTGCCGGGCCGGCCCGCGCGACCCCGGCGCCCGTTCCGGTGCCGGCGGCAGCGCCCTTCGCGTCGTCTTCTCCCTCTGCTCCCGTTTCTCCCTCGATACCCCCGATGCGTCCGCGGCCTATCGTGCCGGGGGCGCCCCGGCCTCGTCCGGTTGCGACCGGCACTCCGTTCGCGCCGCCGCGACCGGTCGCTTCCGCCGCACCCGGTGCCGCCACTGGTTTCCCGGGAGCGCGGCGCGATGATCGCCCGCGTCCGGGCGACGACCGTGGCGGGCGACGCGGAAAGAAGGGCAAGCGCGGATCGGTAGATCAGGAAGCGGTGTCGTCGAGCATCTCGAAGACGATGACCGCGCTCCGGCAGGGTGTTGTCCGCCGCGGCGGAGCCCGTCGCGCCGATGACGCCAGTTATCGCGAGGAAATGGAGGCGCAGCGCGTTGCGGCCGTCGAGCGCGAAAAGAAGACGGTGCACGTCAACGAGTTCATCACCGTGAGCGAGCTGGCCGCGATCCTCAAGATTCCAGCGACGCAGATCGTCGGCTTCGCGTTCAAGAACCTCGGTCTGATGGTCACCATAAACCAGCGGTTGGATTTCGACCAGATCGAGCTGATTGCCGGTGAGTTCGGCTTCCAGGCGGTGAAGGAAGAGGAGTACACCGCCGGGCTCGAGGAGTCGGCGGTAACCGATACGCCCGAGCAACTCGAGCCGCGTCCACCCGTCGTCACGATCATGGGTCACGTCGATC
>JACCRF010000024.1 GCA_013813715.1 Gemmatimonadaceae bacterium | reverse complement strand
ATGGCCTCTGGCTGCCCCGTAGAGCCACGATGACCGTTACAGGCACGCCCTAGCTTTGGGATATGTTCGGGGGTAGCTTCTGGCCCGATGGGAGCACCCGAGAGCATCACCGTGGCCCATGTTCAGGCCGTCCATGACGCCGCCCATGCCTTCGAGGAAGGGGCAGCGAAGCGCCAGGACAGAATGCCGTCGTCGGCTCAGTCGATGAGAGAAACCGCCGCACGGCTCCGAGAGGTCGAGGGATTGCCTGCTTCACTGCCGGCGGGCTATCGGAGGGAACAAGGTGCTACTAAAGTTCCCGAGCCTCATCGGGCAATGTTCCCGACCTACCATTTCCCCACCCATCGGAGGTTCTATGAATTCACCCTGCTATCCCTCACGACATGTTTGCTAATCGCTGGAGGTTCGGCCGCGACCGAGACCGTTAGCGCGCAGGCTTCGACGCGGTCTTACCGCGAGGGGCCGGTGATTGTTGAGTCGTATCTCCGCACGAAGCCGGGCATGTTCGACAAGACGCGGGAGCATTCGCTGAGGCAATGTTGACTGCGATCTCTCTCATTTTGAAGCGGTGGTTCGACGGTGACGTAAAGCCGCGACGGTATATGGTGTCGGCCCTGCATCACTTCCTGGAAAAGAGTATCGCGCTCGATGAAGCGCTGGGTACCCGCGAGACTGTGCCAAACGCTCAGGCTCTTCGACGGGAAGTCAGTGCGAAGTGGTTTGGAGATGGTCGGCTCCTAACCATGAAAGACCTAGTGAACATGGCCGCGTTCGGCACATACCAAGCCAGTCTAGCCGAGGTTTCCAATGCGCCGCGAGTGCAACGGGTTCACGTCGAGCTAGACGACGACCCGCGTCTTGGTCCCCTCACGGTGCCAAGCCGCCGGCCAAAGAACTGACAAGTGCAGATTCCCGATCACGTGCGGCTTTAAACGTCCAAGAATACGCAAATCCTTTCTTCCTCCTTCTGCTCCTGCGCTTTCTCTGGGGGTCCGACAACGTGGAGCGCAATCTTCGCATAAAGCATTGGGAAAGCGGGGTGGTCAGCGTTCTCGAGAACTCGTCTCAACTCTCTCTTTGTCGCCACCCCATTAAGAAGCGATGCCCAAAAGGCTTTCAGCTTGTCCGGGGGCCTACCCGACCCACCTCGGTGGCCACGGGTGCCGCCAGCATTGAGCTTCCCACGACCATGGCTGGGCACGAAGGTAGGTTCGTGACTCACATCGCAGTCTGGGTTCCCGCAGCGGCTCGCCAAACGGCGTCACTTTATCGTGTCGCCTATGGGGCTAAGACTGTTCAGCCCCGCTTCCCGCAGCTTGGCCATCTCGTTCAGCCAGCGAACAACGGGGTTCCAACCGGCGTTCATCCGGGTCATTCATGCTAATAGCTGTAATAATCAAGAAGATATCAACAACGCAGCCACCAAAACCTGGTGGTGACTTACTTCAGCGGCATCCAGTAGCTCACCTTCACGGCGAGAAAGGTGTCACCTTTCGCCCGGAATGCGTCGAAGATGTCGCCGGGCCGCACCAGCCCCAGCTCGCGGTTTGCGCTCTTGTCCTGCTGCCACACCACGAACATCGTGCTGCCCGGGCGCCATTCCCAGCGCAGAACGGCGTTGCTGCGGAACGACCGGACGTTGAAGTCGGGATCGGAGATCGTGAACGTTTGCCCATCCGCGGTGGCCTGGTGCGATTCCCCTGCACTCCGCGTGATGGTTGTGCCGTCGGTGCCGTAGACTCTCAGCTCAAGACCCCCGGCCTCGCGAAGCTCGGCGAAGCCGTGGTAAGTGCCGCTCGCCGCGAACGGCTCCAGGTACGTCTCCAGAGTCAGCCGCGGAGTGAACGTATAGTTGAGACGCAGGCCGGCTGCGATCTCGCTCCTGTCCACGTGGGCGAATACGTATCGCCGTCCGAACGTGGTCGCGGGGCCGTCGTCGACGAATCTCACGTATTGCCTCGACGACTCGCTCTGATTCCACCTCGGGCTAAGCCGCATCTCCCATTGCGGGCCTGGCCTGAATGAGAGATCGACCTCGATGTCCCGGCTCCATCCTCCCACTTCATCCTTCCATGCGCCAAGCTGGATCTGCCATTCATTGCGCGAGTCCGATTGACTTGCGAGCTCGAAACTGCCCCCATAGTTCGCTGGCCTTGCCATGAGCGGCCCGCCTCGAGTGAGCACGTCGGAGACCGACCGCGGCTCATAGTCGGCATACGCGCTCACCCTCCAGAAATTCGACAGGGTGAGATTTGAGGATGTCCAGTGCTCCGAGTAAGTCCGGACGCCTTCCAAATTCCATTCGCTTTCGGTGCCGCCCGTTATGGAGTACGACCGGTGCCATGTCCGCGGCGTAGTCTCGCGATACGTTATTCGGGCTGAGCCACCCCGATTGTCCACGTGCCCCCATGCGCCCAGATCGTTTGGCTCCAAAGCGGGGGAATTTTGGTGGTAGCCGATGTTCCACAGCCAATGCTTGCCGGAAAGCTTGCGGTGGTTGATGCCGAAATTGGTGCCGGTGAGAGAGCGGCGCGACGGGTCCACGCTCACGTGTGATGCGTCGGGGCGCTGCCAGAAGCGGCGTGACGACCGCTGCTGTCTGAGGATCGCCATTGAGTCGCCGCGCACGTGCGTTGCGCCGACGTACGGCGCGACATCGTACATTCCTCCCGACCAGCGGATGCGCGAGCTGAAGCTCGCCGTGTACGCCGACTCAGTCAGGAGCTCGGCGAGGGGCGTTCCCTCCTCCAGGGCGCGCTGCACCATCGTTACTGTGCCGATCACAGTAGAGCGCGTGCGCCCGAACTCCTGCTGGACGCTGGCCACTGCGTATCCCGTGCGCGGGGCGACGACGGCTTTTCCAAAAGTCGTCAAAGCTAGATCGTACGTCGAAACTTCCTCCTCGGCCGTCAGAGCTGTGAGCGCGCCGATTGACAACCCCGACGGCAGTCGCCCGGTGAGCTTGGCAGCGCCGAGGATGGTCGTATTGCCGATGCGCTCCTGGTAGTCCGCATCGGCTCTCCCCGGCGGGGGCGCGCCGATGCGCCGGGTGTAATAAAACCCCTGTCCGCCGAACAGCTGCCGCCCCTCAACAAAGAACGGCCGGCGCTCAGAGAAGAACGTCTCGTATGCCGACAGGTTCACTTCGGCCGGATCGGCTTCGACCTGCCCGAAATCGGGATTGATGGTCGCGTCGAGCGTCAGGTTCGGGCCGATCCCCATCTTGACGTCGCCGCCCGCTCGGAACCCAGTCGCGTTATCCCGGGCGAACGGATCGGCAGGGTCGGTGAACCTGATGAACCGGGAATCGGCCGCGACGTACGGCAGCAGCTCGATGCGGCGGGTAGGGCGGACGCCGCGGATGCCTGTCAGCGCGGCCATCCGCGACGACCATCCAGTTTCATTTCGCTTGACGAGAACCCAGTAGCTCTGCTCGTTCCGCGCCGGCACCCTGCGCGTCAGATTGACTCCCCACTCCTGAAAGTCACCGGGGTTGAACCGGAGCTGCGTGAACGGTATCCGGATCTCCGCCGTCCAGCCGGCCGAATCGATGGCGGTCTCCGCCTCCCACACCGGATCGTAGTCGTAGTTGCGCTGGTCCTCGAAGTCGCCGCCGTGGAAATAGTCTATGCGAACGCCGGCGGGGGTCACCGCGAACGTGTACGCAGTGCGCTTGTCCCGGTGTGTGTCGAGCGAGACGATGAGCTGCTCCGAACTTCCCTCGCGATCCCTGCGTGTTATCAGCGCGCGGATATCGCGGGGGCTTCGGCTGTACATCCTCGCCCCGATCCAGAGCGCGTTCTCGTCGTACGCGAATCGAACTTCCGTACGATCCAATGCCGGCGCGCCTTCGCTCGGCTCGCGCTGAAGGAAACCCTGCGCCGCAAGAGCGGTGCGCCACACCTCTTCGGTGAGGCGCCCATCGAGACGGGGCGAGCTGCCGGTGAGGCGAGCCGCTTCGATGCTCTGAGCCGCAAGTGCGGGGGCGGTCGCCGAGAGAGCGGCGAGCGTGACGACATTGAGGCGGGATCGCGTCATGAGTTATGAGGCGCGGCTACGAGAGTCAGGCAATGTACCCTGCGGTGCAGCGCGCCGCCAGCGAAGATCCGATCAGGCCGCGGGTTCTAGACCCGTCCGGGTCATTCGGCACGTTATCGGCTTGAGCGGCGGCAGCCCGCAGTTCTCAAAACGATACTCTGGCATATATTGCTGCCAAGTTCCCACCCTTTAATTGATCCGATGTTCGAACGCGAGTACAGTCGAAGGCAGCTTCTGGCCCTACTTCCGGTCGCGCTCCTCGCTCGGATGGCAAACGCCGCGCCCGTGAGGCTGCTCGCGCTCGGCTCCGTCGTACACCCCGCTCCCCGTCCTGGAATTACCGCAGCGCGTGTCCTGACTGCGAATCGGCTCACGAACAGGCTGGCCGAGCCCGTTTATGCGATGGTGCGCGAGATTCCACAGGTGATCGATGGCATTCACTGCTACTGCGGCTGCGCCGGACAGACGGGCTTCCACTCCCTGCTCAGCTGCTTCGAAGGCGATGGGATGGCGCAGCATTGCCAGATCTGTCAGGGCGAGGCCCGGCTCGTTCACCGGCTGAACTCAGAGGGGTGGTCGCTGAGTGGCATTCGCACCTCGATCGACGCATCGTTCGCCGACGCAGTCTGACGCATCAATTAACGCAAGAGCCTGTTCCGATGTCCCGACGATTCTCCAGGGCGTGCGCCGCCGCCATGCCCGCTCTGTTCTTCGCTGCGGCGGCGCAGGCGCAGATCCGAGCGAGCGAGCGCGGCTCGGTCTCCCAGACCGTCGATGGCACCGTCATCACCGTGGACTACTCGCGCCCGCTGGTGCGAAAGCGAGCGAATCTCTTCGGAAAAGTGGTGCATGCTGACGAGATCTGGACTCCCGGAGCTAATTCGGCGACGACGCTCGAAATGTCGCGCGGTGCTACACTGAACGGCCAGGCGGTGCCGGCGGGAAAGTACTCTCTCTGGCTGACCACGCCTCCGGGGGCGTGGGTACTGCATCTGCACAGGAATGCGACGTTATTTCACACGCAGCGTCCAGCGCAGGCAGACATGTTCCTCTCGATCCCAGTCGTGCCCACACAGGGTGAGCATGTCGAAGCGCTGAGCTTCGATTTTCTGCCCGTCGCGCGCGACGGCACGACGCTCCGCTTTCGCTGGGGAACGACCGCCTTCGGCGTCAGCATCCTTGTCCAGCCCAGCCGCCCCACGACGCGACTGACTGACGCCCAGGCCGCGCCTTACCTCGGCCGGTACGGTTTTGTTTTCATCGGCAAGAAGGGCCCGTCTCCCGAGATGAAGATGGAGATCGTGAACACTCAGGGAGTGCTGCGCGCGATCGTGGACGGCACCGAGCCATTCGTCATAGAGCTCCTTCCCACCAAGGACCCTCACCGCTTCATGCCGGCTTTTCTCGAGGACGGCAAAATCTTCGACGTCGAGGCAACGCCGGTGATCTTCGAGATGAATGGGGGCCGCGCCACCGGCTTCTACTCGCCCGGCGTCTCGGCCGGGGTCTGGATGCGGGCGACGCGCAAGCAATGACGAGGCGAGCTCGGTGCCCCTGCCCGCCCGGGTCATTGCAACACCTCCGCGCGACGCGCGACTCCT
This sequence comes from Gemmatimonadaceae bacterium, assembly GCA_013813715.1. Taxonomy (GTDB): domain Bacteria; phylum Gemmatimonadota; class Gemmatimonadetes; order Gemmatimonadales; family Gemmatimonadaceae; genus UBA4720. The sequence goes on along the minus strand of JACCRF010000024.1, from coordinate 3,988 downwards.
ACATCGCCTCGATGATTCCCTTGAAGCGCGGCCGCTCGCGCAGGGAATCGAGATCGGAGTCGTGTTCCACCCAGTCCTTCTGACCGTATCCCTTGTCCACGGCCTTCTCCAGACAGTTCAATGACTCCTCCGGGTTGCCGAGCAACGCGTACTGGCGAGGTTTCGAAGGGGACCCGGGTGTGGCGGATAAATCTCCCCCGCGCGGCGCGCTGACCGACGGCGCTGCTGGCGAAGCGCAGACTCAAGACTGAATTGCTGCTGACAACCTGTGAGATGTGACATTTGATGCAACTTGCTGCAATCAACGCACGCGGAATCTTTGGAGGCTTTATGGCGAACCCTAATACGGAAGCTGTCGCAGGACCGCTCGTAGGATACTTCGGGTGTAAACAGCGGTGAAAACTCCGGTAATGACCCGTTTCGTGACCCGTTTCGTACGACATTTTCCGACATTGATGCAGGAGAAGTTCGGCACCGACGCTTGATTCTCCCTCTATAACCGACAATTTGTCGTAAATGGTTAATGTTGGCACCTGCTTTGGGAGCAGGAGATCGCTGGTTCAAATCCAGTCGCCCCGACTGTCTATCTGCAGGCTCCATAGCCACTTAGGCGATGGAGTTTTCTGTTGCTATCGATTTCCTTACCCGTTTGGCGGGAAAATCACCTCGAAACCGCCGTTTCCATCACTTTTCGAGGCTCCGACATGACCGCGAGGATCGTGTTGTTATCCGGCTCGTCGCGGGTCTCCTCGGAAGGGAAAGCAACCCGCCGAACGCACCGGCCCATCTTCACTCGGAGGCTCTTTACTTCTGTGAGGAGGGATTGGGGGACGGGGATAACTGCATCCCACCCTTCGTGTCTGTCTCCCCACTCCACCCACCGTGGATCTCTCGAAGTTCCAATCGTCCCACAGCAGGCTCCGGATACCTCCTGGCCCTCGCCCGGTTGCTTCGGTTACCGCATTGGCGAATTCGACAGAAGAGGATAGCTTAGCCGCGCCCCTCTCGGTGGCTGTGTCGGTTCCGGAACAGTTTAGTCCGTCCATCAATGCTGTCATTCAGCAAGTCTCTAAAAGCTCGGGTGACCAGTCTCAACCCGTTATGATACGATCGCCGGTCGTCTGTTCGACTTCCGTCGGTCGCGAGACATCGCTGCGCGTGCTGGTTGAGCGACTCGAGCGGGCAATCACGGGCGATGGAACCGTCGTGCTTCTCGGAGGTGACGCCGGTGTAGGCAAGAGCCGGTTGATACGCGACCTGAAGAATGAGGCGACTGGGCATCGTGTGCGCATCATCGAGGGACGATGCTCCAGCACCGAGTCCTCTGTGCCGTATGCACCATTGATGGATGCGCTCCGTTTCCGCCTCGCGCGAGGCGAAGGTGAGGCCGCCGCGCGAATGCTCGGACCTCTTCGCGTAATCCTGGCCCCCGTTTTTCCACAGCTCGAAGGTGACGCAACGGCCGCGGAGCATGAGGTCGAGCGACATCCCGACCGGCCGTTCGAGTTGATCTTCAGCGTGTTTGAGCGCCTCGCGGCGGAAGAACCGATGCTCCTTGTGCTCGAAGATGTTCACTGGGCCGACCAGACATCCCTCGAACTTCTTCATCATCTCGCCCGGCGTTCGCATTCGCTCCGGCTGCTTCTCGTTGCGACGTACAGATCCGATGAGCTTCATGCGACGCACCCGCTACGTCGCCTTTTCGGTGGCCTTGGGCGGGACCGCATTGGAGTGGAGATGCGCCTGGAGCCGCTCACCCGCGAGGAGACGACGGAGATGCTGCGCCGGGTGCTCGCTGCCGATCCTGACCCGGCGTTTGCCACGGCGATATGGCGGTGGACGGAGGGAAATCCATTTTTCGTCGAAGAGCTGTTGACGGTTCTGTCAGAAGCCGCGCTTCTCGAGCCGAACGCCCCCGCAGTCGCGGCGCTCGAGCGGTTGCGACTCCCAGTGACGGTAAGTGAGGCCGTTCTCGCGCGGGCGCGCGCGATGGGACCGCGCGCTTTCGAGACATTGTCCGCTGCGGCGGTGATCGGGCGGACATTCGAGTTCGACGACCTTTGCGCCGTGCTCGGCGTGACGGAGGAAGAGCTCATTACCGTGATCGAGCAGCTGGTGGCGCACCAGCTCCTTCGCGAGGAGCCGGATGGTCACGGTGAGCGATACAGTTTTCCTCATGCTCTCATGCAGGAGGCATTCTACGAGAGCATAATCTCCAGGAGGCGGCGTATTCTCCATCGCCGGACTGCCGCTGCGCTGGAGAGACGGGCCGCACAGCGTAGCCCGACGCGCCTCGACGAGCTCGCCTACCATTTCCGACTCGGCGGCGAACCCGAGCGGGCCTACGAATATGCGCGCCTCGCCGGTGACGAGGCGGTGCGCCTTCGCGCGTGGGATGATGCAGCCGCGCACTACGAGCACGCGCTCGCTTCACTGGAACAGCTCTCCGACGAAGGTCCCCGCGCAGCCGAGCTGCTCGAGCGGCTGGCCGGCATCGCGTGGAGACAGAGCCGGTCAGCGCCAGGCCGGCAGTATGCCGAGGAAGCGCTTCGCCTGCGCCGCGCGCTCGGTCACAACGAGGAAGCAGCCCGCCTGCTTCGCCGTGTCGCGGGATTACGGGCAGAGGAAGGTGACACGGAGGGCGCCACTAAAGCCCCCGACGAAGGATTGAAGCTTCTTGGGGACAGACCCGAGAGCCGGGAGCTCGGTCCGATCTATGACGATCTCGGTCGACTCTCACTGGCACAGGGCGACCTCGATCGCGCCGAGGCGCTTCTCGTGCACGGACTTTTGCTCGCTTCCCGACACGCGGAAGGCGCCGAGGAGGTGCTGGCGCTAGTCAGTCTCGGCGAGCTGAGTGTGGTTGGCGGACGGATCGAGACGGGCGTTGCCCGGCTCGACGTTGCGCTCGCGATCATGCGCGAAGGTCGCCTCCCCTTCGAGCGTCTCGCCCGCGTGTATGCGATCGGAGTGCGAACACTGCTGTTGGCGCACGACTATGAGCGCGCGCTCAACTGGGCCAATGCCGCTTATTCTGTGTGCCGGGAGCAGGGAGTTGTCGGACTCGACGGGCTGTTCCGTGCGTTGCGCGCGGCGATCCTCACTATTACGGGCTCGGAACAGGACACTCTTGCCGAGGCAACCGCGGCGGTGGATGATTTGCGCCGGTCACAGCGCGCCGAATTGCGCGATGCGCTGCGCGTGCTGGGTTTCGTTCACAGAGCACGTGGGGATTTCGAGGCCGCGAGGCGGGCGTACGAAGAGTCGCTCTCACTGAGCGAACGCGGCTATTCGATAGGACTAGCGCTCGTCTGCCTCGCCGAAGGTCGTATCGAAGAGGCGGCCAGCACACTGGAGTCAGCATTCCGCGCGGTGCCATCTGACCAGCCGCTGCTGGGGCGTCAGCTTCTGTCGTACACTGTCGAGGCTCTCATCGCAGCTGGCCGGGTGAACGACGCGGCGGAACTGGTTGCGAGCGAGCCGATGCTGCCGGATGCCCGAGCGGGGGTGGCTCAGCTTTGCCACGCGAGGGGACTGCTGCGTCTCGCCGAGGGACACCCTGCCGCGGCGCGTGAGGCGCTCGCTGAAGCGGTCGATGCCTGGGATGCGTTAGGCAACCGGCTGGAGGCGACACGCGTACGTATCGCGCTATTAGAGGCGACGTTGACAGCGGGAGAAGTCTCGGAGGGGCTGGGGCTAGGCCGTCGGCTGCTGGAAGAGCTCGGCCGGCCGCTGATGCCGCAAGAGCGTGAGCTGGTGCGTCGCATCCTGCGCCGCGCGGGAGTGAGAACTCGATCGAAGCCGCGAGAACCGGCTGCAGATGGTGATTCGCGGGCGCGGCTAACCAGCCGTGAAGGGGCTGTCCTCCATCATGTCGCGCAGGGCCGCACCAATCGCGAGATCGCGCAGGCGCTCGGCATCGCCGAAAAAACCGTGGGCGTTCACGTCAGTCACATTCTCGCCAAGCTCGGTTGCAAGACCCGCACTC
>JACCRF010000007.1 GCA_013813715.1 Gemmatimonadaceae bacterium | reverse complement strand
TGGGTGCGGTGCACTGGCGAAAGCAGCGTGAAATGGTGAGTGCGGCACGAGACTGGATGGCGCAGTCGAGGCAGGCCGGCGACTGTTTTCGATTCGACGTCGTGGGGGTGGTCTACGGAAGCGGCGCACCGGACGTGATCCACGTCGAAAACGCATTTTCGGTGAGATGATTCTTGAGAAAGTGGCAGCACCTTCGTATTTTATTCGGGTAGCGACTTGGGGGCGCTCCGGATGAGCTTTGGTGGCGGCCCGAGGGCCCGCGGTGATCGGGACACTGACGCGCGATGAGGGTCAACGATAAACGATAAGGATGGACGAGATGGCTGTTTCAGTGGCTGAAGAAAAGAAGAAGGCGTTGAACCTGGCGATCGCGCAGATCGAGAAAAGCTGCGGAAAGGGTTCCATCATGAAAATGGGCGCGGAGGGAGCGCGAGTCAGGATCGACGCGATTCCAACGGGTGCGATCAACCTCGACGCGGCAATCGGAGTGGGCGGAATTCCGCGGGGGCGGGTGACCGAGATCTACGGTCCGGAGTCGAGCGGCAAGACTACACTGTGTCTTCACGTCGTTGCCAATGCGCAGCGGGCGGGCGGCGTGGCGGCGTACATCGACGCCGAGCACGCGCTCGATACCGATTATGCGCAGAAGCTGGGCGTGGACATCGACAACCTGCTTGTGTCGCAACCCGACACGGGCGAGCAGGCGATGGAAATCTGCGAGATACTCGTTCGCTCCGGGGCGGTCGACGTCGTGGTGATCGACTCGGTTGCCGCGCTGGTTCCGCGCGCGGAGATCGAGGGTGACATGGGCGAATCGCACATGGGCCTTCAGGCGCGGCTCATGAGCCAGGCTCTCCGCAAGCTCACCGGAGCGATCGCCCGGTCGAAGACATCGGTAATCTTCATCAACCAGCTCCGCGAGAAGATCGGTGTCATGTTCGGCAACCCCGAGACGACGACCGGTGGCAAGGCGCTCAAGTTTTACGCCTCGGTGCGGCTCGACATCCGCCGGATCGGGGCGGTCAAGGAGAAGGAGGACGTCATTGGGTCGCACGTCCGGGTGAAGGTCGTCAAGAACAAGGTGGCGCCCCCCTTCAAACAGGCGGAATTCGACATCATGTACGCCGAAGGGATCAGCCACGCCTCCCTGGTGCTGGACATCGCCGCGGAATCTGGTATCATCGATAGGTCGGGGGCGTGGTACAGTTATGGGGCTCAGCGGATCGGGCAGGGCCGGGAGAATGCCAAGATGTACCTGAAGGACAATCCCGCCCTCCTCGCCGAAGTCGAAGAAAAGGTGAAAACCGTGCTCGGAATTCGTCCCGTCGGGTCAGAGGTCGAATCGGAGAACGGAGAGGAATAAGCAGCGGCGCTGATCGGAGGTCACGGCTACCGGTCAGCGATCGCCAGGGGGTCGGATGAGTGTTCGAGGCCACGGAAACCCGGTGTTTCCGGTGGCGCGGGCGGCTTGTTCGGCCCCCGCCTCCTTTCTACCTGCTGTTTCCGATGTCAGGTATCGCATCGTGGCTGCTTCCGCCTATGACTACGCGTTGAATCTCCTGGCCGGCCGTGCCTACCCCGCGCGCAACCTGCGCCGTAAGCTCGTCCAGAAGGGCTACGAGGAAGCGGATATAAGCGCGGCGATAGAGAGGCTCGTCTCCAGTGGGCTCCTCGACGACGCCCGGTTCGCCGAACAGTTTGCGCGGAGCCGCCTGCGCGGGCAGGGCACGTCGAAGCTTAGGCTGCGGCAGCAGCTTTTTCAGCGGGGCATCCCGACCGAGGTATCCGCGGCCGCGATCGAGCGCGTGCTTGACGAGGATCCGGTGGATCTCGAGGCGATCGTGGAGCGAGCCGCGAGAAAAAAGCTCGCGTCGATGCGCGATCTGGAGCCGGGCGTGTTGAGGCGCCGGCTCTATGCGCACCTCGCGCGCGCCGGTTACAACCCCGACGAGATTCGCACGGCGATACGAAAAGTACTGGAGACCCCGTAATCCCCTGAATGCGGTAAAGCTGTTCGATTCTTTGGCGAATCCTGCGCGCGGGGGCGATCGTTCGCCGCGATATATTTGTGTAATGAACTCAGCCGACATCAGACGCAGCTTCCTCGCCTACTTCGAGCGGCAGGCGCACGCGGTGCGCCCGAGCAGCTCGCTAGTTCCCGGCGATGATCCGACGCTGCTGTTCACCAACGCCGGCATGGTGCAGTTCAAGCGGGTTTTCCTCGGACTCGAGAGCACCGGTTTCGGCCAGCGCGCAGTGACTTCGCAGAAGTGCGTGCGAGCCGGCGGCAAGCACAACGATCTGGAGCAGGTGGGGCACACCGCGAGGCACCACACCTTCTTCGAGATGCTCGGCAATTTCTCGTTCGGCGACTACTTCAAGCGTGACGCGATACGATTTGCGTGGGAGTTCCTGACCGAGGATCTCGGCCTCGAGAAGGAACACCTGCGGGTCACTGTGTTCAACGAGGACGGAGAAGCTCGCGCGCTCTGGAGGGAGATTGCGGGGCTCCCCGATTCGCGAGTGTATGGCCTCGGTGCGCACGACAACTTCTGGCAGATGGCCGATACCGGCCCGTGCGGCCCCTGCTCGGAGATATTCGTTGATCTTGCTCACGTCGCGGCGGACTGGCGATTTCCCGAAGGCGCTTCGGGCGAGTGGACGGATCTCGACCGCGATGAGTTCTCGCTCGCTGCTTTCGTCGAGGGAGTAGAGGCGGGTCGGTTTCTCGAGATCTGGAATCTCGTGTTCATGCAGTTCGACAGGCAGCCCGACGGCGCGCTCAACCCGCTGCCCAAGCCGTCGGTCGACACGGGTATGGGACTTGATCGAGTCGCCGCAGTCCTCCAGCGTGTGACCAGCAACTACCACACCGACTTGTTCCTTCCGCTCATCGAGCGCATCGAGGAGACTACCGGAATTCCATATCGCGGCAGGGAATCCGACGATTCGTTCCTGCACAGTTTTGCCGGCACGGATGGTTTTGGGCCGCGGGTCACCGGACTTTCCGCAGCAGCGAAGGGCAATCAGGTACTGGTCGAGCCCGCTGCGTTCCGCGTGCTCGCCGATCACGCACGCGCGGTTGCGTTCCTCCTCGCGGACGGAGTGTTTCCGTCCAACGAGGGCCGCGGCTTTGTTCTGCGCCGAATCCTCCGCCGCGCTGTGCGGCACGCCTGGCTCCTGGGTCGCGCCACACCAACTCTCGTGAACGTGGTACAGCGTGTCGTCGAGACGATGGGCGACGTCTATCCGGAGCTGCGGCAGCGTGAGAGGCACATCGTGGACACCACCCTCGCCGAAGAGCAGCGATTCCTCGCGACGATCGACGGAGGCATGCACCGGTTCGACGAGCTCGCTCCTGCCGGCACCACGCACGGGTCGGAGGCATTCAGCGGCACGATCGCCGGCGAGGACGCGTTTCGGCTGCATGACACGTTTGGCTTCCCGATCGACCTCACCGAGCTGATGGCGCGCGAGCGCGGTTACACCGTGGACATTCCAGGATTCGAGGCCGCTCTCGCCGCGCAGCGTTCGCAATCGCGGCAGGAGCGCAAGTCGAAAAAGCTCGGCATCGAGGTGGACGAATTCACGGACGGAATGTGGCGCACTACCACGCGGGACATCAGCGTCGTGGTCGTAGGAGACAACACCACCGGCGAGAACCCGGCGGGCAACCTTACCGCGGGTGAGGTTCACGACGATGGTCGGGATGCGCAGCTAACGGACCTGCCCGTGGTCGGGTTCGCTGGCTACAACAAAACGGAGCTCGACACGGAAGTTGTTGCCTTCCGCACCCTGCCCGACGGGCGCGTGGCGGTCATGCTGCGGGAGACTCCGTTTTACGCCGAAGCCGGAGGACAGATATCCGATCGCGGCACTATAACTGGTGACGGCTGGACGGTCGATGTGGATGAGGTTCGCCGCATCGAGGGCCGTGTGACGGCGATCGGCGATGCAAATGGCAAGGTGTCATTCGGCTCCGTGAAGGCGATTGTCCCGCGGCAGGCACGGCTCGACACCGAGCGCAATCACACGGCGACGCATTTGCTGCACGCGGCGTTGCGCACGGTGCTCGGCGAGCACGTGCACCAGGCTGGGTCGCTGGTGGCGCCGGATCGGCTGCGCTTCGATTTCACCCACCACGGCCCAATGACCGACAGCCAGATAGCCGAGGTCGAGGACATCGTGAATCGCGGAGTGCTCGAGGCGATTCCGCTCAACATCGCCGAGCGTCCGTACGCGGAAGCCGTTGCGTCGGGCGCGATGGCGCTGTTCGGCGAGAAGTATGGCGACCGCGTTCGCGTCGTGAACATACCCGGTGTATCGGCCGAGCTGTGCGGCGGCACGCACGTCGGCAATACGGCCGAAATCGCGCTCTTTCGGATTGTCGGAGAGACCGGCGTGGCCGCGGGAGTGCGACGAATCGAGGCTGTCACCGGGCCGCGCGCACATTTGTTGGTAAGAGACCGTGAGCGCGCCCTGGGCGAAGTCGAGAACATGCTCCGCGCGACGCCTGGCTCGGCGCTCAAGCGCCTCCAGTCCGTTCTCGACGAGCGCCGCGTTCTCGAGAAACGTCTAGACGACGCGATGCGGTCGGGCGGGTCAACCGGCGCCCGCCACCTCGTCGATCAGGGAACTCTCGTCGAGGGCGTCCTGGTCGTCGCTGCAAGCGTCGCGGCCGTCGACATGAGCTCGCTTCAAGCCCTCGGCGATTCGCTTCGCGAGAACATGAACGAAGGAATCGCCGTTCTCGCGGCGTCGTTCGGCGACGGCAGGAGCTCGCTCCTGTGTATCGTCACTGACTCGATCCGCGAGCGCGGCCTCCGCGCGGACACGATCGTGAAGGAGGTTGCCGCCGCGGTGGGTGGCAGAGGGGGAGGCAAGCCCCACATGGCGGTGGCCGGCGTGCCCGACGCGAGCCGAATACCGGATGCGCTCGCCGCCGTCGCGGACGTCGTGCGCCGCCAGCTCACAGCGGCGAGCAAGCCCGCCTAGCTTCCCGTCACCGCGGTGGCGGCCCGTTCGCCGGCTGTGGCGAACCATTCAACGGTTCGGCGGATTCCATCCTCGAGTGACACCCACGGCTCGTAACCCAGGTCGCGCCGCGCCGCGGAGATGTCACAGCACATCTCCCATATCTCGCCGTCGCGATAGTCCACCGCCCCGAATTCGACGCGCTTCACGGCGTCGCTCGCGACGGCATTCGCGACGGTCTCGATGAGTTTGCGCAAAGTCACGATTTCGCCGCTGCCGATGTTGTAGATCGCTCCCGTCTGCCTGAGAGGTACGACTCCGGCGAGCAGAAACGCCCGCACGTGGTCGTCGACGTGCGAGTAGTCCCGCAACTGTTCGCCGGCGGTGACCTTTACATCGTCGCCATTGAGAAGCGAAATGATCACGTGCGGGAGTACGCGGCCGGGATCGTCGGCCGCGCCGTAGGGGCCGAACGGACGCAGGGTAACCACCTCGCGTCCGGTCTGCCTTCCCAGAGTAGAGAGCAGAACCACGCTCGCGTTCTTTGTCGCGGGGTAGAACCAGGTTGGCTGGCACGCAACATCCTCGGTAACCTGTCCCCGTATCTGGCCGTATTCTCCGCAGCTCCCGGTGTGGACGAGGCGACACCTGGTGGCTTCCAGCGCGCGCCAAAGGTTGAGACTGCCCCCGACGTTCACAGCGAGCGCGAGATCCCGATCCCTCTGGTCGAACGTCGTGCCATATGCCGCGAGGTTGAAAACGATCTCGGGCCGGGAGGCGAGGACGGCTCGTTCGAGTGAGCGGTAGTCAGTGAGGTCGGCGGTGTGCCAGTGCAGGCCCTCAGCAGGAAGGCGCGTATGCTTCGAGGCATGCCGCCGCATGGCGTGCACCTCTGCTCCCGCGGCGAGTAACCGGCGTGCCAGGTGCGTGCCCAGAAACCCGGTGGCTCCTGTCAGAAGAACTCGCCGGCCCCCGTAGTCGGGATCATCCATGCTTCAGCGACCAGTCGTACGGAATGTCGCTCGCGAACGGATCCCGGCGGTCGATCTCATCCGGGTCGTGGGGCAGTGTCGCGCAGTTCGCAACGATTGCCATCATAGTGCCGATCCCCTTGAAGCCATTCCAAACCATCGGCGGAACCGTAACGAGCACATAGTTCGACTCACCGGAGAAGATCTCCATGAGCTGGCCGTGTGTCGGCGATCCCGCCCGATCATCATAGAGAACGAGCTTGATCATGCCGTACGGTACGGCATAGTTGAGCGTCATCCGGCGGTGGATGTGCCATGCCTTGATGGCGCCGGGGTAAACGCAGCTGAAATAGATCTCGCCAAAAGTGTCGAAGGGCGGCTGGTCGGCTCGCAGCATGTGGAGAATCTTCCCCCGCTCGTCCGGGATTACGCGGAGCGGGCGGACCGACACTCCGTCGATGGGCGGATCGTTGATCGCCTTTCGAGCTTCCATCTATGTATGAACCCTCATATAGTCGTTGATCTGCCGAACGCACAGCCCTGCCATGTCGATTGCGCCTTCGCCCGCGGCGCGCTCGGTGCGCGCCCGATACCACTTGACAGTGCGATCCATCGTCTCGTCGAACCCCCAGCGCGTTTTCCATTGAAGAAGAGCGTGGGCCTTGTCGGTCGCCAGGCGCAGCACTCCCGCTTCATGAGCGGCTGTGGCGTCAACCGCATGCCGCCAGTTGCCGGCGCCCCAGAAGCGTATCACCGTTTCGACGAGCTCCCGGACTGAGCGCGTGTTGTCCTGGGTTGGCCCAAAATTCCACGCATCCGAGGCGACGCGGCGAACGGACGGGTCGCTCGATAGCAATCGCGCCCCCAGCGTGAGATAGCCCGACAGCGGCTCGAGAACGTGCTGAAATGGACGGACAGCGGCCGGGTTGCGAACGCCAATTGCATCGCCGGCCTCGAGGGCACGGATGCAGTCGGGAACTATCCTGTCCGGCGCCCAGTCTCCCCCGCCCACGACGTTGCCCGCGCGGGCGCTCGCAACTGAGACCGTGTCGGCTCCATCGCCCGACGTGAAGAAACTACGGCGATAACTGCTGATCAGCAGCTCCGCCGCTCCCTTGCTCATGCTGTACACGTCGTGCCCGCCCATCGCGTCGTCTTCGCGGTACGCATGCACCCACTCGCGGTTCTCGTAGCACTTGTCGCTCGTTACCAGGACAAGTGCCACCGGTGCCGCCCGCTCCCGCGCGATATCCAGCACGTGAGCCGTTCCCGTGACGTTAGTCGCCAGGGTAGTCAGGGGCTCGCGATAGCTCTCCCGGACCAGCGACTGCGCCGCAAGGTGGAATACGATTTCTGGTTCAGCGGCGCGCCAGGCGTTGTCGAGACCGGCCCGGTCCCTTATATCGCCCTCTACACTTCGCACGACATTCTCCACGCCGGCCACCTGAAAAAGACTCGGGATGGTGGCGGGTGGCAGACTGAATCCGGTCACGTCTGCGCCAAGGTGATGCAGCCAGAGTGAAAGCCAACCGCCCTTGAAGCCCGTGTGGCCGGTGATCATCACCCGCCGACCCGCGTAGGCCTCGCGAAGCGTAGCCGCAGCGGTCATTGAGCTCACTCCTGGCGACTCGTCATCCACGGCGCACGCCCGGTGTTCCAAAGGCTCTCGAGAGTCGCATGGTCTCGGGGCGTATCCATGCAATACCAGAACCCGTGATGGCGGTACGCCATGAGCTCGCCGTCGGCGGCAAGGCGTTGAAGCGGTTCCTGCTCCAGCATCAGCTCGGGGTCATCCCCGAGCCGATCGAGAAACGAACGCGAGAACACGAAGAATCCACCGCTGATCCACCCTCCGGCAGCCTGCGGTTTCTCGTTGAACTCGCCAACTGATCCCCGATCGCTGATCGTGAGCTCTCCAAACCGGGCGGGTGGATGCACCGCCGTCACGGTCGCGATTCTGCCATGCGAGCGATGGAACTCCACTACCCGATTGAAGTCGAGATCTGTGACGCCGTCGCCGTAAGTCACGGCAAACAGGTCGTCTTCCTCGGGTATGTACTGCGCGGCGCGTCTCACCCGGTATCCCGTCATGCTCTCATACCCCGTCTCCGCCATCGTCACGCACCAGTTCGTCTCGGTACTCGTGCGGTGCAACGTCGGACTCTGCCCGCGCGCAAGATCTATCGTGACATCGCCGAGCATCGAGGAGAGATTGAGGAAGTATTGTTTGAAAACGTCTGACCGGTAGCCAAGACAGAGGACGAAATCGCGAAAGCCTTCCCGGGCGAAGCCGTTCATGATGTGCCACAGAATCGGACGGCCGCCGACCGGAACCATGGGCTTCGGCATGTCGCTCTGAACGCCGGCGAGACGCGTTCCATAACCACCGCAAAGAATGACGACCTTCAAGGGCTCCCAGCGCTCCAGTTCGAGTTGCCGCAATCTGACCGGTGCCTTACCCCGTTCGCAAGGAAGGAGCCCGGGAGTGCGTGATTGCTCCCGGTTGCGAGAGCAACGATTATTCGGCAATGAAGGTTCATGAATGGCTCGCGTCGAGAAATCCCCCTCCGCCACCGGCGCTTGCGGCTCGGATCAACGAATCTGTCGCCGGCTTTCAGGGTACCGACCTGCCTTTCGATGTGCTCGTCAATGCCGCGCAAGCCATCCTCGCCACGTTGCCCGACGGACGGCAAGGCGCGCTCGATCTTCTCGCAGCCGATGCGCTTCTCACCTATGCGTTCGAGGTCTCCGCAGAGGAGTGCGCGTCCATGGACGAGAGAGCCGACATGGTGATCAGCCGCATCGCATCGCTGGCATGATCGTAATCCTCTTCACCGGGGGAACGATCGCGATGCGCAATGACCCTCGAGGAACGGGGGCTGTGCCGTCCCTCGGGACAACCGAGATACTCGAGGCGACGCGCGGCATTCACGCCGTCACCGGAGTCGAGACAGAGGAATGGGGCGTGTTTCCCGGGCCGCACATGACGATCCCGCGGATGTGGGCGCTGCGCAACCGGATTGCCGAGCACCTGGCTCGACCTGATGTAGTGGGTGTCGTCGTTACGCACGGTACCGACACCCTCGAGGAATCGGCATACCTCGTCGCGCGATCGCTGCCAGCGGACAAACCGGTCGTGTTCACCGGTGCCATGCGGACGATAAGCGATCTCGGATGGGACGGGCCGGCCAATCTGCTCGAGGCGGTGCAGGTCGCGGCGAGTCCGGAAACCCGGGGGTATGGAGCAATGGTGGTCATCGGCGGCCAGATCTTTGGGGCGCTCGACGCGACGAAGACCAATACCCACCTGCTCGACGCTTTCGAGAGTCCTGGACTCGGCCCGCTCGGCGTGCTGGATGAAGGCAAGCTGATATTGCATCGCGAGCTTCCGCCGGCACGTGCGGTCATCGCGCCGGAATCGCTCGCGACGCCGATCGACATCGTTTTCGTCGCCGCCGGGAGCGACGCCCGCCTGCTCGATGCCGCGCGCGTGGATTCGCGCGGCGTCGTGATCGCGGCGATGGGCCGCGGCAACGTGCCGCCCGACATGGTGCCCGCGATCGACCGATGGATCGCGGAGGAGAAACCGGTCGTATTGACATCGCGCACTCAGGGCGGGCGCGTCGGGCACACCTACGGCTATGCGGGCGGCGGGCGGCGCCTCGAAGAGTTAGGGGTAATCTTCGGCGGATCGCGGCGAGCGCAGCAGGCGCGACTGGATCTCATGCTCGCGCTCGGCGCCGGCATGCCAATGGACGGAATTCGCGCGATGTTCACGGACCGCTGAGTGAGCAACCGCCTGAATCCTCCATCGGAAGTCCTGCGCATTGCGGAAAAACTGGAGAAGGCGGGGCACGACACGTGGTGCGTCGGCGGCGCGATACGTGACGCGCTGCTCGGGCATCCCCATCTCGACTGGGATCTGGCGACAGCCGCGCGCCCGGCTGAGGTGCGCAGCTTGTTCCCGCGCACGGTGCCGGTGGGCATTGAGTTCGGTACGATCGGCGTGCTCGACGACAACGGCGTGATGCACGAAGTCACGACGTATCGGCGCGACGTGCGGACCGACGGGAGGCACGCGGTTGTCGAGTTTGGTGCGACCCTCGACGAGGATCTGGCGCGAAGGGACTTCACGATCAACGCTGTCGCGTACTCGCCTCGCACTCGCGACCTCTATGACCCCTTCGATGGCAGACAGGATCTCGAGCGCCGGGTCGTGCGCGCGGTCGGCGATCCGTCGGAGAGGATGCGTGAGGACCGTCTGCGTGCCCTTCGAGCGATCCGGTTCGCTTCGCGCTTCGACTTCACCATCGAGCCCAGCACATGGCAGGCGATACTGGACAGTGCACCGCATCTGACCCGGCTCTCAGCGGAGAGAGTGAAGCAGGAGATAGAGAAGACGATGGACCAAGTGGAGTTTCCCAGCCGAGCGTTCCGCCTCTGGCAGGATAGCGGCGCGCTCGCGCAGCTCATTCCGTCGGTCGCTCAGATCACGCCGATCCAGCTCGCCGCACTCGACCACCTCCGGATTCCCGGTCTCCGCGGGCGGCCGCAGCGGAGGATAGCGCGCCTGATCGGTCTCTTTGCCGCTGGTCCGGCCGTCGGCGTACGGGATGTGCTGCGTTCACTTCGTTTCTCCAATGCCGACGCGGCATGGATATCGTCGGTTATCATCTCCTGGCGCGCACTTGAACGAGAGATGAAGAGCGCGTTGCTCGTCGGCCCGCCTCCCGATGCAGCTCTCCGCCGATGGGCGGCCGCAACCGGTCGCACGCGTCTTGCCCCAGTGCTGCGTCTGGCCGGCGCGCAATGGTGGGCGGAGCTCGCAGCCGGACTGGACGCTCCCTCGTACAGCCAGGTGGCATCGGTCTACCGCCGCGCGGTGCGCTCAGCGTATCGCGATCCAATCGAGCTCGGTGACCTGGCCGTTTCCGGACGCGATCTCGAGAAGCTCGGCATGAGCGGGCCCGAAGTCGGACGGACGTTACGGAACCTTCTGGAAACCGTTATTAATGACCCTGCGGCCAATACCCCTCAGCGGCTCATCGAGCAGGCACGAGCGGTCAAGAATGCGCGGCCGCGTGAACAAGAAGGCTGACCTCAGCACCAAAGGATGATGCTCTTTCGCGGCAGAAACCCGGATGTTACGGTGTGGAAACGCTTTCGCTCGGGAGTGGACGGTTTCACGTTCACTCACGAAGGGGAGCATTGGGAGGCCTATGTTGGCGCCAACGCCGAGCGAGTGGTCGATCTCTTTCATACTTTGAGCGAACAGCTCCCTCCGGCGATAGATCTGGTCATCACTGACCTCCGCTCGCAGACCACCTGGAAGGGGGAGAGCGTCGCGCTTCCCGACGTTCGCGACGCCGTCGCACGCCTCAAGGTTCCGCTCGCCACTTACGGCGGCGTCGAGGTTGCGCTCTACACCGCCGACGACCAGATCACGCTGACTCCCCAGCTCGAGCTGTATATCTTCGCGCGCTCGGACCGCTGGCTTTACCTGCTTCAGGGCAAGGGACTCGAAGAGAAGGCATCCCTCGCCGACCGGTCGTGGGGCTCGCAGGCGTGGGACCGCGCTCCGGCGCCGACGCTGTCCGCCGCCGTCAGCGCGGCAGCCGAGCGGCTTTCACTGACACAGACGTGATTCGGCCGGCGATCGCGTACACGCTGATCGCGGCGGGAGCAAACGTGGTCGGGGCGGCGGCGGTCGTATCGCGGTCGCGCTGGAGCGTGCCAGCTCTTGAGAAGATGATCGCGCTTTCAGCCGGGTTCATGGTATCGGTATCGCTCACCGATCTCATTCCGGAAGCAATCGCTCAGCACGGCGCGCGCGCGGGGCTCGTCATCCTCTCCGGATTTCTCCTCGTCCACTTCACCCAGCACACGCTTACTCCGCACTTCCATTTCGGCGAGGAAGTGCACGAAGTGACGCGGGCCACCAGCATGTCGGCGCTGGCTGGCCTGCTTCTCCACACTTTCGTTGACGGCGTGGCTATCGCAAGTGGCTTCCAGGTACGTGCGACACTGGGGCTTCTCGTGTTCATGGCGATTCTCCTGCACAAGCTGCCCGAGGGGCTGGCGATCTCGAGCATCTTCCTCGCGGCCGGCGCCGGCAGGCGTCGCGCGCTGGGTGCGGGCGCCGCGCTTGGTCTCGCAACCGTCGCCGGCGGGCTGCTCACCGACTACATCGCCCCCCTTGGCTCGTACGGGCTGTCGCTCGCTGCCGGTGTGACCCTCTACGTCGGCGCGTCGAATCTGGTACCCGAGTTTCAGTCGAAGCGCGACTGGCGGCTGCAAGGCAGTTTCTTTGCCGGCTGCGCGCTGTACCTGGTGGCCCGGAATCTGATAGGCATTGAAGCGTGAGTCCGGCCCCGATGCATTGATGCCGAAGAAATTCAGGCGTCCGCCAGCGTTGGCACACGAGCGTGCCTCTTCGCGCGGTGAATCGTTGTTCACGCCGCCCGCTTCGGCGCAGCCGCTCGCGGCACGGATGCGACCGCGCGATCTGGACGGGGTGGTCGGGCAGCAGAATCTGCTCGGGCCGGGACGACCGCTGCGGGATGCAATCATTCGCGGCGAAGTGGGCTCAATGGTTTTCTGGGGCCCGCCTGGCTCGGGCAAAACGACGATCGGCCGTCTCATTGCCCGATACACCGACCGCGAGTTCGTGCCATTCTCGGCGGTCACTGAAGGGGTGCCGCGAATACGCGAGATAGTCGCGGCCGCCGAAGAGCGCCTCGAGCTTGGCCGCCGGACGATTCTATTCGTGGACGAGATTCATCGGTTCAGCCGCGCGCAGCAGGATGCGTTCCTGCCGCACGTCGAGAGCGGCACGGTGACACTCATCGGTGCGACCACGCAGAACCCGTCATTCGAGATGAATGGAGCCCTATTGTCCCGGATGCGGGTGTTCGTGCTCGAGCCTATATCGGCGGCAGAAATTCGCCTCCTTCTCGAGCGTGCGTTGAGCGACTCGGAGAGCGGCCTCGGTGCGCTCGAGCTGGAAGTCGACGATGACGCCTTGGCGCTGATTGCCGAGGAATCCGATGGCGATGCGCGGCGCGCGCTCACCGTTCTCGAAGCGGCCTCGCTTCAGGCCGGCAGGTCCGGCCGCGTGACCGTGGCAACCGCGCGCGACGCGATGCAGAAGCGGTTCGCTCACCATGACAAGAGCGGTGAGACCCATTTCAACATGCTCTCCGCGTTTCATAAGTCGCTCCGCGGAAGCGACCCTAACGGCGCGCTTTACTGGATGGCGCGGATGATCGAGGGCGGGGAAGATCCGATGACGATTTTCCGGCGGGCGATCGCGATGTCGGCAGAGGACATCGGACTGTCAGACCCCAACGCACTTCAGTTCGCGGTCGCGGCGCGCGATGCTTTCCACATGCTGGGTCCGCCCGAGGGCTACCTGCCTCTGGCCGAGATGGTGATCTATCTCGCGACAGCGCCCAAGTCGAATTCCGCTTACCGGGCGCTGAACGCTGCGCTCGACGCCGCTCGCGAAACTCCTGCCGCGCCGGTGCCATTCCACATCCGTAACGCACCCACCGCGCTAATGAAGGAACTGGGGTACAACGAGGGGTACCAGTATGCTCATCAGGTTCCCGAGGCATACATTCCGCAGGAATATCTGCCGGACCAGTTGAGGGGCACTGAGTTCTACGAGCCCGGCCCATTCGGGTTCGAGAAAGACATCGCGAAGCGTCTCGCATGGTGGGCGGATATTCGCGAACGAACGGCGGACGGCGCTACCCAGGAGGGCAAATCCGCTGCTAACGATTCGAAATAGGAGGAGTGATGCGTAGACGTTTTGCAGTTGCCGCGCTGGCGGCGTTCGTGACGGCCGGGTGCGCTTCCCTTGGCGCCGGCGGTTTCAAGGAGCCGATAGTTCATTTCAACGACGCGAAGATCAAGGGTCTCGGCCTCACCGGCGGTGCGATGGACATCGTGCTTAGCGTGTATAATCCCAACGGCTTCAATCTCAACGCCACGCGGTTAACTTACCGGGTGATGGTCGAGGACAAGGAGCTGGGCACCGGTGAACTTGACAGGGCTTTCCGCGTGAAGGACAAGGATTCGACGTTCGTGACGATTCCTCTCGACTTCACGTATTCCGGTCTCGGCGCCGCGGGGAGGCAGCTGCTTTCGAGTGGGAGCATCAACTACCGTGTCATCGGTGATTTCACTGTAGACACGCCGCTCGGAAACTTCACCCGCCCGTACGACCAGCGGGGACGGTTTTCCAGCTTCGGCGGCACTTCCCAGACTCGGTAGCAATACGACTCGCGACCTTATAGAGCTGACTGCCCCCGTCGAGCGAGCCTTCCTCGTCGGGGTGCAGCTCAAGCGCCCCGCCACACGGACGGAGCCGGCGCCGGGAACCGCGACACGCAGTCACGTGATGGCCGAGCATCTCGAGGAGCTGTCCGAGCTGGTCGACACGGCGGGCGGGCTCGTTGTCGGCCAACTGACGCAGCAGGTGGATCGTCCCAACCCCTCGACGTACCTCGGAAAGGGAAAGATCGAGGAGCTCGGACAGCGGCTTGCCGAAACAGACGCGACGCTTGTCATCTTCGACGACGAGCTGACGCCGGCTCAGGGTAAAAACATCGAGGACGCGACGGGAAGGCGCGTTATGGATCGCGCCGAGCTGATCCTGGATATCTTTGCGACACGCGCGCGATCGGCGGAAGCGAAGATGCAGGTCGAGCTGGCGCAACTCGAGTACATGCTGCCGCGCCTGATGCGAATGTGGAGCCACCTCGAAAAGTTCCGCGGCGGCATTGGTGTAAGAGGTCCTGGCGAGACGCAGCTCGAGACCGACCGTCGCCTGATCAACAATCGCATTCGCCTCCTCAAGCAGCGACTGGTGGACGTGCAGAAGGCCCGCGAGGTTCAGCGAACTTCGCGGAAAGGCCAGTTTCGCGCGTCGCTCGTCGGTTACACGAACGCCGGAAAATCTTCGGTGCTGCGGGGGTTGTCGGGCGGACAGGTGTTCGTCGAGGACCGGCTCTTCGCAACCCTCGATCCCCTCACTCGCGAGATCCATCTTGCCGACAACACGTCCGTGCTGCTCACAGACACCGTGGGATTCATACGGAAGCTGCCGCACAATCTCGTCGCGTCCTTCCGCGCCACGCTCGAGGAGGTGTCGGAATCCGACATACTCCTGCACGTCATCGACCTGAGCCATTCGACATGGGAAGATCAGAAAGTCGTGGTGGATCAGGTACTCGCCGACATCGGCGTCGGCGGCAAGCCGATGCTGCACGTATTCAACAAGATCGATCGCGTTCCGGCAACCGAGCTCGTGCCGCTCGAGACACGGATCGCGAATCTGATTCCGGGCTCGGTGTTCGTGTCCGCGATGACCGAAGGAGGGCTGGACCCGCTGCGACGGTCGCTTTTGTCGCAGGCAAGAGAGCGGAAGCCGGTGACCGAGATTCGGCTGCCGCTCTCGGACGGCCGCATGCTGGCAGAGATTCACCGCGAGTCTGAGGTGCTCGAGCAGCGGCACGAGGGTGCGGAGCTCGTGCTGCGCGCGCGCGTTGACGAAGCATTAGCAGGAAAACTCAGAAGAGCCGGCGCGTCGGTCACAACGGGCTGATTCAGTCGGTTGCGAAGCGCTGCCGAACGCGCCGCCGCCTTAACGCATTCGTTGCTTTCGTTTACGCATTTGTTGCGTGGGCGTGTTGTTTCCGTTGCCCGCTATATCCCGGCCGGTCTATCTTGAGGGCCGGATGACAGACTCACTTCCAATGTTGCTTATCTGGCTGGCGGCCGGTTTTCTACTCGCCATCGCCGCGAGCTCATTCATCACGCCCCTGGTTATTCGCGGCGCCGCCGCGCTGAGCCTCTTCGACTCGCCAGACGGTGCGCGGCGGCTGCACGCGATGCCCGTGCCGCGGTTGGGGGGTGTGTCTGTTTTTCTGGGCGCGTCCATCGCGTCGGCGCTCGTACTGAGTCTCGCTGGAGATACGCTGTTCCCCGGCGGGATCTCTGGTTCAGACGCCCGCTATCTGGCGGGAATTTTTTGTGGGGCGGCGTTGCTGTTTTTCATTGGGCTTGTGGATGACATCCGTGACCTTTCGCCGGGAGCCAAGTTCGTCGCGCAGCTCGCCGCCGCGGCGATTGCCGCGTACGGGGGCGTGAGGATCGAGAGTCTAACGCTTGGTTACGGAGTCGGTGCTGACGTGGGAGTGCTGGCGTATCCCCTTGTCTTTCTCTGGATAGTCGGGGTCACCAACGCGTACAACTTCATTGACGGCTTGAACGGGCTTGCCGGTGGCATCGCCGTGGTTGCCTGTGCGACGCTCGTCGTCGTGGCCGTCTCCCTTGGCAATGTTGTCGCTCTCGTCCCCACGCTCGCTCTGGCGGGTGCCATGCTCGGCTTCCTGCGTTTCAACTATCCGCAGGCGCGTGTCTTTCTCGGTGACTCGGGCAGTCTCAGCGTCGGCTTTCTGCTCGCGGTCCTGTCACTCAGGGCCGTCGAGACGCCGGGTCATTCCGTGTTGGGAATCGTCCCAATGCTGGCGTTGTTCGTCCCGCTGCTCGATACGTTTCTCGCGGTGATCCGGCGGTGGCTGCGCAATGTCCCGCTTACCGGCGCCGATGCCCGGCATATCCACCACCGACTGCTCGCTCTCGGAATATCGCAGGAGCGGACCGCTGTATTACTCTGGGGCATCGCAGCGGCGATGGGCGCATTCGGGCTGCTGATTGCTCTCACCGCACCATTCGTCGCCGCGTCAATCGCTATGGTGGGGCTTGTCGGGCTCAGCGTAATGGTGATCTACGGAACCAACCTGCTTTCCTACCACGAGTTCATCGTGGCTGGCGAAGTTCTGATCTCGGCGCCTTCGCGTTTCCGGCGGGTCATCAGTGACCAGATCATCGCGCAGGACGCGCACGCCCAGATCGAGAAAGCGCGTGGCCTGGAGGAGATCGACTCGATACTCTCGGTTACCGCCAGGCGCTTCGGATTCCTGCAGATGCGAGTCGTAGACCCGCACGTCACTGATCAGAAGTATCAGTCTCCTCCTGACACGTGGGCGTGGAAGCTCGAGTATCCGCTGCGCGCTGGACTTCGAGCCAATGCGGCTCAACCTTACCTGTTGGCAATCTGGTGCAGCGCTGATACCATCGCTAAACCGTACGGCGCGGAACGGGCGGCGAAAATCCTCGCGCCCGCGCTCGAGCGCTGGTTGGTCGCCGGGCCTCGCGACGAGCTGGTCGTGGCGGATACAACCGTCGATCCGCCGAACCTGCGCAAACGCGCATCCTCCAGCCGGAGAACCGACGCGGGGCGCGAAAAACGCCTATAGGTCAGTCTGTCCGTTGCTCGTTATTCTGTCGCGCCCGCATAATCGTACCGGTAGTATGCCCCGTATTGTGGGACTTTGGTATCGGGATCGTTGAGCACCGCGCCAATGACCCTCGCACCAACAGCGTTCAGCTGCTGCATCGCCTGCTGGGCGGCCGCGTTCTCGGTCTGCCCCGCCCGAAGCACGAGCACGACTCCGTCGGCGAGCGTCGCCAGGATGGCGGCGTCAGAAGCCGCCAGTAATGGAGGAGTGTCGATGACTACGAGATCATACGCCTCGCCAAGGGAAGCCAGCGCGCGCCGCATCTTGTCGCCGCCGAGCAGCTCGGAGGGATTCGGTGGCAAGCCGCCCGAAGTCAGCAGGTAGAGTCCGGTGACTGTCGTGAGCCGCGTTGCCTCCTCCTCATTCGTGGTGCCGAGCACGAGGTCGGTCAGGCCCGGCTCGCGCGGCAGCCCGAAGATCTTGTGCAAACGGGCGCGGCGCAAATCGCAGTCGATGAGCAGCACCCGCATGCCCTGCTGAGCGAACGATACGGCGAGGTTGGCCGCAGTCGTCGTTTTCCCTTCGCCGGGTGAGGCGCTGGTAATGACCAGTGTCCGGAGCGCCTGGAGGGCCTGCGAGAACATGAGGTTGGTGCGCAGGGTCCGGTACGCCTCGGCGCCCGATGATCGCACGCTGGAGACAGTCACGAGCTCCTGCGCGCCCTGAGCGCCGGAGGTGCTGCTGTTCTGCGAGCGTCGCGGGAGCGCCCGGGCGATTCGTCCGCGCGGGCTCGCCCAGGGGCCCAGCTTCGGAATAACGGCAAGTCCGGGAACCCTCAGAACGCGTTCAACGTCACTTCGCCGCCTGATCGAGACGTTGAGCGTATCCATGAGAACGGCGGCGCCGACTCCAAAGATCAGGCCGAGCACGATCCCGAGGCCGAGGCGACGGCGGCTTCCGTTGGGAATCATGTACCCTGGCGTGTCTCTCAGCTCCACGATCTCGACCCGCCCGGCCTCGACCGCCTCCCCCATCTTGGCGCGCTGCAAATCCCCTTGAAGCTGATCCGCCATTTTGCGGATCGTCTCCACCTGCTGGTTGAGCTGCATCTCTTCCACTTCCGCCGCGGGCGCGGCGGCGATCTGTGAAGCACCCGAAGCACGCAGCCGGTCGAGCGCATCCACCCTTGCCTGTATCGACACGATCTGGCTGCGGACTGCACTGATGATCCTCGCACTCGTTTCGGGAATCAGCGCGTTGACCGTCATGACGTCGGGATTTGTCGGAGCGCTTCCCGCGCTGATGAGATCGTCGCGCTGCTTTTCGTAGTTGGTGAGCTGACTATAGAGTTGCTGCACCACCGCATTGGATGCTATTCCGGGAGACGACACGAGAACGCGCAGGTTCGGGCCCATGTTCTCTCCCGACCCTTCGGCCCTGGCGAGGAGGGTCTCGTAGGTGCGCTTCTCGGCGTCGAGTTCGGCGCGCCGCATGTCGATGTCGATGAGCCCCGCTTCCTGGGCGCTCGCTTTTCCCGTCGAGCTGAATACCTGCCTGTTGCTCCGGTAGGAGCTGTACGCGCCGGACGCTCTGGACAACATCGAGTCGGTCTGACGAAGCTGGCCTTCGAGAAAGACCCGCCGCCGTCGCGAGAGCTGTTGCGCGTTCGATGCGTCGTAAACCTGGAACGCCTCAGCCATGGCGTTTGCGATTCGCGTGACTTCCCACGGTTCACCGCCGGTGTAAACAAGGTCGAGTATGTCGGTCTTCGCCCGGCTGACAGCGCTGAATCCCCCCAGCGCGTGGCCGATTGCTTCCTCCCTTGACGCGACTCTGAACACGGTCCTCGCGATTGTCGGCGGCTTGGCAACAGTGATGCTGATGCCGTCCACTTCGGCCGCGCTGCCATACGGTGCGGTGCCCTGGTTGTCCGGTGTCTGCACCGTGAAAGTGGTGTGACCGAACTGGAGAATGACGGAGTCGGCGGTCACGCTGTCAGAAACTCGGATGGCGCCGATCTCCATGACAAAGCGATAGCCGGGCGCAGGTATGAGGCGGAGGCCTTTGAGGTCAACCGCCACTGCCGCTACGGCGCGGCTCCGCAGCACCTGCACCTGGGATTCGAGAACGTCCGATCCCCGGCTGATTGTCGGGTCGTACTGGCCGCCCTCACCCGTCATCGCCCGACGCTCGTCAACGAGACGCACAGTGGAAACCGATCTGTAGATAGCCGGCGCCTGGCGAACTGAGTTCCATGTGTACGCCACGACCGCCGCGAAAATGAGCAGGACGAGCCACAGGTGCCGGCGCACCGTTGCGAGGTATTCCCGGATACCCACAGACTCCGTGACCGACGGGGGAAGCGCATCGAAACCCCGAGCAACCTCCCCGGATTCCGGGGTGGCGCGGCCGCCCTGCACACTGTACGGAACCAGATCGGACACTTTTGCCTAGCGGATGAAAATGTTGAGCACCGCCGCTACGGCGGCGACCGCGCTGAACGATGGGACCACAACGTCGCGGAAGATGTTCCGCCGGCGTGTGACGAGAATCTGGTCACCTGACCGGATTCTCAGGGTCGCGACCTCGGAGTTCGCCTGGACCAGATCGACCGTGGTGGCCTGTCCGTCCCGAACGACGCGCACCCTGTCGAGCCTGCCCTCGGCGGTCGGCCCGCCTGCCAGCACGATAGCCTGCGCAATGGTCGTCTCTGGAGGCACGCTGTAGATATTCGGCGTGCGCACCTCCCCGCCGACGATGATCTTTACGAGGGGCTGAAGAACGAACTGCGGGTTGGCAATGTAGCGGGTGAGGAAAGTGCGGAGTCGCTCTTCGACCGTCTCGAGCGAGACACCCGTTACCTGGATCTCCCGGTAAAGCGGATGGCTGAGCGTACCGTTGGCGGAGACCATGAAATCGCCGGAGAACTCCGCGCTCCGCCAGACAGCGATCCGAACCTGGTCGCCCGGGCTGAGGCCTTGCGCGCGCGGATCGTTGGCGAGGGCATCCTGCGCGCGAACTTCCGTAACGGCGAGAAAGGCCACGCAGGCCAGGGCAAACCGACAGATTCTGAGCATATCCACTGAAACAGGGCTTGGCCGGCGCGCTTCCGCAAAGCAGCGGGCACGCTGGAAAGGAATTCTCAAGTTATCATCCAGTACAGGGAGAAACCAGTGACGTCAGACGACGGCACGACGCCGGATCACCGTGTCATTTACGACTATTACGTCCATTCTCGTACGCAGGAAACAATCCAGTGCCTGCTCCGGGGTGTCCACGATCGGCTCGTTCTCGTTGAAGCTCGTATTGAGCAATACCGGCACGCCGGTGAGCAACTCGAATTCCTTGATGAGCCGGTAGTATCGCGGATTGGTATGCTGGTTGACCGTCTGAAGTCGCCCGCTGCCGTCGGCGTGGGTGATAGCTGGCAGCACTGACCGCTTGTCCGGCCTCACCGGGTACACCTGCTGCATGAACGGGTCGGGAGTGGCGCCGACGAAGTAGTCGTCCATTGCCTCCTCGAGAATGGACGGCGCGAACGGACGGAACTTTTCGCGGAACTTTATCCGTGCGTTGATCAGCTCTCGCATGTCGGCCCGCCGGGCATCGGCCAGGATGCTCCGATTTCCCAGTGCGCGGGCGCCCCATTCCATGCGGCCCTGATACCAGCCGACGACGTTCCCTTCGGAGATCAGGCGGGCGGTGGCGCGGCAGACGGCCTCCTCGCCGTCGTGACGCTCCAAGGTGTAGCTCCACCCAGGGTCGTTCTGTGCCTCGACGATCGCCGTAACATCGGCGCAGGGATACTCGGTACCCCAGTAGCCGTGATCCATCACGAACCCCCGCGGCTGTTTCAGGATCTGGTTCCACACGTAGTAGCCCGCGCCAAGTGCAGTGCCGTTGTCGCCTGCGGCCGGCTGTATGTAGAGATGGCGAAAGGGGGTCTGGTCGCGAACTTTTCCGTTGGCGACGCTGTTCATGGCGCATCCGCCGGCCAGGCACAGCCGCGGATTCTTCGACCGCGCCCAGAGACCATTCAGGACGTGGAAGAAACACTCCTCGTACACTGCCTGAAGTGACCGCGCGATATTTTCGTAATGTGGAGTCAGCGGCTCGCCGGCAACGCGCGCCGGCCCGAGAAGACGTTCGAGCTCCGGCGTGTAGAGTCTACCCATGGTGGGCAAGCCGCCCTCCCACTCCATCTCGATGCCCTCGTCCCAATGGCGGAAATACTTTCGTGCGAGTGAGAACTTTCCATCCGCCTCGAGCGTAACGAGCTTTCGGAGCTCGGTCGTGAACTCAGGCGACCCATACGGCGCCAGCCCCATGACCTTGAACTCGTCGCCGTAGTTGGGAAAGCCCAGATGCTGGGTAACAGCTGTGTAAAAAACGCCGAGCGAGTGCGGATAGGTGACTCTCGACAGCATCTCGATCTGGTTACCGCGGCCGAATGCGGTCGACGTGCTGACGTAATCGCCGAAACCGTCAACAGCGCAGATCGCGGCGTCGTTGAATGGAGAGACGAAGAAGGCGCTCGCGAGGTGCGAGGGGTGATGCTCGACAAAGTGCACCGGCGGCAGGTCCTTTCGCGACACGCCGAGCGCGGCTGCAAGGGGCTCCTGCACGAGGTTCACCTTTCGCAGGTTGCGAGTCCGATTGACGATATTGGCAACCTTCATTCGGTTGGATACTGCGAACGCAGCTTTGCGGAGAAGATTGGCCTTCGGATCCCTGCTAATCGCCACGTGTGCGATGTCGGTGCCGGTGACGCCTGCAATCTCGAGGCAGCGGGTGATGGCTTTGGTTGGAAAACCCGCCCAGTGCTTGATTCGCCTGAAGCGCTCCTCCTCGACCGCTACCAGCAGCTCGCCGTCGCGGATGACGACGGCTGAGCCGTCGGCGTGGTAAGCGTTGATGCCCAGGATATACATGCGTTGAGGAGGGCAGAATTCCGAATTTTGGAGAGGGAGGGGCGTCGCACGATTGCGGACGACCGCCAAGGGAAGGGACCGGATTCTCGGCGCCCGCGATGTTGCCCGTAAGTCTCTCAAATATAAACGAGTAGGGTCAGGGAGAAGCACGCCCCCCGGTTACGTTCCCTCTCAGCCTGTCACTGCTGTCGAGAGTCGTGACTAGCTTTATGCCGATCATGGAAATCATCCTGGAGGCTGGTAGATCGGAGCGAAACTACTGGAGAGACCTGTGGCATTACCGCGAGCTCTTCCAGGTGCTTGCGTGGCGCGACGTCTCGGTGAGATACAAGCAGACGGTCATCGGCGTCGTGTGGGCCGTCATCCGGCCCCTCCTTACGATGATTGTCTTCACGGTAATCTTCGGCCGGATCGCGCGGCTGCCAACCGAAGGCAACGCCCCTTACGCCCTGATGGTCTTTTCGGGGATGCTTCCCTGGACATTCTTTTCGACGGCGCTCGGAGATGCCTCTGCGAGTCTGATCAGCAACGCCAATCTCATCAGCAAAGTCTATTTCCCGCGCCTGATCGTACCGGCGGCGACGATCGTTGTGGCGTTCATCGACTTTCTCATCAGTTTCGCGATTCTCATCGCGATGATGGCTTGGTACAGATTCTTGCCGGGATGGCAGATAGTGCTCCTGCCGGCCTTCGTAATCGTTGCGATCCTCGCAGCACTCGGCCCCGCGCTCTGGATCACGGCCGCGAACGTGAAGTACCGCGACTTCCGGTACGTTGTTCCATTCGTTGTTCAGTTCGGACTCTACATTTCCCCGGTGGGCTTCAGCTCGAAGGTGGTGCCTGATGCCTGGCGTCTGCTCTATTCACTAAATCCGCTGGTAGGCGTTATTGACGGTTTTCGCTGGTGCATTCTGGGAGGCGAAAGCAACATCTATTGGCCGGGCTTCGGGCTCAGCCTCTTCGGCGTGGGCTTCTTTCTGTGGCTGGGCATCCGCCAGTTCAGGAAGGTCGAGAAAACGTTCGCGGACCTGATTTGAGCCTTCCAGGATTGCGGTCGATCGCCCCAGCAAATGACTCGCCCGGTGTGCGCGTCCGATGACCGCTCAGGACGCCGTAATCACGGTCGAGGGCCTTTCCAAGAGCTATCTCGTTGGCCACGAATCGGCCGGCCCCGAGCGCTACGGCTCCCTGCGGGATTCGCTCGTCAGGCAAGCGAAGAATCTCGCGCGTAAGACGGCGGATATGGCGCGGGGACGCCAGATAATTCAGGGAGACGAAGTCGAGGAATTCTGGGCCCTCAGGGATGTTTCGTTCGAGGTCGCGCGCGGTGAAGTCCTTGGAATCGTCGGACGCAACGGTGCGGGCAAGTCCACGCTGCTGAAGATTCTCTCGCGAATCACCGAGCCGACGACCGGGCGTGTGCGTATTCGCGGCCGCGTGGCAAGCCTGCTCGAGGTAGGCACGGGGTTTCATCCCGAGCTCACCGGCCGGGAGAACATCTTCCTCAACGGTTCGATTCTCGGAATGACGAGATCGGAGATCAAGGCGAAGTTCGACGAGATCGTTGCCTTCGCCGAGATCGACAAATTTCTGGATACGCCGGTCAAGCGGTACAGCTCGGGCATGTACGTGCGGCTGGCCTTCGCAGTCGCGGCACACCTCGAGCCCGAGATTCTTGTTGTCGACGAGGTGCTGGCTGTCGGCGATTTTGAGTTTCAGCGAAAGTGTCTGGGAAAGATGAAAGACGTTTCACGGCACGACGGGCGGACGGTCCTTTTCGTCAGCCACAACATCGCCGCGGTGAAGGCCTTGTGCAGCAAGGGGCTATACCTCGAAAGCGGAAGGCTTCGTTGCTGGGGCACCGTGGAGGCGGCGGTGGGCGAGTACATTGGAGCAGGGAGCGATGCTTTCAACGGTACGATTCCCCGTGACCTTCCCCGTCAGTACGCGACGGGCGAGGCCGAGCTGAGAAGCGTCCAGATTATCGATCGCGGGGGAAGCGTGGTGCAGGCAGTAGTCACCGGAGAGCCGATCCACGTGCGTGTCCAATGGGAGGTCGCGGAGCCGCTCGCCCGGGCGATGATCGAGGTGGGCATCAACGACCAGGAAGGCCGTCAGATCACGCAGTCGTTCTCGAGCGACGGCGGCGCGCCTCCGATTGATATGAAACATGGCCCGCATGAAATCCGGCTCGAAATCCAGGATACCGTGTTCCCAGGGCGCTATTCACTGCTCGCTGGCATTCATCGGATGGACGGAACCACGGTAGACTTCGTTGAGCGTGCGTTCGACTTCGAGGTTCTGAACGCGGGGAGCGATGACCCCGCCCACTATCCGTGGACGGTGCGCGGGTACCTTCGTCCGGCCCAGCGATGGACGGCTCCGGTTCTTCCGTCCGAGTCAGACAATGGCACACCACGATAACGACACCCGACTTTGATTGAAAACAGGCGCATTTTCGTGACAGGCGGGGCGGGCTTCATTGGCTCGACGATCATCGGCAAGCTGATCGACCGGAACATCATAGTCGCGTACGACAACATGGCACGGAGTACGCTCAAGGACCTCCCAGACTTGCTCCGGCATCCAAACCTTACGGTCATCGAAGGTGACGTTCTCGATTCGGAGCGGCTTTCGAACGCGATGAACGCTGCTGACATCGTCATCCACGCGGCCGGAATCGCCGGCATCGATACCGTCATCAAGAGCCCGGTAAGTACGATGCGGGTGAACATGATTGGAACGGCTAACGTTCTCGAAGCGGCGCACGCGCACGGTGTGGGAGACCGAGTGGTCGATTTCTCGACCTCCGAAGTCTTCGGGGCGATGGCTTTCCGGTCGACCGAAACCGACGCGACGGTAGCTGGCTCTGCGGGAGAAGCACGCTGGACCTACGCCGTGAGCAAGCTCGCTGGTGAGCATTTGGCCCACGCGTACTTCGCCCAATACGGACTGCCGGTAGTGACCGTCCGGCCGTTCAACGTATACGGACCCGGCCAGACGGGCGAAGGTGCGATTCAGACGTTCGTGAAGCGCGCTTTGCGCAATGAGACCATCCACATCGACGGCGACGGCGCGCAGATCCGCGCCTGGTGCTACATCGACGACTTTGTGGACTGCCTCATGCGCTGCATCGAGGATCCGGCAGCTGTCGGCGAGAGCTTCAACATCGGGAACGCCAGAGCTGTCATCACGATTCTCGGGCTCGCCGAAACGGTTCTGCGTGTCACGAGGTCGGAGGCTGACATCGTGTTCGATCCGCCCCTATCGGCGGACATCGCTATCCGGGTTCCGAGCATCGAGAAGGCGCTCAAGGTCCTGGGTTTCAAGGCGAAGATCG
This sequence comes from Gemmatimonadaceae bacterium, assembly GCA_013813715.1. Classification (GTDB taxonomy): domain Bacteria; phylum Gemmatimonadota; class Gemmatimonadetes; order Gemmatimonadales; family Gemmatimonadaceae; genus UBA4720. Next base: position 11,515 of record JACCRF010000007.1, on the reverse strand, counting down.
ACCTCGAAGAAGGAATTCGGCTCACCGCCGATTATTTCCGGAGCCAACCCGGATTTTTCACAGCGCGGTTATGATCCGGCTCGCCGTGCCATCGATCGAGGAAGACGACCTCCTCGCCGTGCGAGAAGCCCTTGCATCTGGCCATCTCGTTCAAGGGCCACGTGTTGCTGCCTTCGAAAGGGAGGTCGCAAAATTGATCGGCGTGCCGCACGCGGTAGCAGTCAGCAACTGCACCTGCGCCTTGCACCTTGCGTTGCTGGCGCTCGATGTCAAGCCGGGAGACGTGTGCGTCGTAACCGCATATTCGTGGATCTCGACCGCCAACGTCATCGAGCTCTGCGGCGCCAGGCCCGTGTTCGTCGATGTCGATCCGGAAACGTTCAATATCGACGTCGGTCACCTGGAGAAGACCCTGGAGGCGCTCATGTCCAGCGCCGAATCGGCTCGAAGGGTGAAGGCTGTACTTCCGGTTCACACCTTCGGCCAGATGGCTGACATGCGAGGAGTGAGCGACGTGTGCGAGCGATGGGACATTCCCATCGTGGAGGATGCTGCGTGCGCGCTGGGAGCCGCTCTGCATGGTCGCCAGGCCGGACGCTGGAGCACCATGGCATGCTTCAGCTTTCATCCGCGAAAGGCGATTACAACGGGCGAAGGCGGTATGGTGACGACGAACGACGACACGCTGGCCCGCCGTATTCGCGCCCTTCGCAATCACGGACAGGATCCGGACGCATCTCCGCCGGACTTCGTGATGCCTGGTTACAATTATCGTCTCACCGAGTTTCAGGCAGCTCTCGGATTGACCCAGATGGCGAAGCTCGAGCGAGTCATTGGCGCGCGGCGTCGCGCGGCAGCAGTGTACGACGGACTGCTTGCGGGCACCGCACTGCAGCCGCCGCGCACACTTGCTGGTGCAGACCACGTCTACCAGTCGTACGTTGCGCTTCTGCCGGCACGCGCGGCGGGGCGACGGCGCGAAATCATCGCTGGCGCGAAGGCAGCAGACGTCGAAACGCAACTAGGTACCATTCACATGCCGGTCACCACTTTTTTTCGCGGTCGCTACGGCCACAGGGCCGGCGACTTTCCAGTCACCGACGCGGTTGCGGCCACTGCACTGGCCCTTCCACTGTACGAGAGCATCACGCCCGAAGAACAATGCACGGCAGTTGACGTCGTGCTCGGACTGGTCGGTTAGCGTGCCAAGACCGGTCGCGCTTTACAGGTCTGCCGGCACTGGCGAAGTCGACCGAAGCGCATTTGCCGCGATTGGCTCGAACGTCGTGCTCGAGGCTGGGGTGATGGTGTTCCATCCCGAGAACATCAGCCTCGGCGAGAACGTCTACGTCGGGCACCAGACGATTCTAAGGGGATACTATAGAAACAGCCTCGTGATTGGGGACAACACCTGGATCGGTCAGCAGTGCTTCATCCATAGCGCGGGCGGCGTCACGATTGGCCGCACCGTCGGTATCGGGCCGGGGGTGAAAATCCTTTCGTCGTTCCATCGGGAGGAGGGCACCGATGTTCCAATCCTCTTGAGTGAGCTTTCATTTGCTTCGGTTACCATCGATGACGACTGCGATCTCGGGACGGGCTCGGTGATCCTGCCCGGCGTTCACATTGGCAAAGGGGTTCAGGTAGGGGCGGGAGCGGTTGTGACGGGCGACGTGCGCGACTTTGCAGTAGTTGCAGGCGTTCCGGCGAAGGTCCTGCGGATACGGGAACGGAACGGCGCCGGCCAGCGGACGGGTTCATGATCGCGATAGTGGACTACGACATGGGCAACGTCGCGTCCGTGGCGAACATGCTGAAGCGAATTGGCAGCCCGCCACCCGTGCTTACAAGGGACCCCGACGTGTTGAGGCGCGCTGAGAAGGTGATTCTGCCGGGCGTTGGCGCTTTTGACCGGGGCATGCAGAATCTCGCCGACTTCGGGTTGGTCGACGCTCTGAATGAAGCAGCCCTCGAACGTCGCGTGCCGGTGTTGGGCATATGCCTTGGGATGCAGCTCATGACCCGTTCCAGCGAGGAAGGAAGGCGACCCGGGCTGGGCTGGATTGACGGGGAGACACGGCGCTTCCGGTTTTCCGGCGAGGCTGGTCTGAAGGTTCCGCATATGGGGTGGAATTACGTCAGGCCCTCGCGCGAGAACCCGCTGATTGCTGGTGGCGCCCGGCGCCGTTTCTATTTCGTGCATGGGTACTATGTGACGTGCGACGATTCGCAGGACACGATCGGGACCGCAACGTACGGTTTTGAGTTCGCCTGTGCCGTGAACCACGACAATGTCTATGGGGTCCAGTTCCACCCCGAGAAAAGCCACCGTTTCGGGATGGCACTCCTCGAAGGATTCGTCGGGCTCTGATCCGTGGTACTGAAGCGAATAATGCCATGCCTTCTGTTCGACGGGCGGGCACTCGTGAAGACTGTGCGTTTCAGGAATCCCTCGTACATCGGCGATCCGATCAACGCGATCAAGATCTACAACGAGAAAGAGGTTGACGAGCTCGTCATGCTCGACATCAACGCGTCCAGGCAAAAACGGCCGCCGCGCTTTGACCTCATTCGCGAGTGCGCTTCGGAGTGCTTCATGCCGTTTTCCTACGGAGGGGGTGTGGCAACGCTTGAAGACTGTTCACGCCTCTACAAGATCGGCGTCGAGAAGGTGATCGTGAATACGCGCTGCCTGACCGACCCGGAGTTCGTTCGGAGTGCGGTGCACCAATACGGATCAACCAGCGTTGTAGGAGCTGTCGACTACAAGACGGGAATGTTCGGGGGTAATCGGGTTTATTCCGCTTCGGGGGCAAAGACGCAGCGCAGTCTGCTCGAGCACTGTCGGTTTCTTGCCGACGACGTCGGCGTGGGTGAACTCCTGCTTTATTCCGTCGATCGGGACGGAACGTGGAGCGGCTACGACATTCCGACGATCAGGACGGTGGCCGAAGCAGTTTCAGTTCCGCTCATTGCGTGCGGCGGAGCCGGGAATGTCGGACACTTGCGGCAGGTGCTCGACGAGACTCCGGCCAATGCTGCCGCCCTCGGCAGTATGGCCGTATACCAGAAACAGGGGATGGGCGTGCTGATTAACTTCCCACAGCGTCGGCTTATCATCGAAGAGGATTGACATTGGCGGCTTTCGAGACCCTGCAGGAGTGCGTGCGCTGCATTTACGATGCGACGATTCCGCGCATTTCGTTCGACGCCGATGGCGTGTGCTGTTACTGCCGGCAGTACGAGGAAATGGAGTGCGACTACCCGGCCGGCGCTGCGGGGCGGGACATCCTCGCGGCCACCGTGGCGCAAATGAAGCAGGACGGCCGCGGAAGGCAATACGACGTCGTCATCGGGGTTAGCGGCGGCTGCGACTCGTCTTACATGCTGCACCTGGCGAAGAAGCAGTACGGCCTGCGCGTGCTCGCCGCGCATTTCGACAACACGTACAACTCCCGCATCGCCGTCGAGAACATTCAACGCATTCTCGAGGCGCTCGACATCGATCTGTACACGCATGTGGTTGACAACGAGGAGTACCAGCGGATATACCGCTCGTTTTTTCTCGCGTCGGTTCCGGAGATCGACACTCCCACCGACATCGCGCTTGCGGCGGTGCACTACATGGCGGCGGCGAAGCACGGCGTGAAGTGGATATGGGAGGGGCACTCCTTCCGAACGGAGGGAATCTCGCCGCCGGGCTGGTTCTATATGGACTCGAAGTACGTCCGCACGATCCACAGCAAGTACGGTGACGGCCGAATCAGGACCCTTCCTGAACTCACACTGCCGCGGTGGATGAAGTGGATGGCCGTGGACAAGATCAGGAAGTTCAGGCCGCTCTACTACTTCGACTATGACAAGGAGGGAACGAAGCGGTTTCTTGCCGACACTTACGGATGGCAGTGGTACGGCGGCCATCACATGGAGAACCGCAGCGCATACTTCGCCAACAACTATTACCTCGTCCGGAAATTTGGCATCGACCTTCGCTACTCGGAGTTCTCGGCGCTGATACGCGCGGGTCAGTTGACCCGCTCCCACGCTGTGGCGCGAATCGCCGAACAAAAGCCTTTCGACGAAGGAATTCTGGCGGAGATCAAGCAGCGGGTCGGGTTCTCGGACGCGGAATGGGAACGCGTCATGTGCGCTCCGCTGTCACACTACACCCGGCATCGCACCTACAAGCAGACGTTCGAGAGGCTTCGCCCTCTTTTCCTGATGTTGTACAAAATGGGCTATGTGACGAGAAGCTTCTATCACAAGTACTGCGTGCTGAAGGACGATCAGATGGTCGCCATCAGGCCGTCCTGCTACCTCCGTCAACCATCCGGGGCGACAGCGAGTGAACCAGCAGCCGAGAGCGTCGCCTAGCTTTGCCTGATTCCCCACGCTATCGGGTGGTGATCAGCGGTCATGAAATCTGCGGCGTCATCGGGGATCTTGCCGACGAATTCGAGCGGCGCGGTCATGAAGTCGTCACCGTAGCGATGGAGCACCGATTTTTTCCGCGCCGCTACGACTACGACCAGCATGATTTCCCGGTGTCCGCTCTCAGCAGGCGCTTCGGTATGAGGCGCCTGTGGCGGCGCGTTTTTCAGGTCCTGTGGGAGGTCGATCCGCGATTGCACCACGCAGTTGAAAGGAGGCTTCGCACTCGCGTCTTTCGCGGCGCCAATCTGTACATCAGAGTCTGGGGCATGATTCCCTTCGACAGGGAGGGGCTTGAAGCGGTCAAGCGCGGGGGCGGCCGTGTCGCTACGCTGTTCATGGGATCAGACGTCCGCGACTATGGCGTCTTCCGTGACCAGTACGAGGTCGCCCGGTGGCAATTTCCAAAGGAGTATCTCGATGTTCCGCTGGCGGCGAAAGTCGTGGCCCTGAGAACCCATGAGCGCTACTCCGACGCCATTTTCTCGGTGCCCGATCAGATGGGTCTAGCCCTTCGCCCCTATCATCACCTTCAGGTGCCACTCCGTCTCGACAGCCTCGTCCACGCCGTGCCCGGCAGGCCAGTTCCCAAAGTGGTGCACGCTCCCAGCGCTCCTCACATAAAGGGCACCGATGTGATCGAGGCCGCGCTCGCTACCCTGCGAGCTGAAGGGATCCGATTCGAGTTCGTTTCCGTTCGCGACGCGGCTCACGACGAGCTGTTGCGGATTCTCACAGACGCCGACGTCCTGGTTGACGAACTGATCGCCCATGGGCCCGGCTGGTTATCATTCGAGGCAATGGCGAGCGGCTGCGCTGTCGCGACCCGCTATCTAGAGGATTCGCCTGCATGCTTCCGCCCTCCAGTGTGGTGCATAGACGAGCACAACGTCGTGGATCGGCTTCGCACGCTTCTCACTGACCTGCAGCTCCGCATCCGGCTCGCCGAAGAAGGCCGTCGGTACGTCCACGAGCACAACAGAATCGAGCACGTAGTCGACGGCATGTTGGCCAAAGTCGAAGCCGGCCCTGAGGCGAGCACCGATTACGTGCCCACATTTCTGACAAACTCATACGCACCGCGAAGTGACGAAGAAGCCCGGACGATCAACGCGGCAAATGCGCTCGTAGCCGAAGAGACCTGGTATCGCAGCCAGGTCGCCGGTAGCGCTCACGATGGATTGGTGTTCTGACATGAATCATTCGTGAGCGGGCATTCGGCTTCGAGTGTGGATGTCACGATCTGCATCCCGTCGTTCAACCGGGCTGATCTCGTCTCGGAAACGCTGGATTCCATCCTGGCGCAGACCCATCCACTCTGGGAAGCGCTGATCGTCGAGGACGGCTCCACCGATGACTCCGTCGCCGTGATCGCCGGGTACGCGCGGCGCGATCCCCGCGTCCGGTTGATCACGCGTGCTCGCGAGCCGAAAGGGGCGTGCACCTGTCGGAACATCGCGGTCGAGAACGGCCGCGGCCGCTACGTGATGTTCCTCGACACCGACGACCTGCTTGCGCCGTTCTGCATCGAACAGCGGCTGGCGGTCATGGATGAGAATCCGCATCTCGACTTCGCCGTGTTTCCGATGCTCCTCTTTCAGGACGACGCCCGCACCGCCGACCGTCTCTGGAATGTCGACACCGAGGAGGACGACCTGGTTCGACTCCTCAGACTGGATCCCATCTGCCAGGGCACCGGTACGCTCTGGCGCCGCGATTCGTTCAGAAGATCAGGGATGTGGGACGAGCAGCTCCGGCTGTGGCAGGACATCGAGCTCCATTTGCGGGCTTTTGCCGGCGGATATCGCTACGCGAAGCGATTGGATCTGCGCCCCGACGTTTTTATCCGGGAGACCGACGCGAGCCTCAGCCGCGGCTCGTACCAGTCGCGCGAGAAGCTCGAGAGCCGCAGTGCCGTCGCCCGACGGGCGGTCGCGACGCTGCGGCAGCTCGGTCGCGCCGAGCTGGTTCCCCAGGTTCGCTACTTCTGCTCCAGCGTTGTTCTAGGCGCGATTGGAACAAACAACTTTGATCTCGCGCGCGAAATGCGTGAGTGGGGCCTGCGCGAGGGGGTGCTTTCCCCCCGCGAGGCCCGGGGTCTCCGGTTCGCAGAGCTGTTCCGCGCGTCTCGCCTCGACCGTATTCCCGCGGTTCAACGCATGCGCGATCAGCTCGCCAGCGCGTTTTCAGCCAAGTCCACACTCGGTCGAATTCGCGTGGCGACGAGAGACCGAATTGCGGCCGATCGACGGCGCGTTGAGCCCGCCGGTTCCGTTTCAGTCGTCGTGCCCGTTAGGAATGAGGCCGGCAGAATCGCGGCCTGCATCGAAGGGATTCTCAACCAGACGATCAAGGTGCGAGAGATCATCGTCATCGATTCGGGATCGACCGACGGCACGCTGGAGATACTGAGTCGCTATCCAGAAGTCCGCGTGCTCGCCATCGATGTGGCCGAATTCAACCACGGAGAGACGCGCAACCTGGGTGTGCGCAGCGCGACCAGCGACTGGGTTGTACTTACAGTCGGAGACGCCCGTCCGGCAGACGCCGGCTGGATCGAGCGGCTCTTCCAGGGGGTGATTGACGCTGAGGTCGTCGGGGTCTGCGGAGCGCAGGTGGTTCCCCACGAGCGCGACGCCAATCCGGCCGAATGGTTCCGGCCGATCTCCGAGCCCCGGCTCGAGCGCGTCCAATTCTCTTCGGAGGAACAGTTCGACCGACTGGCACCGGCTGAAAAGCTGAAGGCGTGCTCCTGGGATGACGTCACCGCTCTCTACCGGCGTGACGTCGTGCTGCGCATCCCATTTCGGCGCACCACATTTGCGGAGGATGCCATCTGGGCCAAGGACGCGCTCCGCGCTGGCCATGCGCTCGTTTACAATCCGGCCGCCAGAGTCTATCACTTTCACACCGAGACGCCGGAGTTCACGTTCAAGCGTACGCTCAGCGCCATGTACCATCGCTATCGGAGCTTTGGGTACCTGTACGACGAGCCGAAGCTTGCTGTGCCGCTTCTGCGGGCATTCTCGGTCGTAATCCGACAGCATAGACTCAGCTGGAGGGAGCGGGCTTCGTGGAGCGCGTACGCATGGCGGAACCACCGCGCCGCGCGCTCAGCTGTTAGAGCATTCCGGGAAGCGGCAACTGGAGGAACCGCCCGATTGGAAGAGCTTCACGAGCATTATTGTGGTACTCCGCCAATTCCTCAAAAAACCAGCGGATTGCGGCCCACGTGAGCCACTCCAGCTCGACACCCCGTGTGCCGCTCGTCAGCGTGCTGATGACGGCGTACAATCGCGAGGCCTACATCGCCCAGTCTATCGACAGCGTTCTGCGCTCAACTCTCGATGACCTGGAGCTCGTCGTCGTGGACAACTGTTCGAGCGACAGGACGGTCGCCATCGCGCGAGATTACCGGCTGCGGGACGCGCGCGTCAGAGTATTCCAGAACGAGTCGAATATCGGCGACTTTCCAAACCGGAACCGTGCGGCCGGGCACGCCCTTGGGGCGTACCTGAAATACGTCGATTCCGACGACCTGATCTACCCTCATGGGCTGGAGGTGATGGTCAGGTGCATGGAGGCCTTCCCCGAGGCGGGACTGGGGCTGTCCTCGGTCCCCGATACTCGCGGCCCCTGCCCGCTGGTGTTGAGCTCCGCCGCGGCGTATCGGGAGCATTTCTTCCACGCCGACCTGCTTTCACGCGCTCCGGGCTCCGCTATCATCCGCCGTTCCGCATTTCAGGCGGTGGGTGGGTTCTCCGGCCGCCGCTATATCGGTGACGTCGAGCTCTGGCTTAAGCTGGCCTCACGCTTCGCTGTGGTGAAGATGCCGACGGACCTGCTGTGGGATCGCCAACACGCGGGACAGGAGCAGCACACCCAGGATCGAGTAGAGTGGATCGCGATGCGCGAGGACGAAGAGATCGCCGCGCTTCGCGCTGAAGAATGTCCCCTCAGCGAGACGGAGCGCGACGCGGCGCTTGCCCGCGTGTCGAGCAAACGGGCTCGTAACTACTGGCTTTTTCTTCGCGGTAAAGGCGGCATCCAGCTCGCGGGCAGATACCGCAGGCGCGCGTCACTGGCGACGGGTGCGATCGCCCGGTTCGCCTGGAAACGCCTTCGTCCGGACTCCCGGACATCCCCTTCCCAATCGACCAGCGAGCCGTGAAACCCACGGTGATGTTCGTCCTCGGGACGCGGCCCGAGGTGATCAAGCTCGCGCCGGTGATACTGCGGTTTCGCGAAAGCCCCGATTTCTCCATCCATGTCTGCTCGACCGGACAGCATCGAGAAATGCTGGCTCAGGCCTTCGATGCGTTCGGGCTGTCGCCCGATCGCGAACTCGGCCTGATGGGCGAAAATCAGACGCTTGCCGGGTTGAGCGCTCGTGTGCTCGACGCACTCGATGACTTGTACCGCGCAACGACGCCGTCCCTCGTCATCGTACAGGGGGACACGACGACCGCAATGGTCGGAGCGCTCGGGAGTTACTACCGGCGAATCCCCGTCGCCCACGTCGAGGCAGGGCTGAGAACGGACAACAAGTACTCCCCGTTCCCGGAGGAGATCAATCGCCGTTTGATCGGATCGATCGCCGACCTGCACTTCGCGCCGACGACAGCGGCGAGAGATAACCTGCTCCGGGAAGGGGTGGCCGGCGCAAGCGTCCATGTGACCGGCAACACCGCAATCGACGCGCTGCTCCTCACTGTCCGACGCCAGCGCAATACCGCGCTGGCGCTCCGCTCACTTTCAGGCGCCCTTATTCCGGAGCACGAGCTGGCGGCGAAGCGACTTGTTCTGGTGACCGCGCACCGCCGCGAGAACCATGACAAGGGGCTGGCGTCCATCTGCGCGGCGGTCGCCCGGATCGCGCAGCTTCCCGGAGCGCTGGTCGTATTCTCGCTCCACTACAACCCGAACGTTCGCGCGACGGTACTACCACTCCTGGAGCGCTGCGACAACGTGCACCTGACTGAACCGCTCGATTACGTGAGCTTCTGCCGAGCGATGGAACGGTCATACCTGATTCTCACCGACTCCGGCGGAATACAGGAGGAGGCGCCGTCACTGGGGCGGCCGGTGCTCGTCATGCGCGACACGACCGAGCGCCCCGAGGGAATCGCCGCCGGCAACGCCAGGCTGGTGGGCACATCGACCGAGGAGATCGTTCGTCAGGCAACCGCGCTTTGGAGCGACGCCGCGCTGTACGATCGAATGAGACAAGCCCGCAATCCATACGGCGATGGCCACGCGGCCGAGCGCATCCATGCCGTGGTGGCCAATCGGCTTTCTCCGGCACCCGCTTCGGCAGGCTGAGGCGCGCGTCGCATGCGAATCCTGGTGCTCGACGCAAACTATCCCCATGCGGAGAACCTTTACGGCGACGTGTTCGTGCATGTCCGCGTTGTCCGCTATCTCTCGCTCGGACACTCAGTAAGAGTGGTGGCCTTCTTTACCCCAATGCCGGACTACACCTTCGATGGCGTGCAGGTGCGTTGCGCGCCTGATCTGGCGACGCTCAACTCGCACATCGACGAGTTCGCACCGGATGTGGTGGCCCTTCATTTCTTTCAGGGCTGGATGCTGCGAAAGGTGTTTCAGCGGCTCACGGCGCCCATTGTCGTCTGGGTTCATGGCGTTGAAGCCATGGGATGGTACCGGCGCCTCTTCAACTTCGCGCTCTCTCGGGAGTTCTGGCACTACGTCAAGTACGGTACTATCCAGCAGGGGCGGTTCAGAAAACTCCTCCGTTACGCACAACGCTATCCCGGAAAGGTGCGGTTCGTGTTCGTCTCGGACTGGATGAGGCGGATCGCCGAGGCCGACACGCTTACCCGTGCGCCGTCGTATGAGATCATTCCGAATCCGATCGATACGGTGCGATTCCCCTACACTGAAAAGGATCCGTCATTTCGCACGCGAGTGCTCCTCATACGCTCGTTCGACTCGCGAAAGTATGCGAATGACATCGCGATTGCGGCGATCCGGCGTTTTGCCGGTCACCCTGAGTTCCACAATTTCAGCTTCTCGATCCATGGGCGCGGAAGACTGTTCGACGGCTTGACCCGGCCCCTTCGGCATCTCGCGAACGTGACGATTAGGGAGGGCTATCTGACGCACGCCGAGATCAGCGATCTTCACGCCGCGCACGGAGTGATGCTCTGCCCGACCCGGCAGGATGCCCAGGGCGTCTCGATGTGCGAGGCGATGTCGTCGGGCCTGGTGCCCATTACATCGCGATCCACCGCCATTCCCGAGTTCGTCAAGGATGGTGAGACAGGGTTCCTGACCGACGGAAGCAAGGGAATCGTCGAGGCAATGTGCCGCCTGTACCTCGAGCCCGGGTTGTTCGCCCGCATGTCTCACAAGGCCGCCGAAGACATTCGAAGGAAAAGCGGAATCGATCAAGTCGTCGAGAGGGAACTGGGCGTGATGCAGGCGGCAGTCAGGGGAGCAAGGTGAAGGAGAGCATCATCAGGCTGGTCGCGGACGCTGCCCGGATGCTCCGGCGTGGCTCGCGGGGGGCCCGGTTCGACGCCACCCGATACTGGGAACAGCGCTACGCGGCCGGCGGCACGTCCGGCGACGGTTCCTACGGCCTGTTGGCCGAGTTCAAGGCAGATGTGGTGAATGGCTTCGTTCGAGAGCACGATGTCCGCTCAGCGATCGAGTTCGGCTGCGGGGACGGAAACCAGTTATCGCTGATGCGCTATCCCGCTTACGTCGGCCTCGATGTTTCGGCTTCGGCCGTTGAGCGCTGCATCAATCGATTTCGCGACGATCGCACGAAGACTTTCTTCATCTATGACCCCGAAGCGTTCGAGGACCCGTTGCATATGTTCCGCGCCGACCTCGCACTTTCTCTGGACGTGATTTATCACATCGTGGCCGATCGCATGTTCGAGCGGTATATGAAGCACCTCTGCGACTCCGCCTCCCGTTACCTCATTGTCTATTCAACGGATGTGGACAAGGTCGAGTCGCAGCACGTGCGGCATCGCTCATTTACAAACTGGATGACGGCAAACCGGCCGGAGTTTCATCGCGAAAGGGTTATTCCCAACCCGTATCCCGGGAC
>JACCRF010000176.1 GCA_013813715.1 Gemmatimonadaceae bacterium | reverse complement strand
TACAACGACCTCCGGGTGCACCGTGGACACCAGGAAGTGATCCTGATTTTCGGCGCGCACGTTGCCCTGATGCGTGATGCCGAATAGATCCAGTTCTTCGTCGGAAGGTCTGACGGGCGGTGCCATCGCTATCTCACTCGTACCAGCACCTTGATCATGGTCGCAACCCTCCGGCGTACGTCGATTGGATTATGGTGTCTTCCCCGGAGAAAGGCCGCACCCGCATAGAACGGTCGGGATTTTCGAGGCGAGTATAATTAGGGAATCGAGTCACGCCTTGCAAGAAGGTCAATAGAAGGGTGCAATGATCGAGATCATTTTGCCTGGCATAGATGCCGCTCTGGAAAGGGGTTTGCGTGGAAGACCAGGAGACTAGACGAATTTCAAACAGGAATCTGTCGCGACGGGAGTTTCTGGCGCTGATGGCTGTCGCGTCGGGTACGGGAATCCTGGGATGCTCCGACTCAACAGGCTCACCACCGCCCGCGGCGGTACTCGGCTCAATCGACCACGTCATTGTCGTGACGATGGAGAACCGGTCGTTCGATCACCTGCTCGGGTGGCTGCCGGGAGCTGATGGCCGGCAGACAGGGCTGTCGTACGTGGACAGAAGCGGTGTCACAAGGCCCACCCATCGGCTGACCGACTTCCAGGGATGCGGGTTCGCCAATCCCGATCATTCCTACAATGGCGGACGGGTCGAGTACAACAATGGGGCGTGCGACGGTTGGCTCAGGGCAGGTGCGAACGATGTTTTCGCGATCGGATACTACGTAGCGACGGATCTCCCGTTTCTCGGGAAAGCGGCGCTGCAGTGGAAGGTGCTGGACCGCTACTTCACACCGATGATGGGACCGACGTTTCCGAACCGCGTGATATCGCTTGCCGGACAGACCGATCGAATCGAGAATACACTCGTCGCAAGCACGCTTCCCACCATATGGGACAGGTTGAATGCGGCCGGACTCACGGGACGTAACTACGGAGCCGGGGCGGTATCGTCGTCGTTATGGGGGACGCGGTATGCGTCACTGATCCATCCGATGACGAAGTTCTTCAGCGACTCCGCGGCGGGAACTCTGCCCAACGTTGCGTTCGTGGATCCCGATTTCACCGATGATTACAACAGCTATCATCCGCCCGGAGACATTCGGAACGCGGAGGCGTTTCTTGGCAGTATCTACACGGCTGTGACGATGGGTCCGGCGTGGAGCAAGTCGCTGCTGATCGTCACGTTCGATGAATGGGGCGGGTTCTTCGATCACGTGCCCCCCGGCCTGGCGCCGCTGCCGCAGGCGGAGCGGGAGGCGGGAAATCTCGATGGGCTCCGCGGTTTTCGGGTACCGACTCTTCTCATCTCACCGTTCGTGAAGCGAGCAAGCGTCTCGAGTAGAATTTATGACCACGCTTCTGTGCTGCGGTTGATCGAGTCGCGATGGAATCTCGAGCCGCTCACGGTGCGGGATGTCACGGCGAATAACCTGATGGACGAGCTCGATTTCACGATTCTCGTGACGCCCGCGCCAGTAATCGACGTCCCTCAGGGTCCATTCGGCGGGCGGTGCAGTTGATCGGTGTACCGAATACCCGATGCCCGGTGCCCGGTGCCCGGTGCCCGGTACCCGATAGCCGGTGCCCGTTGCCAGTCTGCCCGGAACTGTGCCACAATTCAGGTGTCCGATTGCCCGTTCTGAAATGGAACCAAAGCGGATTTTGCGGCGTTCAATGGATGGATAGATAGCTATATCGATCTTTCAACAGGGAAATCCGATGCTCAACGTGTTCGCACGCGCACTCATAGGAATTGTCGCCATTCCAGCTACCGTGGTAATGGCTGGCACGATGGCTACCAAAGCGCTAACCGACAAGGGCACCGTTCTGCCGAAGCCCGTGGTCGACGCCCGGCTCGCCGCAAAGAGCGGGGAAGAGGTCGCTGTTTTCGCAGGCGGCTGCTTCTGGGGAGTGGAGGCCGTCTTCGAGCACATGAAGGGAGTCAGATCGGTCGTTTCGGGGTACGCCGGCGGCACCGCGCCATCGCCGTCATACGATGAGGTGAGCACCGGAAACACGGGTCACGCCGAATCTGTGCGGGTCGTATACGATCCCTCGAAGGTCACGTATGGTCAGCTTCTTCGCGTTTTCTTCTCGATCGCCCACGACCCGACGCAGCTCAACCGGCAGGGGCCCGACGTGGGCCCGCATTATCGCTCGGCCGTTTTCTACAGGTCTCCCGAGCAGCAGCGGATCGTAAATGCGTACGTTGCCCAGCTCACCGCGGGGAAGCTGTTCTCGCGTCCGATCGTTACCGAGATCTCGGCCCTCAGGAAGTTCTACGAAGCGGAGGAGTATCATCAGGATTACGCCGAGCTCCATCCCAACCAACCGTACATAAGGATTCATGATGCGCCGAAGGTGGCAAACATGAAGAAGCTCTTTCCGGAGATGTACCGCGAGCGTGATCCGGTGAAGGGAAGCCGCGCCTCGAGGTAGGAACATCTATGTCACGGCGGGAGGGCATCCTCTCTGTTTCTGCCGCCGTAGTACTAGTCGTGTCATGCTCCGCCTCGTCGCGCCTCGGCGCGCAGGACTGGGCGCAGTTGAAGAGATACACCCGGGCGAACGCGGAGCTTCCTGCGCCCGTACCCGGCGAAGACCGGGTGGTCTTCATCGGCAACTCGATTACTGAAGTCTGGGCTCCGCACTTCGCCAGCATGTTTCCGGGCAAGCCGTATATCGGCCGTGGCATCGGCGGGCAGACCACCCCTCAGCTCCTCGTCCGATTCCGGCAGGACGTGATCGCCCTGAAGCCCAGGGTCGTGGTGATTCTTGCGGGAACGAACGACATCGCGGGCAATACTGGACCCGCCACGCTCGAAATGATCGAGGACAATCTCGCATCCATGGCCGAGCTGGCGAAAGCCAATGGGATTCGCGTGGTGCTGTCGTCGGTACTGCCGGTCTACGATTATTCCTGGCGGCCAGGCCTCGAGCCGGCTCAGAAAATCATTGCGTTGAACCATTGGATGAAGGACTACGCGGCGAAGCACGGAGCCGTCTACCTCGATTATCACTCCGCGATGGCGGATGAGAAGATGGGACTCAGAGGCGAACTGACGCCGGATGGCGTACATCCAAATGAGGCAGGCTATAGAATTATGGCGCCCCTCACCGAATTGGCGATTCGCGAGGCGTTGCGAAGATAAGCCCTGCTTCGAACAGTTCGTCGACGGGGGGATCCGGTGGTCGGCGGGTTAACCGGCTCGAGAGGTCTGAAGCCACTTTCTCATGGAGGCAGCATGGCGGTCAACATGAATCGACAGAAGCTTTTCCTGGGAGGTCTCGCCGCTGGATTAGTCCTCAACGTCATCGATTTCCTTTCCAACGCGGTGCTCATGGCCGACCGGATGCGGGCCGACGCGAACGCATTCAAGCCTGGACTCGGCGACCAGATGGCGGCGATGGGTGCAGGGCAGATCGCCACCTATGTTTTCTTCGACTTCATCATCGGGATGCTCCTCGTCTGGACGTACGCTGCGATTCGCCCTCGGTTCGGACCTGGTGCGAAAACCGCTATGTATGTTGGACTGCTCTTCTTCGTATTTGGAATGATCCTCACCTACGGTTACAAGGAGGTGGGGATAATGTCGCCATCGCTGTGGTATGCCTACAGTTCGATCTGGTTCGTGAATCTCCTTTTGGCAGCGCTGGTGGGAGGCCGCATCTATTCCGAGGAGCCGGCGACGTAAATCGCTTCATAGTGTTTCCGGTTTCCGGTAAGGGTTTCTGACCGCGACGGTTCTTGCCAATGGCGTGTTGCCAGGCAGATTGGGGCAACCCTCGGAGCCCGAATGAGCACAACAGACATCCCGATGTTTGCGCAGGTCAACAAGTATTTCGACAAGGCAACGCCGTACCTCGACCTTTCCCCGGGGTTGCTGTCGCAGATCAAGGCGTGCAACACCGTCATCCGCATCTCGTTTCCCCTCCGACGGGATGACGGCACGATCGAAGTGATCAATGGCTGGCGCGCCCAGCACAGTGTGCACCGGCTGCCGACGAAAGGCGGCATCCGCTTCGCGCCCCACGTGGATGAGGATGAGGTGTCGGCGCTCGCCGCGCTAATGACGTACAAGTGCGCGCTCGTCGACGTGCCGTTTGGCGGGGCCAAGGGCGCGGTGCGCGTCGACACCTCGAAATACTCGGTTGCCGAGCTCGAGCGGATCACGCGGCGATATACCTACGAGCTTTACGCCAAGAACATGATCGGCCCCGGCGTCGACGTTCCCGCGCCGGACTATGGAACCGGCCCTCGCGAGATGGCGTGGATCGTGGACACGTACTCCGTGCTGGCACAGGGGCAGATAGACGCGCTCGGCTGCGTCACCGGAAAGCCCGTTACACAGGGAGGGGTGCGCGGGCGCGCGGAAAGCACCGGCCGCGGAGTGTTCTTCGCGTTGCGTGAGGCCTGCTGTTACGCCGAAGAGATGAAGCCGCTTGGCTTCACTACCGGACTGGATGGAAAGACTGTCGTGGTGCAGGGGCTTGGCAACGTCGGCTATCACGCGGCGAAATTCATCCAGGAAGGCGGCGGCACCATCGTCGCACTGGCCGAGCGTGAAGGAGCCATTTTTTGTGGGAAAGGACTCGACGTCGACAAAGTCGTGGCGCACCGAACGGAAACGGGATCGATACTCGGCTATCCGGGTGCGCGTGACATTCCAACGAGCGCCGAGGCACTCGAGATCGAGTGCGATGTTCTCGTTCCGTCGGCGCTGGAAAACGTGATCACCGGTGAGAATGTCGACCGTATCAAAGCGAAGATCGTAGTGGAAGGTGCGAACGGACCTGTCACGGCGGACGCGAGCGAGAAGCTGCTCAGCCGGGGGGTGCTCATCGTACCGGATATTTATACGAACGCGGGTGGTGTGACTGTCTCATATTTCGAGTGGGTGAAGAACCTCTCGCACATGCGATACGGGCGGATGGAGAAGCGCTTCGAGGAGCGGAGCAACAATCAGATCCTCCAGGCGGTTGAGGGACTGACTGGCAAGAGATTTACTCCTGACGCGCGCAAGAGCGCGGCTGAATCAGCGGGAGAGGAGGAGCTGGTGAACTCCGGCCTCGAGGAGACGATGATCGCGGCTTACGCGGAGCTCAGGACGATTCAGAAGGATCGCGGCGTGGATCTGCGGACGGCGGCGTTCATCAACGCCATCGGGAAAGTCGCGATGTCATACGCGATGCGCGGCATCTTCCCGTAGAAAGGGAGACGCAGGCAGGAAAGGGAGATGCAGAGAAGGACAGCGAGCAAAGACAGGGTGGAAAACCGAATGGAGACAGCACAATGCCCGACCTGATTGAGGATGAACCGAAAGAACGGCTGCGGCCACGGCCTGTCGTGCGTTTCGCCGGGCTGAGTCGTGCTATCGACCTGGCGAAGATGCTGGAGGAATTACGCGCGGAGCCGCACGCGGCAACGAACGGACATCGTCAGATCGCAGTCTTCCAGTGGGGCCCAGTGACCGAAGTTCTCTACGCGTTCGAGCCGGGTGGAGAAATTCCCGGCCATTCTGCGCCGGGACTGGTCACGATTCATGTTCTGGAAGGGCGTCTAATGGTTCTCGCGAATGGACAGGATCACGAGCTGAATGCGGGAAGTGTGCTGATTCTGAACCCGGACGTGCCGCATGATGTGCGTTCTCCGGAAGGGGCCGCGATGCTGCTCACGGTTCATCTGGAGGGCGAATCGTAACGCGAACCGCTATGTGTTTCCACCAGAGGCGCCGCCTACACCTTCCGCACGTGACGCGGCCTTAATGCCGGGGTCAGTCCTTGACATGGCGTCCATGTCATCTTTCAGACCGTGGCTCTCCGTTCCCGGGCTCGGAAGCAATCCGCCGCGTACGTTATCGCCGACGCCGGCCTCCTGAATGCCCGAGTCCAGATAGGCGCCAGGCAGCGACCACCCGGTTGATGTCCCTGCCGCCGCCGGTTTCTTGCTGCTGTCGCGAAGGTCGCGTCGTACGGGCTCCGCATCCCACGGGTGGGGGACAGGGCAAGTCTCGATCGGCCCGAAATAGTACCGAATATAGACCTCATAAAACTCAACAAACTCCTCGGCGAATGTTGCACGCAGGTTATTGAAAACCGCGTTGAACGTGGGTGATTGACCCCACGACCGAAAGAGGTTCATCCATCCGCGATTGTCGAGTGCGTTTGCGTAGCGCGCGAGCTGGAGGACATAGTAGACGTCCTCCATGAAATAAGCCTGGATTGCGGCGACATGCCGGTGTGGATGGGTTACCGCCGGCAGGACATCCGCCAGAACATCCACGTTTGTTCCTGGAGGCTGGTGACACTCATCGTAGTAAGCGCTGAGCTCCGGCCGCTCAAGGAACAATCGTTCGATCTCCCTCAGCGCGTCGACGAGCTCGCGATACTCCTCCTGCTTGGTCGCCCGAAAGCTGGTGTGAATGAGGACGAGCTCACGCCAGGCCCCATCGAGCTTGCCCTCGGGGTCATCGAAGCGCGGTGGATTGGCCGGCGGGGCGAGCTCGTGCCGCCAGATCCACTCATCCGTCGCTTTGCGCCCCTTCGGCCACGGGATTCTCATGCCGCGCTCGGAGTGTGATGTGCGCGGGCAGTATCGAATTCCAGTCCCTGTGCCCAGCGTCCGAACGTGTGCTCAGCGACGTGAACGCCAAGCGCGCGGTAGGACTCGAACTGGGCATCGTCGAAGAACTGGTCGGCGGTCGTTTCGTGCGGAAAGTCCGGACACTTCATCTTGTAATTGAGCACTGGCTCGGGCTCGCTACCCATCAGCGAGTTCTTCATGTAGATCAGCGTGCTTTCCTGATCAGGCCGGTCAGGGTAGTGAATTCGGCCCACTGCGCAATGGGTCCGGCTCAAGCCCGTTTGCGGATCTGCACGAATCATTGTGAGATCGATGTCAACGTCGATTCCCATGTCGATGTACGCATGTCGCAGCGCTTCGGTGAATGATCCGAAGGTGAGCCTCGGATCGCGTTCGGCATCGCACGCGATGATGACCTTGCAGCGACGCTGAAGCAGCGGATAGATGCCGAGGTTGTCGCCGGTGTGACCGCCGTCCGACAGGTTTACGAGACGCTTTGTCTCTTTGGTGTTCATGAGCGCTTCACGAACCAGGTACCATGGCCAGAAAACGTTGTTCTCGTTGCTCTTGACGCTGCTCTCGTGCGCCGGATTCTCGAGCCAGCTGCCGAGGCGGATGTTGAACAGCACCGTTGCAAAGGCCTGGGCAAAAAAGGTGTCCTTCCCGATGCCCGATGATGCCGCCGCGCCGGAAATCGCGATGGCGTTGGCGAGCTTGGTGAGGCCGCCCCTGTACTTCGACGTCTCGCGAAATCCTGTCTGCATCGAGCCGCAGAACAATTTCGAGAAGAGCCAGTATCCCGATTTGCGGTCCTTGCGGGTGAGATCCCGGCTTCCGCTGAGGTTGATGGCAGCGCCGATGAGGTGATAGGGCGCCGTGTTGCGCCAGTCGGCGGCCTTCGACTGGCCGTGCAGGCAATTGAGCGGCATCTCCATCGCGTCGCGAAATACGCGCAGTCTGCCATCTTCGTCCGGCAGTTCGCTGAAGAGGTAAGTCTCCGACAGACGGTCACGATAGAAGTACTGCGGGCCGAGCCGGTTGTGATTGACGCGCCATCCCAGGGCGATGAAGACCAGCACACCGATCGCTGCGATAGCTCCGGTGCTCTGCCAGGTCTCGAAACGCTTAGCAAGCAGCGTGGCGAAGAACAGCCCGCCCAGGGTGATGACCAGCAGTACCACGAGTCCGAGCAGAATCCGGAGCGCACCCGGTGGCAGCGAGAATCGCTTTGACCCGGATGTGCGGCCGGCCAGCAGGCGACTCGCGATCAGCGAACCGACGGCTCCGACTCCAAGGCTCAAAGGGTGGTCGCGCATCGCATAGATCGCCAGTGGTGCGATGCCGACGGCAAGCATGACCCACCACCCCCAGCTTGCAATCGCGTAGAACGCCGAAGTCAGCGAGCGAGTCCGCCGAGTCCACTTTCGCCGCATCGGCAGGATAATGGCATTGCTGATGAAGCTTGTTACCCATGCCCCGGTAAGCACGGCCAGTGGGACGAAGAGCCAGACGACCTGCTCGTTGAACGAGACGCTCCTGCGCCAGAGGATCTGGCCAGCGATAACGGCGGCCCCGGTCGCCAGAAGCAATGCCCAGGCCGAGCGTCGGAGTACGCGACGCTCAAAGCGGTCTTCCACGGAATCGCCGGGCGACAATGAGCCGGTTGTGGAACGGCCCCGGACGTAGCGGCGCAGTGCGATCGAAATCCAGATCAGGATTCCGACCACCGAGAGCACCCCGAGCAACAGCGCGAGGACGATGGGGCGGAGCGGGAGTGGGACGATGGCCAGCAGTGATTCACCGGCGGGCGCTCGCTGGGGCAGTGCCGTCGCGAACACGATGGCGACTGCCCGAGCGTTGCGAGCGATCCCGTCCCGGATTCCTGTGGGGCGGAGCTTCGTTGCCGTCTCGGTGGCACAGGTGGAGACGCGCGGATCGCAGGTCTCCATTCCCTGGCTGGTGCGGACGATGGAAGAATCGGCCGAAACGAGACTGTGGTGAATCGTATCCGGAGCCGCTGCAACCGTCTGCGGTTTGGCGAGGGTTTTGGGGAGCGCCGGCGCCATCGCGAGAATCATCGCAAGGTACACGGCGCTCGCCGTCAGAAGCGTGAGGAGAAACGCAGTGCCGTTATAGACCCCGCCGAGAGTGAGCGCTCCGACGCCGCGAAGGGCTTCCCGGCGAAAGAGGCCGTGGTGCGCGATGAGGAAGTTTCCGTGAGTGCGCAGGTGCGCGACGATGCCGTTTCCGGCTCGAGGGTGCTGCGGTCGAGGCTGGGCCGGCCGCGGCCCGTGCGGCGGAACATCCTGCCGGTGGGCGGAGTGATCGGCGCGGAAGGGGAAGTTTTCCGGGTTCGTCGAAAAGGCCGGCATCTCCCCAGCGCCGAAGGTGTATGCCGCGGCTGGATCGCGGGGCGTTGGCGGCGCGTTCTGGTTCCAGGAAAGGAGCGATGAGAGACATGCGCCGATGTAGCCGCCGCCCGAGACCGTGCTGACGAAATCAACCATCGGCAGGATTCGCATCCGTGCGAGTGCCTGCAGTATTCCGAGGCTCGTGGTGGCGGAGCGTATTCCGCCGCCGGACATGGCGAGGCCGATGAGGGATCGCCTGACGACATCGCTATTCTCGATATCGCTATGGCGATGGTGGTGGATGTACTTCAGCTCCTCGTCGAGTACGCGCTGGAGGTCGGCAACATCGGGCGATGGTGCGTGGCTCATCACGGTTCTCCCTGCGGGTGAACGTCGCGATTGGAATCACCGTATCGACTGACCAGCAGCAGGCGCTAACGGTAGCGGCAAAGTATGTAGAGGCCGGTCGGGAGCCGCCAGTTCAAATGCTATCGTGGCCGTGGTGCCTCGTCTGGTGGATCGAAATAGTCGAACGGTTTCTCCTTGTAGAGCAGGGACAGGGCCTGAACGAGTGACCGACCGTTTTCGGTGACGCGTCTGGCCGCGACAAGGTGGGTGCGGTAGTAGCGTCCGCGCTTGCTCGATAGGTCGTCGTAGCGTACGCCGTTGCCGCTCGACGACGAGTGGAGTATCCGGTTGCGTCCGGCGTACAAGGCGACGTGGCCGATCACGCCGTTCCGTCCGCGGAACAGCATCAAGTCTCCCTCCCGCAGCGCGCCGACGTTCGCACGGAGGGCTTGGCCGGCGCGCGCCATTTGGCGCGAAGTGCGCGGAAGCCGTACGCCGTGCTCGCGGTAGACGTATTGCACGAACCCCGAGCAGTCGAATCCGCGGGGAGTGCTGCCGCCCCAAACGTAGGGAACGCCGACATAGTCGTCGCCAGTCGCCACGGCCCGGCGCGCGGTGCGTGACGCCGAACGAGTCGAGATGACTGCACCCGCGACAGCGATCGCTTCATCGGTTGCGCGATCCCTTCGGGTTGTGGGGCGGGGTGACCGGTTTGGGCGGTTGCCGGTGGCGTCGAGTATCACTCTTCCGATGTGTACCGCGCGTTCGATGTCGCCGAGTGTGATGGACGACCGGTTGATCTGGGCATAGGCGGGTGCGGGCTGTGCGAGGCAGCCGAGTACCGCGCAGAAGCCTGCGGAGCGGAACAGCATCGGGATGATCCTGAGAGACTTGACGCTTTAGGCATTCGCCGCGCCCGCGCCGGGAATCGCCGTCAAGTCGTTGCAGATCAACGAGGTGCGTTAGGCCCGAAGGGTGTCTGGAAAGTGTCGCTGTCCAACCCTGCGGACGGGCGCTGTCCGATTTTCGGGAAACAGACTCAGTTCCGCGGGCAAGCCACCGGGCGTCCGAAGGCCGTCGCCATCCTGAGCGCCGATACAGAAGAAAGCATAAGAAGGCGTGGCAGAAACCAAGGTACCTTGGAGACCAGAATACCTTACCTTATCGCGGCAAGCATGCCTCGGCCGAGTCTCTTTCAGGAGGCGGTTATTTCCGATATCGCACTCATTCTCAGGGCCGCGGAGTTCGCGGCACACAGGCACCGCAAACAGCGCAGGAAAGGGAGGAGCAAGCGGCCCTATATCGGGCACTGCATCGAAGTCGCGCGACTGGTCGCTGAGGTTGGCGGGGTCGTGGATGCAAATGTGCTCGCGGCGGCTCTGCTTCACGACACTGTCGAGGATACGAAGACCTCGCGTGACGAAATCAGACAGGAGTTCGGCGCGGCCGTTGATGAGCTCGTGCAGGAGGTGACGGACGACAAGTCTCTTGACAAGGAGGAGCGGAAGGAGCTGCAGGTCACGCATGCGCCGCATCTCTCGCCTGGAGCGAAGGTCATCAAGCTGGCGGACAAGATCAGCAACGTTCAGGAGATCGGCACGGATGTGCCCAAGGGCTGGGATGTCGAGCGACGGGAGAAATATTTCGTCTGGGCGAAGCGAGTCGTCGATGCGATTGGCCCGATCAATCCGGAGCTGGAGCAGCGCTTCGCCAGTACGCTCGAGGAGTCAAGCCGCTTGCTTGCGAAGAAAGCGGCCAAAGGCTGATCAATTCGGGTGAATGGGAGCGGTAATCGCCATCGAGGACGTTTGAGCGGGTCGACGCGTTGCGCTCGATCAAACTCTTGGGTGGGCGGACCCGGCAGGCGCTCAGCCGTCAGGTGTTGAGCGCATGCCATCCCGCTTTGAGTTTCTCCATCAATCCCGGCCCCACCTGGCCGATTACTTTCACGGTGACGCTCCCCAGGTAGGCGGCTCCCGTCACTCTCAGTGTTGGCGCGTCAGGAAGCAGAGGTGCTGCCTCACCGATGCGCACGACCTCGAAGCTCCCGCCTAGTCCATCGCCGTCGCATAGTACGCGAACATCGGGTGGCACCCTGATCTCGACGTTCGCAAGGATGCAGCGGATGTCGATCTCTGAAACGCCTGAGCCCATTCGCGCCGACATGAGGTCGAGCTCGACGTTTCCCATGAAGGTGAACGCGCGGAAAATTCGGGGGAGAACCCACTCACCCTCGCGCTTGATATTTGACCACCAGACCGTGGTGCCGCTCTGGTCGGGGACGAGAACGTCGGGGAGGGTTCTTGCCTGATTAGAAACGGGATAGGTCATGCTCTACTCATTACGCCCCATGAACGACTCGGGTTTCCATTGCCGAACCCGCGGCGTCCGATTTCACCGAGCAATTTACGTACGCGATTCGACCCTCAATCCGGGTGAGGTCTTACCGTGCGGCTGTCGGCGAGGTAGTCGTCTTGGGGACGGGAACGGGCATGCCGAGCCGCTTCAGGAGGTCACCAAAGCGAGGGTCTTGTCGAATTCGCATGGCTGACCCTGGTGACCCGAGGGTGATCATGACGGGGATTCCCCATTCCCTGACTCGATCGAACCAGATGAAAGCTGAATCGGCGTTGCCGTCAGCCGCGTACCGGAAGGCGCGGTAAGCCGCATAGTGCTCATTTGTTGTGTCGGCCCTGGCGAAAATTGCGAGCGCCATTCTGGGCTGCTCCATCCGATCGTAGATGGACGCGAGTACACTCAATCCGCGCGGATGCCCGGGATTGATTTCGACCGCGCGCTCGGCGTAGCGGATGGCTTTTTGGTACTGCCCGTTCGCCGCGTAGACGCTGGCCATGTTGGTGAGAAGCCAGGGATTGCGGCGAACCCATGACGAGTCGGGCTCTTCACCCACGACGTTCTGGTAGTGACGCAGCGCGGCTGCGTGTTGTCCCGACGCGGAAAGAAAGGTGGCGTAGTTGTTCTGAATCTGGAGCGAGAGGGGATCCAGCCTGGCCGCGCGTCCGGTTTCGGCAACCGCTTCATCGGTCCTGCCGAGTATCATCAGCAGGATGCCGTACCACTGGTGCGCGGTGGCGTATTGGGGATCGACGGTAATCGCCTTTCTAAAGGCGGTTTCGGCAGCCCTGAAGTCACGTTCTCCGCTGAGCCCCATGCCAAGAGCCGCATAAGGCGCGGCGAAACTGCTGTCGAGCTGGATAGCCCGGAGCGCGGCGGCCTTCGCCTTCGGGAACATCGCGTCAGAAGGCCGATAACCCGAGTAGCCGAGTAGGACATATGCGTTAGCGAGCCCGGCGTATGCTTCGGCATAGGCTGGATCCACTTCGAGTGCCCGGCGGAAGTAGACCACGGCTGTATCGAGCCCCGACTTCGACCTGTCGCTCCACGCGTTCATCCCGCGGAGGTAGAATGCCTTCGCGTCTGGATTGACGGCGCGGGTGCGAGGGTCGCGAACCGCGCGATCGCGGGCAGCCACATTGCGTTGAACATTCTCGCCTTGCGCTCTTCTAAGGACAGCCAGTGAGCCCGCGATGGCGACGATGAGAAGCGAGACAATGGCCAGCGATCGGAATCGGGTGCGTGACTGTGAAGGTGTCGAGGGGCCTGGTCGTGTCGCCGGCTCGCTGAACGATCCGGCCTCCGCCGATTTCGACCGGGATGCCGTGTGGCGAAAGTATTGGTCGCCTGAGGGTTCAGGCCGCGCGGTCTCAGTGACACGCGGACCGCTCAGCGTGGTTATGAGACCTTCGATCTTCGGATCGGGTTCAACCTCCAACTCTGATCGCACCAACTGCTGGTAGTTGCGCGCGTACTGTATTGCGCCCGCCGGGTCGCCCGCGGCCGTCAGCGCCTGAATGAATTCGGAGGCGACCCGCGCAGAGAGGGGATCGGACGTGGCAAGCTTTCGCAGCCACGAGACCGCGGCGGCATGATCGCTTTCGGCGGCGGACCGGCTCGCGAGCATCTCGAGGGCCTTGTGGTATTCGTGCT
The DNA here is from genome assembly GCA_013813715.1 of Gemmatimonadaceae bacterium. Lineage (GTDB taxonomy): Bacteria > Gemmatimonadota > Gemmatimonadetes > Gemmatimonadales > Gemmatimonadaceae > UBA4720. The sequence goes on along the minus strand of JACCRF010000176.1, from coordinate 38,830 downwards.
CGAGCCTGGCCCGCTCGCCGTCGATCCAGGCTTCCAGTTCCCGGCTGTCGGAGATATGGAATCCGTCGAGCAGCGGACCAGCATAGATAGCGGCGGCATTCGCCAACCGGCTGTCACGGATTGCCTCACCGAATGCGTGAATGTCACTGTCCATGATGGACGGATCGAGGCGCAGATCACGGCCTTCGGAAAGAATCGGGTCGCTTCCAAGTGACCGGCGGGTTGCGTAGATGAGCTGGTCGAGGGCGTGACGCGAACGCGACGCCGGGCTTTCAGGCCAGAGATAAGACTGGAGGCGGTCGCGCGATACGCCTCGTTCTCCTCCGATGGCCAGCAGCGCGAGGAGTCCGACGCGCCGCTTTTGTTGCGCACCAGGCGGCACAGGGGCCGTGTCGCAGAGCAGGGAAAACGATCCGAGAAGCTTCAACAGAAACATTTTGTCTGAATCGCTGTCCTGGTGACCTATTGGTGAGATTCCCGTGAGGGGAGCCGCTTATCATGGACGTCGGCATCGTGTGGTCAAGCACCGAGGCGGGACCCATGCGACCCACTCTTCAAGTGTTGAACCGGAGGCATCGAGATGTACCGAAAGTTAATCCCACTGGTCTGCCTGGCCGCCATCACCGGCTGCGACAGCGACAGCATCACCGAAGCGGAGGCTGGCGCAGACCGGATTCGAGAAGCCTTCGGCGCCTACCAGAACGTCTCGCAGGCACAGGCCGCGGGGTACGCGGTGTGGTCGCCCGACCCGTTTGCGGCGGGCGCCACCTGCGCCAGTGCACCGGAAGGGAAGATGGGATACCATCTTGTGAATGTGCCTTTACGAGGGGCGGCAACTACGCCGCAGACTGGCGACGCCGTGATCGACCCGATGAAGCCCGAGATGCTGCTTTATGAAAAGCGAAGCGATGGGACGATGAGTCTTGTCGGGGTCGAGTGGATTGTTTTCAAGGCGGCATGGGAACGCGAGAAAGGAGTGGGTGCTGCTCCGCCACAGGTGTTGGGGCAGCCACTGTTGTACAGCGAGCATACGTTCGCGCCGGGTGGGCCGGTTGTTCCGCACTACGAGCTTCACGCCTGGATATTCAAGGATAACCCGCGTGGCACGTTCGATCCGTGGCATCCCGGAGTGACCTGCTAGGCATCTGAATGAAAGCCGCGAGCCCTGAAGAGGGCTCGCGGCTCCGCGCCTTGACGATAGATCCTTCGTGAAACGCTTAACCAGCGCGGGGCAGCCGGGCGGGGAGGGAACTCAGGAGGGTCTGCGGGCGGCCCGCTTTGGAGCGCTGCCGTTCCCAACAGCGGGTTCTCTGTCGTCCCTCGGCACGCGGTGCTACTATGTGACCGCTCGCGGCGTCGCGACGGGAAGAATCAACTTCGAGACCGATGAGAAGGCAACATCATCGAGGGCAACATCCGCGAGGAGGGACTGGAGTCGTTCGTCGAACTGGATGCCGAGAAATTCCGGGAGATGCGTAACCCATATCCGCTCTACCGAGAGGAGCGGCCGCACCATGCGGTACACGCGACTCGCCGCTGCCCTGAGTCTCCTCACCGCTGCGTGCGCGAGCGCGCCGGTTGCGACACGTGAGCAGCCGCTTCGCGTGATGAGCTACAACATCCAGTACGGCAACGAAGGGTTGGACAGTGTGATCGCTGTCGTCAGGGCCGAGAGGCCCGACATAGTTGGATTGCAAGAGCTGGATGTGCACTGGGGTGAGCGGAGCAGCTTCGTGAACCAGGCAGAGCTACTGGCGAAGGGGACGGGGATGGAGTCTCGGTTCGCGCCCATCTACCGGATTCCGAACGCGGATCCGACAAAGCCGCCGCGGGAGTTCGGCGTCGGAGTGCTGAGCCGCTATCCGATAGTATCCTTCAGAAATCACGTCATCGCCCGGCTCTCGACGCAGGAAGAGAATCCGGTGCCGAAGCCGCTTCCCGGTTTTCTCGAGGCAACAATCGACGTGAACGGAACAAAGGTGCGCGTGTTCGCCGTGCACCTCGATTACCGGCCTGATCCCAAGGTGAGGGTGCAGCAGGTTTCCGACATGCTGGCGGTGATGGGTGCGTCGACAGGTCCAACGCTCATGCTGGGCGACATGAACGCACCGCCTGACGCTTCGGAACTCGTGCCCCTTCTCCAGCGTCTTCGCGACACATGGCCTTCGAAGCAGGGGCCGGGACTGACATACTCGGCGAAAACGCCGGTCAAGCGGATCGACTATGTGCTTATTTCCGACGCCTTCAGAGTTAGCAAGACCTGGGTCACGCAGGTGTATGCGTCGGATCATTTTCCGGTGGTCGTAAATCTGGTTCTTACAAAGCCACTTCAATGAATTGTTCATCGTTCCGTTGAGCGAGAAGGCGGGGAATCCGAATTACTGACCTGCTATTGAAGACTGGTTGGATGGCCGCCGTGGTCGCCGTGGCGCTTGCCGCGGCGGCTGTTCCGTGTTCGGGCCAGCAGTGGGATTCGTCCACGGCGCGCACTGTCGCGCCGGGCGTGACTCACCGGCGGCTCGTCGTTAACAGCGGTCCATGGCGCGTCAATGTTCTGAAGGTGGATTTGCGCCAGCCGGGACTCGTTCTGCGTGGCGTGCGTGCCAAGGATTCGGCGGTGGCGCGCGAGACGGTCCGCTCGATGTTCGACCGTTACAAGGGACCGGGCAAGGCTGTCGCGGCGATCAACACGGATTTCTTCAACACGCGGAACGGCGAAAGCGAGAACAACGTCGTGATCGAGGGGCGCATCGACAAGGGCATCACGATGACCGAGTCGCCCTACGACGCCTTCGACAACGTGCACTATCAGTTCGGCGTGGACTGGAGGAACCGGCCCTCGATCGAGCGGTTCACTGTTGCAGCTACGCTGCATGCGCGGGGAAGAAGGCCGATCCAGCTCGAGGGCATCAACGCATGGCCCGACAGCAACACACTCGTTCTCTACACTCGCGCGATGGGAGCAGCGACGCCAGCGGAGACGGTGGGGCGCCGCCCGACATTGGTGCCGCTTCGCCTGCGAGTGCAGCGTGGGGATACGATGATCTTCGCGGTCGCGGGCGGGGCGACGGAGGGCGGCTCGTTGCCTCTCCAGGCGGGAGGAGCGCTTGCCGCGAGCGGATCCATGCGCGACGAGCTTCGCTCAATCGGCCGCCGCGGCGGAACTCTCAGGGTCATCGCTCGCATTCAGCCGACACAGTCAAAGTTGAGAACCATCGTGGGCGGGTGGCCGCGGGTGGTGAGGAATGGACGCAGCACGGCGGAATACGCCAGCATTGTCGAGGGGACTTTCGCGAGATTCGAGGGGAGAAATCCACGGAGCGCCGTAGGATTCTCGAAGGACAGCAGCACGGTGTTCCTGATCACGGTTGACGGACGAAGGCCGACTGACGCGGGGATGACGCTGGTCGAGCTGGCGAAGCTGATGCTTCAGCTTGGCGTGCACGACGGCATGAATTTCGACGGCGGTGGATCCACGACGATGGTCGTGGAGGGGAAAGTGGCGAATCGGCCGTCGGATCAGTCGGGGGAGCGTCCGGTGGGGAGCGGTCTGCTCGTGATCGTCGGCGCGAGCCAGTAACCGGCATCCGATTGGCACTCTGACTGGCCAGGTAGATGTCACGGCATGTCGCGAGCCCCTTTGGAGCGTAACATCCTGAGGCGATACCTCGTACTGTTCTGAAGACGAAGGAGGTAGCTGACACGATGCCTACACCAATTCGCGATTTCATCGCTGGCCGGATCAGCGGCGGCCGACGGGCCGTCGAGACGATCGCCACTCACCGCACATTCGCCGACGTCATTCTCCCACCTCGCACGCGCGCGGCGCTGGACCAGGCGCTGAGCCAGGTGCAGAGCCACGAGCTCATCTTCAGTCAGTGGGGGCTGGGCGAGCGGCACTCGAGCGGACTCGGTCTGGCGTTCAATTTCGCGGGCCCGCCGGGCACTGGAAAGACGATCTGTGCCGAAGCGATCGCGACCGTCCTCGGCAAGAAGCTTCTTTCTGTCCGATACGCCGAGATGGAATCGATGTGGGCGGGTGAGACGTCGAAGAACGTCGCCGCGGCGTTCAGAATGGCGACTGAGGAAAATGCGGTGTTGTTCTTCGATGAAGCCGACGCAATTGCGTCTCGCCGCACAACGGGTGCGGCTCAGGCGTATCAGCGCGAGTCGAACACTGTGGTGAATGTGCTCCTCAAGGAGCTCGAGGTATTCAATGGCGTCGTGATCTTCGCGACGAATCTCGCTGTCAACTTCGACCCCGCGTTCGAGCGCCGTATCCGGACTCACGTCCTGTTCGAGATGCCGGGCGTCGAAGAGCGGGAGAAGATCTGGCAAGTGCAGGTGCACCCGGCAAAAACGCCGCTCGGTGACGACGTGAACTTTCGCGTGCTTGCCGAGCGTTACGCGGTGAGCGGGGGCGACATCAAGAACGCCGTTCTGAAGGCGGCGACGATGGCGGCGGCCGAGCCGGGCGTGGATGCGGCCAAGAGAATCCACCAGTGGGAACTCGAGCGGGCGATGGACGAGGTGGTGGCCGGCAAGAGCGTGATGCAGCAGTCGCTGTTCGGCGAGGCTGAGCAAGGGAGTGAGGACCGTCTCATGCGGGCGGTCGAGGCCGCTGAGTTGCGCTGGAGGAAGAGTGCACAGGCGACGATTGTAATTGCGGCGCTGGGTGTGGTGCTGGGAGCGATCGCGGTAGTTCTGGCTGTCGTTCGCTAGCTCAAATGCTGTACGGGACGCGTACTCCAGGGTGATTCCGCGGAAAGTCGTGAGTATTGCGGGTCACGAGAAGCAGGCCGAGGTGCTGTGCTGTCGCCCAGATGATTGCGTCCGGGAGTCTGACCTTGTCACGGCGTCTGATTTCGACGGCTCGTTCCGCCACTCCTTCGTCGACAGGATGAACGCGGAAGCGGCGGAGGAATTCACGGACCTCTGACTCGTCGTCCCCCTCTCCGGCGCCGACGAGAATCTCCATCCAGGAGATGAGGCTGATGTAGATCGCATCGAAAGAATCGAGCTCGCGCTTTGCTGCTTCCGATCCGTTCAGATAGTCGATGAGAATGTTCGTATCGACGACCGCGTTCACCGATTCCATTCTCCGCGCAGCGCATCCTCGTAGGCCAGCGGATCGATCTTTCTGGATTTCCAGATGCCGAACGCGGCATGTGGTCTGGACCGCGGGCGTTTCTCCAGATATTCGGTCATCGCGCGCCTGACGGCTTCGGCGCGCGAGATCTTCTCCTTTTTGGCGAGGGCGTCGATCTCGCTGAGGATGTGCGGGGGGATATCGATGATTGTCCGCATGGATGATAACTTATAACGTTATCATATATCATGCAAGCCGCAACCGCGCCTGCTGCGGACAGCGATCCCCAGCTTTCAGAGTGAGAGCAGCGTCTGTCTCAGCGTGCGCGCGACGCTCAGCCAGTCGTAGCGCTCCCGAGCGATACGGGCGAGCGCATCCTTGTACGAGGTTCCCACAGCCAGCGCGCGAGGCACCTTTTGAACGATATCATCCACTGTATTCGTGAGTCCGAGCTTCATCGTTGTCCCGACTTCGTCAGGAAGCCCTTGCGATACTGCGTCGATGCTCGCTGCCATTCCTCCGAAATAGGTCCCTAGCGGAAAGCACCCGGATGCAAGTGCCTCGAGGAAGACGAGCGGTCCCGCCTCTCGAACGACGGACGGAAAAATACCGACGTCGCAGCAAGGAAAAAGAAATCGCAGCTCGCGATGTGTCAGGTAGCCGGTGAAGATGACTGTGCCGGGTCGCAGTAATCGCCTGGCGGCTTCGAAGTAACGCTCCTCCTCTCCTCGCTGAGCCAATGCATCGAAGAATTGCGTCACCTCGACGAGGTCGTCTGTGAAACCTTCTCCCTCCACCGATCCTTCGAGCCAACGTCCCCAGGCGACGATGCTTCGTACGAGTGCCCGGTCTCCCGTGCGAAGACCTGTGATCAGGGCCTCCAGGGGCTCGCGTAGCGGACCGTGTCCAACGATGATCAGTCGAAGATCGGGCGTTGTCTTGAGAATCAGCGGCAGCGCTGCAACTACGCTCTGAATTCCCTTGGGCGAGATAATTCGCCCGGTGAAGAGAAGAACCGGATCGCGCGTCCAGTCTACCGAGTGAAGCTTCTCCTCAACATTCGCATCGGGATATTTGCTGTCATAGCGGGCGTTGTCGTCGAATACGGATTTTAGCTCGCTCCTGCTGAGCGAGCCTGATGCAACGTTTCGAAGCGACTGCTGCGCAATCTTCCCCCGCGGGGCACCGGCAAGCGAAATCCCCAGCAACGCGATGTTGTGCTCCCTCGCTGCGCGAGACACGGGCTCGAACTGTGATGCATCGACGCCGAGGTGCAGCTCGGTGAACTTCGACTCGATCCCGGGAAGGTCGTTGAAGACACCGATTACGCGCTCTCGCATCTCGCGTCCGATGACGAAAATCCGCCGTGCATCTGCGAGAGCCGACGAAGCATATTTCCTGAAACGCTCGTCCTTCTTCACGGCGTACTCGATGCCGCTGCCGTGCGGCATGATTGCATAGGGCACACCGGTCTCTCTGCTCACACGCTGCGCGACCACAGCCATGAGCACCACGTGATTGGCGTGAATCGCCGAGATGTCATGCTGCTTCACGATCTGCCGCACGACTTCGACATTGCGCTCGATGTAGAGCTCGATCTCGTCGTCAGCGAGTTCGATCATTGGAATTACACGGTCATATTCCTCGTACCGATCCTTCACGAAGACGGGGAGCGTGTCGCCGATCTCCGGCTGGTGGAGGATGCATTTGCCGGCGAATCGGGTGTCGCGTTGAAGCCTGGTCTCGACCTCACCCGACAGTCTGTGCCTGTATCCCTCGGCGATTGCGTCGTACCGGTCGGGATGATTTTCCTGGCAGACCAGATGAACTGTCTCACCGCTCCTTGCCAAGGCGGTGATTATCGAGCGTGTCCAGAGATTGCTGCCCGACCCTTCGAGGAGCCAGCCATGCAGGAGACAGATCATGAGAGGCGATACTCGCTATAACAGTGCCTGGCAAGAGGGCACGCACAACCAGGTGTGGAGGTCAGGAAATGCCCAAAAGGAATAGGCGATGGTGCGCATTCGCTTCGGACGCCACAAGACCGCCGCAGTGACTGATTACAGCCAATAGGAAGAAGCGACCTTGCCCACATGACTACATGCGACTAGTTTATGACCATGAACCGGGTGCGCATCGCCGAACTGAAGGCGCGTTTGAGCGAGCACCTTCGGAAAGTTCGAAAAGGTCACGAGCTCACGGTCTACGACCGGAACGAGCCAATCGCGCGGATATTGCCTTACTCCCGGCGCGGAACTCTTGTGGTGCGCGAGCCTTTGCGTGCCTACAAAAGCCTTCGCGAGGTACCCTTGCCGCCGCCGGTCAGCCTCGACATCGATCCCGTGGAACTGCTGCTCGAGGACCGGCAGCGCGAGCGGTGATCGCGTACCTGGACTCGTCCGTCGTCCTGCGCGTCATACTTGGACAGCCAGGGCAGATTTCGGAATGGAAAAGCATCACCACCGGAGTCGCGAGCGGGCTTGTCGAAGTGGAATGTCTGCGCACGATCGACCGTCTTCACCTTGCTGGTCGACTCTCGATCGAAGAATCGGTCGTGCGCCGCGAAGCGGTTTACGGCGTGCTCGAGGCACTCGAGCTGGTAGAGCTTACCAGCGCGCTGCTCCGCCGGGCGTCACAGCCGATGGCGACGCCCCTGGGTACACTCGATGCAATTCATCTCGCGACCGCTGATTTGTGGCGCGAAGCGCGAGGGAAAGAGGGGGGCTTGATCTTCGCGACGCATGACCGTGGTCTCGCTCTCGGAGCGCGGGCGAGTGGCTTTCGGGTCATCGGTGTTTGACGGAGCTGCACTTTCGGAACAACAATGTCTATGCGGCTCTGTGGCCAGAGTCTGGATGCACGGGTGCGAGCAGGTCTCGCAGCTTTGAAGAGGAGAAGACCAGCAGGGTGCTGCTGCTCACCGACGGGCTCGCCAACCCTGGCATAACGGATCGCGATACGCTTGCGCGACACGCGTCCGAGCTACGGCAACGCGGTGTGTCCACTTCTACTTTCGGCGTGGGAGTCGATTTCGACGAGCGGCGGCTGCGCGACATGGCGCACGAAGGAGGCGGCAACTTCTACTTCCTGGAGAACGCGCTGCAGATTCCCGATCTCATCACGAGCGAGCTGGGCGAGGCGCTCGAGGTCGTGATGCCGCGTGCCGCGCTCGAGATGGACATTCCGCGAAGGGTGACGCCGAGGTCCTGAACAGGTTCCGGTCGTCGATCGGGGACAATTCGCTTCGCGTCGAGCTCGGCGATGTCGTGTCGGGTCAGCAGGTCGAGGTCGTCGTCCGGATGAAATTTCCGCAGGGCGAGTCACATGCGCATGTCGCGACGGAGGCTAGACTCGTCGGCGGTGCCGGCGACGTGATTCACGCTGCCTCAGTCGAATGGACTTATGCGAGTCATGAGGAGAACGATCGGCAGCCGCGGGAGCGCGAGGTGGATCGACGGGTTGCGGAGCTGTATGCGGCTCGTGCGCGAGCGGAGGCGACGGAAGCGAATCGTCGTGGAGACTTCGATGCGGCGAGGCGAGTGATTGAGCGGACTGCCACGCGAATTCGTCAGTACGCCGGCAACGACGAGCATCTAAATGCCTGCTGGAGAGCCTTGTCGAGAGAGAGGCGCAATACGACCAGGCATTGATAAGCCCGATGGTGATGAAGCAGGCGTACTTTGCCGCGGAGATGTCGGTGAAGGGACGGGTGCGCGACGGCAGGGCGCGGCGCTCGAAGTGAGCGGGTCGTGATCACCGCTTATTGAGGAGCCTGCTCCATGCCTTTTCCTTGAGTATTTCGAGGTACCCGTCGTCCGCTCTTTCCGGCCTCGAAAGCAGGCCACGCATCGTCTCGAGATCGAGAACCGTAGCGTGCGTGCTTGCAGGCTCCTCCCTACAGCAGGCGCCGGACGAGATAGCAGGCGGACTCTGCAACCTTCGCTCTCCACCCTCGCTGCATGAACGTCTCGAGCAGTATCTCTTCGGAGTAGCCCAGGTCGTCGATGAACATCTTCTCCATCTTCTGTCCGATCGTGGGGTCGAGCATCATCAGGTTGGATTCCTCGTTGAAGGACATCGAGCGGTTGTCTGCGTTCATGCTGCCGACGGACGACCAGGTCCCGTCGACCACGAGCGTCTTGGCGTGCATCATCGCCGGCTGGTACTCGAAGATGCGCACACCGCCGCGAAGCAGCAGCTCGTAGCGCGCGCGTCCGGCGTACCAGGTGCTCTTGACGTCTGTCTTCTTGCTCACCGTCAGGATTCTCACGTCGACACCGCGCTTTGCCGCATCGATAAGAAAGGTTCGAAACCCCCTTGCGGGGACGAAGTAGGAGTTGGACAGATAGAATCGGTCTCTTGCCGCCGCAGCGGAGAGGGCGAAGAACCGCTCTGCCGATGTGCTTCCGACAGTCGGTGAGGCGTGCAGCAGTCCGGCGGCGACGACGTTTCCGTCATCGGGAGTCGGACGGGTCGAGCCCGGTAGCAGCCTCTCTCCGGTGAGAAGGTTGCCCGAGGCCTCTGCCCAGCAGACGATGAAGGTGGCCTGAAGCTGGCGCACGGCCGGGCCAGTGAATCTGACATTCGTGTCGCGCCACTGTCCTTCGGTGCGCCCGGTGCCATACCACTTGTCGTCGATTCCGAAACCGCCGGTGTAGCCGACGATTCCATCCACGACGATCACCCTGATGTGCGCGCGGTGCTGCGCCTTCTGAAGAGATCGAAGACTGATGGGACGAAACGGCCTGACTTTCACTCCGGCGGCGCGCATAGTCTCGAAGTACTCATCGGGCAGCGAGGTACCGAAAGCATCGTGGAGGAAGTAGATGTCGACCCCGGCGCGGGCGCGCTCGACCAGGATCTCGAGGAGAGTGTCAGCCATCCGACCCTTGTTGCAGTAATAGAGCTGCATGGTAATGGACGTCTTCGCCGTACGCAGATCTTCCCAGAGGCGCGGGTATGTCTCGTCGCCGTTGATGAAGAGCTCGACCTCGTGGCCCGGGTCCAGGTCGACATGAGTAAGGAGCTCCACGTGCTCGCGGAACGCGGGGTCGGCAATAGCCGGGCAGCAGGTGTCCTCACCCGGCGCGCCGACAGAGGTGACGGGGGTTCCGCGGACAACGTCGAGGAGGCCGATGAGAAGAGCCACCGCGAGGATGACGCCCGAGAGGATCAGCGCGGCGTAGGTGAGGATCTGCATGAGTTTATTTCTGTCGTAAAGGGAAGGTCTTCTACAGGCAGGACTGACTACGATCGCCGATAGATATCTCGCCGATGCCCGATGGCAACGACCAGAATGATCAGCACGCGATCCTGCACCGTATAGATGATTCTGTGGTCGCGGGATCGAACCCGGTAAAGATTGGGCTCACCCGCCAGCTTCTTCGCTCCGTGCGGTCGTGGATCGGCTGCCAGAGACTCGATCTGGCGGGCGAGTCGCTTCCGGGTGGGCTGATCGAGTTTTCGAAGGGCACGAGCCGCGGAGGCTGCGATCTGAATCTCAAACCGGCGGCTAGGCAAGTTTTGCCTGGGCGTGTACAGGAGTCCAGCCGGCCGGTAAAGTCAGTCGGTAAGGCCAAGATCCTGTTTCAGCTGATTCCACTTTACGCGAGGGGCTTTTTCCTTCAGTGCGGCGCGTGCCGCTTCGAGGTCAATCCTGTCCTCCAGATCTTCCAGCAGTCGAAGATCCTCAACCGGGACAATCGCCGCGACATCCTTCCCGTGCCGGTGGAGCAGAATGCGCTCACCGCCGAACGCGACTTTGTTGACGACCTCGGCGAACTGGAGGCGCGCTTCACTGGCGGGAATTCGGGTCACTAGCTTCGCTCCATGGTAAGGTTTGTACAAAATATACAAATCATGCTGATTTCTGCAATCGGTGAACTGCGGCTCGCGGCGCGGCCCGGCTCCTCTCCCGCGAGGTCTAACCAGATCCGCGACGCAGGCCGGGTGTGCCAGTTGAGCCTTCGCAGCTGGTCCGCCAGCACGCCTTCGCGGACCTTGAGCCGTTCACGCAGGCCGTGGCATGGACATATCAGCCACCAGTTTGATCGGCCCTTTCTGGCTGATAGCTAATTAGCTATCATTCGTCGGATGAATTGTTCGGCGATGGAACTGGTTAGAGCTGCCCGGGAAGGCGCTGGACTCTCCCAGCGTGAGCTCGCCCGAAAAGCGAGCACGGCTCAGTCCGTTGTGGCTCGTACCGAGCTGGGTGATAGCAGCCCTTCATGGAACACTTTGATGCGTCTCCTGCGTGCCGCTGGCTTCAACTTGCGCGCGAGCCTGGAGCGCGTTCCGACACTGGATCGATCCCGCCTGGACGACGTGCCGCGAATCCTTCGCATGACTCCTGAACAAAGGCTGGAGGAAGTTGCGGCGGTGAGCCGGTTCATCGCGGCAGTACGCCGTGTCTGAAGTCGCTCCGCTCGACCCCGCCAGGCTCATAGGTACGCTCGACAAGCACAGCGTTCGCTTCGTCCTGATCGGCGCGCTTGCCGCGCGGCTGCATGGGTTTCCACGATTGACCGCAGATGCTGACATCACTCCGGCAAGCGACCCTTCCAACATGGAGCATCTGGCGTCGGCCCTTCGTGAGCTTCATGCGAAGATCTACACCGACGCCATTCCCGAGGGGCTGAAGTTCGACTGCTCGGCAGCGATGTTGAGTCGCGCGACGATGTGGAACCTGGTAACGAGTGCCGGCCGGATAGACATAGCGTTCAAGCCAGCGGGCACCGACGGCTATGATGACCTTGCCTTGAACGCGGAGAAATTCGAAGCATATGGCGTCGAGTTTCTCGCTGCGTCGCTGAGTGACATCATTCGTTCGAAGGAGGCTGCGGGGCGCCCGAAGGACCGCGAGGATGTCGCAATACTGAAGGCGATGCAGAGGAAGCGGTAGCAACCTCGCAAGGTACCATTACCGCCGCGGCTGGTATCAGGAGGATGCGTGAGCTTCCCGTGGCAGAGAAAAGCAAGCCGGGCTTCGTGTGGTCTCTATTGGATGGAGCGTGTGAACTTGAAGGCTCGATCGAAGCGTCGGATTTCTCACCCGTCTGGAAGCGCTGAGAGCAGTAAGAGAGAGCAAGCTGCGGAACGGGTCGAAGCTTGCGGACGGCGCGCGCACGAGGGAGAGCTCCCCTAAACAGGGAGCTTCTTTCTTGAACGAAACGATCTCGCGACTAAGTTACGACTCATTCGAGTCACGAGGGTTCAGAAATCGCGGCGCAACCGTCGCTCGGGAGTGAGGATGAATCGAATCGAACCTGAGGACATTTGCGAGCCCGAGTGGGCAGACTGGTATCGCCTGACACCATTGGACCGCTGGGAGCAGAGCGCGCGCCTGTGGGCGACCTACACGACGCTGGGAGGTACGCTTGACCCAGACCCCGATACACAGAGTCCTTTCAACGATCCGGAGGCACGACGTGAAGTCACTGCTGATGGGGGGTCAGGCGTGCATCTTCTACGGCGCAGCGGAGTTTAGCCGGGACACCGACCTCGTCATTCTCGCTGATACCGACAACCTCGAGCGGCTGCGAGGAGCTCTTGCTGAGTTGGAGGCTGAAGTCATTGCAGTACCGCCATTCGACAAGAAGCACCTGGACCGCGGGCACAGCATCCACTTCTCCTGCCGTCGCCCGGATGTCAGGCGCATGCGGCTCGACGTGATGTCGAAGATGCGGGGAGTCGATGCTTTCCCGTCTTTGTGGGAAAGGCGGACGACCGCAACCATCCCTGGAATCGGAACCCTCGACATCATCGCGCTTCCCGACCTCGTCGCCGCCAAGAAAACGCAGCGGGACAAGGATTGGCCGATGGTCCGTCGTCTGGTGGAAGCGAACTATTTCGCTTACCGCGACGAGCCAACGCCTGAAAGGATCCGATTCTGGCTTCTGGAGCTGCGAACGCCGGAGTTGCTGCTAGAGGCGGCCGCGGCGTACCCGGTGGAAGCGGCTGACCTGGAATCGACGCGGGTTCCCATTGCGGCGGCGCGACGGGAGGAGCACACATCGGTGGAGCATGCTCTGGCGGAAGAGGAAGCCCGGGAGCGGCAACTTGACCGCGAGTACTGGCTCCCTCTCAGGGGCGAGCTGGAGCAGCTGCGGCACGCCGCGAGAAACCTGCATTAGCGTCCGCTCGACTGGATTGGCGTCCATTTAGAGTCACCACTTGCGTCGCGCGCATCCGCGATACTCAGGCCTCCGGGCTTACCAGTTGCTCGAAAGGCGGCGTAGGAAAGCGCGGACGCTGCGTCGCGAAGAGGAATTCCGGCGGACAAGCTCGATGCGATCTTCGATCCGTTCGTCCAGGTACGCGCCGGTCTCACGCGTCCGCACGAGGGGACTGGACTCGGGCTGGCGATCAGCCGTGAGCTTGCACGCGGAATGAACGGCGACCTGACGGTTGAAAGCACGCCCGGGGCCGCCAGCATATTCACCCTGACCCTGCCGGTGTAATCCTCCCGCCCTGTGGCACGGCTCACCTCCCGCCTATGGTGACTGCGACACTGGTCGCCGAGCGTCTGACGGTCCAGAAAATGTATGAGCCTGTGTCGAAGACTTCAGTAATTGTACGCGTCGTACCTGGTGGAATGTCCGAGAGCCCTCCCACGCCGGTGAATGGATGCGTCGTCCCATCTGTCCTCGTCCACGCGATGGCTTCTTCAGCGGTGCGGCCTTGATTCACGCGAGCCACGATGAACTCGTGCGACTTCGATGTCTCATTGGTCACTCTGATCACCTGACGTCCTTTGCGAACGGGACGTGAGAGCTGGATCCGGCCGTTGAGCGTGATGCGAGCCAGCACGTCCGGCCGAGGCAATGAAACATCGGGTGATTTCGATGAGACGACGGTAAGCGGGCGGAACATTCCCTTGAGCAGGTGGCTGCGATTCTTGTCTGCTCGCGCCGAGCCGACGTGACACACGAGAGCGTACGTCCCCGGCTCGAGAACCATTGTAGCGTTTGAGGTGCCTGGCGGAGCCGCGGAAGCAGGCCCGCCCAGGTCCACAGCCCACGGAGTTGATTCGCCTCGGACCTTGGCCTTGTACCACTCGTCTACCGTTCTTCCAGGCTCGAGCCGCGTCACCCACAGCATATGAAAAGCCCTTGTGGGGTCGTGGTCAGGAGTTGGAGGAGCCAGGTTCCCGGCTCTCACCTTTTCAGGATTGGTGAGAATCTCACCAACCTGGTGAAGACGAAATGTCGTGAGGCCGGCGCGAATAGTATCGGGAGCGCGGATAAAGAACTCGCCCACGCTCACGTCTATTACCCGTCCCGGAAGACGCTCGGCGGGTGAAGCCACGCGGCTTGACTGTGCCGGGGATATTGTTGCGAGCAGCGAACATGGTAGCGCAGTGAGGAATAGAACTCTCATAACGTCTCCGGGGGAAAAGAGGTCTTCGTAGCGTCCTTTCTATTGCTCGCCCGAATGTTCCACGTTCGCGATCTCATTGGGAGGGAAGGCGCGACAGTACAAACGCTGGCGGGCCCATTCGCGTGGCGCACCGCGCATCGAGCTTTGCGGGCTCCGGTTTCGCAACGAAAGCGAGCGAGAGTCTGTCGAGACAGTCGGTACCGCTCATGCCGTTGGGCTCGTGCGACAGGTGGCGGATTACCAGGTGCCTGCTGTTCGTCAGATGGCGTGCCACTCGGTCGCCCAGCTCAGGCGGCGTGAAGGGATCCATGTATCCGGAGACGATAAGCGTTGGTACGTCCGATCGAATCGGCTCGAGTGTCGCGCCGGGGAGAGTGGGCACCGCCCACAGCTTGCACGCAGCGAGATACTCGTGCGCTCGGTCGGGCGGCATGAAGGTTCCGCGATGATGCGACTCGATCTCGTCAGGCCGGATGTGCTGCGTTTCCTCCGGACAGATGATCGAGAGGTGAGCCGCGTTGTAATAGCGGCGACGAGGCGGCGCAGTGGCCACATCCATTTCCAGAAACGGCGCGAAGTCGCCGCGCGCTGCGTGGTGAATCACCATCGGGAGCTTGTGCGCCTCGTCGGGATAGGCGAGTGCCACCCACAAAGCCTGCGCGAACCCCGCGCGCGTAATCGACGTCGGAAGCGGCTCGCCGGTGACCGGGCGTTTCAGAGTGACCGGTACGGGAGCGCGATCGAGGTGGTCGAGCACCGTGCGCAGCTCTTCACGAACGCGGGGAAATGCGCGAGCGCACGGCGCGGCTGCGAGGCAATCAGCCAGCAACCTGTCCATCGCCCGCTCTGAGTCTCGCGCGTAGAACAGCGGCCGGCGGTAGTCGGGTGGCACCACTCCCCACAGAATCGCGCTTCGCACGCTTGCAGGATGCCGCTGCATGTAGGTGAGCACAGAGCGAGTCCCGTATGAGTAGCCCCAGAGATTGAGCTTCGGATAACCGAGCCAGACGCGCACCGCCTCGAGATCGTCGGCGGTGCGGCCGGTGGAGTACTGTGACAGATCGGCAACAGCGGCGAGCTTCTCGCGGCACTTTCGCACGGAGTCCAGCGGCCAGCGGGAAAAGAGTGACGAGATTCGGTTGAGCGAGATCTCCTCGCAGTAGAGCGGGTTCGACCGTCCCATGCCGCGCGCGTCCATCAGCAGCACATCCCGGTCGCGACGGTAGGCACGGGACACTCCGGTCCCAACGTAGTCCCGCGTGTAGTCGGTGGCTGCGTTGCCCGGGCCGCCCGATACCTCGACCCACGGGTCTGGCCGGGGTGTTGGGCTCAGTGCCGGGATGACGACAACGTAGATCGGAATTGTGCGGCCAGCTGGTCGCTCTCGATTTTCCGGCCTCCGCAATTCGCCACAGAGGACTGTCTCATTTACACCGGGAAGCGTGCACGGTGAGAGTGGGAGGCGGGCGGCAGCACGTGACAGTGGTGTACTCGGTGCGGCAGTCTGAGGTTCGGGCGCTAGTTTCGGCGTCGCGCATGCAGCTGCAACGACAACAAGGACGAGATGGGCATGAAATCTCATTCCAAATTTCATTGGGATAAACTCGCACATCGATGACCGCGTTTCTACGTCGCTCTACATATGGGAGGAGCTCGTTGATGAGTGCAGCTTGCATCGCACACACATCAGCCTGGAGCTCCGAATGCGGCAACCGACAGCCCGTCACCTGTTCATTTGCATTGCCTTCGCCGTTCCTTTTGTCACCGGCTGCGGCATTGTCGAACCGGGTGACACCTACGAGATACCGCGCGCGGTTACTCGGCCCGTCGAAGTCTCCGGCGATCAGCGGTTCGCCGCCATATCCAATTCGGCGCTCGATCCAGCCGGCGCAACGGCGTTCAAGGCGAGGCTGAATCGCATCGTGCCGCTGTGGGCGGAATACATTAACCTCACCGCGGTAGGCGGATGAGAACTGCTGGCCAGGGGGGCGACCCTGCAAGGCGACTCCGGATCTACCTGATCCCCGCCCCAGTCCTCGGCATCGCCGGTATTCCAGGAATCGGTGCTATCGCCCTCTGCCGCGGCCAGATCTCATCGAGCGAACCCGCATCATACAGCCGGCCGTTCTTCATCACATACCGGAGCGTGTTCGAGTTCCGGATATTCTCGAGCGGGTTCGCATCGAGCACCAGAATGTCCGCCAGCTTTCCCGCCTCGATCGAGCCCAGATCCTGCTGAAGCCCGATCGCCTCCGCACCAAGGATCGTCGCGCAGCGGAGCGCATCGTGCAATGACATCCCGCCCGACTGGAGCATCCACAGCTCCCAGTGATACCCGAGCCCCTGGAGCTGCCCGTGGCTGCCAACTCCCACCCGGCCGCCCGCACGCACTATTGAATTGGCGACCTTCGCCTGCTCGGGAAACGAGTACTCGTCCTTCGCAAACCAGCCGCCAGAGTTTCCTCCACCGTAAGCGCTGCGCACACGGCGACGCGTGGCACCGGCAAGAACTTCGTACGGTGTGAACCGGCGCAGCTTCGGGTCACCGTACACGTTCTCCGTAGTATAGAAGTAGTTCTCGCCCCACGGCCCGTTGTAGGCGACTATCAGCGTCGGCGTATAGGCGGTGCCGCTCGCAGCAAACAGGCTCACGACATCCTTGTACAATGGGTACGCGGGCAGCGCGTGCTCCTGCCCCGGGTATCCGTCGATCGCCATCGTGAGATCGTAGCGGAAATCGAGCGCTCCTTCGGTAGTGGGCATTATCCGCTGCTCGCGCGCGGCCTGGATGATCCACTGGCGCTGCTGCCGGTTGCCGGCGATGTACATCTTGAGCGTCTTCGTATCGTAGTACATGCTGTACCGCTTCATCACCCGGCGCGCATGCTCGAGATCCTTGATGTCCTCACCCGCTGAAGGCAGGTAACCGGTACTGAAAAGGCCCGGGCCGGTGTGATAGATGCGCGGCCCGATCGCCGTCCCCGCGGTTACCGCATCCTCGTACGTGAGTACATCGGTCGTGCCGGTCTGCGGATCGCGCGTCGTCGTGACTCCGTACGCGAGATTGGCGAGATACGACCACGGCTGGAGATGGATTCCCTGCTGCACCCTGAGATGCGCATGGGTATCCACGAAGCCCGGCATTATGGTCTTGCCGCTCACGTCTATCTCGCGCGCCCCCGTCGGCACGGTCAGCGTTCCGCTCGGCCCAACTGCAACGATGCGGTTGTTGCGAATGAGCACGTCGCCGCGGTCGATCACTTCGGGGCCCTTCATCGTAATAACGCGTGCGCCACGCAGGATGACAGAACCTTCCGGAGTGTCGCGTTTCGCGCGAATGGAGATCCGCGTCTCACGCGGCTGGTACGCAGCAGGATTTGCCGCGGGTCCGGCTCCCGCATGCAGTGTCGTGTCGGCAGGCTTGGTGCTGTCGGTGCTTTGCGGCTGAGCTTGGGGCCGAGCAGGCGATGCGGTGCTGTCTCCGCGAGCCCGCTTCGCCTCGTCGAGCGAGTCGTCAACCTGACGCGCGCGCTGGAGGTCGTAAACGAAATGAGCGTTGCCGATTGACCAATGCACTAGCCGGCCGTTGTCGCTCCACCTCGGGAACTGTCCTCCGACGTCGGTGAGCCGCCGCGCAGGAAATTCCGCGGAGGAAATATCCGCAAGTCCGATTGATGGCGACTCGCCCGCGAACGGCACTGGTACGACGTACAGATCGTTCGCGACCTGCACGAGCGCCTGATCTCCCGACGGGGACAGGCGCACGAGCGCAGCCGCCGCAGCGGTGGGCCCACCGGGCGCCGGCTCGGGGAACTTCGCTCCGGTCACCTTGAGATGATTGCGCTGATCGCTTCCATCCCAGCGAATCGATATCAGGCCGTCGGACTGACTGTAAAGATAGATGCGCGATGAATCGGGACCAAAGTGAGGAACGCTTCGACCGGCCCCGGTCGCGATGAACTGCGGCTTTCCTCCCGAGGATGGAACCCACATAAGCTCAGCAGGTCCGCCAAAACCACCCGATTCGCGCACTGTCTGCGCGGGACTGCGAAGGAACACAACCCGACGGCCATCACGCGACCAGGCGGGCTGCAGGTAGAGCGCGTCAGCTCCGGCAAGATCGGTCGCGCGTCCGCCGGATGCCGGCACCTTGTGAAGACGGCCGCCCTTCGGCGTCCAGGTCACGAACGCCAGCCAATTTCCGTCAGGTGACCATGCGGGCTGCGCCTCATTGCCTTCGAGGTTGATGACCTGGCGCGGTGCTCCACCCGGATAGTCCATCACGTACAACCTGTCCAATGCAACGAACGCGAGCCGCCTGCCGTCCGGCGATGGAACAGCGTCGCGTATCTGACGCGCGATGAACTCCGGCGCGTCATCCACTTTGTAGGTGAACGCCACGTTCGGGCCGATGCCGATTCGCGAGACGACGCGGAAGGGGATCTGCGCTGCGCTCGAGCCATCCACCGGAACACGCCAGATTCTTCCGCCGTATGAGACTACGACCGCGCGCGAGTCAGGCGTGAACGAGTAGCCTGGCAGCACGTCGAGAGAGGCAACCGACTCCTGCTCATCGTGCTGCACGGGGTAAGCGAGCCAGCGCTCCTCGCTCGTCCCCAGGTCTCGCAGACGCAGACCTGTCTGCGCTTCGTACCGCGAGCCGTAAACGAGATACTTGCCGTCGGCCGAGAGCGCCGGCCGGAACGCCGAGCCGTGAAGGTTTGCGCGCATCTCGCGTCGGCCATTCTGCCGGTCGAAAGTCGTGACGGCATACTGCGGCATCCCCGCGTTGTATTCCCACGAACCGCCCCGCTGCGCGTACCAGATGTACCGCTCGTCCTTGCCGAAGGCCGCGCCCATCGCGCCGATGGGAAACGCTCCCGCGAGCAGAGGCTGCGCGTCCTTGATGAGCTGCGTGCCACCGCCGCCATCGGCATGAAACAGCCAGAGCTTCGACCCTCCGATGGGCGTCGAGGCGCGGGACACGACCACATACTTGCCATCGGGCGTCCATTCGGGCGAGCGATAGCGGTTCGTTTTTCCCTTGGTGATCTGCCTGTCGCGCCGGGTCGCAACATCCAGAGTCCAGACGTTGTCGCCGCCGTCTCTGTCGGACGTGAACACGATGGATTTCCCATCGGGACTGAAGCGCGGCTGCGCATCGAATGCCATTCCGCTCGTGAGCGGCGACGCGGTGCCCCCGGCGATCGGGAGCAGGTAGAGGTCGCCGAGCAGGTCGAAAACGATCGTTCGGCCGTCGGGAGAGACGTCGAGGGACATCCACGAGCCCTCGTCCGTATCGAGCGACAGCGTGCGAGCGGCTTCCAGAGGGAGGTCGCGGCTAGGGCGAGGGCGAGGGGCCGAGTCGGCGCGAGTGGCGCGGCGCAGAGTATCCCCGCGTGCGCTGTCCTGTTGTGCGCCCGCGGGGTTCACCAAGGTGGCGGTGAGCAGTGAGATCAGGAGAGCTTTCAACATGGCTTCTCGAGTGGGTTGTGAACGGAGCCGAGCCAAAATAACCGATGTGGGCACGGCGTCGCTTCGGTTCGGCTTCGGTGGTCAATCCACGTCACTTTGAATCCATCTATCCCTTATCCCTGATCGCACGAATCAGCTCGTCCTTGCTCATGGTGCTGTAACCGCTGACGTTCAATTCCTTCGCGCGGTTCTCAAGCTCATCCTTCGTCCGTGCATCGAGCCCGGTGTTAGGATTGCCCGTGCCCTGAGTCCGCTCGCTCGGCGTGCGATGCTCCTCGCGGCGAGCCTTGTTCACGGTACGCGCGGCGATCTCCTCCGCCTCGTCCTCAGACTTGCCGCTCTCTTCGTAGCCTTCCTTGATGTGCTCGTACTTGCGCTCGTCCTTGTCGCTCCAGGCTTTCGGCATTGCTCCCTCCCTATTCATGCCTCCACCAGTTCACATAGCAAGGATCACGCGAGCGATACCCCGATAAAGCCAGTTCCCCAAGGGCAGATGCTCGGTCAAGAAGACGCCCCAAGGACGCAGTGGAGACTCCGTTGCATTGTAAAATGTAGCTACATGAGGCTACATTACTCACATGATCTCCGTGGGTATTCGTGACCTCAAGAACAACCTCAGTCGCTACCTCAGGCAGGTTGTGGCTGGCAAGAGCGTTATGGTGACTGATCGCGGGCGCGTCGTGGCCGAGTTGGTACCGCCCGGCCCTGCGCGATCCGATCCGTCCCGCTACAACGAGCTGGTTGCCTCGGGCGTGATCCGCCCTGCCCTCGAGCACGGCGATCCTCTCGCCGATTTTCCATCGCTCAAACTCCCGCGTGGAACGGCCGCTGCCCTCATCGACGAGGATCGTGGCGACCGGTGAGGCCCCAGCAGGTGCGAGCAAGACCCACACGCGATCGGCTCCGGTAGCGGCGAACGCCACCAGGGAGACACGGTACATTGAATCCAGTGCGCTCCTGGCAGCACTGTTGGAAGGCGATCCTGCTGCCAGAAAGGCTATCCGTGCGCCTGGCCGCCGCGTGACATCGGCGTTGACACTCGCTGAAGCCAATCGGGCGGTCATTCGCGCCCGGACAACTGGTCGGCTCAGCGCGGCAGTAGAGCGTGATGCAATTCGCGGCCTCCAGACCTTCGCGCGTCGCTGTGAGATCGTCGCTGTATCGGAAGAGGTCTTGATTCGCGCCGGCCGCCCTTTTCCGGTTGAGCCAATTCGGACGCTCGACGCGATACACATTGCGACGGCGGAGCTGCTGGGCGAACCCCCACCGTTGGTGACGTTTATCACGCGTGACCGACGGGTGGCCGAGAACGCACGCGCGCTCGGATATACCCTGGCGTAGGCGGTCGCCGAGATCACAGGACTAGCCGCGGATCAAAGGTGAAACGCCGCTTGCCGGCCAGCTTTACTCCCGACATCGCCGCGATCGCAGGGTTGATGAGGTCGAGCAGGCCGGCGGTCTCCAGGGGTCGCGGGCTTGCCTGCCCACGATGATGCGCATAAGATTTATCAGTATATGCGCATAAAGGAGCACCGATGCCCAAGATCGTCAAGAACCTGACTCTGGATCCTGAAGCGGTCAGGAACGGTGAGCGGTACAGCAGGGAAAAGGGAACGAGCGTATCACAGCTGGTCAGCGACTTTCTGTCACGCCTGCCCGTGGACGACGAGCGCCAGCTCGCGCCAGTCGTCGCGCGTCTACTCGGGATCGCCCGTGGAAAGGCTGATGAACGCGGATATCATCGGTATCTCGATAAGAAGTACGCGAGGTGAAAATCCTGATCGACGTCAACGTCGTTCTGGATGTCCTTCTTGAACGCGAGCCCTGGGCGAGCGACTCGGCCCTCCTGCTGGATGCTGCGGAGCGGCAGAAAGTCACCGGGTATGTTGCGGGCCACACGATCACGACGGCCCACTACATCGTTGCGCGGAATGCGGGTGCGAGGAAAGCGGCAACAGCAGTAACCGACCTGCTTCGGATACTGAAAGTCGTACCCGTCGAGGCTGCTGACTTCGCGCAGGCTCTGGTGTTTGGGATGGCCGATTTCGAGGACGCTGTCCAGGCGGCGGCAGCCGCAAAGGTCGGTGCCGATTATGTGGCAACCAGGAATGAGAGGGATTACAAGCGAAGCCCAGTGAAGGCTCGGTCTCCTGCCGAGCTGCTGGCGATGCTGGCGTGACCTGACGGGTTGAGCGCCAACCCTGACTACAGAATATCTTCTAACAGGATGTTTACGCGCGCAGGACCCGGACGCGCAGCTCCCGCCAACCGAAGAACCCAGGTATCTCGATGTCCTTCAAGGTCTCGCTCATGAATGCCGCGATCTGCACCGCGGTCGCACTGATGACTCTCGCCGGTCAGGCTTCGGGACAGGTCGCGTCCGGGGGAAACCGCCCGCCGTCCACGATCCGCCTAGAGTATCAGGTATTCGGCCTCGCCGTGAAGGACGGTGATGACGAGGGCTGCGCTCGAGGTCGCCGGAACGGGACGCGGACGATGACGGCAGTGCTGACGGACGGAGGAGGGAAGTTCTCCTACGGAACGGGTCGGTTCGTCGCCGATGTGGATTTTTGCCAGATCACCCCCACCAGCGACGGCCTGCACCGGAACTGCATCGCGACGGCAAAAATCGACCACGAAGTTTCGGTAGAGCTCACCGTGTCGCAGGGCGTTTCATTCAAGTGGCGTCGGACGGGATCCCCGGAACTCGCGCAGGTCGGTGGCGACTGCGGGGCCAAGGTGGCGGCAGAGGTCGCCGCAAGCTTCAGCAGCGGCGGGCACCTCAGCGTCAGGGATGACGATGAAGACCTCATGCTCCAGATGCTCAACGGAAGGGTTTTGCGCGAGGGCACTTACCGCTACGCCGATTTCGACGGCCAAACCGGCTGGACACTCACCATCGGTCCCGCGCTGGCCGAAGAGCCACAGATCGCCATCGAGGGTCCGGCCTGCAGCTGCATCAGTGGTGAAGATGCCGAGGGCAAATCAGTGCGCTTTACCGCGACCGCGTCGGCGAAGGGCGGCGTTTTTGAAGCATTCACGGTGAAGTCCTCGGGCAAAACGCCGAGGGTGATAGCCAATGACGGTGGTGCGGCACCACGTCTGGACCTGGCAGGCTCGCGCGAGACCGGCGCCACCACTCTCATGATAACGTATACAAAAGACGGGAAGCGCTACACGGCGGAGCATGCTGTTTCGTTCTGCGTGATGGATTCGGTGACTATGGCCGATGGTTTCGACGACATCACTTTCGACGACAGCGACCCCGGCCGCGCCGAGTTTCGCGTTCTATCGAAAGCATCACTGGACGGAACCGATGTCTCCTCAGACATCGCGTGGACGCTCGAAGCGATGAAGGGCGGCACAGAGCTGAGCCCAGGCGAGGCGACGGGCGCTGCGGTCACGCTCGGCTACACGAATCTTCCGCGCGAGAATTCAGCATTCGGCCCGAAGGAAGTGACGGCTCGCGTAAAGAGTGGCAAGTGCAACTGCACGCGTGAGCGAAAGCCTCGCTTCTTTTTCAGCGCGCTCGCCGCGAATCATCCATCGGCTGAAGACTCGGAGCAGAAAGACGCCGCTAATTTCTTCTTCTACTGGATGCAGACCGCGGCGGCGAAGGGAATCAACACGCCTTTCTATCGTTACAAAGAAGCGCTTCCGAACGTAAATGAATCGGGAGGAGGGTTGTCGAAGGTTGCGGCGCGTTTCGTTCCCGGGGAGGATCGGATCTACATCACGGAAACGACGTTTACGGTTGACTGCCGCGGCCCGGCGGCGGCCGGGACGCGCACGTTTGGGCCCGGCAATAAGGGCATCGACTGTTTCGCGGAGAACCTCCGGCACGAGTGGCAGCACCGGGTCGATCTCAAGACCTGGTGGCCCGACGGTTATCCCGATCCGTCGGTCGGCGGCGCGTGGGATCTCGTGTCCAACCTTCCTGCTGCACTCCTGAACGACACCGACGGCGACAAGGTGCCTAACGCAGTCGAATCCTCACAACCCGGGTGCAGCAGAATTTCCATGAGGAGTTGCCCTGCCCGGCCGTTCGATGACGTGCTCGATACTGAGATTTACGCGTATTACGAGGGATGGAAGTGGCAGCGTGGATCGGCGAACAAAGAGGATTGGAGCTGCGGAGGTAAGCAGTGGAAGGGCGGGGAGTGCGGCAAGGAGTGAATGGCGACGACGAGGATCGTTCGTATCGCGTCGCCAGTTCCTGCGGCTCTCCCCCCTTCCGGCGTGACCGCTATCGCATGGCGGCAGCAGTCCGCTTCGGCTCGCTGACGAACACATCGACAGGCACGTTCCAGCCAGCCACCCTCGTTCTGACCTGCAACCGCATGTAACCGGGCTGCGTCGGCGTGAAATCGAAATCCGCAGTCTCACCCGGGCCCGTGATCAGATACGCGGAACGCAGCTTCGCCTGCGACGCTGGCAGATCAGCACCGTCCTTCGCCACCGCGCGCCACTTTGCGACAGTGGTGTCGCCACCAAGGCTGAACTCGACCCTCCAATCCGGATGAATATTGATGAGGCGCAGGCGGTAGGTGCTGCCGACGTCCAGCCGAAGCGGCTCAGGAGTATCGCTCCCGTTGACGAAGCCACGTGTATCGCCTCCCGGTGGCGCCGGACCACCTCCGCCAACGAGGATGATCTTCTCCTTCGCAGGATCGAACTTCGCCGGATCATCCACCACGATGAGTGCGCCGTACATCCCCGAGTTCATCTGCGTTCCCTCATTCAGATGCGTGATACATGAACGTCCCCGCCCTTGGCGGCGTGAACTCGGCGATGAAGGAATCCTTCGGTGCAATGGGCGGCATCAGCTTCGTTCCCATGCCGCTCCAGTTTGGGACGCCATCAGGGAAACTCTCGAGCTCGATTCCATGCCAGTGGACTGCGCTCGACTGCTTCAGGTTGTTGACCACGGTTATTCGAACTGGCTGGCCACGCTTGAGGAGGAGGGTTGGCCCCGGCATCGCGACTGAGTCCAGCTTCGGAATGTTAGCCCCCTCCTGGAGAACGAATCCGTAGGCGGGCTCGTTCACGAATCTCTTCGGTGAAGACTGAAGCAGAAGCCTCATGTTGCGGCGAGGCTCGGTTGACTGCGCGTACTGTTCGCCGGGACGGGGCGCGACATGAATGCCCAGTACGAGGCCGGCCATCTTGTGCGGCATGTCCGCGTGTGCATGCTCTCCCCCAGAGGCAGGCTTGGGAGGCGGCACCAGTGAATTCTCCTCTGACACGTGGAAGGCGAAATGACAGTGGAACACCCAGTTTCCGGGCTTTTCAGGCACCCAGTTCATCGCCATCGTGCTGCCGAAATCCATCAGCTCCGTGTTGACGACGCGGTGTTGCGCCGAGTGATAGAGAGTATCCGCGCTCATCGAGCCGCGACTGGTCACGTTGTAGTAGAAGCCATGCAGGTGCATGGGATGAGTGGACTGTGAGGGATTGACCCATCGCCACCGCACGGTATCGCCCACTGTGAAATTGAAGCGCTCGGTGTGCGGCCAGGACTTGCCGTTGATAACCAGTACTTCGCGCTCCGGCTGTTCGACTCCGTTTACGTTGCTAGCCAACTCGTTCCAGATGCCGAGCACGAATACCCGATCTTTCGCCGTTCGCGGCGCTGACCGAGGGTCAATTACAAGAGCGCCAGAGAGCTGGCTCTCCGCTCCGCGCCGGCGGCGGAGTGAACGATCGCGGGTCGTGCCCCAGTAGTAGTAGGTTCCCGGCGCGCCAGCCGTGAATTGAACGGTCGCGGACGCTTTGGCCGGAACAACGACACCAGCGTCGTTCATCCCGGGCCGGGTGTGGAGTCCGAACACGCGAGCCGAGACGCTGTCGAGATTGTTGCGAAGGGTGAGATGAATCTCCGTTCCTTCGGGGACGCGGATCAGTGGACCAGGCGTCGACGCTGCCTTGCCCGGTTCGGCAAAGGCCTGAATCGGCACGCTCGCTCCAGTGTCGGCTTCGGGGTACCATCGGCCGTTCCTCACCTCGAGAGTGAGCGTGAGGACTCCGTTCCTGAGAGTGCCCGCGGGAGTTCGGTTGTCGTTGGAGGTGATCCGCTCGAGCGTCGATTGCGCTCCGATCGAACAAGGCAGGAAAGCGACGAGAAACGCGATCCCTGTTTTGGCAACCGACATAGGGGACTCTGATTTTGGGGGAGCCCCAAGATGCCGTTTCGAGGCGACTAGTCAAGTAAAAATGCGAGCGCGCGCGTGATATGCGTCTTGCCGGCTTCTCTCCTAGCCCTTCGGCCAGAGCAGCTCCCGTAACGGCGGGTAGTCCTGCATCGCCTGAAGCTCTATCTCCCGATGGAGTAACGGCTCGAACGCCCAGCCTTCGGCGAATGCCTGCTGAAGCAGCGACACAGTCATCTCCTTCTCGCCCAGCCCCGCAGCGATCAGGGCGCGAAAGTAGGCGTTTCCGCGAAATCTCCAGACAGGCTTCACGACCTTCAATCGTTCCATAGAGGCTCGAGCCATCGCGGTGTCTCCGAGCTGCGCCGCAATGCGTCCAGAGAAAGAAAGCGCCATCGCCTCGTCTTCGACGCGGAACTTGAACTGTCTCGTGGCCGGCTCGATTCTGTCCCGCGCCTCAGCCCACCGTCCCGCGTGGTACAACGCGGCCATAACGTTGTATTGTCGGTCTTCAGTCAGCTCGGCATCTGGCCTGCTGTCGTACCAGGCAATCGCACGATTGGCGAGCTCATTCGAGGCGTCGAGAAAGCCGTGCGCCCTGTATTCCCGTGCCGCGAACATCATCAGTGCCGCGGGAGTCTCCTCGGCGCGCGACGGACGGCGCATTCTCTCATTGATCAGGGCGTTGACTTCTTCAACTCGCCCCA
Source organism: Gemmatimonadaceae bacterium (assembly GCA_013813715.1). Taxonomy (GTDB): domain Bacteria; phylum Gemmatimonadota; class Gemmatimonadetes; order Gemmatimonadales; family Gemmatimonadaceae; genus UBA4720. Next base: position 12,032 of record JACCRF010000176.1, on the reverse strand, counting down.
GCGCGGGTAGCACCTGCGCCAGCTCGTAGTCGATGCTGAGCCCGAGCTGTCGCTGCCGCTCCACAGCCGCCAGCTCTCCCTGAAGATCACCAACGAGATGCAGAGCATCCGTCCTGTCTCCCCAGCCACGCTTGAGCTGACCTTCCGGATCAGCACTCTTCAGTGCAGCGACGGCCTCGTGCGGATGCCCCGCGAATATCGCGAATTCTCCGAGTTTCATCATCAGCAGCGGATCAGGTGCGAGCTCCACTACCTGCCGCGCTGCCTTGTACGCCGCGTCGAACTCCAGCTGCGCATCGGCCATTGCCTGATCGACGATAGCACGGTCCAGTGGTGTAAGGCGGTCACGGTCGCGATGCAGCCGGACGAGAGCGGGATGCAGGCTGTCGCCAAGATACTGGAGCTCCAGCACCGGCAGGACAAACATGGAATCGAGGTCGATTGCCTTCTGGAATTCCCTTTGTGCCGCGTCCTCGTCGATCCCCGCGGTAGTGCCGGCACGAGGAATCTCGGCGTCTAAACCCGCACGATAGGCACGATATGCCTCGTACACGGGAGGCTCGGTCGCCTTGCGTGCCCATGTCCTGATCAGTGGATCGTTGAGCGAGGCCAGCGCTCCGAGAATCCGCGGCCTCAGCTTCTCCAGCGCGATTGCAGGATTCGTAGCGGCACTGGTGGCAGTACTGATAGCTCGAACAACTCTCGACGTGCGCGCATCCAGGATCTCCGCCTGCACACGTATGCTCTCGCCTTCGCGGTAGTATCTCCCACGTACAGTCAATCCAGGCCTTGCCCCGTCAGCATTCCCCTCTGCCGGAATGCCGACAACCTCCGCGACGCCAGCCTGGGAGATCCCCTGACGGAGCATGTCCGACGCGAGCTTGCCGATAGGATCGAGCGCGGCTTCCCGCGTCTGGTTCTCGAAATCAGACACGATTACGCGACGATCGTCGAACGAGGCTCCGCGATCGCGACCGGTGAACCAGGCGATGGCGCCGAAAGCAGCCAGCCCGAGTATGAAAGCGGCAGCAATCGCAGGCCGTCGCGACCGATGTGAATCCGCCTCCGAAGGAGCCGCAGCAGGATACGGCGCCGTGGTCATCGGTGTGGTTGCGCCCGACGTGGCGATCGACGCCAGGTGCTGCGCGAGCTCTTCCGCGGTCTGCCACCTGTCGGCCGGTTTCTTCTCCAGGCAGCGCATGATGACGTTGGCGAGGGCCGGTGGAACCGAAGCGCGCTGCTTCGTGACATGCTCCGGCGCGCGGGTGACGTGAGCAGCGAGAATCATCTGCGGTGACGTCCCGGTGAACGGAGGAGCTGCCGTCAGGAGCTCGTACCCGACGACCCCCAGCGCGTATATGTCAGCACGATGATCAGTCGTCGGGTCGGCCGAGGCCTGCTCGGGCGCCATGTACGTCGGCGTTCCCAGTGCGACGCCGGCCGAGGTGATATTGGAATCGCTCGTCGCTTCACTCACCGCCTTCGCGACGCCGAAATCGGCCACCACCGCAAACTTGCCGGTGAGAAGAATGTTGTCCGGCTTGATGTCGCGGTGCACTACGCCGTGGCCGTGCGCGTACGCGAGCGCCAACGCTGAATCACGAAGGATCCATGCGACGTCGCTCACTGGAAACTCCCCGGTCCTCAGGAGCCGGGCGCGCAGCGACTCTCCCTCGATCAGAGGCATCACGTAGTACAGGAGATCACCGCGCGACCCTGCACTCAGAAGGGGAACGATGTGCGGATGCTGGAGCGACGCGGCGAGCTGGATCTCGCGCCGGAACCGGGCGACGTTCACCGCCGCCGCAGTCTCCGGAGGCAACACCTTTATCACCACCTTCCGCGCGAGCGCCGTCTCCTCGGCCACAAATACACGCGACATCCCGCCCGGGAGCTCGCGCTCCAGCTGGTAGGTGTCGCCGAGTACGTGTTGTAACTGGTCGCGCAGGTCGGTCATCGGGTCTGGCTCCGTGGCCACCTAATGTAGTGAAAAACGATAGACACCTGGGATACGCGTGACGGAGGTTCATCTGGCCGCGGCAATGCGGGACACCGATATTTGTCTCCCGATGCCCGGCGATCGCCTCGTGGTCCGATTGAGTCGCGGAATTCTTCCCTCACGCTGATGATGGCCCGGGCGGCGCTGTTGACGGTCCGCGATCTCATCGGGGGGCTGCTGCTGGCCGTCGCCACCGGGGGCCTGATCGACGCACTCGGCAGGCCGTACATGCTCGTGTTCAGAATTCTGTCGATCCTGGCCGCAGGCTGCATACTCTACCTCGGCGTTCGACTGTGGGGCCGCGACATCTCGCGCATGGCCGGCGCGGCCGATCCGGAAAGTGCCGGACGCAGAACCGCCAGAGTTCTCATGCCGGTGATGGTAACGATCGGTGTGGCATTGGGGCTGCTCGAGCCGAGCCTGGTGCAGAGGGGCGCGACTGCCGGGCTGGGAATCCACATCGTCTATACCCTTCTGTTCGTTCCCGCAACGCTCGTGATCGCAAGTGTCGGCGCATTCGTGATTGGCAAGGTGCTTCGCGGTCCGACGTTCGGAGCGCGGCTCGCACTTGGTGGGGGACTCGCCGCGGCGGCGGCCTTCCTGGTGGTGGATCTTGCGATGGACGCCATTGGATGGCGAGTCGGCGCACCAGGCGCCGCTCAACGGGCAACGATGGTAGTCGTAACGACGCTTGGAATCTGTGCTGCGGCCATCGCGGCGGGTACGGTGATCGGCAGCATGCTCACCACCCCTTTCACTTCGAGAACATCATGAGACGGTCTGTCCGCTGGCTGCGAAATGGCGTTGCTGGGCTGTTCGGCCTGATCGTCGTTGCCGCGCTCGCCATCTTTGCAGTGTCGGAGATGACTGTGAGACGCGCTTACAAAGAGCCCGGCCGGCCAGTCGCGGTCCCATCTGACGCGGCGTCGATTGCGGAGGGTGCACGGCTGGCGCGGATCCGCGGTTGCACCGGATGTCACGGCGATAAGCTCGAAGGGCACATGTTCATCGATGAGCCGATGCTCGCGCGGATCGCCTCGCCGAATCTTACGGTTGCTGTCCGCGAGTACTCCGACGCACAGCTGGAGAGAATCATCCGGCACGGAATCCGGCCAGACAACCGAAGTGTCGTGGGAATGCCTTCGGATATGTTCAGTCTTCTCGACGACGCTGACATGGGGAAAATACTGGCCTATCTGCGAAGCGTCCCTGAAGTCTCCGGTCAGAAGCGGATGATGCGCCCGGGACCTGGTGGTCGAACGGGAATAGCGCTGAGAATATTCAAGCCTTCGGCGGGGGAAGTGCGGCGGGCAGCGACGCTCACGGATTCTTTCCCCGCAGCAGGACATCCAACAGCGCGAGGCGCTTACCTGGCTCGGACAGTATGCACTGAATGCCACGGTCTGGACCTCAACGGCGAGCGGGGTACACCGGACCTTCGCATTGCAGCGGGATATTCGCGCGAGCAATTCGTGCGATTGATGCGAACCGGAAAGGCGTCAGGCGACCGCGAGCTGGAGCTGATGAGCTCCGCTGCGCGGAACAGGTTCAGTCATTTCACCGATGACGAAATCGGAGCTCTTCACGACTACCTGCTCGCCCGCGCAGTGAATCAGTAACGCCTCCATCGCGTGGGTCTCCTTCGCTCGGTGACGAAGGGGATTTGCGGTTTCCGGGTTTCTCTCCAATATTCGCGCCTCTCGTCCGACCTCATGTCCCGGAGATACGAATGCGCCTCGCCTTTGGCACTCGGTTGCAATTGCTGTCGCTGATCATGTCGCTCGTCCCGGCAATCGCGTCCGCCGGCGTCATCAACAACGTGCTCCTTCAGTGGCGCGATCAGTCCGACAAGTGCGAGGAGGGGTCACAGACAGACGTCGACGCGATGATGCATATCGCGATGTTCGAGGCTATCAACTCAATCGCCGGAAAGTACACCCCGTTCACTGTTAGAATAACTGCCAGGCCCGGGAGCTCGATGGACGCCGCCGCGGCTACTGCGGCGCACGACATCCTGGTCAAGCTGTGTGCGGATCAGAAATCCGCATGGGACAGCGCATTGAAGAGTCAGCTCGCGCTCATCAAGGACAGCGTCTCCCGCGAAAATGGCGCCTCGGTGGGTCGGCAGGCTGCCGCAGCAATTCTCGCAGTTCGTGCCACCTCCAAAGCGGAAGGGAAGGATCCGTTCATGTCGTCCGCCACTGCCGGAGTCTACGTGCCGACAATTCGTCAGGTGGGGATGATCTGGGCGCGCCAGGCGCCGTGGGTGATGAAGAAGTACGACGAGGTCAGGCCGCCCGCCCCGCCTGCTCTCAAGAGCGCAACCTGGCTGCGCGATTACAACGAGATCAGGAACCTCGGGTCGAAAGCCGGCAAGGTGCGCAGCGCCGAACAGAGCGACATTGGACTCTTCTGGGCAAGTCGTGATGTGCGACTGGTTCTGCGGCAGCTGATAGGGTTACCAGGGCGGAGTCTGGTTGACGACGCGCGGTTCCTCGCACTGGCGGAGATGGCGTGGGCGGACTCGTACGTCGCGATGATGGACGGTAAATACGCCTACAATCTGTGGCGCCCTGTCACTGCGATTCGCGGCGCAGCGATGGATGGCAACGATTCGACATCCGCGGATCCGGCGTGGGAGCCGATGGTGAGCACCCCGTGGCACCCGGAGTATCCGTGCGGGCATTGTCTCTCCGCCGCCGCGGTGGGAACCGTGATAGATCAGGAGTTCGGGAAGAAGATGCCGTCAATAGTCGTCGATCAGGAGAAGTCCATGCTGCGCAGGTACGAAACCGCAAAAGAGTACATCGACGAAGTGGCCGAAGCTCGCATCATGGCCGGGGTGCATTATCGGTTCTCAACGAATGCGGGCAAAGCGATGGGCGTATCGATCGGAAAGCTTGCGTTCGAGAAGTACTTCAAGCCGGTGAGGGGAATGGGCAGGAAGGGTTGAGGTCATGAGTTGTGACCGGGACGAGCAAAATGCAGCCAGGAGAGGGCGCGCAGCACGGCATGATTCAGAGGATTGACAGCCGCTCCAGAACCTGCCCAAGGTTTGGCTTCTGCTCCAGCACCGGCAATACCGGATCGCGTCCCAGCCCTTCGAGCCGCTCGATCGCACTTCTTATGGTATAGGCCCGCGGATCGAGGGAGTCATTCACCTCGTCCCAGGTGAGCGGCATGGATACGGTTGCACCAGGAAGTGGGCGCACGCTGAACGGCGCCACAATTGTCTGCCCGTGCCTGTTCTGGAGATAATCGATGTACACCTTGTCGCCACGTTTCGTCACGTGACGCGTGATGGTCGCAATGTCGCCAAGCTCGCGAATCACCAGCCGCGCCAAAAGCTCGCCGATGACCCGTGATTGTTCATACGTGAACTGTCGCCCGAGTGGCAGCAGGATGTGCAAGCCGGTCTTTCCCGTCGTCTTCACATAATTGGGGAGCCCGGCCGAGTCGCAGATCCGATGCAGCACCTGGGCAACCCGAATCACGTCCGAGAACGGCGCCTCCTTTGGATCGAGATCTATCACGCACCAATCCGGTAGCTCGAGCGATCCCACCCGGCTGGCCCAGATGTGGAGCGGAATCGAGCCGCTGTTGGCGATGTAGAGAATCGACTCCTCGTCGTCGCACACGAAGTACCGTATGTCGCGCTGCGTCTCCTCGCTCCAGATGGGCACGGTTCGCATCCAGTCGGGCGCGAACTCGGGCGCATCTTTCTGATAGAAGGACTTTCCTTCGATCCCGTCGGGAAAGCGCGTCAATACCACCGGGCGATTTTTGAGGTACGGAAGCAGCCAGCGCGACACGGCCCGGTAGTACTCGATCATGTCGCCCTTCGTGTAGCCCTCGGCTGGCCAGTAGATCTTCCCGGGATTGGAGAAGGCGATGGTCTTCTGAACGGCGGCTTTGGGAGGAGGAGGGGGCGGGTCGTGGGACGTCACCGAGGTTGCGACACCATCGGTTGACTCAGTCGGAGATTGAGGCGGGGGCTCGCTCGCAACAGAATGCCAACCCTGGCGTTCGCATTCGTGGGGACGCTTGTCCTCGCGAAGCCTCAGGAACGCTGGATGACGGAGCAGCCCATCCGGTGTCCACTCGCGAAAGCGAACCTCGCAGACATGCACCGGATCCACCCAGGTGGTGGTCGATATTTCGGGAATTCGCTCACTCGGCAGCGGATCTACGCCAGGCGCCGTCGCGGGGCCGGCACATGGCGGATCACGGCGCACGATGGGGTCGAGCATGGTTTTGATCTCAGCCAGCAGCGCGTCGTTGAAGCCGGTGCCCGCCCGGCCGGCGTACACCAGCGCTCCATTCACATAGTCAGCGAGCTGCAATGCGCCAATGTGGGCACGGCTTCGCTTCGGCGCGGTGAATCCAACGATCACGAAATCCCCGGTCTTCTCCCCCTTGATCTTGAGCCACTGGGCCGAGCGTCCCTTGCGATAGGGAGCATCGGCCTTTTTGGCGATGATGCCCTCGAGGCCCATCGCGATGACCTGCTTCAGGAACGCCTCGCCCTCCCGCTCGATGTGATCGAGCGCGCGGAAAGGGCCCAGGCTGGGGACGACGTCAACAAGAAACTGCTTGCGTTGCAGCAGGGGCAAGCCGCGAAGATCAAGATCCTGAAATGCCAATAGATCGAAAGCGAAGAAAGTTGCAGGCAGCTCGACGGCCGCGCGCTTGATGTCGATCGGCGACGACAACGCACCACGCCGCTGAAGCATCGCGAAACTCGGCAATCCCCTGGCGTCGGTTACGACTACTTCGCCATCGATGATGCACTCGTCCACCGGAAGCGCCTTCACCGCACGCGCGATCTCGGGGAATACGGCGGTGTAGTCGTTCCCGTTGCGTGTGAGCAGCAGCGCCTCGCCACCGGACTTCGAAGCAATCAGCCGATACCCATCGAGCTTGAGCTCGAACACCCACCCATCACGCGTAAACGCCTCATCCACCGACTCGGCGTGCATCGCTTCGACTTTCCGTGGATCGACGCGCGATCGAACCGCACCGCTGGCTTCGATCTTCGAACGCAACTGAGCGCTGGGAACGACGCCGGCTTTCACTTCCTCGACGGTCAATCCCGACAATACCGACTCTTCGGGGAAAACATCGCCCGGCGACTTCATGAAGGAGTCCCGCTCCTTTATGAGCAGCCACTCCTTCTCGGCTTTCTTGATCTTCACCAGCGTCCACTTCCCATGGAGCTTGTAGCCCTTGAGCTCGAACAGGAGCTTTCCTTTCTCCAGGCCCTCTCTCCAATCCTCCAAGGGCACCCACTCGCCCCGGTCCCACACTATCACGCCGCCGGCACCATAATTCCCGGCGGGAATGACTCCTTCGAAGTCGCCGTACTCGAGCGGATGATCCTCGACCTTCACTGCCAGTCGCTTATCGGCCTGGTCATACGACGGCCCTCGAGGGACAGCCCACGACCGGAGCACGCCGTCCATCTCCAGCCGCAAATCGAAATGCAGCTGACGTGCGGCGTGCTTGTGGACGACGAACAGGTTGCCGGGGACGGGCGAGACTGTGCCGACCGGCTCGGGTGAGCTGTCGGGAGAGCGCTTCGCTCGGTAGGTGCTGAGGCTATCGTCGGCCATGGGGAAAATATGTCACCCAGGCCTTACCGACGGTAAACGTCTCGCCGGTTCCCAATCCGAACTACCGTGACAATAAGCTGGCGGTCCTCGATCTCGTACAAAATCCGGAAATCACCCTGCCGCAAACGGTATTTCTCATCGCCACTGAGCTTTTCGACTCCTGGCGGGCGAGGATGGTCCTCCAGGCCCCGAATCTTCGCGACGATGCGGCTGCGGTCCTTCGTCGGCGCGGCTTCCAGCTCCTTCGATGCGCTTCGCGTAATGAGGAGCTTATAGCTTGCCACGAACTTTCATGTCTTTCACTACGTCTTCAAAGGAAAGCCGTGGCTCGCGGGCACGCTCGCGGAATGCAGCGAGGTCATCTGCATCCTCAGACAATGATCGACGGACCGCGGAGTTGACGAGCTCCGAAATACTTGCATCAGTTTCCGCGGCCTTGAGTCGAAGAGCCTTGTGCAAGGGCTCTTCGAAATAGACGGTAGCACGCTTGGTGTTGGACATGGCTCAAAATGACGTTATGACGTTGTGACGTCAACAGAACGGCGATCAGGCGGGATTAAATTGATCGGGGACGGGACTACGGTCTGACCGGCCTATAATTCACGTCCAACACGTCGAGGCGCCGCAAATGAGTTTCAAGGCGCGCCCTGAACTCGCCGAAATCCCTGGCATTCTTCGCCGTCCATAGCACCTCCGCGAGCGCAGACACCCGCGGAAACGCCATGTACTCCACGTGCTTGCCGTTCGGCATATACTCGGTCCAGAGCTGCCCCTGTGCCCCCAGTATGTGCTTCACGAACTGTGGCTCGAGCTCGGCGGGCACAGGCTCGTAGGCGTACACACTGTCGAGGGGGATGAAGCCGCCAATCGCGAGCGGCTCAGTGGCTTTGTCAAGCGACTGGTAGTAATCGAAATACACGGCGGTGTTCGGTGCCATCACGACGTCGTGGCCAGCGCGGGCAGCAGCAAGGCCGCCTTCGATTCCGCGCCAGGACATGACGGTTGCATTCGGAGCGAGGCCGCCCTCGAGAATCTCATCCCAGCCGATGAGTCGCCTCCCCTGCTGTGTGAGATAAGTATCTATCTGCCGGATGAACCAACTCTGCAACTCGTGCTCGTCCTTGAGACCCAGCTCGCGAATGCGTTCCTGCGCCCGCGGGCTGGACTTCCACTGAGTCTTCACTGCTTCGTCGCCGCCGATGTGGATAAACCTGCTCGGAAACAACGTGAGAACTTCGCCGAGCACGCCCTGCATGAACGCGACGGTTTTGTTCTCGGGGTTGAGGATGTGCTCGCTCACTCCCCAGAAGGTTCTGACGCCAATCTGCGTTCCAGTGTTCCCAAGTTCGGGATAGGCTGAAATAGCCGCCTGCGCATGGCCGGGCATCTCGATCTCGGGCACGACGTTGACGAAGCGCGCTTTCGCGTAGGCAACGATCTCGCGTACATCGTCCTGCGTGTAGAAACCGCCGTGCCGCTTGCCGTCGAACACGCGCTGGCTGGAATCGCGGACGTTCGGCCCTACTACTGTCTCCTTACGCCACGCCCCAACCTGGGTGAGTCGCGGATACTTGTTGATCGCGATCCGCCATCCCTGGTCTTCGGTGAGGTGCCAGTGGAATATGTTCATCTTGTGAAGCGCGAGGAGGTCGATGAACTTTTTGACGAACTCCTTCGGCATGAAATGGCGGGCGACGTCGAGATGCATGCCGCGCCAGGCGAAGCGCGGTGAATCCTCGATGCGCAGCGCGGGCGCGGTCCAGTTGACGCCGGTTACGTGCGCTTCGCGGAATATCTCGACCGGCAGGAGTTGCCTGAGCGACTGCATTCCGTAGAACACGCCGGCCGCCTTCGGCGCGCGGATCGATACGACTCCGGGACGTACATCGAGCAGGTACCCTTCATCCCCCAGCCGGGCAAGCGCCGGATCGAGTCTGAGAACGATCCGGTTTCCGGCGGGCGTGCCGGCGGTTCTTACAGTGAGATCGAATCCCGTGGCAGGATCGAGGTAGCCGGCGAGCTGCCTGCCGAGCGTCGCAGTGCCGCGATCCACCCAGATGACCGTGCGCGGCGTGAGGGTGAACCTGCCCGCGCGGGGCACGAGACTGGCCGGCCGCGGGATGATGGAGACGGTGCTACCGGCGCGTTGAGCCCGGAGCGGAATACCCTGCGTGAAGATCAGGGTAGCGCCGAAAATGGCGGCAGCGAGTCTCATGGACATGGCACTACTATATGGAACGATCTGACGGATGGGAACGGATTAGGGACGGAAAAAAAGGAACTAGCGCCTTCATTCGCGTGCTCGCGGCGCGTGACAGTGAACCGCAAGGAGAGGCTGCGCTATGGCAAAGTCAAAGAAACGTTTGCAGAAGATCCCGACGTTTAAATCCGAGGAAGACGAACGGGAATTCTGAACGACGGCCGATTCGACGCGGTACGTTGACTGGTCGAAGGCAAACGTGGTGCGATTCCCGGATTTGCGGCCATCGACCACCGCGATCTCTGTCCGGTTGCCAGACACTTTGCTCACGGAGCTCAAGTTGCTGGCGAACGAGCGCGACGTCCCGTATCAGAGCCTGCTGAAGGTTTACCTGGCCGATCGAGTTTCAGCGGAGCGTGGGAGAAAACGCCGGCGGGCGGCGGGCTGACTGACCCGCTAAGTCCCAGAAGCACCGAGATTCCGCTAAATTGGGGGATGCAGAACCGAGCAGCGCTTCGCGCCCGCGTTTTCCCTCTTGCTCGGGAACCGAGGGATGACTTGATCGGCCACACGAGCGCCGCTCAGCGCCTCGCCCTTGTTGCCGATCTCACTCGAGAAATGTGGACCCTCGCCGGCCTCAAGATTCCGAATTATGCTCGAGCGGAAATACCTGTTGCAGTAGTACCGCGCGCAGATCGAGAGGAATGAATCCGGATTTCGACGATTTTCTCAGGGCATTGACCGATGCCGGCGCGCGGTTTCTCGTGACTGGTGCGCATGCCCTGGCATTGCACGGTGTTCCCAGGGCAACCGGCGACCTCGATATCTGGATCGACGCATCGATTGAAAACGCAGACCGTGTATGGAAAGCGTTGGCCGAGTTCGGCGCGCCTATGGAAAGTCTCGGGATCACGCGTCATGACCTGACCAAACCGGACATGGTCGTCCAGGTTGGACTTCCTCCCCGTCGAATAGACCTGCTCACCGGCCTTTCGGGGCTCACATTCGAAGACGCATGGAATGACCGTGTGCACTACGACACAGGGTCGATCCAGATTCCGTTCATCGGCCGCGCTACGCTGGTCGTCAACAAGCGTGAAACTGGACGGCTCAAGGACCGGGCCGATCTCGAAGCGTTGGGTGAGGAGTCGCCTTGAAAGGCATCGACGAGGCAATACTATAATATTGAGTAACGAGCCCCTTCGAATCTCGTTGCCGATTTCGGATCCGGGCCCTTATATCCGAGTCCCCACCGGTCCACTCAACCCCTCGTTCCCATGCCAGCACGCTCGATTGCCACCGCAACGATCTCCTTTGGTCTCGTCTCGGTACCGGTCAACATCTACTCGTCCGGCGAGTCGAAGGCGAGCGTATCCTTCAACATGCTGCACAAGAAATGCAGCTCGCGACTCAAGCAGCAGTACATCTGCCCCAAGGACAACGAAATCGTCACTCGCGACGAGATGGTCAAAGGGTACGAGTTCGCGAAGGACCAATACGTCGTCCTCACGCCCGAAGAGCTCAAAGCGCTCGAGGAGAAGGCGACAAGCACGATCGACGTCCTCGAGTTCGTCCCCCTCGCCAAGGTCGACCGCGAGTACCTCGAGAAGGTCTACTACCTTGGCCCCGACAAAGGTGGAGATCGCGCATACCGTCTCCTCACTAAAGCGCTCGAGGAATCAGGCCGCGCGGCACTCGGCCAGTACGCGGCGCGCGGACAGCAGCACCTCGTGCTGCTGCGCCCGCTCAATGGCCGCCTGGTGATGGAACAGCTCCACTATTCCGACGAAGTGCGTTCCACCAGCGAGGTGCCGGTTCCCGAAGGCGACGTGAAGGCGCAGGAGCTCAAGCTGGCGATGATGCTGATCGACCAGACGTCGAGCGAGGAATTCGAGCCGTCGAAGTACAAGGACACGGTGCGCGAGCGGGTCCTCGAGACGATTCAGCAGAAGGTCGAAGGTCAGGACATCACGACCCAGCCGGCGGCGGGTGGCGGCGGTGACAAGATCCTCGACCTTATGGAAGCCCTGAAACAGAGCCTGGCCAAGTCCAAATCCGGGGACGACGAGTCAGAAGAGAAATCCGCAGGGGAAGGCAGGAAGAAGAAAGCTTCCTGAGCAGTGAGGCTGCTTGCCGGAACGAGCGGATACTCATTCAAGGAGTGGAAGGGCAGCTTCTATCCCGCCGACATCAAGGCCGACGGGATGCTCGGTTTCTACGC
>JACCRF010000159.1 GCA_013813715.1 Gemmatimonadaceae bacterium | reverse complement strand
TTCTCTCTCGCTACGCGTTCAAGCCGATCACCGCCGCGGTGGAAGCGCGTGAGAAGGCGCTCGAGGATGCGATTGCCGGCGCAAAGGCAGATCGCGAAGAGGCCGCGCGCATCCTCGCCGAGCACCGCGCGCAGATGGAGTCAGCGCGCAACGAAGCGCAGAAGCTGATCGCCGACGGACGCGCGGTGGGCGACAAGCTGCGCGCCGAAATGATCGAGGAGACGCGTGCCCAGCAGCAGGACATGCTGGAGCGAGCCCGCCTCGAGATTGGTGCCGAGAAAACGCGCGCCATTGCCGAGCTGCGCCGCGAGGCGGTTGATCTGGCGATCGCCGGCGCAAGCAAGGTCATCGAAAAGAATCTCGACGACAGCTCCAACCGGCGCATCGTCGAGAGCTTCCTCAGCACGATTCCCGCTGGTTCGGCAAAGCGCTGATGCGCGACGCGACCATCGCCCGCAACTACGCCGAGGCGCTGATCGAGCTCGCCCGGCGTGCCGAGGATACCGCGGGCTGGGGCAAGCTCATCCAGGACGTGGCGAACGGGATGGAGGAGAATTCCGGCCTTTCGCGGTTCCTCGAGTCGCCGAAGATCGGCGCGGCGCAGAAGAACGAAATTCTCTTCGAGGCGCTCGGCGACCGTGTGCCGCGGCATTTTCTGCGCTTCCTCCAGGCACTGGTCAATAAGCGCCGGCAGATGCTGATTCCCGGGATCGCACTGGAGTATCACGACCTGCTCGACGCCGATGAAGGCCGGATCCACGCCAACGTCACCGTAGCCCGCGAAATGTCGGACGATGACCGCAACACGATTGCCGATCAGCTCTCGCGCGTTATCGGCAAGCAGGTCGTGCCGCACATGCGCGTCAATCCGGCGATACTCGGCGGCGTGATCGTGAAGGTTGGCGACACTGTGATGGATGGCTCGGTGCGCAGGCGCCTTGCGACTCTGCGCGGGCGGATGCTGGCGCACTGACGCAGCGTCCGCAGGCGCGGCGTAGAATAGAAGCTCGCGGGCCAGGCTCAACGACTGGCTTTCGCGGGACCGGCCGACTGGTATATTCTGATACCGGAGCCGCCCGGAGCGTATGAAGAGATCGGTCATTCCAGCTGGACGAACGTGATCGCACCGAATACTCACAGCAGCCGGACTGAACCTGTGCCGCCGGACACGCCAGACGCGCGAGAACTTGCCCGCCGGCTGATTGCGCGTGAGGCAGGCCCTCGCGATACGCCCGACATCGGAGCGAAGGCCGCGCAGCTCGCATGCGAGCGCGTGTACCGCGATCTCTCCCGATGGATCGGAGGGACGGGATGCTACACCCTCTTCACTCGGGCTGTGGTGCAGGCGCAGCCCTTTCATCCCCTCCTGAGCGAGGTGAGGTTCGGCACCCATTCTGAGCCGCGGGTGACTGGAACGACCCAGATAGTCGAAACGCATGGGGCCGCTCTTGCTGGGGTGGCACTCGAATCGCTGCTCACGGAGGTGCTCGATCTGCTCGGGCGCCTGATCGGCGGCGACGTAACGGCTCGATTGGTGGGCGTGGAAGAGACGGGAAACGATCAAGGCCCGAGGGGCGGGAGCGCATGATGTCAGCAGGTGCAAACGACGGCCGCAACTCCATGGGCGGTAACGATCGAGTGCCGATTGGAAGCCTGAAGACGGGCGTGCCGGGTTTTGACGCCGTGCTCGGCGGCGGATTGCCGGAGTTTTCCTTCAACCTGATCGCCGGCGGGCCCGGCTCCGGCAAGACCACTCTAGCTCAGCAGATCGTTTTCGCCAATGCCACCGCCGAGCGGCCCGCGCTTTATTTCACGGTCCTCGGCGAGCCGACACTCAAGATGCTCCGCTACCAGCAGAAATTCACATTCTTTGATACCCAACTCGTTGGCTCGGCTGTACAGTACATCAATCTCAGCGAGGAGGCGCTCGAACAGGATCTGAGCGTCCTCCTCGAGCGCATGGTCGCGGAGGTTGAGCGAGCCAAGCCGGGGATTGTCATCGTCGATTCGTTTCGGACGCTGAGCGGGCAGCGTTCCGAAACCGGGCCCTCCGGCGCGATGACGATCGATCACTTCATCCAGCGTCTGGCGCTCACTTTGACCACCTGGGAGGTGACGTCCTTCCTCATCGGGGAGTACGCCGAGGGGGAGGAGCGCAACCCCGTGTTCCCGGTGGCCGACGGAGTTTTCTGGCTATCGCAGGCGGCAGACCGCAACTCGGTCGTGCGGAAGTTTCAGGTGATGAAGGTCCGTGGGCAGGGGCAGATGCCGGGCTTGCACACGTTCCGCATCACCGACGGCGGCCTCCAGATATTTCCGCGCATTCCGGAGCAGCAGGGCCGGCGCCGCGGGCAGTCCACGGTACGCTTGTCGACGGGCGTGCCGGGCCTCGACAAGATCATGGGCGGCGGCATCCCGGCTGGGGACGCCGTCATGATTGCCGGGCCGGCTGGCAGCGGCAAAACCACATTCGCGACGCAGTTCATCGCCGAGGGACTGCGTCAGGGCGAGGCTGCAGTGATCGTCGTGTTCGAGGAGTATCCCGAGGAGTACGTTGCTCGCGCAGAAGCCCGCAACCAGAATCTCGAGGCGATGATCAAGTCGGGAAAGCTCGATCTCATCTACCTGCGCCCGCTCGACCTCTCGGTAGACGAAACGCTCGCGGAGATCCTCGAATCGGCGGAGCAGATCGGAGCCGTGCGGGTGGTCATCGATTCGCTCTCCGGATTCGAGGTTGCTCTGGCGCCGGCTTTCCGCGAGGACTTCCGGGAGTCGCTCTACCGCCTTGTCGGAGCATTGACGGCGACTGGGGTAACCGTCTTCATGACGGCCGAGACCACCGGCGATCATTCCGACCTGCGCTTCACGACGGAGAAAGTTTCCTTCATCACGGACGACATCATCGTCCAGCGATTGGTTGAGATCGACGGGGAGTTGTGCAAAGTGGTGGCGGTGTACAAGATGCGCGGCAGCGCGCACAGCCATGACTTCCGGACTTACGAGATCACGGCGAAAGGCGCGGTTGTGGGCGGTCCATTGAAGAACTACCACGGCATCACCACGGGTGTGCCCGAGCGGAAGCATGTTCCGTCATCCGGGAGGAGACCACGCGCGTGAGCGATGGTGAGTCCTCCGGAGTCGGATCGTTCAGCCGGTACATGGAGGGCATCGCGGCGGCGTTCGCGGTCACGCGTGATGCAGAGCATGAGCTCGTCTACGCGAACGCTGCATTCCGCGGGCTGACAGGCGTGACCGGCGAGCTGGCGATCGGAAGTCCGATAACCGACGCCTTCACCGGACCGAACACCGTCGAGCTGAGGGCGCTGCTCGATCGGGCCATCCGAACGGGTGTTGTCGCCCGAGACCAGCGCATCGATCCCGGAGTCGACGACGCTCCGGCCTGGTCGTGCACTGTGTGGCCGAACGCCGGCCAGAACGGTGAACCTGGACATCTCGTCATCGAGTTGCGCGAGGCATCGTTTGCCGAGAATACTTTGGCACTCCAGAGGGAGGTGGCGGAGCGAATGCTCCTGAGCGCTCTCCGTGAGCACGATGCCGCCGCGGGGGCCGAAGCGTCGAGCCGGCGAGCGGTGCTGCTCGCCGAGGAGGGGCGGCGTCTTGCCGACTCCCTGGACGAGGTTGCGACACTGAAAGCGATGTCAGGGCTCTCGTTGCCATACCTTGGCTCGTGGTGCATCGTTGACGTTCTCGAGCGCGACAGCGCGATGCGCCGCCTGGCGATCATCCACCCCAACCCCGCCAAGCAGTCCCTTGCGCGCGAGCTGGAAGGTAGCTGGCAACCCGAGCCCGGCGATCCGTTCGGAATTCCGGCGGCCCTGCGAAGCGCCGAGCCAACAGTGATCGCCGCCGACATCGGCGCGGCCCTCGCGACCGCCGCGCACGATCCGGAGACCCTGCACGCATTGCTGGAGATAGGTGTCGGCCCCCTGCTGACGGTGCCCCTTGTCGTTGGCGAACGGCGCCTTGGCGCGATTACCTTCGTTGGCAGCCCGCGCGCCGCACCGTATACGCCGGAAGACGTGGAGCTTGCCAAGGATCTGGCGATCCGAAGTGCGCTGGCGCTCGACAGGGCGCGAATGCATGGCGAGGCAATCGAGTTGAAGACAGAAGCCGACTCGGCGAACCGGGCGAAGAGCGCATTCCTTGGCACGATGAGCCATGAGCTGCGGACGCCGCTCAATGCCATTGGCGGATACGTGGATCTCGTAGACATGGGAGTGCACGGGCCTGTCACTGAGGCGCAGCACGTCGCCTTTGCACGCATCCGAAGCAATCAGCAACACCTGATATCACTCGTCTCCGACATCCTTAACTTCGTTAGCATCGGCGGTGGCAGGGTTTCCTACGACATTGCCGATGTCGTAGCAAGCGAAATTCTCGGCGAGGCAGTCGCGCTGGTGGCACCGCTGATTCGGCAGAAGGAGCTCCTCTTCGACGGCGTGTCGTGTGACCCCACGATAGTCGTCAGTGCCGACGTCGAGAAAGTGAAGCAGATTGTCCTGAACCTGCTTTCCAATGCCATCAAGTTCACTGGGCCCGGCGGCCGGCTGGTGATCGACTGTGACGCCGCGGACGGTGTAGTAGTGGCACGCTTCGCCGACACGGGGATTGGAATTCCGCCTGAGAAGCTCGAGGTCATCTTCGACCCGTTTATCCAGGTCAGGGCTGGTCTGGCGGGGAGAGACACCGGCGTCGGGCTTGGACTGTCGATCAGCCGTGACCTGGCCCGCGGCATGGGCGGTGATCTCACTGTCGAGAGCGTGCTCGGGAGCGGCTCGACGTTTACGCTGACGTTGCCGCGCGCGAACTGAGCAGCACTGCGCCTCCTAGCCCTTCCCGCCGGCGTTCCTGCGGTCGTTAATCAGAATATTCACGATCATGTAGAGCCCGAGGCCTGCGGCAATCACCATGCAGATGACGCCGAGGCGCCGCCAGTACTGCAGGAGAGTGCTGCTCGCGATCAGCAGTCCGGCCAGCACGAGGCCAGTGAAGATACGATTGGCGATCTTCTCCATTCCCTTCAGCAGCATCGGTAGTTGCGGCGTGTCCACCCGAAAGGCGAAATCGTTGCGCGCCATCCGCTCGGTGATCGTATCGAGCCTTCGCGGGAGGGCGCCCAGGAGATCGCTCGTTGACGCGGCGATCTGAAAGAGCCGCCGCGGCGACAGATCGCGCTTCGCACGCTCGTTCGCGATGTTCGAGGCATATTCGCGGATTGTCTCCGACGGATTGAAATTCGGATCGAGCGCCCGGGTCACCGCGTCAAGACTGAACAGCGCCTTGGCGAGCAGCGTCAGCTCGGCGGGAAGCTTGAGCCCCTCGCGGTACCCGATGCCGATCATCTCGAAGAGAACGATCCCCGCCGGTACGTCGGCAACCGCCTCGTCGGCGTGCTTCGCGATGAGCGCCGATACGTCGCGCACGTACGCAGTGCGATCAAACATTTCGCCGTGCTCGCCCATGTGAATGAGTACATCGGCGGCCTCGTCGCCCTGGTTTTCGGCCATCGCGAGCAGCAGGCGGACCACACTGTCGCGCATGGATTCCGTGAGGTGCGCCGTCATTCCGAAATCAATCAATGCGAGCTTGACCGCCTCGGGGTCGGCGCTGGCCGCCGCCTCCTTCCGCGCCTCGACTTCCGTCTTAATGAGCGTGGTCGCCGCCGGCCTTTCTTCCTCCCTTCTGTCACCCGCGCGCTCTTCGCCCGGCGTCAGCGGGTTCTCGCGTCCCGGAAATACAATGAAGATGTTCCCCGGATGGGGGTCAGCATGGAAGTGGCCAGTGCCGGTTATCTGGTGCAGATAGGCCCGGGCGAACTCGTCGGCGAGCAGCGCGAAGTCATGGTCGATTCTTGTGATCGCCGGAATGGCGCTGATCTTCACTCCGCGCACGCGCTGAGTCGTTAGCACCTTGTGCGTCGTGTACGCGTCTATCACGCGCGGAATGAGGATATGGGGAAATCCCGCGAGGCTGCGGCGAAAGTTCGCCGCGTTCCGGGCTTCGACGCGATAGTCCAGCTCATCCGTCAGCGCCCGCTCGACCTGCTGGACGACGCCGACCATATCCACCTTCGAGCCAGCGCTCGTGTGCGCGGCCAGAAAGCCCGCGAGCTCCCGGAAGAACCCGATATCCTCTACCAGTATCTCGCGAATGCCGGGGCGCTGGACCTTGATCACGACTTCGCGCCCGTCCCTCAACTCTGCGGCGTGAACCTGACCCAGCGACGCGCTGCCGATCGGATTCGGGTCGAACGAGGCGAAGAGCTTGTTGATCCGCGCGCCGAGCTCGTCCTCGATGCAGCGCTCCACCTCGTCGAGCGCCATCGGAGCGACGCTGTCCTGGAGGTGCTCGAGCTCCCTGATGTACGCGGCAGGGAGCAGGTCAGGGCGGGTTGAGAGAACCTGGCCGAGCTTGATGTAAGCGGGCCCGAGCTCGACCAGCCGATGCCGGAACGCCGTCGCCTTCCCGTCTGACGAATCCTCTTCGTCCGCGCCTTCACCATCCGCCAGCTCCGCACCGTCAAGGCCGAGCAGTCCCTGGCCGCGCGCGAACTCGAGCAGCCCGTAGCGCGTGAACAGCCCCACCGTGGCAGCGAGCCGCGGGAGATACTTTGGAGCGAGGATCATGGAGGCGCGAGGGGCAGAAAGCGTGCCCCGCTGACCGGTACCAGGTACCCGTTGTTTGGTGCCCGTTACCAGGTGACCGGTACCCGTAGATATTTACGCATGGCCGACGCGCAGAAAACCAACGACGCCGCGGTTGCTTCGGGCAGAGTGCCGGTGAATACCGTGCCGAAGCCCTGGGGACACGAGACAATATGGGCTCACACTGACCGCTACGTCGGCAAGGTGCTCCACATCAAGGCAGGGCAAGCCCTCTCTGTCCAGTACCACGACCGGAAGGACGAGACCGTACACCTTGTGAACGGCGAGCTGGTCTATCGCGTGAAGATGGGTAACGAGCTGGAGGACATGCACCTCATGCCTGGCGAGTCCTTCCGCATTACGCCAGGCACAATTCACCAGATGGAAGCCGTTACCGACTGCGACGTGCTCGAGGTATCGACGAGCGAGCCCGACGACGTGGTGCGCCTTTCCGATCGCTACGGGAGAGAGGGAACCAGCGCTCCATGAAAGTCATAATCCCACTCGCCGGCAAGGGCACGCGACTGCGGCCGCACACACATGTCACGCCCAAGCCGATGCTGCGCGTCGCCGGCAAGCCGGTGATGTCGTACGTCCTCGACGAGCTGCGCAAGTTGAAGGGAATCGAGCAGATCGTCTATATCACCGGCCATCTCAAGGAGCGAGTCGAGGAGTTTGCCCGAAAGAGCATCGACATTCCGTCGGTGTTCATCGAGCAGAAAGTGCAGGATGGTACGGCCGGCGCGATCTCCCTCGCGCGCGAGTACGTCGACCAGCCGGTGCTCATCATCTTCGTGGACACCATCTTCGACGCCGACCTCTCGGTCATTGAGCGGACGGACGCCGACGGCATCATCTGGACGAAGGAAGTCGAGGACTATCAGCGCTTCGGCGTCGTAGTGACCAACGACGATGGTCACATGACGAAAATCGTCGAGAAGCCGAAGACGTCGATATCGAAGCATGCGAACATCGGCCTGTACTACATGCGGAACTGGAAGCTGCTGTTCGAGGGAATCGACCACGTCCTCGCTTCGCCCACCAACCTCGGTGAGTACTTCCTCACCGATGCGTTCCAGTACATGATAGACAAGGGCGCGAAGATCAGGGTGATCGACGTCGAAGGATGGTACGACGCGGGCAAGATCGAGACGATGCTCGAGACGAATCAGACGATGCTCCTGAAGGGACGCGCGCGCCGGCCGGCGAATTCCGACGGCTGCACGATTGTTGACCCGGTGTACATCGAGGAGGATGTCACTCTGAACGGTTCCACCATCGGGCCAAACGTATCGATCGGGAAGGGAAGCGTGATCGAGAACTCGGAGGTGACTCACTCGATCATCGGCACTGGCGCAAGGATTCTCCGGTCGAAGCTGCGCAACTCTCTCATCGGCGACGACACGCTGCTCGATGGGATCCAGGGTGAAGTCTCGGTAGGCGATCACTCCGAGGTGAGGGTATCGCCCGAAAGCTGAGCAGGAACGTCGTTGCGCTGGGTGGAGTCAGCTTCTTCACCGACGCCGCGACGGAAATGATCTACCCGCTGCTGCCGCTCTTTCTGAGCAGCGTACTCGGCGCGAACGCCGCCTTCATTGGGGCTATCGAGGGCATCGCCGAATCGACGGCGTCGCTGCTCAAGCTTGCCAGCGGCTGGTGGTCGGACAAAGTCAGGAAACGAAAACCGCTCGTCGTGCTCGGCTACGGCATCGCGACGTTCGTCCGGCCGTTCGTCGCGCTTGCGCAGACGGCGGGAATGGTGCTGGCGATTCGGCTGGCGGATCGCATCGGCAAGGGAATCCGCACCGCACCGCGCGATGCGCTACTCGCCGATTCAGTCGACGCCGAGTCGCGCGGACGGGCATTCGGCTTCCATGCCGCCGCGGACAATGCGGGCGCGGTAGTGGGGCCGCTCGTGGCGTTCGCGCTGCTGCGGTACTTCGACCTTTCCTTGCGCGACGTGTTCTGGCTCGCGGCGATTCCCGGGGTCATTGCGTTCATCGTGCTGATCGTTGCGGTGCGGGAAGTCGCGCCGGTCGAGCATCGGGAAAAGATTGAACCGCAGGGAACACAGGGAACTCAGAGAACGCAGCGAGCACAGGAAGTCGCCGGAGATTTGGGCGGTCGGTTTTGGGGTTACATGGGGGTTGTACTTCTGTTCACTCTCGGGAACTCCACCGATGCGTTTCTGCTGCTTCGCGCGAATCAGCTCGGCGTGGCAGTCGCGCTTGCGCCGATCCTGTGGGCGCTTCTCAATTTCGTGAAAGCGTCGGCGGGGACGTGGGGTGGCGGGCTCTCCGACCGGTTCGGGCGGAAGCCGCTCATCATCGCGGGGTGGGGGCTATACGCGGGAGTGTACTACGGCTTCTCGGTGGCGACTGAACCGTGGCACGCGTGGGCGTTGTTCGCGACTTACGGGCTGTTCTACGCGTTCACGGAAGGGACAGAAAAGGCGCTCGTTGCGGATATCGTACCGCGCGCGCGGCGTGGTGCCGCATTCGGCTGGTACAATCTCGCCATCGGCCTCGGCGCACTGCCGGCGTCACTGATATTCGGTGCGATATGGGACCGGGCGGGGTCGCAGATGGCGTTCCTGTTCGGCGCGGCGCTCGCGCTCGTCGCCGCGATCGGAATGACGTTCGTCGCACCACAACCTGTGCGTAGCGACTGAGGCCAAAGGCTTTCCGATCCGTGTGATCCTCTGCGTTCCCCGCGGTAATTTTGTTTTTATGATCCCAGGCGGAAATCGATGAAAGGACTCATCCGGCTCGTGTTTTTTCCCATGGCGCTCACATCGGTGGCGTCTAACGCGGCTGCGCAGTCCCTCGAAGCCGTTCGGCTGACCGGTCCGCCGCCGCGCCTCGACGGGCGACTCACCGAGGACGTGTGGCGAACCGCTCCGGCGGCGAAGGATGTTCTTCAACGCGAGCCCACCGAAGGCGCCGCCGCGTCAGAGCGCACCGAAGTCAGATTCGCGTACGACGACGACGCGCTGTGGATCGGTGCGCGGATGTTCAGCAACAATTCAAGGGACATTCGGGCACTCATCACCCGCCGGGATCGCGAAGGCAGCTCCGAACAGATCGTCATTTCCCTCGATACTCACCGCGATCGCCGCACCGCGTACACGTTCTCAGTTACACCCGCGGGAGTGCTCATCGACTATTTCCACGAAGGCGATGCCGAGGGCGACAGGACTTACGATTACAACCCTGTATGGGAAGCCGAGGCGCGAACTGATTCGCTCGGCTGGACAGCCGAGCTTCGCATTCCATTCACTCAGCTTCGGTTCAATCCGGGCGACATTCAGGACTGGGGAGCAAATGTTGTGCGCCGCGTGCCGGCCATTAACGAGGAGAGCTACTGGGTGCTCGTAAGGCGGGATGAAACGGGCTGGGCGTCGCGCATGGCTGCGTTGACTGGCATTCGCGGCATTCGTCCTGCGCGCCGGATCGAGGTTCTCCCATACGTCGCCGCCGACTCCCGGTTCATCAGCGTCACCGACCCGGCTGATCCGTTCGCCAGCGAGCGAGACGCGGGCGTGCGCGCGGGGGGTGACGTGAAGATGGGGCTTGGCCCGAATCTCACCCTCGACGTGACGATCAATCCCGATTTCGGGCAGGTCGAAGCTGATCCCGCCGAGGTGAACCTTAGCGCGTATGAGACATTCTTCGACGAGCAGCGGCCGTTTTTTCTCGAAGGGGCGGACTTGTTCGGGGGACGTGGGCTGTACTACAGCCGCCGCATCGGAGCGACGCCGCCCGGAAGCGCGGACGCCGACTACGCAGAGCGAATCGACAATACCACCATTCTCGGTGCGGCCAAGCTAACGGGGAGGCTGCCGTCGGGGCTGTCGGTAGCCGCGCTCGCGGCAGTGACAGACCGCGAAACGGTTGCAACATACGACGGTGGTTCCGGAAAGTTCAGCGACGTGATCATCGCGCCCAGAACGGGATACGCGGTGGCCAGTGTGCAGCAGGAGTTCGGCGGCAACCAGTCGACATTCGGCGCCACGGTCACGATGGTGCAGCGTGACGTGGAACCCGGTACCCGACTAGCGAATTTGCTCGCGCGGTCGGCTTACTCCGCAATCGCCGACAGCCGCATTCGGTGGGCGGACGGCATGTACGACGCGAACGTCTATTTCGGTGCGACATACATTCGTGGGGATTCGAGCGCGATCCTGCGACAGCAGCTTTCGTCCCGGCGGTACTGGCAGCGTCCGGATGCTTTGCATGTGGGTGTCAATGATTCCCGGCGAACGCTCAGCGGCACGATGATGGGCATAAGTCACAGCAAGGTTTCCGGGAAGCACTGGCTGTGGGACATTGACATCCGGCAGGAGTCGCCGGGGCTCGAGCCGAATGACATCGGCTCCTACGGTAATGTCGACAATCGAACCGCTTTCGCTGAGATCGAATGGCGCGAGACGACTCCGCGATCCTGGTACCGCTCCTGGAACGTTGATGCGGGGGCGGTGTCGGTCTGGAACTTCGCGGGCGATCGGGTTTCCACCCACACATTTTCATCTTACAATGCAACGCTGTCGAACTTCTGGCGATTGAGCACCGATGCGTTTCTAAACCCGCGTGCGACATCGGATGCGTTGACGCGGGGCGGGCCACTGATGGGGACGCCGCGCAGGAATGGCGGAGCCATCGAGCTGCAAAGTCGCTCCGGTGCGCGAAATGGCTGGGGAATCGAGCTCGGCGGCTCCCGCGACGAGGCGGGAGGCTGGCGGCGCGAGCTCGACCTCAGTCTTTCCGCCCGCCCCGGCGACCAATGGGAGTTGAGCCTCGATCCGAACTGGGAGCGCAGCGAGGATTCACGCCAGTACGTCACGGCGGTCGGCGGCGGACGGCCGCAGACATTCGGAACCCGCTACGTGTTCGCGCACGTCGACATAAGCGAAGTTGCGGCCAGATTCCGGCTCAATTACACGTTCACGCCCCGGCTCACGCTCGAGACATACGCCGAGCCCTTTGCGGCGAGCGGTTCCTTCCACACTTTCGGCGAGTTGCGCGAGGCGCGCGGCCGCGATCTGATCGAATACGGAATGAACGGCACGACCATCGGTACTGACCCTGACGGAAACCAGCGTGTGACCGCAGAGGGCCAGTCGTTCACGATTCCGAATCACGATTTCAACGTCCGATCGTTGCGGAGCAATGTCGTGATACGATGGGAGTGGCGGCCGGGGAGCACGATGTTCGTCGTCTGGCAGCAGGACAAGAACGCCGATCGTGAGCCGGGTCTGGTGCGTCCCGGCGACATCTTCGATACGTTCGGGACGAAGGGAGACAATTTTCTCGCCGTGAAAGTCAGCTATTGGATTCCGGTGAGGTAACCTGGTGACGTTGCACACAGGATCATCGGGGGAACGATCTGTTATCACCGACGGACATTGACCCCTGGCGGGTTCGCATAGCGTGGTTGACACCTAACAAGCGTGCCTCGCGCCGCCTAAGTCGCGTCAGCAGCAGCGGCTCCCCGGGCTACTGTACCGGCTTTGCATGCTCTCCCACGCGAATTGCTCCCGCGTGAGGGGCACCCGTTCAGGATGCGATGCCGCCACGTGCGCGAGGTACGCCTCGTAGTCGGGAACGCCGAGCACCGCGCGAACAATTCGCGCGATTCGATCGGCAACACGAGCTATGCTCTCTATCATCGCGACGGTGGTTTTTTCGTCACGCGAGTCGGAAGATTCTCCTCGAAAATCTCAAAGATCCTCCTGTACTCGTCGGTCCACGACGACGGACGCAGGAAGGCGTGGTCCTCCACCGGATACACGGCCAGCTCCCACCCGGTCTTGCCCAGCTCGATCAGCCGCTGCGTGAGCCGTACCACGTCCTGGAAGTGGACGTTGACATCCACCATTCCATGCAGGATGACGAGCGGATCCTCGAGCCCCTCCGCAAAATAGATCGGCGACGACCGCCGATAAGCAAGCGTGTCGGTCTGCGGCACGTTCAGTATGTTGGACGTATAACCGTGGTTGTAGTGCGCCCAGTCGGTGACGCTGCGCAGGGCGGCGCCGGCCCCGAACTCCTTCGGCTGCGTGAACAACGCCATCAGCGTGATGAATCCGCCGTAGCTGCCCCCGTAGATTCCGACGCGCTCGGGATCTATCTGATGCTCCTTCCGCAGGTACCGCGACGCATCCACCTGATCCTGGAGATCGCGACCGCCCATGTATCGGTAGATCGCCGTGCGCCAGTCACGGCCGTAACCGTCCGACGCGCGATAGTCGAGGTCGAGAACGACGTACCCCTTCGACGCGAGGTACTGGTTGAACATGTACTCGCGCGGATACGACGACCAGAAATTGCCGACGTTGTGCAGGTATCCCGCGCCGTGCACGAAGATCACGCCGGCGCCGTTGGGCTCGGCGCCCATGTCCTTCGGCCGGTAGATGTGGGCCGGCACCATCACTCCGTCGGAGGCCGGGATCATCACGATCTCCGGCACGATCCAAGGAAATGACAGCCACTCGGCGCTCGGCGAAACCGTGAGCTGCGACATCTCCGCGCCCGCCTGATTGCGCATGAGGAACAAATCAGGTGGACGGTTCACGTACGAGTACACGTCGGCGAGCCATTCACCGTTCGGTGACACCACCGCTTGATGGCCTCCGGATTTCGTCGTGATTCGCTGGCGGGCGCCGCCGTCGACGGACATTCTGTAGAACTGCACCTCAAAGGGCGACACCTCATTCGTATGCAGGTAGAACGTTCGTTCGTCCGAAGCGATCTCGGCGTTTCTTACTTCCCATTTTCCGCTGGTGAGCTGGCGGCGGTCGCTTCCGTCGGCGGCAACTGTATGGATGTGTGCAAAGCCGGTCGCCTCGGACACGTACCAGAAGCGACGTCCCCCATCGTACCATCCGCCGCAACTGTTGCAGGGGCCGCCCACCCATGCTGAATCGCGCAGTGTCTCGAGAACGGTCGCGTTCCCGGTGGTTGCGTCTATCGTCTGAAGCAGGCGCACCTTGTTGTCGGCGCTGTGCGAGTAGAACGCGGCGCGCGTGCCGGCCTGGTTCCATCCGAGAACCTGAACGAAGCCGTTCGTAGAATCGGCCGGGAATGCTTTGATCCAGCGAATGGTTCCAGAGGGAAGTGAAAGGAATCCGATTCGGGATTTGTCGTCCAGGTCGCCGACCTTGGAACGAATGGACACGCGGTCGGTGAATCCGCTCTCGGTCACGTATCGCGGAACATCGGCCTCCCGCTCGCCCTCTGCCGGGATGCGCGTGCGGATCAGAACGCCGTTGCCCGTTGGCGACACGGAGAGCTCGTTGATCTGCTCGCCCTTCATCGTGTAGTAGGTCCTGAGACCGAGCGCCTCGCGCTCTTTGCGTTCTGCCTTGGCGATGCTGTCGGCACGCACGCGATCGCGTATGGACTCGAGCAGATCGAGCTGCTGCTGTTGAAGACGCCCGCGTTGCCCGGTCGGTTTCGCTGAATCGACGGGTGCAGGGCCGGCCCGCAAATCGGTGACCTGACGAACGAGGCCGTCGGACACATCGATGAAGTAGACGTTGTTATCACGCACGAAGAACACGCGACGCGCGTCTACGGCGAACTCGGGATTGCTCTCGCGCGCGAGCGTCTGGGTGAGGCGGCGTGTCGTTCCCGTCTGGAGGTTGTTTATGTAGATATCGCCATTGTACTCCACCGCCTCGAGCCGGTTGTCTCGCGAGCGACTCCCACGCGTCACGAGTGCGCCCGCGGAATCGAACTGAGCCAGCGAGACGCGCTCCGGTTTCGAGCCAGGCACGGCGCGCACGCGGTACTGCTTAGGCGTCTCGCGCCAATCCTTTCCGGGCTCCACCCAGTTGAAGTAGATCCACTTGTTGTCGGCGCTCCAGCGCACGTTGGCCGGCGGACGGCCATAGAGCTCGGGGCCGCGCATGATGTTCTTGATCG
>JACCRF010000144.1 GCA_013813715.1 Gemmatimonadaceae bacterium | reverse complement strand
GTTATGCCGAGAACAACATTCCGACAGTGGGCGCCGACTGGCAGGGACCGAAAGTGCTGCCCGACCGGACCGGCTTCGGATCGAACATCACGCGCAGCCGCGAGATGGCGTGGCTGAGGCTCGAGCGATACTTCGAGGGCGGCGAGGATGGCGGCGTCGACTTCGATACCCGGTTCGTGCCGATGCTCTGCCAGCACTGTGGCAATGCTCCGTGCGAGCCCGTGTGCCCGGTGTACGCAACGTACCACTCGCCGGACGGGCTCAACGTTCAGGTGTACAACCGCTGCGTCGGAACCCGCTACTGCTCCAACAACTGCCCGTACAAGGTTCGCTACTTCAACTGGTTCGGGTACGGCGAGCCGCGGCGCGCTCAGTACGCGTTTCCGGAGCCGCTCAACTGGCAGCTCAATCCCGACGTCACCGTCCGCGGAAAGGGCGTCATGGAGAAATGCACCTTTTGCGTGCAGCGCATCCGCGACGCGGAGAACCGTGCGGCGCTCGAGCACCGTGGCCTGGCCGGGGATGAGTTCACGACCGCGTGCGCGGAAGCCTGCCCGTCACGCGCGATCACGTTCGGAGATGCGGCGGACGCAAGCTGGACGGTCGCGCGCCTCGTCAATGACGAGCGCGCGTATCACGTATTCGAAGAGCTCAACACGTTTACCGCTGTGGTTTACCTGAAGAAAGTGAATCACCCGGGCGCGGGCGCATCCGCTGCGGCTGCTGCCCCACCCGCGGGCGTAGCCCACTGATGGCCACCATGGCGAAACCCCGCCGCGAGCTCGAAGGGCGCGAGGAAATGCGGCCGAACATCGCGACCGCTGACGTCCAGCTCCCGGCAGTGCGCGACTACGAGCAGGTGGATCGCGAGATCATCGGTACGCTGCATCCGACGGCCGCATGGTTCATCGGGCTCGCCACAGCCGTGTTCTTCCTGCTCATCGGTATCAGCGCGTGGATGTACCAGATCTACGCCGGGCTTGGTGTGGCGGGCTACAACCCGCCGGTGATGTGGGGCGTTTACATCATCACCTTCGTGTTCTGGATCGGTATCGGGCACGCGGGGACGCTCATTTCGGCGATTCTGTACCTCTTCCGTGCCGGCTTCCGGACGACGATCTACAGATGCGCCGAGGCGATGACGGTCTTCGCGGTGATGACGGCGGGCCTCTTTCCGATCCTGCATCTCGGGCGTCCGTGGAAGTTCTTCTGGCTCATACCGTATCCGAACTGGCGCTACATCTGGCCGCAGTTCAAGAGTCCACTCGTGTGGGACGTGTTCGCCGTGCTCACGTACCTCACGGTGTCATCCACATTCCTCTACATCGGGCTCATCCCGGACATCGCAGTGCTCCGCGACCGGGAGAAGAATCCGATCCGCAAGCGGATCTACGGAATTCTATCGCTCGGCTGGCGGAATTCAGATCGAGAGTGGAGACACTTCGCGCGCGCCTATCTCTTCCTCGCGGCATTCTCGACCCCGCTGGTGCTGTCGGTACACTCGGTAGTGTCGTTCGACTTCGCCATGGCGCTCACGCCCGGTTGGCACACGACGATCTTCCCGCCCTACTTCGTGGCGGGGGCCATCTTCTCGGGCATCGGGATGGTTTTCACGATCATCATTCCGATCAGAAAGTGGTTCGGCCTGAAGCACTACGTCACGATCAACCACCTCGACGCGGCCGCCAAGCTCGCCCTCTTCACGTCGCTCGTCGTTGGCTGCGCGTACATGACAGAGTGGTTCGTAGCGTGGTACAGCGGCATCGAGTTCGAGAAGGCATTCTTCGCCAACCGCATCTGGGGCCAGTGGTGGTGGTCGTCAGCGATTCTCTACACGTGCAACATGATCCTCCCCTTGACGCTGTTCAGGCAGAGCTGGCGGCGGAACCCCACGTGGTTGTTCATCCTGTCGCTGTTCATAAACCTTGGCATGTGGTTCGAGCGGTTCGTCATCGTCGTGCCGTCGCTGTCGCATGAGTTCGAGCCCTGGCAGTGGACGGGGTACACTCCTACGTGGGTGGACATGGCGATCCTGGCGGGAAGCTTCGGATGGTTTTCGATGTGGTTCCTGCTCTTCATCAAGCAGTTACCCGTGATCGCGATCGCCGAGGTGAAGGAGATCGTTCCGCCGAAGCTGCGCACGCCGCATGAGCATGGCATTGACCCGGCGGCGCGCCACCTCGACTACGAGTCCTCGACTCCGGGAGAATACGCCTGATGCCCGGAGTAATCGCGGCATTCAGCCAGCTCGACGCGGCGGTGGACGCCATCACCGCGGCGAAGAAGGAAAAACTGGGAGACATGACTGTGTATTCCCCGACGCCGCGGCACGAGCTCGAGCACGCGGTTGATGCCGGCCCCAGCCCGGTGCGGCGCTTCACGCTGATCGGTGGGCTGCTCGGCGCGACGTTCGGCTACTGGATCGCGATCTGGACTTCCGACTACTGGCCGCTCGTCGTCGGTGGCAAGCCGGTGGCGTCGTGGGTGCCGTACACGATTTTCGGTTTCGAGGTAATGGTGCTGTTCGGTGCGCTCGCCACCGTGCTCGGACTGCTGATCAACTCGCGCGTGCCACGGTTGACGATGACGGTCGGATACGATCCACGTTTCAGCCATGGCGACTATGGCGTGTGGGTGGAATGTCCCCCGGATCGGGTAGCGGCCGCCGAGTCGCTGTTCCGCGAGCATGGCGCGGTGGAGGTGCGGAATGCGCGGTAATGCGAGGCGCAAAGAGCCTTCGGCCACGCAGAGAGGCGGAGGGACTTCGCTCACGCCGAGACGCAGAGGTGGCGTTCATCCCCCGGCGGCAGGAGCCCGCCGCCGGATCCGTAGCGTCTGCGTCTCGCTTTTCATCCTCTGCGTCTCGGCGTCATGCGAGTGGTTCACCGACTTCAAACGGCAGCCCTCAGTGTGGACATGGGAGCCGCTCAAGGACAGCCTGACGCCGTCGCGCGGCAATCCCGCCAATTCGGTGCCGGTGACTGGCATGGCGGTTCCCGGCTTCAGCGTCTCGTACGCGGCACTGCCCGGCACCATCGACTCGATGGCGGGTCTCGCGAATCCGACGCCGGTGAGCGAAGCGTCGCTCGCAAACGGCAGGAAATACTATCAGATCAACTGCGCGGTTTGTCACGGAGACGCTGGTGCCGGTGACGGAACGGCCACGAAGTTCGGCATGCCCGGCATCAGCATCGTCAGCGACATAACGCGCGGCCGGTCGGACGGTTACGTCTTTGGAATGATGCGGAACGGCCGCGGCCTGATGCCGTCATACAACCGGATCGAAGAGACCGACCGGTGGGATGTCGTGAATTACCTGCGCGGTCTCCAGGGCGCGACCGGGGCGCCGGTGCCGACGGGTCCGCTCGCCGCCCCGGGAGTGACCGGCGACAAGCTGCCCGGCTACTCCCGGCTCGCTCCGGCGCGGCCGGCGCCATTCCTCGACCCGGCAGGCCGCGTAAGAGGAGGCATCGGCAGACCGAACGCGGCAGCCGCTGTTGCGGCCCCGGTGACGGCCCGTGATTCGATCGCAGACCCGGCCGCCGCAGACACATCGAACGTGGTGAGAAGACAGTGAGTCACGATCACGTTCACATGCCGACCCGCGACGAGATCCTCGCGAGTACCGACAGGCCCATATCGAAAACGTTGAAGCTTGCCTGCATCGTCTTCGCGGTGATCGGGTTGCTCGTGTTCTTCGCCGGAGTCTTCACGGGCTCCGAACGGGCGTGGAGAGCGATGCTCGTCAACTGGCTCTACTTCTCGACGATCTCCTCAGCGGGCGTGATGTTCGTTGCGGTTCAGCGCATCACCACCGCGCGCTGGTCGCGATCGATCATCCGGCTCCTCGAGGGATACGTAGCCTTTCTGCCGGTCGCATTCATCCTGCTCATCATCATCTTCCTCGGGAAAAATTACATCTTCCCATGGACGCACGAAGCCCTCCACGTTCCCGAAAAGCAGCTCTACCTGAATCCGTTGTTCCTGATTCCTCGTGACATCATCGCGTTCGGGATCATCATGGGGCTCAGCGTGTGGTACATCTGGACAACGGTGCGGCTGGACGTCGGGCATTCTCCGGAGGCCGGCGCGAACTGGGCGAAGGGCCTCCGTGAAAGAATGCGTCGCGGCTTCCAGGATGAACGCCGCGAGATCCACTCCACTCACTCCCTTCAAGGCAAACTCGCCGTACTACTCGGCTTCGCGTTCGCTTTCGGATGGATCGTACTCTCGTGGGATCTTTCGATGTCACTCGACCTCCACTTCCAGAGTACGATGTACGGGTGGTGGGTGTTCATGGGCGGCTGGGTCGCGGCGCTGGCAAGCTTTACACTCCTTACCCTGGCGTGGCGCCGCTACCTCGACCAGTACGACCTCATCACCGACAAGCACTTCCACGACCTCGGCAAACTCTGCTTCGCGTTCAGCGCGTTTTGGGGGTACCTGACTTTTGGCCAGTACCTGGTGATCTGGTATGGGAACCTTGGAGAGGAGACGCACTGGGCGCGGCTGCGGCTGATCCACCCGTGGCTCGGCCTTACTCTGACTACCGTCACCCTGATGTTTGTGCTGCCGTTCTTCGGACTCATGTCGCGCGCCGCAAAGCTTTTCCTGCCGACGCTGGTGTTGTTCACCTCGAGCACCGTGGTCGGGCTTTGGGTGCATCGCTACCTAGAGGTGTACCCATCCCTCTACTACAAGGCGGTCGAGGCACCCATGGGCCTGTGGGAGATCGGGATTACGATGGGGTATCTGGGCGCGTGGGGGCTGTGCTACATCGCGTTCATGGACGCGTTCCCCCGGATGCGGGTGACCCTGATGACGTCGCCGTACCGCGACGAGGTGCAGGTCCCGGTGAATCCGAAGACAATGGAGCCGCTGCCGGCTCACGAGTAGTGACTTCCAGCCAGGCTGCGGCTGCCTCGTCACTGACGCTGCGTCCTGGGCGTGAACGGACCGTGGCGCCCAAGCCGGTCTCATTATATTGAAGGGGTCGGGGCGTTAGCTCAGCTGGGAGAGCGCCTGGTTTGCAACCAGGAGGTCGCAGGTTCGATCCCTGTACGCTCCATAGACTTACGATTCTGCGGGGCCTGTTTGAGAGTCTGTTTGCCCCCCTTCAGGCCCTTTTCGTTGCTCAATTCACTCATTTCGCGACCTTCCGGCGGTGATTCATCACGAACTCGATTGTCTCGTCATCGGCCTGCTGATAGCACCTCAACAGCGTGCCAACGTCAGACCAGCCACCCGCTGCAGCAACATCCTTGAGCGGCAAATCCTTCCGGTCTGTCGCCCACGATCTTCTGTAGGCGTGCCACAGTGAGCCGTCGAGCTTTGGAAGCTTCGCTTTCTCTTCCGCGGCTCTGAGCCACCTGTCAAGTACATCGCGGCGAACGGGAACTTCACGATTGGTGTCGCTCGGAAAGAGAAGACCGGAGAACGCGCCGCCGAGCCTCACGCGAAAGGTCCGAAGCTCAGCCGCGAGCTCCTCTGGAATCTTGACTGTCCATTCGCGCCCTTTCTTGTCCGTCTCAGCTCGCCACCGAATCTTGCGATTCGTGAGGTCTACGTCTTCCCAGCGAAGTTGACGAATTGACCCCAGACGACGGCCGGTCGCTTCAGCCAACGTCAGCGCGAGCTCCAACTCTAGCCACTTGCTGCGCTCGGCGGGCTTTACCGTCTCGCCAGCTTCCCGGATTGCCTTCATCGTTGCTTGAAAGCGATCAGCACCGGCGACCGGACGACGCGGATCTGAATCACGTCGCGGAAGCTTTACAGATTGCAAGGGATTCACGTCGAGCAACCTCTGCCCGTCGTTTACCCTCTTATTCGTCGCCCATTTCAGCATAGACTGAAACAGCTCCATGTCCGCTCGAGCTGAGCGAGCCCGGACTGCCGGTGTCTTTCGAACCTCGAGACCTACGGTGTAACTGATTCCGCCAGCAAGCCGCTTTTGCACGAATGCCTGTTGATCGTTTTCGGTTAGTCCGCGCACGTCGCATTCAGCACCGAGGTGACCGATGAGAATACGGATTCTGCTTTCCGCGTCTTTCCGCGCGCCTGCGTTCGATTGCAGCAGCGGGAATTCATCGGAGTATCGATGCCAGAGAAACTCAAGCGGCAAGGCACCGGACGCAGTGATTGCTTCGTCGCGGAGAAGTCCAGCCAGGAGGTCTCGTCCCATCTTCTCGGCTTCGACGCGATCGGCAGTACCGAGACAGCGGCGGTCGAACGTACCCGCACGCGGGCTCCATACACTGCGATAAAACTGACCACCACTTCGTTTTTGAAATAGCCGGACGCGCGCACCTCGATTGCCGAGACTTCGCGTCCACTTGCCTTTGATAAGGCGCCATTCGGTGCGTGACGGTTTACGGTTAGCCATTGGCTCTCCTTTACCGCCGAATCCGAAGGAGTCGAGCGTCGGTCGCGCCATCATACGGAGCCGTCGAGCGATCAGCAAGCTTTGAAGCCGGGCGCTTCGGCAATTCACTGACAAGCACACGCGGCGCGCCACGTCGGCCGACGTTGGTGAGCTTGCCCTGTCTGATGAGTCGCGAAAGGCTGTCGGTAGTGTACCCGGTCCGCTCAGATGCCTGCCTGAGTGTTAGCGCGATCGCGCCCGTGGCTGCCGCGAGCTGCTTCAAGTCCTCGAGCAGCTCGTCGACCAATGCAGCGCCGTCGACCTGTACGTGGAAGCGCTGAAACTCTTCACGTCTGGCAATCCAGCGTTCGCGGATCTCGTCAGGGCTCACGTTCACGAGGCTCCCCATGCGCGCGGCACAGTTGCGACCAGTGCCCGAAGTGATTCGAGCTCGGCGGCTTCCGCAATGTTGGTGCGATCGAGAATTCCAGCATCTACATGCCGCTCAATCACGGATTCCACCAACCCGCGAAGCTGCGTCGACGGTACCGCGTCTACCTCAACTGACTCGCCAACGAAATTGCGGGATCGTGAGTCCGACGATTTTGTCGGCCGTGTCGGCAGGTCCCATTCGGCGATTTGGTCCGGGTTTACCGCCACTCTCTCGAAGTGTATCTCGGCTTCCGGTGCGAGCCTGGACAATGCCGACTCGACTGATCTGGAGATGTCAGCACCGGAGGGATCCTCCCGGCCCGCAGGGGTGGCACAAGCCACCAAGCGGAGCGAGCATGGAAGTACTGTGCGAAGCCGCCAACGGCACCCGGGTGACGCGAGCCAAGAGCTACATTATCCTGAATGATTTGCGGCCCGACGAGCGAGAGGGTGTCCTTTGCGGTTGGTTTTCAGGGAAAGAGTCCGCCGAGTGGAACGACATCGAGCCGAACTCCTTCCGAATGCGGCTCGTTGGAATCGCAGGACGTGATTCCGTGTTCGGGCCTTGGGCGATGGTACCGGCCGGAGCGTATCGCCGTTGACGTCCCCCTAAGACTACAAATGCATGATCTATGATCCGCGGAGGAAAATCCTTGAGCTAAGAGCGCAGATCCTGAAGAGCATGACCTCTCAGGAGCTCGAAGAATACTTACGCGAGTGTTTGCGTTCCCAGCGCTCGATAGCCAAGTCCACCGCCTCATCGGCTGAGCCGCCCGCAGAGACAGGGTAATACCTTGGCGGCATGCCGGGCCCCTGGCTCCGGTACCAATGCACCATGTACCGCTCGCCGCTCGTGTGAAGCGTCAACAGGTTGTCAGCCATGAATCGCCAGCGTTCCGCGTCAGTCGCCATCCCGGCGGAATAAGCGCGCCGGGTCTGACATCCGCTAGTTGGATCTCAAAGCGAGCTTTCTCGGGCTTCCGGAGTGAGCCTTGTCACCGTTGCGTCCGGCGTTGCGTCAAGGAGCCACGGTGCTTAGGAAAACTGGCGACTGAAACAAATGTGTGTATGTTTGCAACTTGTCACCCACATCATTCAAGGGCAATAATGGGAATCGGAACCTCGCTTTTGACGGCAAGGAAGCGCAAGAACGTTTCGGTGGTCCCCCTTGCCTGCGTTATGATCCTTTCCGCACTGAGTTGCGGCGGAGGCGACTCGACAGGACCAAACGTTGAGCCCGTAGCGGTGGTAGGCACTGTAGCCGTTACCCTCCCAAGAACACGCTTATACGTTGGCGATAGCGTTCAGGCTGTAGCTACGATTGTCAGTTCCACGGGCTCGGCTATATCCGGGCGGGTGATAACATGGTCAAGCGATAATGTTTCCGTCGCCACAGTGGGCCAAAGCGGAATCGTGAAGGCCATTGCTGTTGGCTCTGCGCAGATTTCTGTTGCGCTCGAAGGAAAGGTTGGCGTAGCAGCACTGAGCGTCATCATCGTTCCGATCGCATCGATTAGCATGGTTCCGGATACCGGTAGTGTTTTAGTTGGCCAAGCTAGGCTGCTTGCCGTTTCGGTCAAAGATTCCGCCGGAAACAGTTTGAGCGGCCGATCTTTGGATTGGTCGTCGAGCGATGCCACAAAGGCGATAGTGTCATCGACGGGCGTTGTGACAGGGTTGTCCGAGGGCGTAGCGGACATAATTGCCTCAGGCGAAGGAAAGAGCGGCCTGGCAAGGATCAGGATTCTTCCCATCGTCAGTAACATTCAAGTAGCGACCGTTTCGATGTCGCTTCCTCGGACAGCGTTTAGAGTTGGCGAAAGTCTTCAGGCAGCAGCACTTCCTTTGGATGCCTCTGGCGGAGTGTTGACGGGCCGTGAAATCACTTGGACTTCTAGTAATCCTGAAGTCGCTGTTGTGAATGCAGGAGGCTTGGTGAGTGGAATTTCAAGCGGAGTGGCCACGCTCACCGCGGCGGTCGAAGGAAAGACCGGTACCGTCACTTTGCAAGTCTCACTTGTACCAGTAATAACTATCGCAATCAATCCTTCCACAGAGTCGGTCTCTGCAGGAGCGACAGTCACGCTCGCAGCGATTTTGAAGGATTCGGCAGGGGGCACGTTGCTCGGCCGGACTATCAGTTGGAGTTCTACAAACCCAGGCACGGCAAGTGTATCCCAGAGCGGAGTCGTTACGGGGATACTGATTGGGACTTCCGACATTGTCGCCGCCGCAGAAGGCAAGCAGGCTCGTGCATCGATAAGCGTCAATACCCTTTCGACGCCCGTTGCTACCATCACCTTAAGTCCCGGCAATGCCGAAATGTCTGGCGGAGGCACGAAGCAGCTATATGCCGTCCTGCGTGATGTGAACGGAAATGTGTTGGGGAATCGCAATATTTTGTGGAGTTCTAGCAATCCTGATCGAGCAACGGTATCCGCATCAGGGCTCGTCATAGCGAGCCCTGTTGACGCGACAGTTGTGATTACGGCGAGTGTTGAGGGTAAGTCCGGCAGCTCATCACTTGGGATAATTACCTTTGTAAGGATGTCAACTGGAACTGGCTTCTCATGCGGCCTGACTGCCGATGGAACCGCATATTGCTGGGGTTTGAACAATTCAGGCCAGCTTGGTGATGCCAGCACACTGAGCCGACTTCTGCCAAAGAAAGTCACAACCGACCAGAAATTTGCTGCAATCGCCTCCGGCGCAACTCATACGTGTGGGATCACCATTCCTGGCTTTGCATACTGCTGGGGTTCGAATGGTGGAGGCAATCTAGGAAGTGGCTCAGTTGGCACGAGTTCGCTTGTACCAGCAGCAGTAAACGGGAGCTATGGATTTGTTTCAATCGCTGCGGGATTGAGCAATACATGTGCAACTACTTCCGAGCGCGACGTATATTGCTGGGGTAGCATTGGCTACAACGATAATTTCGGAACCGCCCTAGCACCACAATACACACTGCAGCCTCTACGAATTGGCCTAGGAATGGTTGCAGTAGTGGGCGGAATTGATGGCGGTTATTGCACCGTTGACCAGGCTGGGTTGGCTTACTGCTGGTATCTGGTTTACACCAATTCGGCCAGTGGCTCAACAGTCCCGCCGATCGGGCAACCGGTTTCGGCCGATTTGCGTTTTACAACGCTTCGTCGCGGGCTTGGTCATGTATGCGGCATAGCCACAAGCGGGCCGACCTACTGCTGGGGTGGCAACCAATCTGGACAACTGGGTGACGGCACCACGTTATCTCGGGCTTCGCCGACCTTAGTATCGGGAGGGCTGATCTTCGAGTCACTAGCTGCCAGCGGTGGCGGCTTTGTGTATCTTGGCCCTGAGTCCAGAGCGACCTCGGCTGCATATAGTTGCGGTGTTACATCCGCCGGTAAGGCCTATTGCTGGGGTGGCAATCCCTTTGGACAGCTGGGCACTCCCTCAGCCCAAGTTTCGATTGTAACGACTCCTCAGCCCGTTGACGGAGGCCTTTCGTTCACGGGGATCCGCGCAGGCGGATACCATACCTGCGGGCTGGCGATTGGAGGGGCAGCGTATTGCTGGGGACTCAATGCCAGCGGACAGTTCGGAGATGGAACAACCACGAATTCCGACCAACCCACACCGGTTTTCGGAAGATAGACCTAGGAGAGCAGAGGCAGCGTGCGACCTCCTAATCCGAGGGTAACACGGAGCACGTCGAGAAGAGAGCCAGTCAGACCCGAAAGGATTTGGCTGGCTCTTTCGCGTTGGCGGTTTGGCTAGTCTAGCGCGAACTCCAGATCAGTTTCTGTTGGAGAGGAAGTAACGAGTCGCACCCAGTACTTCCCCGATGCCGAATCTACGTACTCGCTGGCTTTGCCGTCCCTGAGCGCGCTCCCGCCTCCCATCATCGCTACGGTTCCCGTAGGTATCAGCGCCACGCTCATCAAGTCCTTATTTCTTGCTGTGACGCTGAGGCGCTTGGCCGGGTAGGGTGACACGACCTCGACCAGTACGGCCGACGTGTAGGCGCCTTCTCTCACAAGCTTGTGTGCTTCGCGCCCCAGTATCCGCAAGCCTGGCGGCGGCGCTTCGTTGATCGTGGTCGAATGGTCAACGACGTTGTCGTGCCCGATGACGGTTCGGTCGCCGACACTTCCCCCGATCGAGATCTCTGGCCTGTCCGACTCGTTTGCCAGGGTTCCTCCTCCTGCCCGGTAGGCAATTTCCTTTTTGACGATAAGAAACATGGAGACCAGAAACAACCCGACTCCAACAACCGTAATCGAAACGGCTACCGTTTGAGGAATTTCAGGCATAAGAAAAGGCATAACCCCGATTATGATTCCGACAGCGCTGCCAGCGACGCCAAGAGGGCCGCTGTGTCGGTCGGTGAAAGAAGAACGTGGAACCATTGGCCAAACATACGGGCAACAGTCACCTGGCGTGGGCCACGAATGCACCGAGCCGGGCATACAACGACCGTGACTACAAGGACTATCACATCGCGTACCGGCCGGTAGCTCTCTTCCGATCGATGAGCTCCTCCATTGAGATCTCTGCGCCGGCGTCCATCCGGCGGGGCGCCGTCTTCAGCAGGATCTTGGCGAACTCGTCCCAATAGGAAGAAGTCTGGCCCTCAACCGGGGCCGGGAAGAACCGATCGCCCGACTTGATCATCAGTTGCTTGCCGTCGATGGTCCTCGTGAATTCCGTTACATGCTTCGCGACTCGAGCCGTCGCGACCGCTGCATCGACTCCGTTCTTCACGAGATACTCGGCGAGCCACTGGCGCGCGTATTCTTCTGGTTCAATTCCAGGCATGGTGCCCTCCCTTGATGGTGTGGTGTGGCTAGTAGACGCCGGGTGCACTTTGACGCTTGCGGAGAATGAGCTCCTCGATCGACATATCCTTCGCGTCTGTCACGTCGCCGCGGGCCCGTGCGAGCTCCGCCTCCCGCTTCTGTTCCAGCAGTTGCGCGCGTGAGAAACTGCCATTGGCGTCTGACAGCCGGCGTTTCGCGGCCGCCCACATGTCGTCTTCCTCATCATCTTCGCGGAAGTTCTTCATGTCCTCCGGCGCCAGTGACGACAGGATATGCGCAGCGCATTCCCGTTGAAATGAGACCGGGGAGGCGATCCACTTCCCCCGCTTCATCAGCAGGGTGCCATTCGGGGCTCGTCCGAATTCAACCTGCTCGCTAACTGCACGCGCGGCCGCATCGTCCTTCACACCCATCTCGATCAAGTGCTGCTCGATACCGGCACGTGAGCGGTCGATGAGGCCATTCAGTTCGTCTTTCTCGGAGTCTCAGACATTTGTCTCTCTCGTTTGATTGTTGTGTGGATCACTTCAGAATTATCAGGGGCCTCTTGGTGTGATCTTCCCCGGATTGCTCTTTCCCGTTGGCGCGGCGGAAGTTCTCCATGACCTGCCGCACCCAATGAGAGTCGGGGTAATGCTCGTCATCGGGCTCGTTACGCGCTGTGGCCTTCCCGGGCCGATCCTCGTTCTTCCCTGTCATGGTTGCTCGCCCCTCATCGATTTGAGGTTGTGATTCGCCGACGTCAACAGTGCCGAAAGTCGGCGCTGCTCTGCGATCGCGGATTTCGTATAGCGGCCGTGCTTGTATCGAGGGCTGTTCCTTCCGGCCAACGACATGCCGCCGTGCATTCTGCAGCGCCCGTTTGGCATCGCTGGTGATTTGCAGGCCTGCCCCTTCCGGGTCTGTGCATAGCACCTCGATGCGACCGTCAACTGCGTTGGCTGCCGCCCCGTCCCCTGCCGGCTCTCACGATGCCGCCTGAAGAGCGCTCCGATCTCCGAAAGACTCATTTTCTGAATCGGGTGCATGGGGTAATCAGACATTTTCTGTTTCACCCCCTCCCCCCGCCTGCCTTTTCAGCGGAGCCGTGACGTTGCCAACGATCGCCTGGCCCCCGTCATGAACGTTGACGTGCTCAACCACAACCCGCTGCTCAGAGGGCGCTTTGCCGCGGTGGCGGTTCAGGGTATCCATCTGGACTGAGAAGATCCTCAGCAGGCGAGAAGCACGAGCTACGCACTGGCTGGCGGTATCCGTATCGTTGGTAAGAGAGCGAGAGAGATGCTCCATCGCGGCTGCATGTACGCCCACCATCTGCACGGCCAGCATCCCTTCAAGCGGATCTCGGGGCGCAATCCCGGCAATCTGCGCCAATGCGGCATTCAGGGCTGTTGGTGAGGTTCCGTCAGCAGACATTCCATCCACCTTGCCGACAACCTTGTGAAGCTCGTGGAGAAGCTGCAGGTAAGCCTCGGGATGCACGGTTCCAAGAGCCTGGCTCAACTGCGCGTCCCACAGCAGGTCATCGGGCAGGTGTTCTTTATGTGGCACGAGAGTCGACTTTCCGTTGCGAGCTTCAGCGCGAAAGGCAGGTGGCTTCGCAGCGGTGCTGTGCAGTTGCAGCCACGTCGTCATCACCTTTGTTTCTGATTCGCTCAGCGGAACGGGTTCCGAAACTACGATGGCCTTCCCGGGCGCCCGCTTCGGTAGTTTGCGCCGTGCGTGCTTCACCGGCATCGATTCCTTTGTTTTCTTCGCGGCCATTGTCAGCTCACCGTGAGGTCGCCGCTGGCTCGCCGCTTCCAGCTCAGGCAGTGGAATCTCGGGGGCCTGTTCGGGGGTCTGTTTCTCCCGCCCTGTTTGGTTTTCAATGTCGGAAAAGTCAGGCGCCGACGCTTGACTCCCCTCTGGGACCCGGCAGAATGTCGGGGTTAGTGGTTCATGGGATCTGGTTTGCAACCAGGAGGTCGCAGGTTCGATCCCTGTACGCTCCATACACTTACACTAGGCTGGCCTGGCTTTGCGCGCCCCACTTTCGCCCCGCTGGCATCGCCTTTCCCGCCTCGCTGTTCGAGC
>JACCRF010000124.1 GCA_013813715.1 Gemmatimonadaceae bacterium | reverse complement strand
CGTATACCTGAACCTCGAAGCGAACGAGATCACCGCGGAGCTCGGATAGGAACCGCACGGCACCGGCGAGCGGATGGCCCGCCAGTGTGACCAGCGTCGCCTTCCGCGGCGTCAGCTCCTGCACCCTCACCTGCACGTTGCCACGAAGCGGAAGCGACATGGTAAGCGTCCCACCCTGCTCGATTTCGGTTCGGGTTCCCGGCTCTGCCTTCGCGTCCACACTGCCCGGTGTAGCTTCGTTGAAATCGCGCCGGAAGAGTTCGAACAACTCCTCTGGGGTGTGGCGGCTTCCACTGATGTCTGCCCATATGCGTTTTCTTTTCAGCGATCCCATGCCATCGTCTGGAAGCTGCTCCGATTGCGCGTCAGCGAGCATCTTCAGCGCTTCGTCGAGAGGCGTCGGCCGAATCATGAGGGTTGCGGTCAGCGCGTTACCGCCCGGTGCGCGGATGACGTTTCCCTCCCTCAGCATCGTCAGCTGGCTCTGGTTGATGGGAAGGGGTGCTCCCACCACGTCGGCGATGGCGGCGCCTGCGCTCGCGAGGAAGCCCGGAATGGGGATGCGGGCCGGGTTTCGGCCCGTAATCCTCGCGAACCGGTCGATGAGGTCGTTCGTCGACGTTTCGTCGTCACCCGAGATGTCAAGAATGCGGCCATGTAGGTCGGTGCGCTTCAGCACTGCTGTCGTGGCCCGCGCCAAATCGTCGACCCACAGCGGCTGAAATCGATCGTCCCCCCCGGCGATAACGGGGACGGCGGGTAGCGTGCGAACCATCTTCAGCAGGAGAGAGACCATCTCGTCGCCGGGTCCGTAGACATTGCCTGGACGGAGGATGATCCAGCCGCCGTGAAATGCAGCCACGATTTTTTCGGCGGCGCGCTTCGAGCGGTGATACTCCGACTGGCCCGTCTCCGCACCGAGCGACGAGATATAAATGAAGCGGCCCGTTCCTGCGCGCTCGGCTTCCCTGACCATGTTGCGCGTACCCTCCACGTTCACGCCTTCAAAAGTCACATCCGGCGGTGACTCGGCGACGATCCCGGCGACGTGCAGAACAAGGTCGCATCCTTCGGCGCTGCCTCTGATTTTTGTCGGATCAGTCACGCTGGCCGGCCAGGCCTCGACGCCGTCGCCCCACCGCGCAACATCCGCAGTTGCGTTGCGGCTGAGCAGGCGAACAGCATACTCGCTTCGGCAAAGCTCGGTCACCACCGCCTGTCCCACAACACCAGTCCCGCCGGTTACCAGTACTTTCATTTTGAGATTGCTCCTGAGATTGCTCCGCGAATGCCGCTCAGGCGCATTCTGGCAGATTGGATGCCAGCGACCGTTGTCCGTTTAGCGAGGAACGACAGAACAGCCGTCGTTCCGGCGTTCCCTTTATTTGTGGCAGTTGCTTTTCCCGGTTTCATTTGTGACATCGTGTCCATCTGTGCATCTGCATTAAGGCCGTTAAGCCATGTTAAGCTCCCGTTCGGCCCGGCTACTGAACGCAAACAGCACCAGGGTCGCCGACAGGCCGGTCCACACGAGGCCGGTGATCGAGATTGGCGACGTGCACGGCGACGTCGTGCACGAAATCCGCGACGCGCTGCAGGTGCTCGTAGTCGATATACTGCGCCTCATCGGTGACCTGGTGGTACTCGGCATGCAGACCCGTCGTAAAGAACGTCACTGGTATCCCGTACCTAGCGTACATGTAGTGGTCGCTGCGGCAGTAGATCCGCTCGGGGTGGCCGTTGGCGTCGTACTGGTAGTCCAACCTGAACGGACGCGGGCGGGCGCGGTTCATCTGGTCGACGATGTCGCCGAGCTCCGTAGATACGCGGCGTGACCCGACAACCTGGAGGTAATCCGGCCCGCCGCCAGTGATGTCGGCCGCGCCGCCCCGTCCGACCATGTCCATATTGAGCTGAGCAACTATCGCCGACCGTGGAACGGTCGGGTTCTCGGTAAACCACTTCGCGCCCAGCAGTCCCTTCTCTTCGGCGGTGTGCCAAACAAGGAGAATGGAGCGCTTCGGCTTGACGGGCGACGCCGCGATCGCCTCGGCGATCTCGAGCACGGCCACCGTGCCCGACCCGTCATCATCCGCTCCGTTGTTTATCGAATCGAGGCGCGCCGGCCGGATGCGGCGGAGACTGTCAATGTTCAGGCGCACTTCTGCACGTGCCGCCGCGCGCCTGCTCGCCGGTATGCTGCGGTCCCAGAACGGTGCGCCAAGTCGGGTCAGCTCTTTGTTGAGCGCCTTCAGCGAGTCGTGATCGATAGCGGGCCGGCGAATTCCCACGTGATCGTTGTGAGCACCGATCGCAACGTACTCGTTGCGCAGCACCGGATCGCTCCCACGTATGACCGCGACCACGTTCCGCGCACTCCCGGGAACCGAGCCGGGCGAGAATCGGGTGGACGTTGACCGGATCTCCTGGAAGTAGCTCCCGTTGTCGCCGCCCGGCTCGAGGCCGAGGCGCCTTGCCTCGGCCGCCAGATAGGACGTTGCCATGACGTTGCCGACAGTCCCCGATTCTCGGCCCATCATTGAATCATCGGCGTACGCATATAGGCGCGACGTCAGATCCTGCACCGAGATCGCCGATGACGTCGCCGTCGTTCGGGGCGACGTGGTGACCTGCTGCTGCGCGCACGCAGAAATGACGCCCAGGATTACGAAGCGCCGAAAAACGCGACCGGTCTGCAATCCATCCACGCGCCTTCCTCCCGAGTGTTTATCTTAGAGTATGGAGCATAAAAGAGCCGTCATCCTGCTGAGCGGCGGCCTCGACTCGACGACCCTCCTCGCCCTCGCGACCAGCGAGGGGTACGCCGTGCACGCGCTGACCTTTCGTTACGGCCAGAGGCATGCCGCCGAGGTGGCCGCGTCACGAAACATCGCCGCGCACTATGGTGCAGTCCAGCACCTGGTGACCGACATCGATCTGCGGCCATTCGGTGGTTCGGCACTCACGTCCGATGTCGGTGTTCCGAAGGACAGACCTCTCGACGGCAATGGCATTCCCGTCACGTACGTTCCCGCGCGCAACACAATTTTTCTTTCGTTCGCGCTCGCCTGGGCGGAAGTGTTGAGCGCCTCCGACATTTTCATCGGTGTGAACGCGCTTGACTACAGCGGCTACCCTGACTGCCGGCCGGAGTTCATCGCGGCTTTCGAGAAGATGGCACGGCTGGCCACGCGGGCGGGTGTCGAAGGAACGGCTGCACCGCGGATACGAGCACCGCTCATCAGCCTCACCAAGCGTGAGATAATTCAGCTCGGCATCGGCCTCGGCGTGGATTACGGTCTCACGACGAGCTGTTATGATCCGTCAGCGGGCGGCGACGCTTGCGGCCGGTGTGACGCGTGCCAGCTTCGGCTGCGGGGCTTCGCCGAAGCCGGGGCGCGCGACCCTGTTCGCTACGCTTCCAACTCGGTAGTCGCGTGACGTATACCGTCAAGGAGATCTTTTACACGCTTCAGGGCGAGGGCGCCAACGCAGGTCGTGCCGCCGTCTTCTGCCGCTTCAGCGGATGCAATCTGTGGTCGGGACGCGAGGACGACCGGTCGCAGGCGGTGTGCCGTTTTTGTGACACCGATTTCGTCGGCACCGGTCCCGACGGAGGACGATTCGCTACAGCCGACGCGCTGGTATCGGCGATATCGCTTGCATGGCGCGGCAGCGACAATGAAGGCCAGCGATTCGTGGTGTGCACCGGTGGTGAACCACTGCTCCAGCTGGATGAGCAGCTCGTCCGCGCCCTCCACGCGGCGGATTTCACCGTCGCTGTCGAGACTAACGGAACGAAACGGCCGCCTTCGGGCATCGACTGGATATGTGTCAGTCCAAAGGCAGGGGCGACGCTGGCACTCGATTCCGGAGACGAGCTGAAGCTTGTTTTTCCGCAGCCGGCCGCAATGCCGGACGAGTTCGACGGGATGCGGTTCAATCACTTCTTCCTCCAGCCGATGGATGGCCTTGATGTGGAGGAAAACACGCGGAGCGCGATCGACTACTGCATGCTGCATCCGCGCTGGCGGCTAAGCCTGCAAACGCACAAACAGCTCGGGATCCGTTAGCCGGGATGGTTTCCACGGGATGCCATCGACAGTGGCTTAGTCGCGGACGCGACACCGATCCTCGGGCTGGAGACTTGCAACGACTTGAGATCCGGACGAATGACCGTTTCGTAGAAGATTCCGGACTACCGCACCGGGCGCCTGCGCAAGGGGCGCAGTACGGCGTTCCGGAGCCGCGACACCCCTATTCCGAAGTGGAGAAATCATGAATCTGGCAATACTCAGCCCCAGCCGACGCCTTCCGTTCCTGCTCGCTGCCGGCATAGCCGTCAGCGTGGGCGGAATTGGCGCCGGGCTGGCCTCCGACCATCAGG
The DNA here is from genome assembly GCA_013813715.1 of Gemmatimonadaceae bacterium. Taxonomy (GTDB): domain Bacteria; phylum Gemmatimonadota; class Gemmatimonadetes; order Gemmatimonadales; family Gemmatimonadaceae; genus UBA4720. The sequence continues at coordinate 10,750 of JACCRF010000124.1, read as the reverse complement.
ACACACCTGAAGTCGAGCTGAACTCAAGCATGGACATCAACGACGTCTACGTGTTCCCCGGATCTACCGGCGACCGCATCGTCCTCGCTGTGACGACAGCTTCGCCGATCGCCACCCAGAGTGCGTCTTTCGATCCGAACCTTCTGTACCAGATCAAGATCGACAACACGGGCGACGCGAAAGAGGATCTCGTTTTCCAGGTGACGTTCAGCGACGCAGCCGGCGCCGCACAGCAGGTGTCGGTGCGAGGCCCGGTTGCACCGGCCTCACAGGGAACGTCGAACACGCTCGTCGGCACCGGCCCGCTCGTACAGGGGGCCGTCGGCGTTGCGTTAGGTTCGGCCGCTGCGACACAGGTGTTCGCCGGATTGCGCGGTGATCCGTTCTTCATCGACCTCGAGCAGTTTTTCAGAATCGTGCCTGACCGTCGCCCGTCGACGGGTCCGCTGTCCGCACTTCCGGTGTCCGCGACCTCGTTTCGGAACCCTGGTGTCGATCTCCTGGCGCCCTTCAACGCCCTGGCGATCGTGATCGAAGTCCCCAAGTCGCAGCTTCTCTCCTCCACCGCCGCCGATGCAAAAATCGGCGTGTGGGCAACTATCAGCCGGTAGTCCAGCCATGAGAATCACGAGCTTCATCACGGCGGCGGCGAAACGCCGCCCCGGTCGCGTCGCCCTGGCACTTTCCTTCGGGCTCGTCGCGAGCGCGTGCAACGACGGCGCCGGCGACGAAATCCTGGGACCCGACTCCAATCGGGTCTACAAGCAGATAGAGCGGCTCGGGAATCCGCTCGTTTCCGAAGTCTTCTTTCCAAAGCGGGATCACGGGCTGCATAACGCCAAGGGTCCTTCCGACGACCCCGCTCCGATGACGGCAGGCGGCACCGACGTGCCGGGCCACATCCGCAGCTTCGTTTCACAGTTTCCGGGAAGAACCGAGAAGACGATCACGACGCTACAGGCTGTTCTCTCGCCCGACATGCTGGTGGTGTTCCCAAACCGCGCCGGCGGCGGAGCGGGCTGGCTGACGTGGGCGCTTGCTCCTGACGTCGGCTACGGCGGGCGCAAGCTCACCGATGACGTCGTTGACGTCGGACTCGCCGCCGTATTCGGAAATGCGCTCGATGCCGCACAGCCTGTGCTCGCCGGGCTGACGTCCGACAACGTCAGCGCGTCGACTCGCTCCTTTCTCGCTGCGTTCCCTTACCTCGGTGCGCCCAGGTAGCAGCCCAGAGAGCCTGCCGCCCTGCACTTACTTGCGCAGGGCGAAAGGCTCGTTGGCACCACGATGAGATTTTCCCGTCGCCGGCTTGTTCAGGTCTCCGCGATCGTCGCGATCGCATGCGCGGCATGGCTCGGCGTCAGCGGCGTCCGCCGCGAAGTAATCGCGGACGCGGCAGGAGAGAGGTCGCTCCGGATGGCGGAGGTTGCGGAGCGCGACATCCAGATCGCGGCATGGGAGAAGGCGCTCGTTGCCGATCCGCAGAGCGCGATCGCGCTCGGGCAGCTCGCCGCACTCCACAGCCAGCGCGCGAGAGAAACCGGCGACGAGACAGGTTACGCCGAGGCCGAGGCGTACGCGCGGCGCTCCGTGGCAATTCGTACGAACCGGAACGGATCGAGCTTTGCCACGCTCGCTCTCGCGCTCCTCGCGCAGCACCGTTTCATGGAGGCGGACTCCATTGCGACTGAGCTCGTCCGGCGCGACCCCGACGTTCCCCAGTACAACGCGATGCTCGGCGAGATAAAGATGGAGATCGGCGACTACGCGGCGGCACGCACCGCCTTTGCCCGTCTCCATCGGCAACGCAATCACCTCTCGATAGCGCCGCGGCTCGCCAGATGGCACGAGCTCAACGGCCGCGTATCCGAAGCGCGGGCGCTGCTTAGCCAGGCGCTCGAGGATGCGGTAATCAGACGTGACCTTCCGCGCGAACAGGTCGCGTGGTTTCACCTGCGCGCAGGCGAGCTCGAGCTGCGCCATGGCCGCCCGCGGACCGCGCGCTCCATTTTCGAGAAGGGGCTCGTGATCGAGCCGAAGGACTACCGTCTGCTATCGGCGTTGGCACGGCTCGAGGCCGCGGAGGGTAACACGCGGAGCGCGGTCGCATACGGCGAGCACGCACTGGCAATCAGAGTCGACCCTGCGACACTCGGAATTGTCGGCGATGCCCATGCCGCTATGGGCGACGACCGCCGCGCGGAAATGTATTTCCGAACGATGGAGGTCGCCGTGGAGGGCCAGCCCGCGGCGTTTCACAGAGCCTCGAGTCTCTTCCTTCTCGATCACGGACGGCGGACCCCTGAGGTGCTTGCCGCAGCGCGCGCGGAGACCGCCGTGCGCCGCGATGTTTACGGATACGATCTGCTCGCGTGGGCCCTGCACAAATCGCATCGCAACCGCGAGGCGAGCCAGGCCATCGCGCAGGCCCTTCGTCTTGGAACGCGAGACCCGCTGATCCTCTATCATGCCGGCGTCATCGCCCATGCGCTTGGGCGCGCCGCGGCATCACGATCGCTGCTCGAGCAGGCGCTCGCCGTGAATCCGAGGTTCGATGCGACGCATCCTGATCACGCGCGGCTGCTGCTCGAGGAGATGGGCGACTGATGTCGGAGATGGGCGCGTTCATCCGGCTCGGCCTCATGCACATCACCGACCTCCAGGGGATGGACCACATTCTCTTCCTCTTCGCCCTCGCCGCGATCTACCGACCGCGCGACTGGCGGGACGCGTTGTGGGTCGTGACCGCGTTCACCGTTGGCCACTCGATCACTCTCGCACTTGCAGTCACGGGTGCGATCCGCTTGCCGACCCCGCTCATCGAGTTTCTAATACCGATTACGATTGTCGCGACCTGCATCGAGAACATTGTGGTGAGGGAGCGCGAGCGGGCGCCGTGGGGCGGTAACTACAGACCGGTCTTTGCGGGCGTCTTCGGTCTCGTGCACGGCGCGGGCTTTGCGAACTACCTTCGCGATCTCTTCACCGATCACATCGCCCTGCCACTCCTCGGATTCAACATCGGCATCGAGCTCGGACAGGTTGTCGTGCTCACTGCCGCGGCCGCGTTGCTCCTCGCCGCCGATTGGGTGATCGCGCGGTTACGCGTATCGTCCGCGTGGCCGTCCGCGCTACGGATACGGGTGATGACGGTGTCGTTGCTGGTCATGGCCGTTGCAGCGAGGTGGGCGGTTGAACGGAATCCATGGTGATCCTGCGAAGGGCGATCGCACGGTCACTGATCGCCATCGCCCTTTCGCCACTCGCCGGCCAAACCGGCCGGGCAGCGGCGCATCCGATTCACAGCACCTTCGCCGAGGTGATCCATGACAAGTCGCGGCGCTCGGTGAACGTGTCTCTCCGAGTGTTCGTCGACGACTACACGGAGGCGTCGCTTGCGCATGCGCAGCGTCTCGCGAATGCTCGTGGAGCACCGGTGACGCGCGGCGCATCGCTCGTCGAGTACGCGCTCGCTACCTTTTCGATGTCCGACGCAGGCGGGCGCAGGCTGTCTCTCCAGTCGTGCGGCGGCAAACGCGTCGGTGAACTGATGTGGCTCTGCTTTCGCGCGCCGGCGCCGCGCGGCCTATCCGGATTCCAGGTGAGGAGCCGGCTGCTCTTCGAGATGTACGACGATCAGATCAACATCGTGCAGGCATCGTACGGTGGAAAAAAGACGAGTCTGCTGTTCACTCGGGGAGACGGCGCGAAGCGGCTGCCATGATGTCGACACCGTGTATCAGGGCGTTCGGAAATCGTGCGGCGGCGAGCTGCGGAACCGAGAACGACCTGGCTGCCGGCCGCCGGCTCGGTAATGCGCTCCCGGCAACGGGCTCAACCAGGAATTGCAACTGACATCACGTTTACCGGCGTTCGTGGTTGACACTGCGGTCCACGAATCGACCATCTGTCGTTCTGATTGGGCCGGAAGCCGGCAGCGCCCTTTGTGGCCGACGGCCGGTAGCCGGGTAGTTCTATGTTCGATCGCCGTCTTCCTACCGGTCGCCGCCCTCGCCCAGGACACTACGACCACGCTCCCGCCTATCATCGTGACGGTTATCCGCGGCTCCAGCGGATCCGTGCTCGACGCCCCGTTCGCTCTCACCGTCGTGCGCCCCGACAGCGCGCGCCCGGGTCAGCGGCATGCGGGGGCCGAGGAGACTCTCGCGCTCATCCCTGGGCTGTCAGCCAACAGTCGCAGCAATCCCTCTCAGGATCCGCGTGTATCGATTCGCGGATTCGGTGCACGCTCCGCATTCGGTGTACGGGGAGTTCGTGTCCTGCGTGACGGCATTCCACTCACGCTGCCCGACGGGCAGACTCCGCTCGACTACCTGAGCCTCGAATCGGTGGGCCACGTGGAAGTGATGCGGGGAGCGGCGTCGGCGCTCTACGGGAATGCATCGGGCGGTGTGATCGACATGCGATCGAGCGCACCGTCCGCCGCACCGCTCTCGGTCACGCTGCATCAGTGGGGCGGAAGCTTTGGCATGAGTCGCACCGCCGCCGTCGCGAGTGGGACATCGGGCAGCATCTACTATCAGGGCGACGCTGTACGCGTCCGAACGAACGGAGCACGCGAGCATGCGAGACAGCGGGCCACCACCGGCTTCGCGCGCGCCGGCGTTGTCGCTGGCGGAACGGACTACACACTGTCGGTGCTTGGCCTCGATATGCCCCTCGCCGAGAATCCCGGAGCTCTCACTCTCACTCAAATGCGGAACGATGTTCTCGCGGCGGATCAGCCATCGGTAGCGAAGAATGCGCGTAAAGAGGTTCGCCAGCTTCAGGTGGGACTCTCCGCCGCTCGACCAATCAGCGGCGGCGAAATCTCCGCCTTCGGTTTCGGGGGCGCCCGCTCGCTGGACAACCCGCTGACTTTCGCCGTAGTGGAGATCGGCCGCCACAGCTATGGCGCGAGTGTGCGTGTTGTTCGCGAGGCGGCATTGGTCGGACGGGAGAACCGGCTCACTGCGGGAGTCGACTTTCAGTCGCAGAACGATCTGCGCCGCAATTTTGCGAACTGCACTGACTCGCCTCCGCTGGCTTCACCGACGACCTCGTGCCCGCGGGTCGCCACAGAACGAGGTATCCTGACGCTCGACCAGCGTGAGCTTGTGACCAGCGCCGGAATCTACGCCAGTGACGAGCTGCGGCTCGGGCCGCGCGTACGGATCACGGCGGGACTTCGTGCCGACAATGTCCGATTCGAGGTGCGCGACCGGTTGATCGGGCACGCCAATCCCGACGACTCGGGCGACAGGACGATGCGCGCCGTGACCCCAATCGTCGGGATCGTCTCCCGCACAGGCGCGCGCGGCTCGGTGTACGCCAACGTCTCTTCCGCGTTCGAGACTCCGACGGCTACTGAGCTTGGCAATCAGCCGGACGGAAGCGCGGGGCTCAACACCGGGCTGAAGCCGCAGCGCTCGACGACATACGAGGTGGGGTTGAAGGGCACGATCGCCAGGTGGATGCATTACGACGCGGCCATCTACTCGACCGGAGTGCGCGACGAGCTTGTTCCGTTTGAGATTCCGTTGAGCAATGGACGCCGGTATTTCCGCAACGCGGGCCGCACCGATCGAGCCGGTGCTGAGGGGGGAGTCGAGCTTCTGATGCGTGAGCTCCGCCTCCACGCAACGTACACCTACTCACGCTTTCGCTTCGACCGCTATTCGTCAGGCGGAGTCGACTTCGGCGGCAATGAGATTCCTGGGATTCCGCAGCATCGCGTTCAATCGGCGCTCACATGGTCGGGAGCGCGCGGGTTCGCGGTTATGGAGGTCGAGGGCGCCGGAGCTGCGTTCGTTGATGACGCGAATTCGGCAACGGCGCCGGGATATGAGGTTGCGCACCTGCGCCTTGGCGGACGCCTTTTCCCGCGCGCGACGGGACTGCGTCTCACTGCGGGAGTTCAGAATCTCTTCGACCGGTCGTACGCGCCGTCAATTGCGGTGAACGCGGCGCGGGGGAAGTACTTCGAACCGGCCCAGGGGCGGACGTTCTACGTCGGGTTCTCGATCAGGGGCGAGTGGCATTGAGCCTGGCACTCCTGCCTCACTCCTGTTTTCGTGGCACGATGGTGATGCCCCCGCTGGCTTCGACTATGGCGTGCTTGATCTGGTCGAGGCGTTCGATTCCGTGAAGGTGCCTAGCCGCGGCCAGAACGTCGTCCTCGTCCACTCGCTCTTTCCGCATCCTGTCGGCGTGCAGCTTTCCATCCTCGATGATCAGCAGTGGCAGCCCGTCGAGGATGTTTTCTATTCGTCGCGATCTCTGTTTCCATAGCGACATCATGATGTCGATGCCGACCAGCGTAATCACGATCAGAAACGCGTTGGTGATCGAGCGGTCGTCAGTAATCAGCGCCTGCTGGATGGCCTCGCTGATTATCAGGAGGAGCACAAAATCGAACACGGTGATCTGCGCGACCGATCTGTTCCCCGCCAGCCGGAACACGAGAAGCAGAAAGAGATACACCGCCGACGCCCTGATGACGGAATCCATGGCCAGTTCCTCGCTAGGGATAGATGATTTGACGGAAAGCGCGCGTCGGCCCGCCCACGAGCCCCGCGCCTCCTCTCGCCGAGCCAAACCGGCGCGGCTCGAGAACGAAGCTGATTCGAACCGGCCTGGAGCCGGCAGTCGCGCGGAAGGTGAAGACCACTCGATCTGCCTGTAGCCCGCTTTCCTTCGGCGACGGCGTAATCGAGAGAACGTCGTGGCCGTCCAGCCATTCGCGGTCGACCCAGACGCTCACCAACGAATCGGAAGAGATAGCCGATGCTCCGATCTCGGCGGTCATCCGCGACTGGCCGCGCAGGCGCGTGAAGCGGTCGTACTCGATTCGAAGGCCCGATTCCACTGAGCCCGCGGTTCCATGCGCAAGCGGGCCGCCGCCGAACAGTCCAAGGAGCGCCGCCCCGGCCACGAAAAGCATGAGCACCCAGGCGACGCGCTGAGCACGCCAGCTCCGCGCCTGGAACTTCAAGTCCTGCGAGATCTCGATGCTCCCGACCCGCTTCGGGCTGGTCATCTTCCGCTCCTTTGTTGCGGCCCGACAAAGGCATGAATCGCACCGTAAATCCGCGGATCGATTTCAGGCGTAAGCCTTTGGAGCGCTCATGTCGGAAGAAGATGCAAGGCGAAAGTCGGACACGGTGGAGGCCGTAGCTACGCCCCCCCCGGGCGTGGGACAGTTCGGCCGGGCTGGCGTTGTGATGAGAGCCGTCAGTTCCGGTCGCGCTGGCCGGCCGCTTCTTGTTGACCGCCGAATGCCTCGATGTACTTGACCCCGGCGCCGGTGTTGAACATCACGACGCGGTCGCCGGCGCCGACCTTTCCCATCTCCATGAGTTTCCGCAGTGCCGGGACGCACGCCGCGCCTTCCGGCGCCACAAAGAGTCCCTCCGCGACACCGATCTCCTTTACCGCATCGAGCAGGGCGGCATCGCTGACGGCGATGGCCGTTCCTCCGGACGCACGTATGGCATCGAGAATCAGGAAATCCCCGATCGCTTTCGGCACCCTCAGCCCTGACGCCACCGTGACCGCGTCCGCGACCGGCTCGGCAAAGCTGGCACCGGATTCGAAGGCACGCACGATCGGAGCGCATCCCTCTGCCTGGACCGACACCATTCGCGGGCGGCGTTCATCGATCCATCCCATCGCCTGCATTTCGTCGAAGGCCTTCCACATTCCCACGAGGCCGGTTCCACCGCCCGTCGGATAGACGATCACCTCGGGCAGCGTCCAGCCGAAGGCTTCGGCGAGCTCGTATCCCAGCGTCTTCTTGCCCTCGACACGGTAGGGCTCCTTGAGCGTGGAGACGTCAAACCACCCCTCGGCATCCTTGCGGCGCGCCACTTCGGCGCCGCAATCCGTTATCAGTCCGTCAATCAGCGTCACGCTTGCGCCGAGCTGCTCGCATTCGACGACATTCGCGCGCGGCGTGTCGAGGGGCATGAAGAGAAATGCCTTGAGGCCTGCCCGCGCAGCGTACGCGGCAAGCGCTCCCCCCGCATTCCCCGCTGACGGGGCCGCGAGTCTTCTCGCCCCGAGCTGTTTCGCCATCGACACCGCCGTCGACATTCCCCGCGCCTTGAAGCTTTGCGTGGGATTGAGTGACTCGTCCTTGATGTACAGCTCCGAGAGGCCGAGCGAATCACCGAGCCGCCCCGCACGGAGCAGCGGCGTCCATCCTTCACCGAGCGAGACGATGTCGGAATCGCCGGCAACAGGAAGCAGCTCTCGGTAGCGCCACATGTCGGCGCGACGGGTTGCCAGCGCCGCGCGATCGAGCGCTTTCGCCGCCCGGTCGAGATCGTAGCGAACGAAGAGCGGCTTTCCACATGAGTCGCAGACATTGTAGAGCTGCCCCGGGGGGTACGTCGAGGCGCACGCCGAGCATTCCAGATGAGTGACGTGGTTCATGGCCCGGGCTAAGTTAAGGGGTCTTTCGCGGAATTCCTGAATGGCTTGGCTTTGAATTGCGGAAGGGAGAACTACGGGCTTCCGGCGGCCGGCTCGATGGGGCGCTGCCGGCTGCCTGCTCATACAGAACTGCAACTGACACAGCGCTTCGCCGCATCTGCGGTTGCCACTGCGTTTCGAGTGCCGAGCATCCGTCGTTCCGTCTGAGCCGGCGGCAGGGAGCGCATTTTGTGGCCGGGGGCCGGTAGCGGGGTAGTTCTACGTTCCGTCCTTGACCTCGCAACGCGATCCCGGCAACACGTGAAGAACCCAGTTAAGCGAATGTTGTCCAACCCCGAAGTCTCTTGACGACACCATGATGACTGATCCGCTGCCCTCGCGCGACGCTGCGCTCGCGCTCGTTCACCAGTACACGGCCAGCGACTCGCTGCGAAAGCACATGCTTTCCGTGGAAGCAGCGATGCGGGCTTACGCTGAGAAGCTTGGAGAGGACGCCGAACGGTGGGGCCTCACCGGCCTGGTACATGACTTCGACTATGAACGGTATCCCAACGAGGCCCACTCGCCAACAGAGGGGCACCCCTCCGAAGGCGTTAGAATCCTTCGGAGCCACGGTTTCCCCGAAGACATCCTGACAGCGATACTCGGCCACGGGACGTACACCAACGTGCCGCGTGAAACGACGATGGCGAAAACGCTTTTCGCGGTGGATGAGCTGACCGGCCTTATAACCGCCACAGCGCTGGTACGTCCGACGAAGAGCGTGATGGAGGTCGAAGCGAAATCGGTGCGCAAGAAGATGAAGGACAAGGCATTCGCCAGAGGCGTCAATCGCGAGGACGTTCTGGAAGGAGCCCGCGATCTTGGTGTCGACCTCGACGAGCACATCGACTTTGTTATCCGCGCAATGCAAGGGGTCGCTCCGTCGCTCGGGCTGGCTGGCACGTAGCGGGTTCCGCGCCGGTTGGTACGCCCGGACGCAGCTTCAATCCATCACGAATTCGCGCCGGAAGGCTACGTCGAAAGAGAATGTCTTGCGCTTGGTCTTGGCCTCGATCACTCCCGCGATGCGCTCCAGCCGCGCCGGAATCTCCATGATCTTCTCTTGCGCCTTGCGTCCCGCGTCGTTGAGACCGGTCAGCTTGCCGATCGCCCAGTACTTGATCTGCTCTTCAACGATTTTCATGTAGTCGCGCGGGCCGTAAATGCCCGCTCGCCGGACAACGTCGGCGAGTTCGCGGAAGTGCGGCATGTTGACGCCGGGCATGTCGATCGCCGGCATGATCTTCGCCGCTGATTCGAGCGCCTGGTTCGGGTCGCGCTTGAGAACTTCCCTGAACACGGAACGATAGAACGTGAAGTGGCGCGCCTCCTCCTTTGCGACGTTTGCGAGAACTTCCCCGATCAGCGGCTCGTATTCCGACGCTACCTTGCCCGTGTTGGCGTGCGACATCTGCGTCGCCCGCTCCTGAAGAGAGGTGTATACGAATACCCGGTACGGATCGCGGTCCCAGTCCGGCGCGAAGCCCGCGCGCATGTAGTCGAACTGCATCTTCTCGATGACGACGCGGTCGAAGACCTGTGCATCGCGCGTGTAATCGTGGAGAATGACGCCGTGCCGGTCCTCCTCGGCGGTCCACAGATTAGTCCATCGCTGCCAGTGGCTGTCGTCACCGAGATACACGGCCAGAATCCGATGGAAGTGGGGCAGCCCCTCCTCCGTCAGGAGATTGAGCGCGAGCGCGACCCGCGCCGGTGCACTGATGCCCTCGGCGCGCTTCCTCAGCTCGCGGATATGATGATCGGGATCCGTGTCCGGAGCGGGGTCGAGAATCTCGCTCGGGAACCACAGAACGCGCTTGGCTTCGTGGGCAACCATGAGTTCAGCCACGACTTCCTCGAGGTCAGCGAGAACTTCGATCTTGGATAGCATCTCGGCGTCGGCAGTCGTTACGGTCACGTCGGATTTCCTGTGATGTTAAGCAGGCGTAAACAGGCGCGTGTCGCGAGCGGCGACGCGCACCTGGGTAACATATCGCGGCAAGGGGAAATTGCATTAACCGCGCCGGGACGCCGGGGCCACCTTTGGTCAGTCAGCCGGGACCGGGTTGGTAGCTGTCGCCGAGCTTGGCGGAGAGGTCCATAAGATACCGATCCAGGGTGGCGGTGTGTCCCATGATGAATCTCGAAACGAACCGAAAGACCGGATTGTAGACCTCGCCGTTCTCAGTGATCGTTAGCCGACTGCCGTCGCCGTCGGGTGTTATGCGGTAGTCCCAGCTTCCGCCGAACGGCAGCCCCTTGTCGGAGATGC
>JACCRF010000114.1 GCA_013813715.1 Gemmatimonadaceae bacterium | reverse complement strand
GCTCCGACTTCTTCGATCTCGAGATTCGGTTGGGGTTTGGCGGCTTCTGTTACGGTGACCGGCTCGGTAAGTTCGGCGACATATGCGGCGATCTCGGCGTCGTACGGCTCGTTGTCCAGTGCGCGCTTGTACCAGTGCCGCGCCTCCGCGGAATCGCCGCGCTGTCGTGCGATATCGCCGAGATGCCGGAGCACGACCACGTTGTCCGGATCGAGCGCCAGCGCCTTCTCGAAAACGACGCGCGCTTCGTCGGTTCGCCGGGCATCGTACAGCGCTTGACCGTACACGACGTGGCCGCTCATGTGAGCCGGCTGCTGCGCAAGATGGGCCCGGCAAATCGCTATCGCCTGCTCGGGGTCTCCGGCCTTGCGATACTCGTTCGCGAGCGGCGCGAAATAGCGCCGAGGATTCTCGTGAAATTTTTGTCTTAGCTCGTCAATCCGCGGGGAGCTTTGCATCCGGGAACCTCGGGTTTGTGCCATCCCACATCTTCTGGGGACAGAACGACTGAAGATACCGTGCGGTTACGATGGCCGCCAATCACGAAGGCGCCGCTGTCGCGTTGAAACCGCCAAGAATACTGCGAAAGATCAACTGCGAACTACACGCCCGCCGCTGTCAGAGCCACCGCTTTCCGGTCGGCGCTGCGGGGGATTCGGACGAGGCGTCGGAGCTGCTTGCAGCGCGAAGCGGAAGGCGGGGCTTCTGGCCGCGGCGGGCGTGTCCTTTTCCGCTGATTTTCTCTCTGCGTAAGATCAGGTGTAATGCGTTTCGCGTGCCTTGCTTTTGTGTCGGCTGGCCGGGTAGCTTTCAAGGCTGTACCCCCCTCGTTCGAATAAAGAATTCCTAACAGGTCCGTCAGGAGTCAGGCCCCGTGCTGCAATCGATGCGGAGCTCCGCAAAGTACATCTGGATTCTGCTCATCATCTTCTTTGTTGGCGGATTCCTGCTCGTTGAGACGTCGGGACTTCTGGGCCGAGCTCCAATCACCTCGACCACCGTTGTGGCAACCGTCAACGGCGACGACATTCTTGCGACGACGTGGTACAACGCCCTGAACGCCCTCGAGCAGCAGGCGACCCAGCAGTCGGGCCGCAGTGTCACGCTTGACGAGCGGCGGCGATTGGGCGACCAGGCCTTCGAGCAGCTCGTCACCGATGCGCTTCTTCGCCAGGAGTACAGGCGGCGCGGCATCCGTGTAACGGCCGAAGAGATCGCCGAAGCGGCACGATCGAGCCCGCCGCCGCAGTTTGCCCAGAGCCCCGAGCTCCAGACAGACGGCCAGTTCGATCCGGAAAAATACCAGCGATTTCTGTCCAGCCCGGCGGCCCGTCAGGACGGCCTGTTGCTCCAACTCGAGTCCTATTACCGCGACGCGGTTCCGCGCGAGAAGCTCTTCGAGCAGGTCGCTGCCGAAGTCTACCCGAGTGACGAGCGCTTGTGGAATATCTGGCGCGACACGCACGACACGACTCAGATCAGCTACGTCGTGTTCCGGCCCGAGGTGATCGCGGACAGCACCGTCTCAGTCGCCGCGTCGGACATTCGCGAGTATTACGACAAGAACAAGAAGGATTTCGAGAAGCCCGCGCGCGCGGTCGTATCGGTGATCAGTCTTCTCCGGACGATCAGCCCTGCCGACAGCGCGGCGGTGCGCGCGCGCATCCTGGCACTCCGCGAGAGAATCGCGGGCGGCGAGAAATTCGAAGATGTCGCGCGTGCGGAGTCCACCGACTCAGCTTCAGCGGCCAATGGTGGATCGCTCGGCCGCGGACCCAGGGGCCGGTTCGTGACGCAGTTCGAGAACGCCGCGTTCGCGCTCGAAGCAGGTCAGCTCTCGCAGCCCCTTCTCACACCTTTTGGATATCATCTCATCAAAGTTGACGAACGGAAAGGTGATACGATCGCGCTGCGCCACATACTTCTCCCCCTCAAGCAAGGCGACTCGGCGGCGACGATCACCGATCGCCGCGCCGACGAGCTCGCACGCATCGCAGCGTCCACCGACAGGCCGGCGTCCCTCGACGAGGCTTCGCGCAAGCTGGGGGTTCCGATCAGGCGCGCCGCCGTCCTCGATACAGACGCGCTCACGATCGACGGCAGATTCACGCCGAGTGTCGGCCCATGGGCATTCCAGGGCGCGAAGCCCGGTGAGACGAGCGAGCTGTTCGACGCGGAGGATGGCTATTATCTTGCCCGCCTCGATTCGCTCCGTCCGGGTGGAGTGCCGTCGCTCGAGCAGGCAACGCCCGAGATCCGCGCTGTTCTCGCCGTCCAGAAGAAGCTGGACAAGTTGATGCCGCGAGCCCAGCAGCTAGCGAAAGCGGCAGCGGCTTCAACGCTCGAGCAGTCGGCAGCGAGGATGGGGTTGACCGTTATTGAGAGCGCGCCCTTCACTCGTGTCGGCGGCGCGGCGGGCATCGGCCGCCTCAACCAGGCGATTGGCGCGGCGTTCTCGTTGCCCATCGGCGCGGTGAGTGCGCCCATCAGGACGTACGACGCGATCTTCGTCGAGCGAGTGGATCAGCGGGTGCTGTCCGATCGCAGCGAGTGGGAGAAGGTCAAGGCGGCGCAGCGGGCTGAAGTGACCGATCAGCTCCGGCAGCAGCGGGTGCGCGAGTACCTGGCGAATCTTCGCGAGTCCGCGACGATCACCGACCGCCGCAAGGACATCGAGGCTTCGAACAGGCAGGCCATTCAAGTTCAGTAGGCGCTGCCGGTGGCACTAAAGAAAGGCCGCGTTCGATACGCGGCCTCTCCTTGCCTAGCCCAGCCGTTTCGGCTCTGTGCGGGCAGCGTCCTCTTGCTGATTCGTGCGGCTCGGCTGGTCGAGGTCGGGCGGCGTCAGGCGGGGCTCGTATCGGGGTGAATCCACATCGAGGTCGCGGGTTGCCTCGTTGATGTTCTTCTTGAACTCCTTGATTCCCTTCCCCATCGAACCCGCTATCTCCGGGATGCGTTTTGCTCCGAAAAGAAGCAGAACGATCACCAGGATGATCATGATTTCCGGGAAGCCTATGTTGCCGAGCATATGTTCTCCTAGAAAAGCGAACGCGCAATCAGGTACGCGACAACCACCCCGAAAAGACTGAGCAGCGTCACGTCGAGCGCCACCGGGCCGAGCGCGAACTTGAGAATTACAACGTCTATCGTGAGCGGTCCTACCGAGGGTGTTACACCGGTCGTGAAGAATTCCTTCGTTGACCCGGGAGGCAGAAAGCGTCGGGCAACCTGCGTGAGAAGTCCACCGGTGATGAAGCCGGCGGCTAGTACGAGACCGTGGAACAGCGCGCCCCGTCGTACGGCGCCGCGCGGGGGCATCAGGAGTGTCGTTCCATTACATAGGAAATAGAGTCGATCAGCGACTGCCGCGCTACGGTGTCGGGCAACCCGGTGAGCGCCTGCTCCGCTCGGGACGCGAACATAGCGCCCCGCTTGCGGGCGTAATCGAGCCCGCCGTTCTCGCCCACGATACGGATGACCTCGGCGATCGACATGTCACTCGGCTCGGGGTCGGCGAAAAAGTCGTCGACGATCCTGCGATCCGGCGCCGGCATCACACGCAGTGCAGCGATAAGCGGTAGTGTCACTTTGTGCTCGCGCAAATCGAGGCCGGTGGGCTTGCCAGTGGTCTCCCTCGCCTCCGTGTAGTCGATCAGGTCGTCAACGATCTGAAACGCCGTGCCCAGCGACTCGCCATAGCTCAGCAGCTCCTCGCGATAGTCGCGCGCACCGCACAGTGATCCCACCTCACACGCCGCCGACATGAGGGAAGCCGTCTTCGAGCGGATGAGCGCATCGTAGTCGTCTTCCGAGAACGAGAGAGCGTTCGTCATCGCCAGCTGGCGCATCTCGCCGAGCGACATCTCTGTCGAGGCGCGGGTGAGCACACGGAGAGCATCCAGATTGCCGAGCGCGACGAGTCGGCTGAGCGCGGTCGAGTAAAGGAAGTCGCCCATGATCACGGAGAGCTGATGGCTGAAAAGAGAGTTCAGCGTCGGCATTCCGCGGCGGAGCACCGAATGATCAATGGCGTCGTCGTGAACGAGCGTCGCCAGGTGAATCATCTCCACCGCCGTGGCCAGCGGGATCGCCGCCGGCTCCGACGCGCCCTCCACTTCGCTGCAGAGAAGCAGGAGCGTTGGCCGGAACATCTTTCCACGCATCGCCATCAGGTGATGGCCCATCTGGGCGACAATCGGCGCGTCGTTGGCCACCGATCGGGACATCTCTTCGACGACTGCCTCGAGCAGTCCCTGCACCGGTGCCCGGATCCGAGCCAGTGACGCCGCACCGCTGGAGCTGTCCGGCGACGCCGTCGCAGCAGCCGACGCGGCTCCAGCCGCGCTCACCTCGATGCCTGTGCCATCGAGGCGAGCCGATCGCTCGCGTCACGGAATCCGATCTGCACCGCCAGAACCCGCTGGTAATATCCGGCCGCGTCGGCGGACCGCCCCAGCGCCTCAGCCGCGCGCCCGAGCAGATACAGCACGCCGACGAGACGCGAATCGTCCATGCCCGGCTCCTTCGCGATCCGCTCGAGCACCGTCATCGCGACCGCGGCTTCGTCCTTGTCCATGAAGCATTGTCCGATCGCTTCGGACGCGCGAACGTGCTGCTTCGCGCCTCGGGAAGCCTTCTGAAACGAACCGATCGCCTCGTCGAGCAATCCCATCTCGCGAAACGCGATACCGAGATCGTAGTGGCTCTCGAAATCCTCCTCGTCCACGTTCTGCGAGATGCCCGCTTTGAACTTGCCCAGCATCTCGCCGAAATGCTTCTGTTCGTTGTTCTCCGGTTCCTCGTCGTGCGCGACCATCCGGGTCGAAGCGGGAGTCCGATTCTGCTGAAGCCATTCGCCGAGGTCGATGAAATCGTCGTCGGGAAGCGCGGCGGCGGGGTGAGTCGGCGGCGGCCCCGCGTCCTCCCGGTCGGGAGTCGGCGCGTACAGAGGGGGCGGCGGTGACACAGGCGGCCCCGATGACGGAAGATCGATTATCACGTCGAGCCCGGCGTGTCCGCTGTCGGGGTCGGCAGGAGCGTCACCGATGTCGACGAGGGGTGCGAGCTCGAGCGGAACGATTCCCGCATCGGCAGATGCTTCGGTCTCGTCGATTCCCGGCGTGATGAAATGGAGTTCGCGGCTCGCGGCGGGCGAAGGGTCATCGCTTCCGTAAGCGACGTCCGCGGCCGACCGCGGCTCCTCTGCCAGCGAAGTTGGCTCGAGGCCTTCCGGAGCAACGGCACGGGCGATAACGTCAGCGCTCTCTGCATCGCGCGAGCGCTCTGCTGCCTCTGCGACTTCACGTGACCGCTCCGCGCCCTCGTTTTCCCCGAATTCGAGGTCGAGGAAGACGAGCCCCTCTTTCTTCTGCTGGCGCGGCATCACCGACCGCTGCGGGGTGAACGAAGGATCGATCGCCTTCATGCGCTCGACCGCCGCCGCCGCCTCGCTCGTGCGCCCCTCGGACTCCAGAGTCGCGTACAACAACTGAAGCTGCTCGAGCGCCTCCGGCTTGCGGTCGGCACGGGCCAGCTGCTCGGCGAGCATCAGTCGCACGTCGTCCTGGCCCGGACACAGATCGGCGAACTCCTTAAGCGCGCGGAACGCCTCGTCCATCTTCCCGATCTCCTGCATTCGGTCGCCGTACTCCAGGAAATTCTGCTTCGCGTCGCTGTTGAATCCCTTGCGCGCGCTGATGATACCCAGCTTGTAGTAGATGATCGTCCGCCCGGGTGAGTAGCGCAGGATCTTGTTGCACAAGGCGATGGCGTTGTTGAAGAAGCCGCCGTCGGCGTACAGGTCGGCGGCCTGTTCGTAGTAGTGGATGGCCTGCTCGTTGTTGCCGATGCGATAGTGGATGTCACCGACACGATTGTACAGCGGAACGTCGCGCTCTTCATCCGCCGCACGCGCGCTGTTCAGCGCCTGCTCGTATAGTTCCAGCGCCTTCTCGTACTGTTTCCTGGTCTCGAACTCGGCGGCTCGCTGCTTGAGCTTTGCGATATTGGACATCGGGTGGAGTGAGGCGTTGCCGCGCGCCGCCGGCACGAATCAGCGCGAGAAATGCAAGTTATGGGGTGGCTAGCAGGCGTGACAAGCTCTTCCCCCCATCCACGTGCCAATACAACGACGATCACCGTACCAATACGGTATCTCCCGGATGTCCTCTGCGTCCCACAGGGCGAGGTCAGCCGAACAGCCGGACTCGATCCGGCCCACGCCCGCGGCGAGCCCGAGCGCGGCAGCGCCGTTGACTGTCGCCGCAACGATGGCTTCGGCCACGTTCATGCGGAGCTGGCTCACGCCGAGCGTGAGGATGAGCGGGAAGTTGAAGGTGGGCGATGTTCCCGGGTTGAAATCCGTTGCCAGCGCAACCGCAGCGCCCGCCTCGATCATTTCCCTGGCCGGCGCCTGAGCGCGGCGTCCGAGAAACAGCATCGTGCCCGGCAGAAGGGTTGCGACCGTGGCTCCACCGGCGAGCGCGACAATCCCGGTGCGCGATACAGCCCCGAGATGATCGGCGGAGACCGCGCCCAGCTCGACGGCGAGCTCCGCTCCGCCGTGCGGCTCCAGCTCATCGGCGTGCAACTTCAGGCCGAGTCCCGCCGATCGCGAGGCATCGAGGATCGCCCGCGTTTCATCGATCGTGAAAACGCCCGGCTCGCAGAAGACGTCGGCGAATGAGGCGAGGCGCTCGCGAGCCACGATCGGGAGCAGATCGTGGACGAGTAGCGAGACGTACTCCGATCGCCGCGCCTCACTCTCCCTGAACTCGAGCGGAATCTCGTGCGCTCCGAGCCATGTCGGAACGAGCCGCAGAGGCGCGGCCCGCTGAAGCCGCGCGATCACCCTCAGCGATTTCAGCTCGTCTTCGACCGAGAGTCCGTAGCCGGACTTGATCTCGATCGTGGTCGAGCCGTACGACGCGAGGCGCAGAATTCGCGGAAGGGCGAGATCGAAAAGCTCGCCTTCGGAGCGCGAGCGCAGATCGGCCACCGACGCGTGAATTCCCCCGCCCCGCCGGGCGATTTCCAAGTAGCCGACTCCCGAGGCGCGCATCTCCTGCTCTTCGTACCGCGCCCGGCCGAAGATCGCGTGCGTGTGCGAATCGACGAGGCCGGGCGTCACGACACGCCCGCCGCAGTCGATGACCTCAGCGCCGGCGAAAGTGCTCTCGAGCTCGCTTGGGTGTGCGACCGCCGCAATGCGGTCGCCCTCCACTGCGATGGCGACGCCGAACCGGACTCCGGCATCCGTCATCTCGATGCCGCGCCGCGCGCGGGCCGGACCGGCGCACGTCACGACCTGGGAGGCGTTGACGAAAAGCAGCTGGCTCACGCCGCGATCGTCAAGCCATCACGTCGCGAATGCGCGACAGACGCAGCGGCGCCTGCGCCTCGCCGCGGCACGCGTAAAAGCACGCGCTGCACTCGATCGGCTCGTATTTCCTGAAGGCGGTCCAGTGGAAATCGGTCTTGAAGTCGGGGCAGCGCTTCACGTGGCCGGTCGGATCGACGTGGATGGTTCTCATTCCCGAACGGCAGGGCTCGCTCAGCTCGCCCCGCACATACCTCGGAATCTGCTCGATGTAGTAGTCAGAGTTGGTGATCACGCCCCGGTTCCGCTTCTTGAATGAGAGGAGCTCCGCGGTCACCGCTTCCAGCTCTGCGATGCGCGTCTCGCCGATAAGCCCCTCACGGTTGCCGTTCTTGGAATCGGTGTAAGAGCTGAAATTCACCCCGCAGCCCAGCTCCTTTGCGCGGAGCACGATTGGCATGAGCTGATCGAGGTTAGAGTCCTTGATCACCGTGTTGAACCGGATGCTGTCAACGCCTAGCGACTGCATCATCGGAATGACGTCGAATATCTTCGCCGACAATCCCGGAATGCCACGCGCCGCGTCGTGGCGGTCGTCGAGGAAATCGAGCGAAATGTTGAACTGGTGGATGCCCGCATCCCAGAGCGACTTCGCGCGTTCAGCCGTCAGCATCGCGCCGTGTGTGATGAGGGTCGAGTACTGCACTCTCACCGCCGCGTTGACTCCGGCGACGATGTCTTCGAGATCGCGGCGCAGCGTCGGCTCGCCCCCGGTGTAGGTGATCATCATCGGGCTGAAGAACCGCGCTGCGTCCACGAAACTCTTGAGCTCGGTCGCTCGCGACGACGGATCGGTCTTCCAGTAGTCGCAGAAGCCGCAGCGCGCGTTGCACCTGAGGGTCACCTCGAAGTGCACCAGCACCGGCATCCGCACGGCCGTCAGATACGCGTACTTCGCGAGAAACACCGGCACGTGCCACGGGCGGAACTTGCTGGATAGCATTCAGCGAACCATGGGAAGATCGATGCCATGCTCCGCGGCAGCCGCGACCGCGGTCTCGTAGCCGGCGTCGGCATGGCGCGCAATGCCAATCCCCGGGTCGTTCGTGAGCACTCGTTCCAGTCGCTCGCGCATTTCCAGCGTTCCATCGGCGACGATGACCTGGCCGGCGTGGAGGGAATTTCCGATGCCGACTCCTCCGCCGTGATGGAACGAGACCCATGAAGCGCCGCTGGCGACGTTGAGCAGCGCGTTGAGGATCGCCCAGTCGGCGACGGCGTCGCTGCCGTCGCGCATCGCTTCGGTCTCGCGAAACGGAGACGCGACGCTTCCGGTATCGAGGTGGTCGCGGCCGATCACAACCGGAGCCGATATCTCGCCTGAAGCGACCAGTTCGTTGAGCGCGATGCCGAACCTGGCGCGCTCTCCCTGTCCAAGCCAGCAGATACGTGCGGGAAGTCCCTGGAAGCTGATCCGCTCGCGGGCCAGCGATATCCATCGCCTCAAATGGTCGTCTTCGGGAAACAGCTCGAGCACGAGATCATCGGTGCGCGCGATGTCGGCAGGATCTCCTGAGAGCGCCGCCCAGCGAAAAGGCCCCTTCCCCTCGCAGAACAGCGGGCGGACGTACTCGGGCACGAACCCAGGGATGTTGAAGGCATCACGCAGTCCCGCGTCGAACGCGACGGTGCGGATGTTGTTGCCGTAGTCGAACGTGATGGCACCCATCCGCATCAACTCGAGCATCGCCGTGACGTGGACTACCGCCGAAGCGGTGGAAAGCTCGACGTAGCGAGACGGATCGGCTTCGCGCAATGCAAGCGCTTCGTTGAGCGGCATTCCGGCCGGCACGTATCCGTTCAGCATGTCGTGCGCACTCGTCTGGTCGGTGAGCGCGTCGGGAACTATCCGCCGCGACGCGAGCTGCGGCAGCACGTCGGCCGCGTTTCCGACGAGCCCAACCGAGAGGGCGCGTCCCGCTGACCGGGCTTCGTCGATCCATGCCAGTCCTTCGTCGAGACTGTGCGTCTTCCGGTCGCAGTATTTCGTCTCGAGACGCTTGTCCAGTCGTGACTCATCGACCTCGACAGCGAGCACGGCAGCCCCATGCATCGTCGCGGCGAGTGGCTGTGCGCCACCCATGCCGCCCAGGCCGGACGTGAGCACGAAGCGCCCAGCGAGAGTGCCGCCGAAATGACGGCGCGCCATCGAACCGAAGGTTTCGTACGTCCCCTGCACGATACCCTGAGATCCGATGTAGATCCACGAGCCGGCCGTCATCTGGCCGTACATCATCAGGCCCTTCCGCTCGAGCTCGCGGAAATGCTCCCATGTCGCCCAGCGACCGACGAGATTGCTGTTGGCGATCAGCACGCGCGGTGCCGACTTGTGCGTGCGAAAGACGGCGACTGGCTTGCCGCTCTGGACAAGAAGGGTCTCGTCGTTTTCTAGAGCGCGCAAAGATCGCACGATCGCGTCGAAAGCCTCCCAGTTTCGGGCCGCCTTGCCCGTACCGCCGTAGACCACCAGATCCTCCGGGCGCTCGGCCACGTCTGGATCAAGGTTGTTCATCAGCATCCTGAGCGCGGCTTCCTGGTGCCAGCCCTTGCACGAGAGTGCGTTGCCGCGGGCAGCCCGAATAATCCGCGGAGCGCGCGCACCGGCTTCGTCGCTGGCGCTTGCGCGCTTTGACCGCGCGATCACGTCAGCCATCGTTGCGGTCTCCGTTGAAGCGCCCGTCTCCGATCGCGTCGGCCAGTATTCCGATGTCGGGGCTCAGGACGCGATCCGATTTCAGCGGCGGGACCAACGAACGCACGGTTGCGTGGGCCTCGCGAACACCGCGGCCGGGCGTGAGCGGAGCGCGGAAGTCAATCGCCTGTGCGGCGCACATGAGCTCGATCGCAAGCACGTTGCGCAGGTTGCCCGCAATACGCCGCGCCTTCCATGCGGCGCCCATTGACATGGGGACTACGTCTTCCCGGTTCCCATCCGTGGGGATCGTGTCAACCGTAGCGGGGTGCGACAGGACCTTACATTCGCTGGCCAGCGCAGCGGCGGTGACCTGAGCCATCATGAATCCCGAGTGTACACCCGGCTCGGGAGACAGAAAGGCCGGCAATCCCTGATTGAAATCCGGGTGAACGAGACGGTCTATCCGTCGTTCGGCGATCGTCGCAAGGTTGGTGAGGATGATCGCGAGGAAGTCGAGTGCCATGCCGACTGCCTGGCCATGGAAGTTGCCCCCGCTCAGTGTCTCGCCGTCCGGGAACACGAGAGGGTTGTCTGTTGCGGCGTTGAGCTCGCGGCCGACGATCTCCGCTATCCAATCGAGCGCGTCAAGTACCGGCCCGTGAACCTGCGGCATGCAGCGGAGACAGTACGCGTCCTGCACCCGTGGATCCCCATATCGGTGGGATTCCCGGAGCTCGCTATCGCTAAGCAGATCGCGCAGCAGTGCTGCTGAGCGCGATTGGCCGGACTGTCCGCGGGCGTCGTGAATCCGCTCGTCGAACGCGACTGGCGTGCCGAGCAGCGCCTCGAGCGACATGGCGCCCGCGACGTGCGCGGCGTGCCACAGCGTGCGGGCATCGGCGACAGCGAGCGCGGCAACTGCCGTGTGCGCCTGCGTGCCGTTTATGAGAGTGATGCCTTCTTTCGGGCCAAGCGTGAGCGGTTCCAGTCCGTGCGCGCGAAGCACCGCTGCGGCATCGCCCGCTGCCGCGTCTCGGTCGAGAAGCAGTCCTTCCCCAATGAGCGAGAGGCCGAGTGCGGCGAGCGACGCGAGATCCCCGCTCGCGCCGACGCTTCCCTGCTCGGGAATCGGCGGGTGTAGTCCGGCGTTCAGCATTCCGATCAGCAGATCTACAATTTCCGGGCGCGCGCCGGAGAATCCTTTCGCCAGGACGTTCGCGCGGAGCAACATCGTCGCTCGCACCTCAGCGCTGGGAAGGCGCGGCCCCACACCCGCCGCGTGGCTTCTCACGAGGTTTACCTGGAGCTCAGCGAGCCGATCGCGGGGGATCGCGATCTCCGAGAGCTTGCCGAAGCCGGTCGTCACTCCATACACCACGTCCCCTCGCTCGACGATGCGCGCGACCGCCCGCTGGGTCTCGAGCATTCGCTCGCGCGCGTTGGGATCGAGACTCACGCATTCGCCGTCCACCGCCACCGCGCGGACAGCGTCGATTGTGAGAGTGTTTCCGTCGACAGAGATCGTTTTCACTTCACACCTTGCTCATCGGTTCTTCGCAGCATTTCGGGATAGCGAGGCCAGAGGAACACGGAACATACAACTTCGGTAGTTCACAACAGCAGCACGCCGGAACTCCGTGATGAGCCTCCTACCGCGATCCCCCCGGCCTGACGAGTCGCCGCGCAGTTCCATCCCATCGCCACCGGGCGGTCCCCTTCGCTAGGCGAGCCCCGCCCAGCCAGCGGTCTTCGTCGCCCATCCCGATCCAATCGCGCTCGCCGGAAAGCACAGCGCATCCCGCTTCGGTAAGTGCAATCTGAGCGTTTCTGAACGCGGCAGCATCCTCTTCACCGCGTGGGGCGTCTATTCTCTCGCCCGAGGGATAGACCACGAGCGGCTCGGCACCACGGCTCAGTCGCTCAAGATACGCGGCCATCGTGCTGTCGCCGCAGAATATTCGGTCCTCCCGCGTCGCCACCCGGCGAAAGATCTCGGTGAACGTGATCGGGCGTGCTGCAATGGCCTCGAGCAGCTGCAACTCCGACCGCGACAGGCCATTCCGCACCGAAGGAAACTCCTCGAGGTGGCGCACCAGTGCATCGTAAAGAAACGGAAGCGCCGAGGTATCCGTCGCGAGCAGGGTTTCGAGCTCTCGCGGGTCGGGATCACGGAAAGCCCGCCACGCCCGTCGGCCTAGCGCCAGCATCGCATCCGTAATCTCGCCGCGCTGCGCGTGGAGCTCTGGAAAGCGATCGAGCGGTAGGTTTCCGAGATAGCCCGCGAATGAGACGATGGTGAGCCGGGTCTTCGTTTCTTCGAGATGCTCGCGCGAATAGCGGGAGAGGTAGTCCAGGATCTGGAGCAGCTGGAGCTGGTCGTACAGATCCCACTCGAACCACAGCACGACCTCGTCGTTGTCGGTGAAGCGCCGAAGGGCGTCGTCCCGGTCTCTGAAATCCCGCTCGAGATCGGCTAGCTGCCCGGCGCCGAGCGCCGCGAGGTACTCCGCGCGGACGGCGCTCAGCTCGTCGAGCGGCAGTTCCGTGGGTACCGGACCCTCATGAAGGATGTCGCGCCAAGCGAGAATCTCGCCGCTGATCCCCGCGGCGTGCATCGCGCGGCCGGCTGCATCGCCATTCGTGATGTGCAGAACAGAAGTCACAGGGCTACCAGATAGTGGATCACTCTGAGCCATCAAACTTGGTTCATCGTGGATTACCGGGATCGGAGCTTGGAGCCCGAATCCCAGTTGATTCAGTGGCCTGCATCCTGGCATCCGGCTTTGCCAGCTTCGCGGCTCTCGGCTACGGCGGGAACGGATTACCGACATAGGTCACAGCCGTCAGCCTGGTCAGCGGTCAGCTTCGAGCCCGTACAGCGAACACGCCGGCTAACGCTGAGCTGTTTTTTTTTGAGCCCGTTGCTGGGTGCCGGCCAAGCTGGCTTCTGATCACTATGTCGTTAATCCTTCGCGACGTAGCTGAAAACTCTGCAGCCCATAAAGCTGAACGCCAGACGGCTGGCCGCAAATAAGAATCCATTGATGCCGCAGTCTGAGCCCGCAAGTCGACCGGCCACCTTCCTACTGGCCCGTCTGCCTGTAGGTCTGCCTGTCGTAGTTGAACTTGATGTCCGGTTGCGCGTTCAGCGCGATGAAGAAGTTGAACGCGAAATTTCCGTTCGGGCTCCGCGTGAATGCAAAGATCGTCCGCCAGTCGTGCAGCTCCCGCTGGAGCGTCACCGCGTGACTTGCGAACTGACGCTCCTGGAAATCGTAGGTGGTTCCCCAACTGGCGCCCCACTTCGGTGTGATGTTGAAGCTCATCTGCGAATGGATAAACTCACGCGACGGGATCCGTACGAACGGCCCGCCGGCGGTGAGCCGCCCGATCGGTACCGCTCCGGTCGGATTCGTCTGCTGCTGAAGAATGCACTGCTCGTATGCGAACGGGTTCGAGACGAGAACAGCGCACCTCGTGGTCGGATCCTCGTCGATTATCTCTCCCGAGCCCGTCGGGGGCCGCTGTCGCGAAGAGCCAAAGGTAAACGAGGCCTGCCATGCCTGCGTGCCGGGCATACCGTACTGCTGGTTGCGCGACTGGCTCCCGGCGACCGGCGTCGACGCGATTCGCTGCGACAGGGCGTCGTCCGCGCTTCTATCCAGGCGCTCGACCTGCGGCGACGGCTGCGGAACCGCTCGCCCAAACATTCTCGTGAGCGCCGCGAAGATCCCCGACTGTCCGTTCAGGCTGAAAGACGCGTCGATACCGGTGCGGAACGGCTTGAAAACAGCGGTATCGCTGAGAACGCTTCCCTCGAACAGCGAGTACTGCACGCCGAGCCGGAAGCCGGGAAGCAGCTCCGACCCAACGTCGTAGCCGAAGTGATCGGTAGTGAAGCCCGACCTGCCGGTAGCGCGCTTTCGCTCGAAGTCATAGGTGAGTGGAGAGAAATTGAGCGAGAGCAGCTTGACCTTGCGTTCTTCCGCTACGCTGCTCGTGTCACGGCTTCTGAGCTTGGCTTCGAGCGTCTGCGAAAGCTGAAGCGTCACCTGGTTTGCGGCGAGCGAGCCGACGTAATCGCGCGGGTTGCGGTTGAGCGCAGCGAGAAACTCGCGGCTCACAGTCGCCGCCGGCGCGTACCCATAGCTCATAACCGGTGACAGGGAATGTCGGAAGCGGCTGATGCCGCCGATGCCGGGCAACAAGCCGAAGATCGTGGGCGCAGCCTGGAGGCTGTACCGTAGCCGCTTGGACTGGTGGACGAACCGTCCACCCGACTGCTCGGTGCGCACCCAGTATCCTGCCGGATCAACGTTCGATATGCCGATGCTCGGCGAAAGCTTGAGCGTGCCGGGCATTAGCGTGGGCAGGCCGAACGACGTCTCGAAGTCGATCTCGGTGCTGTACGTTCGCCCGAAGATGCGGTTGGTCGGGCGTGTCGGATCGTCCTGGTTCACCACCGCAATCGTGACCGGTGCGTTGTTCTCCTGGTCGCGAACCCTGAACGAGCTCTGAAGGGTGAAGCCGAAAATCTTGAGCGGAGTCGTCAAGCCGAGCGACGTGATTCGTGCATCGCTGGTCGCGCGGACACTGTCGAGCACGCCGTTGCTCGTTCGGTAGTCATACGCGAATTGGCCCGTTCGGTCGACTTTGAATTGTTCGCTGTTGGTGACATTCAGCGACGGCGTCCACTCGAGCCAGGGCGCGAGAGCGACCGTCGGAGTGCTGATGCTGAAATTCGGGAAATCCTGGGTCACTTCCTCGCGTCCGGGATATTGCCGCCGGCTTCCACCAATGCTGAACGACGCCTTGCCAAACTGTTGCTGGTAGTTGACCTGACTTTGAATCGTCGCGAGCACCTGGCGGGGGTCGAACGAATTCTGCCGCTGGATCGCCGTGTTGGTGACGTAGTTGATGTTCGTAGTCAGGTGGCTTGTCTGAGAGAAGTCCTGCTGATGCGCCCAGGAGATCGCGGTGTTGTTGTTGCCATCGCGCTGCCCGAGCCGCGAGACAGCGAGACGCCCTGTAAGAAAGCGATCAAGCCAGCGGTATCGCCATTCGCCGTTCACACGCACCCAGCCGGGGTCGCCCGACGTCGCACCCGCGCCGCTGCGCCAGTCGAGCGAGAGTTGCCCGTCCGTGTAGTCGTTGAAAGCGAAATAGTAGCCGATGTTGTCCACGTGCCGGCGGTAGCTCGGGCTGTTGCGGAAGAGCTCGGTGACTCCGAAGCGCGGCGTGAGCATACCGCTGCGGCGCCCCGAGCGCATGTCCTGGAAGATGAACGGCAGCCAGAACACGGGCACATCGCCGATGTATAGAACGGCCGGCCTCGCCACGAGGATGTTCTTCGTTACGAGCTTTATCTCCTTCGACTGGAAATGGTAATCCGGGATTGAATCGTCGCAGCTCGTGATCGAGCCGTTGCGCGCGTAGAACGAGGTCTGCAGCCCCCGCGTCGTGTCGCGCACGAACGCCGCTTCGGCGCCGCGGACATGCCACGTCTGGCCGGTCTCGACCGAAGTACTGATGTTGGTCACGCTGCCACGGCGCGCCTCGACGTTGTACCGGAGCTGACCCTGAGCGACGACGTCGGCCGCACCCTGAGTAGGATCGCGCAGAACCAGCGTGTCGCCGCGTGCGACGACGAGCTTCGTCGAATCGTTGTACGTGATCGTATCGCCGACGAGTAGCGTCGCGCCGCGTCCGATTCCGGCCGGATCTCCCTCCAGATAGAGCGTCCGATTCTTCGAGTCGAACCTGACCCGCACTCCCTGGTATCGTGTCACCGCGTAGCCGGCGCGCTCCATAAGGCGGGCGGTGATGGAGTCGGGGGCGGTCCACTTGATGAGCTCGCGCGAACGCGCCGAGTCGGCACGGGCCGAATCGCCCGCCTTTGAAGTGTCGGCCGGCGGGCGGCGGTCGATGTTGGGGCGCACCGGGCGCGGGCGACTGACCTGCGCCGACACAGCAGGCGCGGCCGCGCCTGCGGCGAGAGCGGCGAGACCGGCGAACAATGCCATCCGCGCGAGGCGCTTCTCGTTGCGCCCCATCGCCGGTGCGCCGCGCCGCGCCCCGATCATGCGTTGACTCCCAGCCGTCGCGGCTCGCGCCCCGGCGTATCGGACCGACGCTCCCGCTCCGCCTCTACTCGGCCATCGAGCTCGGCCTGGAGCGCGCGCTTCCGTCGTCGCCTCGTCACGCCGTATGAAAGCGCAACGCCAAGCTCGAAGAGCAGGTAGAGAGGCCCGGCGAGCGCGAACAGCGTGGTCGGGCTCGCGTCGGGCGTGATGAACGCGGACGCTATTACGCAGATCACGAGAGCGTGCCGCCGGTACCGGGTCAGCGTTCCTGGTGTGACTATCCCGAGCGCGGAGAGCAGCAGAATTCCGATCGGGAGCTCGAAGGCGAGACCGAAGGCGAGCATCATACTGAACGCGAAGTCGAAGTACTGCGTCGCCTCGATCATTGGTGTCAGCGCGGCCGACTCGAAGCCGTGAAAGAACCGGAGCGTGAACGGCAGCACGACGTAGAAGCAGAGCGCGACACCGGCCAGGAACAGCGCGACCATTCCGGCCAGCGTCGGGACGATAATGCGCTTCTCGTGGGCGTGCAGCGCGGGCGCGAAGAATCCCCAGAGCTGATACCCGATTACTGGTGTCGCGAGGAGAATACCCGTGATCACCGACGCATTCAGGATGATCTTGAATGAAGTCCCGGGATGCGTGTATACGAGACTACCCTCGCGCAGGTACGGCTTGATCGGCCCCGCCATGAATCCCACCAGATCGAGGCGGCGCTGAGAGAGGACGATGAACGAGGCGATGACACCGATCGCTATCGCGCCCGCGATCCAGAACAGCCGGTGACGCAGTTCCTCGAGGTGGTCGAGGAACGGCATCTCAGTATCCGCGGACGCCGGCACCATCGGTTTCACCGAATCAGGTCAGGAGCCGGAGTCGCTCGCGTGCAAGCTCGGCCTCATCCGACGACGGGTAGCGCCGAATGAGCTCGGTGTAGTGACGGCGAGCGGCGCTCGTCCTGCCTGCCGTCTGCTGCATAACCCCGCGCTTGTACAGCGCCGTCGAAGCACGCGGCGATTCGCCGTAACCCGACACGACTGACGCGTACGCAGTGTCGGCCGCGGCGGTGTTGCCTTCAGCCGCGTAAGCTTCGGCGATGTAGAACTGCGCGTCGGCCGCCAGCTCGGAAGACGGAAAGCGGTTCAGCAGATCGGCGAACGCCGCGCGCGCGGCGCGGTTTCCGCCGCGAAGAAGCTGATCGCGGCCGAGCTGGAAGAGCTCGTTGGCACCCGGAGCATCCTCGGCGGGCCGGATGACCGCGCTCTGCGGGGCGGGTATGGTGTCACCGGCGGCCCGCGTAAGCGGGGGGCTCTGCGGGGTCGGCTGGCGGTTCCGCTGATCTAGAGTGGCGCGCATCTCCTGAAGCCGCCGCTGGCTTTGTCCGCTGATCTCCTGTACCTGGTTCACCTCTTGCCGGAGACCGCGGATATCACCCTGCGCATCGGCGCGCACGCGGTTCAGGCGGGTGCTCAACGCCGCGATCGAATCGTTGATCGCGCGAAGATTGCTGAGTATCTGCACCATCTGCATCGCGCGCACCGAATCCGACGCCGCTGTCTCGGTACGAACGACGTTCACCTCGTCGCGCACCTCATCCACCTGCGCAATCGACGCAAAACATCCCGTCGTTGCCCACGCCAGTGCCGCCGCGACTGCGGCTCGTCGGATTCCGCCGCGCAATGTCTGCCTCGTCATCCGCCGGCTATCACCTCGAATTCGGCCCGCCTGTTGAGAGCGTACGCTTCCTCGGTATTACCCTGCACCGCCGGCCGTTCCTCGCCCATCGTCACGATCTCGACACGGCTCTCCTCGATACCGAGCGCGGCGAGATAGCGCTTCGCTTCCGCCGCCCGCCGAAGGCCGAGGGCGAGATTGTATTCGTCGGAGCCCTGAGCGTCGGCGTGGCCGGTGATCCTGATGCGCATCCCCGGATGCCGCAGCAGAACCGGGGCCTTGCCCTCCAGCCCGCTGCGCGAGTCTTCGGTTATCACCGACTCATCCAGGTCGAAGTAGATAGCCGCTGCGATGATCGTTCGCTCGCTCGCCGACACCGGCGCGGTGGTCGCGGGGCCGGCGGCCGCTGCCACGGCTGCCGCCGCTGCCGCCGCTGCTCGCGCCGCATCGGCCCGCGCGATCGAATCCTGTCGCGCCTGCTCGCGAACGAGACTGTCGGTGTTGATCCGCCGCGGGGCGGGGCGATTGGACGACTTCCTCGAGCAACCCGCTGCCAGCGTAACGGCGACCACTGCAATTCCGAAGATACGTGCGATTGGGAACATTGATTGATTGTGCAAAAGAGTGATTGAAAGAGACAGAGCTATTGTGCCAGGTTCAACATCGGCGACCACGACGACAGTCGCGCCCCCGCATTGCGGGTGAGCTGGCGAAACCGGCCCGATTCCGAATCGAGAATCCAGATCTGCTTCGAGCCGCCCCGCGTCGACGACAGGGCGATATGCCGGCCGTCTGGCGCCCACGACGGCCCTTCATTCTCTCCCTCGCTCGTCAGGCGCCGCGGCTCCTTATCGCGAATGTTGATCAGCCACACCTGAAAGTCGCCATTTTGCTGCTCATAAGCGACTGCCCGCCCGTCCGGCGACCAGTCCGGCGCCGCGCGATAGCTCCGTATACCCGGAGTGAAAGGCGTGAGGAGCTGAAGGTTTGTCCCGTCCGTATCCATCGTGTAGATCTGCGGAAAGCGCGTGCGCGACGAGAAAAACGCGATCTGGCGGCCGTCCGGGCTGAAAGTGGGCGAGCCGTTGTCACTTCCGCGACCGAACGTGAGCCGCTGCGTCACCGTTGGATCGTCAACGCTCACCATCATGAGATCGGTTCCGGATTCCGAGCCGCTCGAATACACGACACTTCTTCCGTCGTGCGAGTACACTGGGGTGATGTTGAGCCCGCGGCCGCTGATCGACCGCGACCGGCCCGTGGACAGGTCAATCTCCTCGATCTGCGTACCCGCGCCGCCCTCGAGAAATCTCGAATAGACGATCCGGTCGGCGCGCGGATGCCACGACGGCGACATCGACATTCCGCGTCTGGTCAGGGGACGGTCGTTCGCGCCATCGCTGTCAACCACACGCACCAGCCCTGCGTGCACGTACGCGATTCGCGTCGCTGCGATGCCGCTGCGGCCGGTTATCCAGCGCTCGACTTCATCGCTGATTCGGTGAATCCCCATTCGCTGTGTCTCGGCGGCGCTTTCACGGTCGGCTGAGTCCTGGCTCGCGAGCCGACGCGCCATCCGGGTAATCGACGCATCGACCGAATCGCGACGGTCCTCCTCCCATCTCGCCAGACCGCGACGCAGATAAGCGGTCGCCGACGAATCACGGCGCAGCGAATCACGCACTACGAACCGGCGCTGGCGGGTGTCCTTCTTGAGTGGCGGCCGCCGCATGAGATCTGCGCGCCGCCTGAGAACCCGCTGAACCGAATCACGCAGCAACCGCTCGCGCGCGGACGTCGCCGTCGAAATGGAGTCCACCAGTGTTGCATCGCGGTTCCCCGGTATTGCCCTCAACGGGAAATCGCGCGAATCGAGTCGCCGCCGCGCGCTCACGTCGTACAACGCCACCCTGTACCCGCCGGCCGTTGGCCGAGCCTGGATGATCGCTGCAACGCCAAGGTTCGCGAACAGAGAATAGTTGTAGTCCCCTCCGTTCGTGGGCGTCATACCCATCAGCGTCGAGTCGTCGAGAACGAGCGGTGTCACGCGATCGCTGAAGTCGAAGTCGCGTTGTATGATCGTGCGCACCGAGTCCCCGGGCGTCGAGTCAACAGGCATGACGACAACCTTTGGTGTCGTTCCCCGCGGATAACTGAGCCCGAGGCGAACGCCGGGACGGGTCGTGGCGGTGTCCTGCGCGCATGCGCGCGTGCCGGCAACCGCGGCAGCTACGGCCGAAAAAGCCGCGACAGTAATGAGGCGATGATTCATCTGAGAAAACGGGGATCGAAGCTGAATACTACTGGCAGAGCGTCGTCACGAAATCCTTCCGGCAACGGGCCGAACTCGCGAGCCGCCGCTTCCACCGCGCCCTGTGCTTCCAGATCGAAAGCATAGGAGCCCGAACGTGTCACGAATCCGATTGCGATCACCGAGCCGTCGCGCCTGATTACGAATCTAACCTCCGCGCGCAGACCGGAGCTCGCGTCAGCCGGGTTGAAGCGCACCGCGATCTGCCGAACGATGTTGTTGAGGTACCCTGGGAACGGGAATTCGATTCCCTCCGTCTGTACGGTTGCGACGTCGGTTCCCCTGCCGCCGATCGGTCCTCCGCCCGCGCGCGGCGCCGGCGTCGTCGCAGCCGGTGTCGCCGGACGCTCAACAGGAGTCGCTCTCGGCGGAGCCTTCTGCGGAACTGCTTTCGCGACCGGCATCACCGACTGCCTGGGCGGAACCGGCGCCGGCGGTGTCCTTGCCGGCGCGGCTGGCGGCGGCGTGATTGGTTCCGGCCGCACGACGCCAATCGCTCGTGGACCCGGCGGCGCCGCGACAATGTCCACCTTGTAGATGGGCGGCAGCACCTCGGCGGGCTCGTTTCTTATCCCCACCAGCGCGATCGCGACCAGCGTCAGGTGCAGGCCTACTGAAATTCCAATCGGGCCCCTGAGCTGGGCGCCGGCTTCTGCTGCCACTGCTACCTCTCCTGCTCTGGCTCTGCGACGAGCCCCACATCGGCGACGCCACTCGCGCGCATCACCGCCAGCACCCGCACCACCGAACCGTATGGTACACCCTGGTCGGCTCGGAGATAGACCCCGTCTTTCCCCCGCGACGACGCGAGTGCCCTGAATGTTGCACGAAACTCCGCGAAAGTCATCACCGATTCGTCAACGTGAATCCGCCCGGCGCGGTCGACTGTGACGACCAGTCCCCCCTTCGGCTCCAGCGGGCGCGCCTCCGCCTTGGGCAGAGCGACGTCCACTCCTCCCTGCATGATCGGCGCGGTGATCATGAAGATCACCAGGAGCAGCATCATGACGTCGATGAGACTGACGACGTTGATCTCAGCGTTCAACGGGAGCCCGCGGGCCCGGCGCCGAGGCATCTACGCGGCCGCCACTCAGATGCGCCCTTCGCGCACCATCATCGCGATGAGCTCCGAGCCGAAGCCCTCCAGCTGGATCTCGAGCCGGTTCACACGGCTGGCGAAGATGTTGTAGCCAAACACGGCGGGGATCGCGACGGCGAGCGCTGCGGCCGTGGCAATGAGCGCCTCGGCGACGCCTGGCGCCACCGCACCGATGTTGCCCGAGCCCTGCGTCGCGATCCCGATGAACGCGTCGATGACGCCCAGTACCGTGCCCAGCAATCCGATCAGCGGACTCACCGAACCGATGACGGCGAGCCACGGGATGAAGCGGCTGAGCTGCTCCCGCTCGTCCGCCGTCTCGGCGTCGAGGATGAGGCGGAGTGCCTCGACCTGCGATCCGCTGAGCGGCGACGCGCCCGCATCGCGTAGCGCCCCGGGCTTCATCTCGGCGAAGAAGTTGATGGCGCGCGCGAACACCCGGGTGAACGGGCTCGACCCGACCCGGCGCGCGAGCGCGTCCGCTTCCTCGAGTCCGGCCGCGCGCTCAAACTCGCGCGTGAACGAGCGCCCCGCGGTCTGAACGCTCCGTAACTCCCGCCACTTGAGCGCCATGACGGTCCAGCTCACGAGCGATAGCACGACCAACAGCACGAGCACCAGCTTGGTGACGGTCGTGGCCTGGGTGACCATGTCC
>JACCRF010000172.1 GCA_013813715.1 Gemmatimonadaceae bacterium | reverse complement strand
ATCCGTATCTCTACAACCTTCTCAACACGCGCGCGATTGTCGGGAAGCAGATAGGCAACAAGTGGTTCCTCGGACTCAGCACGGGGCTCTGCGTCGTAAACGCCACGAATTTCTTCGAGAACTTTGGCCTTAAGCTTGAATACCGGTTCAACGCGATCTACACCGCGCAGGCCGGTATCGAGCCGGGGTCGAGCGATCTCACCTGCGCGAGGTCGACCGTCTCGCAAATCCAGCAGCAGACGCCCCGCCAGCTCGGCTTCGATTTCTTTCGCTCCTGGAGATTCTAGCAGGTGGAGGTTCCGGGATGACCGAACTGCGCGAACGCGATGCGATGATGTGCCGAACGTGTGGCAACGAGGAACGCGCGTCCGAAGGCTACCCCTGCACGGAATGCGGCACGTTCATCTGCGTGATCTGCAGCTTCCGCGGAGTGATGCGCTGCCGCGCGTGCAACGCCAGGCTCGCCGAGCAGGATTTCCCGAACACGCCGTCGCGGGAAATCCCTCTCATTGACTGGCCCGAGCATTGAGCCAGGCTCTTATCCGTCCTCGAACCCCGATCGCGCCCCTCCTCCGCGAACCGCGCGCGTCGGCGACTCAGGAGTCGCAGGTCCTTTACGGCCACGTCGTGGAGCTTCTCGCCGCCGAAGGACCGTGGCAACGCGTACGCTGCGCCGACGGATACGAGGGATGGATGCACGAAGGATATACGGTTGCAGCCGAGGTTGGGGAGACTGCGGAGGGGGGGTGGGCGACTCCAGGCGAGCTGTCGCTCGGCTGCGGTCTCCGCGATTCCGCCGGTGCGACGATGGACCTTCCCCTGGGAGCCGTGATTCGCGAAGGGCGCTGTGTTTCGGGCAGGGCGATGGAGCTGGCAGCCCGGCGCGATGTCTTTCCCCGGGAAGCCGATGCTATCGTCGCGTCGGCAATGGGACTCTTCCAGGGCACGTACTATCAGTGGGGCGGAATCACGCCATGGGGCGCCGACTGCTCGGGGTTCGTCCAGAGTGTATTCGCGTTGCACGGAGTGCCGTTGCTGCGGGACGCATACCAACAGGCGACGCAGGGAGTGCATGTCGACGGAGGTGTCGAGGCGATCCATCCCGCCGATCTGCTCTTCTTCTCCGAACGCGCCGACGACCACATCACGCACGTGGCGCTGGTCATTTCATCGTCACGCATCGTTCATGTCGCAGTGGGACGAGGAGGCCATTGTGTCGACCGGCTTTCCTCCCCCGACGATTACGTGGCCGCGCTGATGGGCCGGTTCCGCTTCGCGAGGAGGATCATCGGGTAACAATGGATCTTGCGGTTGCCACAGAGGCACGGAGGCACCGAGATTACACGCAGGGGGAAGAACACTCTCCTAACCGCTTCAAATGAATTCTGGGTTTAGCAGCAGGTACGCCGAGACCAACTTGCGCGAACGTTTTTTGTAGTTAGCCCCAAGTTCCATGAATCAGCGCTGCGCGAGGTTTGGCTTTTCGAGAGGCACCCTCGGTGTCTCCGTGTCTCTGTGGCAACCCGCCACAATCCCACTCTCGCAATAAGATCCGATTCGCGCGATCTGTTCTAACTCAGCATCGCATTGGATGGTTGCATCACAACCGGCGCGGCCGCTCCTACGAACAACCTGACGTCCGCCCGCGGATCGCCGTCAAGCGATACCTGCATCGTGTAAAGGCCGGGAAGATTCAACGGCAGGTCGATCACGGCGATAATCGGCAGGTCCATCTCAAACGCCGGATTCGGCCCAGGCGCGACGTCGAGCTGGCCGTCAGACGACCAGAGCACTTCTCCGGCGGGATTCACCCAGTTGAATGTCAGTGTGTGGGGACCCTTGTCTTCCACGCTGCCCTTGAGCCGCACGACAAAGTGCGTCCGCGGATGGAGCGAAGGAAATCCCCCAACCTGCAGCGCGTCGAACACACCGAGCACGTTGAGCTTGCCCTCCTGGGAGAGATTCGCGCCGTCGGCGAATACTGCGAACGAGATGTGCATCATGAGAAAGTAGCAGCCGAAACGGCGGAACAGCTAGGTTTCCCGAATGACGCAAGGCCAGACTCGCTCCGGATTCGGAAAGACCGACGCACTGCTGTTTCTCATGGCGTTGATCTGGGGAGTCAACTTCAGCGTCGTCAAATACGGAACGCAGGTCTTCTCGCCCCTCGCCTTCGCCGGGCTCCGTGTCGGCATCGCGGCGACAGTGCTCCTGTCCATCGCTGCGCTGCGCAGCAGAAAATTTCCCGCACCCCGCGAGGTCCTCGCCCTTATCGGGCTCGGCGTCATCGGCAACGGGCTCTACCAGCTTCTCTTTATCGAAGGCATCTCGCGCACCAGAGTTGGCAATGCGGCCCTCATCGTTGCTGCGGCTCCCGCCTTCATCGCGGTCGCGAGCCGGCTCGGGGGCGTGGAACAGGTGCGGCGCAAGACGCTCGCTGGCGTCGCGCTCTCCGTATCAGGAGTCGCCATCGTCCTTCTCGGAAGCACACGGGCCGACACCGGACAGGCAACTCTCGCCGGCACCACGCTCGTGTTCGGTGGAGTGCTCTGCTGGACTGCCTTTACCGTTCTTCTTCAGCCCTACGCCCAGCGACTCGACCCGATTCATCTCTCGGCGTTTACGATGCTCGGCGGTAGCCTTCCGATGCTCGTCGCCACGCCTCGCGCGCTCGCCGCTACCTTATGGGGCGATGTCACGGCTCCGGCGTGGGCGGCAGTATTTTATGCCAGCGTGATCTCCATGGTCGTCGCGTATCTGTTCTGGTACCGAGGACTCCGCGTCCTCGGACCAACACGTACCGCAGTGTACGGCAATCTGCAGCCGGTGATCGCCATCGCCGTGGCGTGGATATTCCTTCACGAGACACCGACCGCGTGGCAGGGAATCGGCACAGCCACGATAATGACCGGACTCTTTCTCACACGGACATGAGAATCGTTCTTTTCGACATAGATGGAACACTGCTTCGAAGTGAAGGCGCCGGACGCGCTTCGATGGAGCACGCCCTTACTGATGTTTTTGGCGCCCCTGGAAGCGCCGAGTATCGCTACGACGGCAAGACGGATCGCCAGATCGTGCGCGACCTCATGCGGCTGGAGGGATTCACCGACGAAGCGATCGACACGAACATGGATCAGCTGCTGGCTGCTTACCTCGAGCGCCTCGAGCACGAGCTCGCTTCAGGCAGTCGGGACGTGCAGGCCATCGAGGGAGTTAAGGAGCTGCTCGACGCGCTCGAGCTGCACGACAACGTCGTGCTTGGCCTTCTCACCGGAAACGTCGAGCCCGGCGCGCGCGCTAAATTGAGCGCGGCGGGAATTGACATCTCGCGATTTCGTGTGAACGCATTCGGATCGGACCACGAGCAGCGACCTGAGCTTCCGGCGGTGGCTCAGCGCCGCGCCAGTGAGCTGCTTGGCGCTGAGATCCGCGGAAACCGGCTGATCGTGATCGGGGATACCCCGGCTGACATCCGCTGCGGAGAATCGATTGGCGCCCGGGCGATCGGGGTCGCCACCGGACGGTACACAACCGACGAGCTCGCCGAACATGGCGCCTACGCGGTATTCGAAACGCTCGGCGACACGCCTGCCGTACTGGAGACGATCCTGAATGCGTGAGGTGGAGCTCAAGAGCGTTGTCGACGATGTCGCCGCACGGCGATCGCTTCTGGAACGAGGAGGAGCCACGCTGGTATTCGCGGGCCGCCTCCTGGATCTGCGCTACGATTCCGCCGCGCTGGACCTCGTCGCTCGCGACCACGTTCTCCGTCTTCGCGTCTACGGAACCGAAAAGGGCGGGAACGCCTACATCGACTGGAAAGGGGAGACGCGCTTCGAGGAGGGTTACAAAGTTCGCGAGGAGCTCTCGACCACCGCTGGCAACGCTGCCGTGCTCGAGCATATACTCGCGAACCTCGGATTCGTCGTCATCCGCGAGGTAGAGCGCGAAATCGCCCAGTACGAGCTGGACGGCGCGATCGTGCGGTTCGAGCAGTATCCACGGATGGATCCGCTGGTGGAGGTAGAAGGCGCCCCACTCTCGATTGAGAAGGCAATCGCGGTGTTGGGCATGCCCCGCGAAGGATTCACGGCTGAGCGCCTGCCGGACTTTGTTGCGAGGTACGAAATGCGCACCGGCCGGCGCGCTGCGTTGTCTGGCAGCGAACTGGCCGGAGAGTACAGTTACCGGCAGGAGGACGCGTAGCGTTCGGCTACCTCCGCCGAGCCAGCTCGAGTGCCTTGTCGAGCGCGCCGTCGTAGGAAACGTCGACGTCCGGCCTGATTCCCTCGGCCTCCCATCCCTTGTCGGTGCGCGGATCGAATGTTCGCCCGCGGGGAAGGAACATCGAGAACTGCCCCGCTAGCGGGATGAAGTCACCGAAGTGCCCGCCGCCTCCGGTGGGCTCGCCGACCACTGTCACCCTGCCGTTATTGCGCAGCCCAAAAGTGAAGGACTCGGCGGCGGAAAAGGTGCGTCGGCTCGTGAGGACGT
This sequence comes from Gemmatimonadaceae bacterium, assembly GCA_013813715.1. GTDB lineage: Bacteria > Gemmatimonadota > Gemmatimonadetes > Gemmatimonadales > Gemmatimonadaceae > UBA4720. The sequence goes on along the minus strand of JACCRF010000172.1, from coordinate 9,990 downwards.
AGACGGGAGACTTTGGAATTCGCTTTCCAGGTACGTTCGGCGATGTCCACCGTTCCCTTGGCGTGTCCATTCCCCGCGCGATGCTGGAGACAAGGTGCGTCGGCTTATCGAACAGGTAAGCGGAGAGATGTTGAATCACCTGAGGTCCGCCCCCCGAGTTGCGCCCGACGTCTATGATGAGCGCGTCGACGCTTGCGAACATCGCCATCACCGAATCGACAACGCGAAGCGCGCCGGGATCGCCAGAGAAGCCACGAACGTCGAGATAGCCGATGTTACCCGGCAGTATTTCCGCTTTCGCGATCCCATACTCCATCGATGGAGGTGTGGGAACGGACTGCTTGACGGCTGCGACCGAGTCACCGGTGATGCGCACGACGCGACGCGGGGGGCCCGCGGGAGTGGCGTTCGGCGCCATCCGCCGCAGCACCGGTCCGCCGCCCGAAGCGGGCAGTCCGAATCGAACGCCGAGGTGCCTGTCCTTGCTGATTCTTCTGAGTGTCTCGGTGAGCCTTTGCGCGAGCCCCGCTCCGCTCGAATACGCATCGTAGGCTCCGCCGCGCAACTCAACGCCGATGGAATCCGCCATCATGCGACCGGTCTTCTCGTAGATGTATCCGCCCACCAGCGAATCGGAGAGCGCTTTCACAAGCGCCGCTTTCTCAGCCGGCCCTATCGCCGCCGGAGTCTGCGCGGCGGCTTGCCGTGCAACCACGAGGGCAGCGCTCATCGCAGTCACGAGAGCGAACGCCTGCATTGCCGCACGCCCGCGCCTCGCCATTCTCGCCTTTCGATCGGCAGACTGGTTGCGTGCTCTCGCCACCCGGTCGAGGACTTCGACGGAGATGCTTTTCGCGGACATTCCGTCCTCGACCGCGTTCAGGACGTCGATGATCTCGCATCCCGCCGTCCGAAAGCGAGTGGCCTGAACCGATGTCATCGCGTCCCATACCCGCGTGAGGTCGTCGCTCATCTGCCTTCCTTTATCCGTCAGGCCGATGATTCGCCGCCGCCCATCGTCCTTGTCTCGCGTGGCTTCGGCGAGCCCGGCATCGATCATCTCGTCGGTAATACCGATGATTGCGGGGTGTGTGAGGCGGAGTCGCTGCGCAACCTCGCCGATCGGAGCCGGGCCGTCGTCACGCAGGATCATGTAAGTCGAGGCCCACCGCGCGCGGAAGGTGAGACCGCTCCCGGCATAGATTTCGTCGGCAACTTTCAGCAGCGATTCGGTGAGCCGGCGGAACCGATGGTCGAGGACGAGCGGTCCGAGCTGTCGGATGAAGTCCATTGTGTCCCTCGATGCGTAAGAGGTTACGTAACTGGTAACCTATTGACACCGGAACGCGACGGAGGGTTGCCCGTCCCAGGCAGCGCGACTTTCTCGGCCCAGGAACGGACTGTCCGGCCACTCCGACTCCCGTTTGCCGCAAAACCCTATCCTGATAGATTTACTCGGCAATGAACCTCGGCCCCTTCCGCCGCCTCGCTGCCCTGCTCGCGGCACTCATTCCGGCGGCCGTCTCTGCACAGGAGAATTCCGCAAAACGTCTGTCCAGCATCGTCAGCGTTGCCGTCGAGGAGTACGGCAAAGCGTTCGACACCACGGGACGGCTGGTATCGGAGCTGGAATACAACGAGTCGACATCGTTTCTGGCTGACGCAAAGATCGTCGCCAAGCGACTCCGCGGTTACAACGCCATCTCTACCCAGGCTCTACTCGACACGCTTTCAGCAGCGGTAACCGAAAAACGGCCCCCGCGCGAAATCCGGCTCATCCAGACGCGGTTCAACGGTGCGCTCGGCGCCGCGGGGGCGCTCGACCTCCCCACCGGGCCACTCGATACGGCGCGCGGTCATGCGCTCTACACTCAGAACTGCGCCTCATGCCACGGTGACCGCGGACTGGGTGACGGCCCGGCCTCGAGAGGACTCGGCATTGAGGTCCCCGCGATCGGATCCACGTCCGGCGCTCCCGACCTGAGCCCGACACTCGCTTACAATGTGGTCTCGGTGGGAATAAGCGGAACACCAATGCCCGCGTACGCAACCCTTTCCCCGCAGGACCGCTGGAATATCGTCAACTACGTCTACACGCTCCGTGGTACCAGGATGGAGCTGCCTGCCGCCCCGGCCGATGCGACCGCGGCCCCCGGAGAAGCCGCGGCGCACACGGTGCTGGCTCTGCTCGACAGCGCGCTCGAGTTCGCCCAGGCCGGAAAGATTGCCGAAGCCGGCGACCGCGCGTTCGACGCGTACATAGCCTTCGAGCCGCTGGAGACACCTGCGCGCGCGAAGAAGCCGGGGCTCGTTGCGACGATGGAGCGCCACTTCGCCGACTTCAAGGGAGCGCTCAAAGGGAAGGATCTGACCTTCGCAAGAGGGTCGCGCGACGCCATCGCCCTCGGCCTTCCGCGCATCGTCGAGCTCACCCGGCCCGCCGAAAGCGGATGGGGCGCGTTCTTTCAATCGCTGCTGATCATTCTGCGCGAAGGGTTTGAGGCGATTCTCGTAGTCGGCGCCGTCGTGGCATTGCTGATCAAGACCGGCAATCGCCAGCGCCTGCGCTCGATCTGGACGGGAGTTGCCCTTGGACTGGCGGCGAGCGCGGCGATGGCGGTAATCCTGCAGACGATGTTCGCTGCACTCCCGGCGAGCCGCGAGATTGTGGAAGGCGTGACGATGCTGATAGCGGTCGTGGTGCTGTTCTCGGTCAGCTACTGGCTCATCTCGAAGGTGGAGGCCGCGAAGTGGCAGAAGTTCATTCGCGACAAGGTCAGCACGGCACTCGATCACGGAGGAGGAAAAGCTCTCGCGCTGGTCGCCTTCCTCGCTGTGTTCAGAGAAGGCGCCGAGACGGCGCTGTTCTACCAGGCGCTGTTTCATGAAGGTGGCGTTGCGTTGCCGCTTTCGCTCGGGATCGTCGTCGGGTTCGCCCTGCTCGCGGTGATCTTCACGCTGTTCTATCGGTTCGGTGTGAAGATTCCGATGCGACCGTTCTTCGCTGTCACGAGTGTCCTTTTGTACTACCTGGCATTCGTCTTCCTCGGGAAGGGAATACGCGAGCTGCAGGAGGGGAATGTCGTCGGCATCACAGTCGTTCCCGGGATGCCAAGCGTACCGTCGATGGGTGTGTTCCCGAGTATGGAGACGCTGGCGGCGCAAGTCGTTCTGATTGTGCTGTTCGTTTTCGCGCTGGCGAAAACTTTTTTGACGCGCAACGCATCGGCGGAGACCGCATAAGCAGGCGCGAGGTATCATCTTTGCAGCGCTAGTGTGGTATTCGGGAGGGCCATGGTTTTGATTTCACGTCGTCGGGTCCGCGCGTTCGACTACTTGCTCTCCTCTGCTGTGGCGCTTGCGGCGTGTACTGAAGACCGCGTGCATCCCGTCGCCAGCAATGAACAGATGACCGTTCCCTCAGTGCGAGCGGCGCTCAATCCGCCGCCTGAGGCGTCGCTCTCAGTGAAGGTGACTGTACCGGCAAGCATGCGGTCGTCGCCGTTCAACGTCGATCGGTTTCTGACCATTCCGCCCAATTTCTCGGTCGCTGTGTACGCGCGAGTTGGAGGCGCGCGATTCATGGCAGCCGCCCCGAACGGCGATCTCCTTGTTTCCAATCCTGGTGCGAGTGCCGTCTACCTGGTTCGCCCGAGCACGACGGGGGGAGATCCCGCCGTGACCACATGGGCATCCGGCCTCTACAAGCCGCACGACATCGTCTTTCATGAGGTCGGTGGCATCACCTACGTGTATGTCGCCGAGGCAGACAAGATCGCGCGTTACGTGTACACGACGGGCGACCTGACGGGGCAGCAGCGTCAGGTGATCATCAGCGGGCTTCCGAACGCAAGCACTCCCGAGCTCGGCGGCAACTACGGTCATGAGCTCAAGAACATCGCGCTCGATGGCGACAACAAGCTCTACGTATCGATCGCCTCGACTTGCAACGTCTGCCTGTCGGATACGCAGAGCACTCCCGTACGCGCGTCCATGTACGTGTACAACGCGGATGGAACCAGCGGTCGCCTGTTCGCTCAGGGACTCAGAAACGCCGAGGGGCTCGCTTTCGTGCCGGGGACGAACACGCTCTGGGTGGTCATCAACAACCGTGACAACATCGCGTATCCTTTCCACAACGATTGGAGCGGCGATGGGATCGACGACTACGGCCTCGTGATGCAATCGTACGTGGACAATCATCCGCCCGACGAGTTCACACGCGTACGCGACGGCGGAAACTATGGGTGGCCGTTCTGCAATCCCAATCCGGATACGCCGGATGGAATGAACAACATGCCGTTCGACCGCGACGTCGAGCAGAACGCCGACGGTGCGCGCCTCGACTGCAACACTGCCGACCGCATCGACAAGGGAATTCAGGCCCACTCGGCACCACTCGGGCTGACCTTCCTTCAGGGGACGAACGCGCCGCTTGCCTACCGCGACGCTGCGGTCGTTCCGCTGCATGGCTCGTGGAACCGCTCCGTGAAAACCGGCGCCAAGGTCGTGCTCTTCCCGTGGGACCCGGCGATCCAGATGCCGGGCCAGCAGATAGATCTCGTAAGCGGCTGGCTCGTGAGTGGCAGCTATTGGGGTCGTCCGGTAGATGCGGCAGTCGGGCCGGACGGCGCCATATACATCTCGGACGATCAGAGCGGCACGATCTACAAGCTGACATACTCAGCTCCGCCGCCGCCACCGCCACCACCGCCAGCACCGCCCCCGCCGCCACCACCCCCGCCGCCGGGCTCAGTGGCTCAGTTCACGTACAGTTGCTCGAATCTCACTTGCAGCTTCAACGGCAGCGGATCAACCGGTGCGACGTCTTGGAGCTGGGCGTTCGGCGACGGCGGAACCGCTACCGGCGTGACGACGTCTCATACGTACAAGAGAGGCAACTACACTGTTACCCTCACGACCGCTCCGGCGGGTAGTCAGTCCACCGCGACCAAAACGGTGAGGTGCAAGAAAGTCTGCTCGTGATTTCGTTGCTGGAAGGCTAAAAAAAAGGCCTTCGCGGAACCGAGAACTGCCGACCTTCCGGGTGCCAGCGAGGCAGCGCAGGGGCGAGGTACGGCGCGCCGTACCGGTTCGTACCCTCGTAGCTGACATCTGCCTCCCTGGCCGGAAGGTCAGCTTTTCTCAGTTGCATTCAAGAGCTGCGCCTCTACGAGCGGCGTCGCTTGCTCGATCAGCAAATCCTGCGCGCTCCTCCCGCCGGCCCTGCGCACGTAGCTTCCGTCCGGCATCAGATCCCACGCGGTTGCGTCGTTCAGGTACAGGTCGAGGACTGAATCGAGGCGGGCTGTGTGTTCGGCCTCGACAATCGGCACGAGCAACTCGATCCGGCGGCGAAGGTTGCGTGGTCGCAGGTCGGCCGACCCGATGAAGTAGCGCGGTTTGTTGTCATTCGCGAAACGATAGATCCGCGAGTGCTCCAGAAACCTTCCGGCGGTCGCAACGACGCGTATCCGATCGGACAGACCCGGCACTCGAGGCCGGAGTGTGCAGATGCCGCGCACCACAAGATCTATGTCGACACCCTCCGATGACGCGCGGTACAGTGCCCGAACAACGTCCGCATCCGACAACCCGTTGAGCTTTGCGGTTATTCGTGCGGCGCGACCGGCGCGCGCATGGCTCACTTCGTTATCGATCTGCCCGAGGATGGAATCGAGAAGCTGCCGCGGCGCGACGAGGGATCCACGCGTCAATCCCTCGGGCGCGCTCGACGAGCCGGTCAGGCCGTTGAACAGGTCTGCGACGTCGGCGGTCAGCGATTCGCGCGCCGAGAAAAGACTCAAATCCGTGTAGTCGCATCCGGAGCGGGCGTTGTAGTTCCCGGTCCCTACATGCACGTAACGCTGCAGCCGCGTGCCCTCGCGCCGCACAACGAGGGCCGCCTTCGCGTGGTTCTTGAGACCGACAAATCCGTACACCACGTGCCCACCCGCTCGCTCGAGGGTCCGCGCCCACGCGACATTGTCCTCCTCGTCGAACCGGGCCTTCAGCTCCACGAACGCGATGACGCGCTTGCCATTGCGCGCCGCCTCGAGCAGGGCTTCGATGACGGGCGACGGGTTCCCGGTGCGATACAGCGTCAGCTCGATCGTCGTGACATTCGGATCGGAGGCGGCTTCTCGCAGGAAACGCAGCACAGTGGCGGAGAACGCATCGAACGGATGGTGGAACAGAAGCTCGCCGCTCCGAATCGCGTCGAAAATCGGACGGTCGGCCGGCATCGGGTCCACCGCCCGAAACGGAGGGTACGAATGCGCCTCGCCATGAGGCACCGGGAGTCTGGTGAGGCATCGCAGATCGATAAGGCCATCGGTCTCCTGAAAATCCTCCACCGTGAGCTCGAGCGGGTCGGCGCCCGAGTCGCGCCGCAGGCTCTCGAGGATGAGTTCCCTTACGAACACTGGCGTATCGCGCTCGAGCTCGACGCGGATCGCCGGGTTTCCTGGCCGGCGTTCGGTAGCATCGGCGACCGCCTCGAGCAAGTCCGCCGCGTCTTTCCTGAGTGAGAGATCTCCTCCGCGCGTGACGCGGAACAGATACGCGTCTTCGACGCGGCCGTCGGGATAGACGAGATCGAGGTTCTCGCGAATCACTTCCTCGATCGTGATGACGTTGCCCGGCCTCCCACCGATGCGCAGAAAGCGCGGTACCCCTTCGGGCACTTCGACTTGGGCCAGGTGCAGTCTCCCCCCGCGCTTGCGACGCATCACGACGCCGAGCGAAAGCGCGTGATGTGGCAGATGGGGGAGAGGGTGCCCGGGACTGAACGTCATCGCGAGGGGCGAGAGACCCGGCTGGATCTCCTGGATGCACTGCTCCCGCAGATCGGCTCGCTGCGCGGCGTCGAGCTCGCTCCAGCTCCGAATCCCCGCGCCCAGTTTCGTCAGGTCAGCGGCCGCGCGACGATAACAGCGACCCTGAAGCGCGATGATCTCGCCGACACTTTCCAGAATCCTGCGCAACTGCTCCGCGTGAGTCAGTCCGTCTTCGCTCTGCTCCTCGTTCTCCTCCCGCGCCGGATGCCGTAGCGCGGCGACGCGCACCATGAAGAAGTCATCGAGGTTGGCGCTGACAATCGCCAGGAAGCGAAGGCGCTCGCGAAGCGGTGTCGCTGGATCGTCCGCGAGCGCGAGAACGCGGGTCTGAAACGCGAGAAGGCTGAGCTCCGGATTTATGAAAAGCGGGAGCGCCTTACCGTGTTCCAGCCCGTTCCCGTTTTCTCGCGAGCTCCCGGCAACTCGGCCCCCGCGCTCACTCCCCCGGTCCCACTCGACCATTCCCTACCTGTCCGGACGGCAGGCTTCGAGGATGTGTCGCTTCCTCGCGCGCGGATCGTTGATCGTCTTGTAAAAGTCGTCGTAAAACCGGATCGTCTCGTCCGCGACTTTCGCGTTCATCAGCTTTCCGATATGATCGCGATACAGTCCGTTGATAGCCTCTCGCTTCTCGTTGAAGAGTGCGAACACCTTCTCGAAATCCCCCGAAGGCGCGCAATAGCCGCGGAACAGCCGGTCGCGGACGCGCTGCACGCTGAGCGATGGATCGACGGTCGCGTACCGCGCGTTCACTGCACCAGAAAAGTCGAAATCGAAGGCGACGGGAAACACGATTCCATCGCTGGTCTGAACGAGCTCGACGTTATGCAGGCCGTTGATCGAGAAGTCGGTATTTCCGATGAAGAACATGAATACGCCGATGAGCGCGTTGTGGAATGGCTCGAGGTCGCTGCCGACTGCTCCCTTCAACGGGAGCACGAGACCGTCCTTCCGTCCGGCCAGCCACGCGAGGTCCTCGACGAAGAAAGAGTAGCGGGTCGTCAACGGTTTGCCGGTGGCGCTGTCGGCGTACGTCAGTCGCAGCAGCCTGACCCGATGGCTCACCGGCGTGAGCAGTGCATATATCCTGTAAACCTGGAGCTCCTGAAGGATGTACTGCTCATAGAGGTCGTCGTCGCGGCAGTGGTTGACGAGCTTCGGCTTGTCGAGCCCGTCGAGCAGCGTTCCCTTCGTTGCCGCGCTCGTGAAATTGAATCGAACCGGCGGAAACTCGCATGTCTTGAGCCGCCAGATTCCCCGCGTGCGCACCTTCGCCGGAATGCTGACCACTTTTCCGTCCGGAGCGGTGTAGCTCATCTGCCCATCTCGCCACGGTGCTTTGTCCGCCTTGTCGCGGCGAAGCTGCTTGATGTTTGTGGTGAAGGTCGCGGCGATCGGCTCTTCGCTTTCGAAGAAAGTGCCCCGCGGCTTCTTCGGGACCCTCTCCTTTTTCGGCTTGTCCGCAGTCTCGGCCGGGGCCTGGGCGGCGACGAGTCCGGCACCCGTCAGCATTGCAGCGGCAAGCGTAATGACTTTGAGTCTGCGCGTGTTCATGTCTCGTCTCCTCGTGAAAGCGCTATTCCAGCTCGGCGCCGATTAGCTCGGGGGCTCCCGCTGCGCGCACAAGCGCCAGCAGCTCTTCCGGCTCTCCCTTCTTCTTCAGCCGCACTATGTAATGAATGGTTCGCGCACCTTCAGGCGAGATCGTAATTCGGTCGAACCGCCATTCCTTGCTGTTCTCGGTGAGCGGGGTGTCCAGCGCTGCTCTCGTTCTCTCAACGTCCTGCGTCTGCACCTTCAGCCGGATCTTGCCATCGGTCTCGGGCTCGCCATCGGGACTCTGCTCGTGCGCCCGGCGCCACGCGCGCTGAGCGAGGCCTTCCAGCTGATCGCGATTCATGTTGCGCAGCACTTCCTTGTCGATCTGGGCGACGAATGTCCCCGTTCGTGCGAGGCGCTTGGCGCGCTGCAGCCGCCGCTGCGCGATGTCCCCTTCCAGCTCCGCCGGCGCATTCCCAAAATCCGAGTACCAGAGCACGAGCATTGTGATGTTGAACACGATCGAGATCGCTGCCGCGACCGGGATCTCGACCGCCGCGGCGAGTCCGATGCCAGTCGCGAGAAAGACATACACCGCGTCCTTGCTGTCGTCGAGGTTGTTGCGGAATCGCACTGCGGCAACGATGCCCGCGAGGCTGAACGCGAGAGCGAGGCTGTACTTGACGAGGACGACGATGCCGGAGACGACGAGCGGGAGGATGATCAGTAGCTGCACGACCGACTGCTGATAACCGCGCTTTGCCCGCGTCAGCAGGTACACCCACGCGACGGGGATGGAAAGTAGAATCGCGGCCGACATCGCGACGATGACCATTACGGTGAGCGAGGGATCGCCTGCCAATGGTGCGGCGTTCATTCCGCCGGGCACTCCACCGCCTTGCGCGCCCCCGAACGCCGCGACGAAAGATGAGAGCGACGGCACGCCCGCGCGTGGCAACCGGTCCCACAGCAGCGCGCCAAGCCCGAGGAGCACAGCGTAGTAAACGACGCACCGCAGCACTACCTTTGTCGCGGGTGACGCGAGCGTGCTCATCGTCGGGGTCGTCATGTCGTGCGAATCTCCCGTGTAGATCGGGAAATATTCGTCGGTTTCCGGGAACGCGCCAGATGAATGAAGCCCCTTGACCCTTCGAATTCGTTGCCCGGTTGCAGACTCCTTTCGCCGCGGCCAACTTCCGGTCATGAGACGCCTCCCTGGACTAGTTGCTGGACTCGTCTGCACCGCGGCCTGCGCGTCGGCGCAGGTTCCCCTAGCGCGTGCAACCCCCGCCGCCACGGCCGAACCGCCCTCGCTCGTCGTGCTGGTTGTGCTCGACCAGTTCCGGGCTGATTACCTGACTCGCTTCGGGCCGCAGCTCAAGGGCGGTCTGGCGCGGTTGATGCGGGACGGCGCGTGGTTCACGAACGCGCACCACGACCACGCGATCGCCGAGACGGCGCCGGGCCACGCTACACTGCTATCGGGGCGCTTTCCCCGATCCACTGGCATCGGCGCGAATCGCATCGGAGTGGAAGACCCGGCGTTTCCGATGATCGAAGGCGCGGCCGGCGCTGGAGCGTCGCCAGCCCGATTCCGCGGAACGACTCTCGT
>JACCRF010000077.1 GCA_013813715.1 Gemmatimonadaceae bacterium | reverse complement strand
TTCCTGTGAGTTCAAAGCTTGAAGCGGGAGGGTGGCTGACGGGGATTGAACCCGCAACCCCCGGTGCCACAGACCGGTGCTCTAACCAATTGAGCTACAGCCACCATGTGCCCTGCATCTTAATCGCTACCAGAGAGTGAATCAACAACTGTGGACGGCAGCCTACTTCGCGCGGTCCATGTATTCGCCGGTGTTCGGATTGACCCGCACCTTCTCGCCCGTCTTCACGAACTCCGGCACGTTGATGGTCACCCCGTTCTCCAGCTTCGCCGGCTTGGACGACGCATTCTTCGTCGCGGTCTTCATCACGCCCGCCGTATCGACGATCTCGAGCACCATCGAGTTGGGAAGTTGAATGCCGATTGGCCGGCCATCGTAATACTCGGCCTGAATCTTCATCCCCGACTGCATCCACTGGGCATTGTCGCCGAGCATTTCCTCATCCATCTCGAGCTGGTCGTAGTTCTCGGTATTCATGAAGTGGAAAGTGTCGCCACCCTGATACAGGAACTCGAGGTCGTGCGTTTCCATCGATGCCTTCTCGACGGTATCGGCGGCGCGAAAGCGGTGCTCGAAGCTGGAACCGCTTCTCAGGTTCTTGAGCTTGGCCTGCACCATCGCACGGAGATTGCCCGGCGTGTGATGTCGGAATTCCAGTACGCGGCAGGGGTCGTTCTCGAAAACGAGGACCATCCCCCGGCGGATCTGTGTTGCGGGAAAAGCCATGGCGCCTGTTCCAGTCAATAAAGAGCGCGGCGGCCGCCCCTGACGAGGGGTGACGCGCGCCGCGCGCGTGTGGGGTCAAGTACAAATCAAACTTGAATTTAACCCCTCGATCTTATCGCGTAAACCTCCTCGACCACTGGGCGGAGAGCGCGCCAGACGTTCTCCGCCACTATCCGCTCTCCTTGCATATTGGGATGCACCCCGTCGGCCTGATTGAGGTCGGCCCGGCCCGCCACTCCGTCGAGAAGAAAAGGCAGCAGCGTCAGCTTCTCGCGCCTTGCAACCTCGGCGTACGCCTCGCGAAAGCGCGACGTATAACGCGCGCCGAGATTCGGCGGCGCTTCCATCACGGCGAGGATGATCCGCGCCGACGGTTGCGCTTTGCGGATCCGACTCACAATGCCCGACAGATTGGCCGCGAGCGAGTCGGCATCGAGCGCCCGCAGCGCGTCGTTGCCACCCGTTTCAAGCACGATGATGTCAACCGGCGGCCCCCGTCCAAGTGTCCACTCTATGCGGCGGAGAGCGCCCGCCGAAGTCTCGCCCGAAAGGCCCGCATTGATCGCTGTTATCGGGAGGGAGCTGGCCGCCGCAGTGCGCGCGACCATGTTCGGAAATGCGTCGCCCGGGTCGAGCCCCAAACCGGCAGTGAGGCTCGTTCCGAAGAACAGCACAGTAACTTTCGCCGGGGCTTCGACCGTAGTTGTCTGCGGCGCATCGCTCCGAGCCGCGAGTGTCTGCCCGTCGGCGCTCAGCGCCTCTGCCCCGTTCTGTGTCTCTCCGCTCTTTGGTGTCTCGCTTGCACACGCCAGTGCAAAAGCACCCACAACCAGAATCTTCATGCTCATTGCAAGGGAAGTTACACGGGAATACCGCAGCGGTGACCACCAGATCGCCGTGCTGCGAAACGTCTCGTTCGAAATACCGCAGGGTGACTTCGTCGCGATCGTCGGCCCTTCCGGAAGCGGAAAGACGACGCTGCTGGGACTGCTCGCCGGTCTCGATACACCCACACGGGGTAAGGTGATCCTCGATTCGCACGATCTCACGACCATGTCGGAGAACGACCGCGCCAGGCTTCGCGGCGAAAAAGTGGGGTTCGTCTTCCAGAGCTTCCAGCTCATTCCGACGCTAACCGCACGCGAGAACATCCAGGTTCCACTCGAGCTACAGGGCTCCGACGGCGCCGCGGCCCGCGCCGACGAGCTCCTCGAACGGGTCGGACTCGGCGAGCGGGGTCACCATTTTCCAATGCAGCTCTCCGGCGGTGAGCAGCAGCGCGTCGCCATCGCGCGCGCCTTCGCAAACGCGCCCCGCATCCTCTTTGCCGACGAGCCGACCGGCAACCTCGACGCCACCACCGGAACCCGGATTTTCGACCTGCTCGAGTCGCTGAACCGCGAAGCCGGATCGACAATCGTTCTCGTGACGCACGACGCCGTTCTCGCGCAGCGCGCCGCTCGCACGATACGGCTCGCCGACGGCGAGATTGTCGGCGACACGGCGGCAGCGGCGTGACCTCCCCGGGAAGGCTGGTGCTCCCCGGACGCCGCGCCTCGCTGCGCCAGCTCGCGAGCCTCACATGGCGAGAGAGCCGGAGCGCACGTCGGCGGCTGCTCCTCTACATGACGTCAATCTCCCTGGGCGTCGCGGCGCTCGTCGCTATTGACTCTTTCGCCGACAACGTCACGCGATCCATCCGCGAGCAGTCACGCGCCCTGCTCGGAGGAGATGTCGCTTTTGGATCGCGAAGGCCATACACCCCCCAACAGAAAGCCGTGCTCGATTCGCTGGCCCGGAAATCGGGTGCGTCGTACGCCAGAGTGGTGACGTTCCCCTCCATGGCACTCGTCCCGCGAAGCGGCGGCACTCGCTTGGTGCAGGTGCGTGGCGTCAGCGACAACTATCCGTTCTATGGAGTTATCACTACCGAGCCGGCCAATCGCTGGCGCGCACTCCAATCGGGCCCGAACGCGCTCGTTGATCCATCGCTCCTCGTATCACTCAACGCGCGGCTGGGCGATACCCTGACTCTCGGACTCGGCCGATTCGTAATCGCCGCGGTGCTCAAGCAAGTGCCAGGCACGCCCGGCATCGCGGAGATAATCGGGCCGCGGGTGTTCATTCCCGAGCGATACGTACCGGAGACGCAGCTCCTCGTGTTCGGTAGCACCGCCGACTACGGGATCCTTGCGCGGCTACCCGACGGAGCGAATCCGGACCGGGCGGTGAGACCGTTCCGCAAGGAACTCGAAAGGATGCAGATTCGGGCCCGCACGGTGACGCAAAGCGAAGACAACATAACCGAGGACATCCAGCAGCTTTCCGAGTTCATTGGAATTGTCGGACTCGTCGCGCTGCTGCTCGGCGGTGTCGGTGTTGCGAGCGGTGTGCGCGCGTTCGTGTCCCGGAAGATCGACACCGTCGCGATCCTGCGGTGTCTCGGTGCGTCAAGCGGTCAGGTACTTGCGATGTACGTCGCGCAGGCAGCCGCGATGGGCCTGCTCGGTGCGCTCGCGGGAGCCGCCCTCGGCGTCGCCGTGCAGTTCGGCCTTCCGGCGGTGTTCGGTGACTTTCTCCCTGTCGACGTGCGGGTGACGCTTGAGCCCGCCGCAATCATAACCGGCATCGTCGTCGGGGGCTGGATCGCGCTCATCTTCTCGCTGCGACCGCTGCTCGCCCTGCGAAACGTCTCGCCGCTCCAGACACTCCGCCGCGACGCCGATTCCGAGATCCTCCGGCTTCGCTGGAACGACTTCCCCCGCGTCGCCGTGAACGTGGCGCTCGGTCTCAGCGTCGTCGCCATCGCGCTGCTCCGATCGAGCGACGGCCGGCAGGGACTGTGGATCAGTGCATCGACGTTCGCCGTAATTGCGGTTCTCACCGCGAGCGCGATCATGCTCTCATACGTCGCGCGCCGTTCGCTGCGCGCCGGCTGGCCGTACGTGGTTCGCCAGGGCGTCGCCAATCTTTACCGGCCAGCCAATCAGACACGCTCGGTGATCCTGTCGCTCGGCTTCGGGGCGTTCCTCATCACGACGCTCTATCTCGTCCAGAGCAATCTGCTGCGCCAATTCGACGTCAACATCCAGAAGTCGAACGCGAATCTCGTGTTCTTCGACATTCAGGAGGATCAGGCAGCCGCCGTTGACTCGCTCGTCAAGTCGCGGGGGCAGGTGCTGCAGAGCGCACCAGTGGTCACGATGCGCATTGCGGCGGTCAACGGGCGCACGGTGGAGCAGATCGTCACCGATGCGCAGGCGAGGCGCGAGGAGGACTCGATTGCCCGAACGAGTGCAACGCGGCGCGATTCGGTTGCACTAGTCCAGCGACGGAGGGAGAATCAGAGCGCACAGGGCGGACGCGGTGCGGCTCGCGACCAGCGGCCGACCCGGCCGTCGTGGGCGTTGCGCCGCGAGTACCGCTCGACCTTCCGCGATTCGGTGACAGCCGGCGAGAAGATCGTCGCCGGCAAGTGGTTCGCCGCCGCTTCGGCTTCGACGCCGCGCGACACGGGCGAAGTGTCACTCGACAACGACATCGCCGCCGAGTTGCGGGTAAAGCTCGGCGACATCGTGACGTGGGACGTGCAGGGAGTGCAGATTCCCGCACGCGTGACGAGCCTGCGAGAGGTAACCTGGGCCAGGTTCGAGCCGAACTTCTTTGCGGTGTTTTCTCCAGCGACGCTGCGCGAAGCGCCGCGCCAGCACGTGCTGCTCGCCAGTGTCCAGGGGACGTCTGCCGTCGCGGCACTTCAGCGCGACATCGTCTCGCGCTTTCCTAACGTCTCCAGTCTCGACCTTTCGCTCATCAGGGAGACCGTCGCGAAGATCGTGGAGAAGGTCACCACTGCGATAAGATTCATGGCGCTGTTCAGTCTCGCCATGGGGGTGCCGGTGCTGTTCAGCGCGGTCGCCGCCACGCGGCGCGACCGCATTAGAGAAGGAGTTCTCCTCAAGACCCTCGGGGCTACGCGAGGTCAGATAATGCGGATTCTGCTGGCTGAATACGCGCTTCTTGGACTGCTGGGGAGCCTGACCGGCATGGTGCTCGCAATCGGCGGAGGCTGGGGGCTGACACGATTCGTTTTCGACACCGGTTATTCGCCTGCGCTCGGCCCCGCTTTCGCGATTGCCCTGCTGATGCTGGCGCTCACAATCACGATCGGGCTTCTCGCAGGCCGCGATGTTTTCCGGGAAACGCCGATGAGCGCCCTGAGGGAGACGTGACCAGACTCACGAGGGGACTACGGAAACGAACCACGGCCGCCGGCGGCCGGCTCGGTGGGGCGCTGCCGGCTGCGGGCTCAATCGGAACTGCTGGAAAAGCGATCGAGCGGATTGAACGGATCAGCGACGCAATGCGGATATCTGCGTTTCGGCCGGCTTCAGGAACTCGTTTGTCTTTCTGGTTGAGCCGGACGCCGGTAGCGCCGTTCGTGGCCGGCAGCCGGCAGCACGTTATTTCTATGTTCCCTCTTTGCCTGACCTCACTATCGCGGAATGCTGTGAGACTCCGTGCCCTTTCGGCGGCTTCGCTGCTCATCGCAGGGGGATGCAGCGAACCCGCTGCCCCGCCGATGGCGGTTTCGTCGAACGCCACGCCGACCAACGTCGCAACCGCGACAGCCGGACTGGCGGTTGCGACCACTCCGACTTTCGTCGTGAATGACGCGAACGGCAACGCCATCGGTGGCGTGCCGGTCGCCATCACAGTCAGCGCCGGAGGCGGAACCCTCACGAATGCCGCGACATCCACCTCCAAAGGCCCGACCCCGGTTGGAACGTGGACGCTGGGCAGAACAGTCGGGATCAATTCGCTGACGATCACCGTCGCGAGCCTTTCGCCGGTCGTCATTACGATCATTGGCGTGCCTGGCCTGCCGGCTTCTATTGCTGCGGTGAGGGGGGCGAACCAGGTCGCCGCTGCCGGAACCAACCTGCCCGAGCCCGTGGTATTCCAGGTGCGCGATCAGTTCGCGAATGGGGTGCCGGGAGTGTCCGTCGCGTTCAACGTCGTGGGTGGTGGAGGATCCATTGCACCGGGCCCGGTCACAACCGATGCGTCCGGCAACGCCGCATCATCGCCATGGCGGCTCGGCCAGACCGCGGTTGATCAGGCACTGGCGGCGACCGGCGGCGGATTCACCGCAACTGCTCCCGCGATAGTCGCCTCGGACTTCGATGTGGAGGTCCGCGTATTCGGGACGCCGATGCCGCAGGCGGCAGCCGAGGCGTTCTTCCTCGCCGCGGCGCGCATTCGCGCAAGCGTGACCGGGGATGTTGCAAATGTGTCGATCGCCACACCGGTCAACATCGAGGCGTGCGGTGTGCCCGGAGTGACCGTAAGCGAGACGGTTGACGATGTCGTGATTTACGCGTCGGTCACTCCCATCGACGGGGCTGGACGCGTCCTCGCCTCAGCCGGACCGTGCCTCACGCGCAGCCCCGCCGGCGGTTCTTTCACCGTCATCGGCGTAATGCGCTTCGACACGGATGACATCGACGGCCTCATCGCCACCGGCCGGCTGAAGGACGTCGTTCAGCACGAGATGCTGCATGTAGTGGGCGTTGGCACGCTCTGGAGCAGGAAGAATCTCATCGCTGGCGCGACAACCGCCGAGTCGCGCTTCATCGGTGCCCTCGGCCTCGCCGCGTGTCTGAGTCTTGGCGGCGCGCCGGTCTGTGATGCGAGTGTGCCCGTCGAGAACACGGGGGGCGCGGGCACCGCCGACGGCCACTGGCGTGAATCGGTGTTCGACAACGAGTTGATGACCGGCTTCGTCGAAGCAGCCGGCTTCAGCAATCCGATGAGCACGATCACCATTCAGTCGCTCGCGGACGTAGGGTACGGCGTGAATGTTTTCGCCGCCGACGCGTACCAGATCCCGGGTTTTTCGGCGCTCGGGACTCGCTCGCAGATTGTCGCCGGCGTCGCCGAGGCATCGTGGGAGCAAGTGCTCATGCCGAGATTCGAGGTTTCGACGGGCGGAGTAGTGCGAGCGCTGAGACTCCAATGAAGACAACGAGAATGACTCGCAGTTGTAGCGCGGCGGTCGTCGTCGCGATCGCTCCGATCGTTTCGATGGCGGCATGCACGGGCGATTCGCGAAGCACCGCGACTGACAGCGCCGGAGTCGCGGACACCAGTCCGATGGTTGATTCGGCCGCGCCCGGCAGTGGCGTTGCCGACACCGCGCTTCTACCGACGCCGCCGGCCTATCCCGCCGATCCGAACGTCACTCGAGAGCGGATGCCAGCGCCGCTCACGCCTCCCGATGCGCGGACAATGCCTCCAGTCGCGGGTGAGACAAGCAAGCCAGGCGGAACCATGGGCCCGCGGCTGCCTCCGCCCGACGATCGTCGCGAGCGGGACAGCGCTGTTCAGCCGGCGTACGAGGTAGGACCGGACGGAAAGGTCAGGCCAGTACGTCGATAGAAACGGCCCGTTTCGCACGTCAGGCCACCAGGACTGAAGGTTTACCGGCGATTATACCCTTCACAGGAGCCACCGCAGACGATGTGCCTCTATTGAACTCTCAGCACGTAGAACGTCGCCCCAGTGAAGCTCGCTGAAGTCCTTCCATCCTCGTTCAGGAATCTGATGCTCCGCGCCGGAGCACCCCCACTGCGTGTGACACGAAAGTAGTTGCCTGACGCTGAGCGCGCGGACAAATTGTTCGACACGAATGCGCCGCCCTGGATGACGTTGATCAGGAGAGGGTAGGTCCGCGCCGCGGTTAACGCCGAGACGTTGCTGCGCATGTTGTACGTATTGTACGTGTATTTCGACGCGAGGCCCGGTATCCCGGCGTCATCGGCGAAATTTGCCACCATCCAGCCGGCGATAAGCGTGTCGAATGGAACACCGCCGCCGATGCGCGTCAGGAGATTGTTAACGCCCGTATTTGGGCCGCCGGCGAGGGCTCTGGTGAACGCCTTGATGTCGCCACCCGGCGCGTAGTGATCCGCCGTGTAACGCAACAGCGCCCACGCCGCTCCGCGGGCGGCGAGCGAACTATCCGCCAACTGGCTCGTCGGTGCGTTCGGCCCCGGATTCTGGAGGTATCGCTGGAGTCGGGCGAAGTTCTGGAAGAAGAACGCGTTGAAGTCCGAAATGTTCGTGGAAAGCCGCGCGAAATCCGCATTCTCCGAGTCTCCGATACCGCGCAAAACGCGACCCGTATAGTCTTCGGCGAAATGCGCCAGCGCCTCATCGAGCCATACATCCTCGAATTCCTGGGCGATCGGGCTGCGGATGCGCTCTGAAGCGTTGATCATATGCTCCAGCTCGTGGGCGATCGTACCCCTGGTTCCCTGCCGGACCTGGCTCGTGCTCCGGACATTCCCGTTGATGGCGCCGGCGGGATCGGGCGAAAGCGCATAGAACACTTCGGCAACGTTGCTCTGCGCGCAGCTATTCGATCCCGACGACGGGAAGAGATCACCGGCGAAGAAAAACCCGCCGACGAAACTGTTCGGCGTGCCGGATGGAGTCAGCTTGTTCACTTCCGGCGTGTAGAGAATGATCACGCGCTGATTGTTGTCCAGATCGAGCGGATTGCCGAACAGCGACACATCAGTGGGATAGATCAGCGAGTCGAACTCGTCCCCGATCTGCTGGAAATCGGTCGACGTGAAGCCGCCCGAGGGCGACGTGTCGTCTGTGTAGATGATGGACCGGTTGCTGATGTACTGCACCGTCGCGGTGATGGTGGTGAAGTTGCTGCATGACTTCGGCACCTTGAACTGCGTCTTTTCGCCCACTACCGGAATCGCCACCGAGACTGAGTAGCGAAGCGGCGACTCGAGCCCTCTGCCACGCCATGCACGCTGCGCATCGGGAATGTGAAGCTGCTCTCTCTCGATCCTTCGAAGCCCCCGCTCGAATGCGAGCTGCGGAGAAAGCGTCTCAGCGAGTACGCTGAGGGATGCGATGATGCGCGAAGGCGTGGCGAGCAACGTCGTATTCGGAACTATCTCGCCTTCATCTGACTTGATTACATAGGTGGGCAGCTCATCGGGCACCTGGTTCGCGTTCGCCGCGATGACGATGTAGTCCGTGGCCGCGGGTGATTGCGCGAGCTTGATGCATCCGCTCGTCGCCGCCGCCGAGAGCACCCGCACCGCGCCTACCGCGAGATCTACGGTCGTCGGGCCCGAAAGGCAGGCCGTCGAAGGGACGATCACGATGATCGCCGCGCTGCCGATGATGCCGTCAACCCTGCCTTGGATTGTCGACGACCCGGGGGCGACTCCACGAATCAGGCCAGCCGGAGTTACTGATGCGACGGCCGGATTCAGGCTTGACCACTCGACTGTCTTTCCCGTCAACGGGTTGCCGTTCTGATCCTTTACGAGCGCTGTCGCCTGCGCCGTCTCGTTGACGGCTATCTGCGTGGCAGAGGACGTCACCGCGACTGTCGTTGTGACGAGAGGGTCCACCCCCCCATCGCCCTTGCACGCGACAATGAGTGATAGTGCGAACAGAAGACCAGACTTGCGCATGAAGGACTCCCGCGAGGCGGGGACTGGGTGTCCGAATCGGTTAGCGGTGAAGCGTTTGATACACGCCGGGCCGCGAAAGGTTGAAAGATGGCGTCTGTCGGCGGAAGCCGCTAACCCATTCTCTGCGCGTAGTGTGTTTAGGACGCTCCCCCTATCGAAATGTCAACTGCAGGCGCGGACTAGGGCTTCGGGATGTTCGGGTTGCCATTGATCTCCGCAAGTGGAAGCGGCCAGCAAGTCTGGTCGCCAAACGTCTCGCCGGATGTCGTTCCCGGGTAGGCTCCCTTCTCGAACAGATCGATTCCCTGGGCGAGGTAGCGGCGCATGTCCCCGAGACGGTGGCCGTCGAGATAGAAATCGCGCGACCGCTGGCTCCGCAACTCAGCCATGAGGGCGTCACCGGCGAACGAGCCACCCGCCTGCCCCCCCACCGCGCGCCTCGCGTTTACGAACGCCAGCGTCGCGGCGGTGGGGCCCTGTGCTTCGGCGATGATGTACTGCGCCTCGAGCGACGAGGCGATCCTGATATGGCCCGCAGCCGAAAACTCGCCGCCCGGAAGCGTGCCCGTATAAGTGCTGTAGGAGCTTGGTGCGTTGGGCAGGGCCGATTGCGGCACGGACAGGGCTGGATGGGGTGACACCTGGCTCTTGACGACGGGCAAAATTGACATCGCGTCACGATTGCGTCAAGAATGACTCGCATGCCATCTTCTGTCGTCAATGCATCGTCGCTCGATGTTCGCCTCGCTGATTGCCATCGGTGCCTGCGCGCCACCGATCAGCCCGGCTTCCGGGCCGGGCGCCGCGATGCACGCGCGATCCGGCTTCGACCGGCCGCTCGGCGCTGCGCATCCGGGTGCGCTCACGCCCCTCTCGGCTCCCGATTCAATGTGGGTCGAGCGAACACTCGCTTCGCTTTCTCCGCGAGAACGCGCCGCACAGCTCATCATGCCGTGGGTACCCGGTGAGTACGCCGCCGTCGGATCGCCGGAGTTCGAGCAGGTGCGCAAGTGGGTCGAGGAAGACAAGGTGGGCGGACTCATTCTTTCGATCGGTCTGCCGCACAGTTACGGCGCAAAGCTGAATCACATGCAGCGGCTGTCAACCCTGCCACTACTAATCGCGTCGGACATGGAGAACGGCACCGGAATGCGACTCGGTGGATCGTACGCGCTGCCATCGCTGCTGCCTCAGGGAGGCGGCACCGTCTTCCCTCCGGTAATGGCGCTCGGAGCGACGGCATCGGACGACCTCGCGTACCGCCTCGGACGAGTTCTCGGGACCGAGGCGCGCGCGGTCGGCGTGCACATGTCGTTCGGCCCGGTGCTCGACGTGAATGCGAACCCAGTGAACCCGGTCATCAATACCCGATCGTTCGGCGAAGACCCCCGCCTGGTGTCGCGTCTCGGTGCCGCGTACATCCGTGGCGCGCGGGAGACCGGGCTCATGACGACAGCCAAGCATTTTCCCGGGCATGGCGACACGCAGGCCGACTCCCACATCGAGCTGCCGACGATTCGCGCCAGCCGGGCACACCTCGATTCGGTGGATCTTCCGTCATTCCGCACCGCGGTGGACAACGGAATCGACGCCATCATGACCGCCCACATCGCCGCCGTGGCCGTGCTCGGCGACAGCGCTCCGCCCGCAACTCTGTCGCCATACTTCATGACCGACCTTCTCCGGAAGGAGATGAAATTCACCGGCCTCCTCGTCACCGATGCGATGACGATGGCCGCAGTTGCCGACAGGTACGGCGCGACTGAGCCGCTCATTCTCGCGGTCGCCGCCGGCGCTGACGTTCTCCTCATGCCGCGCAGCGTTCCCGATGCGATCAACACCTTGATGTCGGCGATCGCTTCAGGACGCATTTCCCAGGCGAGGATCGACGAGTCGGTACGCCGTATCCTGCGCGCGAAAGCGCAAGCGGGGCTGCGCACCGGCCGCCTCGTCGACCTCGATGGCATTGACACGATCGTCAACATTCCATCACACGCGGCCGTCGCACGGGAGGTCGCGGAGAAGTCCATCACGCTCGCGCGCGATTCGCGATCGCTGGTGCCGATTGGGGCCGCCGGGAGAAAGATTCTTTCGATTACCTACGCTGACGGAGACGATCTGCTCGCAGCTCGCGTGTTCAACCAGGAGCTCGGCCGGGGCGGCCGCGTCGTCACGGTTGTACGCGTGGATGCTCGAACGACGCGGGAGCAGTACGATGCGATCAGATTGCAGGCGGATTCCGCGGATGTCGTCGTGGCGTCCACGTATGTCGCGCCGCGCGCCGGCAGCGGCTCGGTGGCAGCGCGCGGCGGGCTGCCCGAGCTGGTCGAATCTCTTGCCGCTCAGCAGAAGCCCGTCGTCGCCATTTCCTTCGGCAGCCCATACGTGTTCAGCGCGTTCCCGTCGGTTCCGGCATACCTTCTCGCCTGGGGCGGAGCGCCCGTGTCGCAGCGCGCGGCCGCCGCCGCGCTGCTCGGCGAGATTCCGATCACCGGCCGGCTGCCTATATCGCTGCCGCCGTACTTCCCTGCCGGCGCTGGATTGCAGCGCAACGCAACCGTTCAGCGCCAATGAGCCATGCTATCTCCCTCCCAATAGCCGGGACTGCTGCGATACTGGCTGCCGTCACCGGCTGCGTCATACCAGCCTCGCAGCTGCCGGTGCCTGCCCGGCTACCCGGCGTGACGACTCTCATTCGCTCGGCCCCCGCCGATGCGGGGATGCGCAACGACCTCAACGCGGCGCTCGATTCGATCATGGCGGTGGCGCTGCAGGAACGGGTCGCACCAGGCGCCGCGTTGGCGGTCGGCCGCTACGGCCGCCTCGTCCACATGAAGGCCTACGGTACGCTCGACACGGCGAAGGCATCGCCGCCGGTGGACGAGAGCTCGATGTACGACATGGCGTCGCTCACCAAAGTGCTCGCGACTACGACCGCGGCGATGATGCTCGAAGAGCAGGCACTGCTCGACCTCGACCGCACTGTTGCCAGCTATCTTCCCGCGTTCAACGCGCCCGACAAGGCCGCGATTACCGTCCGGATGCTGCTCATGCACCGAGGGGGGCTGGAAGCCTTCGCGCCGCTATATCGTGAGTTCAAGGGGCGCGACCAGTATCTCCAGCAGATAAACCTGCGGCCATTGAAATCAGTGCCGGGTACGCAGACGGTTTACAGCGACTGGGACATGATCCTGATGCAATTGGTGATCGAGACAATCGCCGGGACGACGCTCGACGCCTTCGTTTCGGCGCGCGTGTTCCAGCCGCTCGGAATGACGCGCACGCTGTTCAATCCCGACACGAGCCTTCACGCCCGCATCGCGCCGACCGAGATCGACTCGCTGCGCGGCGGGCTCGTGCGGGGAGCGGTGCACGACGAGAACGCGTGGGCAGTGGGCGGCGTCGCTGGCCATGCTGGACTTTTCTCCTCGCTGCGCGATCTCGCCGTGTTCGCTCAGATGCTGCTGAACGGCGGAGAGTACAACGGCGTGCGCATCGCGGCGCCCAACTCGATCGCACGGTGGACGGCACCTCAGTGGCGCGGATCGAGCCGGGCGCTTGGCTGGGACACGGCTGCGCCCGGCTCGAGCGCGGGACGACACTTTTCCGCGCGGAGCTTCGGACATACCGGATTCACAGGCACTTCCATGTGGATCGACCCGGAGCGCGGCCTGTTCGTGATCCTGCTCACCAATCGCGTCAATCCCAGCCGGGATAATCAGCGTCACGTGCCGTTGAGGAAGGCCGTCGCGGACGCGGCGCAAATGGCGATCCTGGATGCACCGCTGATCGATTGGGAGGGAGGTCGTTGAACGCCCGCGCGCGAGAAAGAGTTCCAGTCATCATCGCCGAGTACGAAGAGATCGCGCGGGTCGTCGCGCGCCGAATCGGCGAAGTAATCGCACAACGGCGCGCGGAGGGACGGACGGCGGTACTTGGACTCGCGACAGGCAGCACACCGATCGGAGTGTATCGGGAGCTGATCCGCATGCATCGGGAAGGAGGCCTTACCTTCTCGGACGTCGTCACGTTCAATCTCGATGAGTACTACCCGATGCGGCCGGACAGCATCCACAGCTACTACCGCTACATGTGGGAGAATCTGTTCGACCATATCGACGTCCGCCCCGAGAATGTTCACATACCCGATGGCGCTGCGCCGCGGGAGCACCTGAAGGCGGCGATGCAGCGTTACGAGGATGCCATTCGCGAAGCCGGCGGGATCGACCTGCAGATTCTTGGCATCGGGAAGACCGGCCACATCGGCTTCAACGAGCCGGGCTCGGGAATCGATTCACGCACGCGCGCGATTGCCCTGGACACGATAACGCGGCGGGATGCCGCGGCTGACTTCTTCGGCGAAGACAACGTGCCGACCGAGGCGATCACGATGGGCGTCGCCACGATTATGGAAGCGCGCGAGGTTGCGCTCCTCGCGACGGGAGAGCACAAGGCAGCGATCGTACGCCGCGCGGTAGAAGGCGAACCCGTTCCCGACGTAGCGGCAACCTACCTTCAACGCCACTTCAACGCCGTCTTCTACGTCGATCCCGCCGCTGGCGCCGATCTTACCCGCGTCCGCACGCCGTGGATCGTGGGTGAAGTGGAGTGGACGCGCGACCTCGAGATCGCGGCAGTGATATGGCTGAGTGAAGTAACGCACAAGTCGATTCTCAAGCTCGACAGCCTCGACTACCGCGAGAATCACCTGAGCTCCCTCCTCGCCCGGTACCAGGAGGCCGGCCCGCTCAACGGTGAGGTCTTCAACGCGCTCATCTCCAAGGTTCGCGGGCGTAGCAAGCTGCCCACCGATCGCAACATCATCGTCTTCTCACCCCATCCGGACGATGACGTGATCTCGATGGGCGGGATTCTGAACAAGCTCCACCAGAATCGCAACAACATCGTCGTTGCGTATCAGACGTCAGGCAACATCGCGGTTTTCGACCACGAAGTGCGCCGTTACGTGGATTTCCTGCGCCGTTTCGATCGTGATTTCTCGATGCCCGAAACGCATACTCGAGACCTGATTCACAAGGTCGAGACGTTCCTGGCGACCAAGGTGCCCGGCCAGGTGGACATCGATGAAGTGCTGGTGATCAAACGGGGAATTCGCGAAGCCGAAGCTGTGTCGGGCATCGAGACCTTCGGCATGAACCGCGACCAGGCGCGGTTCCTGAATCTGCCCTTCTATCAGACCGGCCAGACGCGGAAAGACCCCATTGGACCCGAGGACGTCCGGATAACGCTGGAGCTGCTGGAAGAGCATCGTCCTTCACTCGTGTTTGTCGCCGGTGACCTTTCCGATCCGCACGGCACGCATCGGATGTGTCTCGAGACAGTGGAGGCCGCGCTGCTCCAGTACTCCGGAGAGCCGCCCGACATCTGGTACTATCGCGGAGCCTGGCAGGAGTGGGACGTCAAGGAGGCCGACGTGCTCGTGCCGCTCTCGGAGGATGAGCTTCGGTGCAAGATCCTCGCGATCTTCAAGCACCAGAGCCAGAAGGATCGCGCTCCGTTCCCCGGCCAGGACGACCGCGAATTCTGGCAGCGCGTGGAGGAGCGGAACAAGAACACAGCGGGTACTGTCGACCGTCTCGGCTTGCCCGAGTATTTCGCGATGGAAGCGTATGTAGTCAGGCGCAACGGCCAGCGGGTGGAGCCCGAACAAGTCCCGA
The DNA here is from genome assembly GCA_013813715.1 of Gemmatimonadaceae bacterium. GTDB lineage: Bacteria > Gemmatimonadota > Gemmatimonadetes > Gemmatimonadales > Gemmatimonadaceae > UBA4720. The sequence continues at coordinate 68,404 of JACCRF010000077.1, read as the reverse complement.
CAAGTACGCTGGGTGCTCCCGGTGCCCAGGCGTCAGAAAAGCCGCGGGCGCGTTAGGGCGCGCCGCTGAATCAACGCGTCGGCCGCACCTTCAGCATCACGGCCGGGTCGTCGCTTATAATACCGTTCACTCCTGCCGCCCACAGATCCGCGGCAACCGCCGGATCGTTGAGCGTCCACACGTGCACGCGGCAGTCGTATTTCGGCGCGATCTTAGCGAATCGCCGCACCGGCACCGGAATACCGTAGTAGGAGAGCGGAACACAAAGCGCTCTGTAGGTGAGTGGTGTGACCTGCCGCCCGAGAACGATCTCGGCCGTCAGCCGCGCGACGTCGGCGCGCGAGGCGCCGGCGGCGATTTCGGAGCCCGAGAACGCACGCAGGGCTACCGAACTCGTCGCGTCGACAAGAACCCGGTGCTCGGCGCCGTGTGTCTCGATCGATGCGCGCACGGCGGTCGCCGCAAGCGGCGTCTTGATTTCGATAAGCAGCGGGGTCGACGGAAGCGTTTCGAACACCTCGTCGAGCGAGGGGATGCGGTGGCCCATGCCGCGGAACGGCCAGGTTTTTCCGCCGTCCGGTGTGAACCGCGCGCCTGCGTCGAGACGGCGCAGCTCCGCGAACGTTATCCGTGATATCTCGCCGCTGCCATCGGTCGTACGCGCCACGGTGGGATCGTGGTGAACGACGGGAATGCCGTCGGCGCTGACGTGCACGTCGAATTCGATCGCGTCGGCGCCGAGCGCCACGGCCTGCGCGAACGACTCGATGGTGTTCTCGGGAGCGTGCGCGCGATTGCCGCGATGGCCGATCACGGGACGCGCGCCGGCGTCGAGGAGAATGTTCAACTGAACGTTACCCGTTACCAGGCACCGCGTACCGGTGCCCGGTTACGGGTCCTTCTAGAATGTCATCTGGAGGCGGGTCATGATCAGCCGCCCGATGAACCCTCCCTGTGTAAACTCGCGATGACGCTTGTTGAGGAGGTTCGTGCCGTTAAGGGCGATAAGCGCGCCGTTCAGGAACGAGGGACGGAATGAAACGCCGGCGTCGATGAGCGTATACGGCTCGATCGCACCTCCAACAAACGCGAGCGTATTGAACCCGTCAACGTGTCGCTCACGCACTTCGGCGCTCAACCCGTTCGCCTCGTTCCTGTAGTTGATAGCCACCGAGTGCTTGTTCGCTGGCGCATTGAGGGAGACATCCTCTCTGGTGCCGAGGTCTGCTTTGGAAAAGAGCTTCTTGCTGACATACGAATACGTACCCTGCACCGAGAAACCACCATCGAGTAGAATTTCAAGGCCGAGGTCGCTGCCCCAGAGGCTCAGGTCCTTGTCGTAGCTGCGGTAGGCGACGATCACATCATTGCCGGCATTGGGGGTGTCAAAGTTGACGACTCCAATGGGGCAGCCCGCCGGCGCCGTCAGGGAGCAAGCGGCCGTCGGATTACTTCCGGGAAGTGAGCCCGCCAGTGCGGCCGCCACTGGACCCGCTGCAGCGGCGGGGAGTCCAATGGTCGGGAAGAACCCGGCTAACTGCGCGCCCAGGTAAGCGCCCAGCGTGTTGCCGTTGAGGAACACCAGCGGCGACTCGAGCTGTAGCGGGCCGACGAAATTCTCCCGCCTGTCATGCCACACGTCTAACGACAACTGAAGCCGTTTGCCAATGAGGCCTTTGTAACCCGCCTCGATCGCGTTGTGAATGGTTGGCTTGGGACGATCGATGTCCAGGAGCTGCGACGCAGATACCGGAAAGGCAGGGGCGCCCGGTACTCCGGGAATGACCAGCGTGGTGCCGACCTGCTCGGCGGTCGGTTGTCTCGAACCGAGAAAATTGGCCGTCGCGTTGGCGACGACCGCCGCTTGTCCGGCAGCCACTGCGGGAGGCAAACCGGCGGCAATGAACTGGGCGGTGAACGAAGCCGTCAGACTGGCTATTACTCCGGTTCTTGCCGCCGCAAACGAGTTCGCGTAGGGGTTCGCGGCAACGAAACTCCCCGTTCCCCCAAAAGCTGGGAAAACCTTCATGCAGAGACTGCCGATGCCCGTGGCGCAATCGCGTCTGAACTGGAAGCCGGTCTCCGGCGTTCCCAGCGCACGAATATTCAGGAGAGACGTTCTCGTTGCGACGAGGTCGAGGAACAGGTTGTTCGTGCTGGGCGTCGAGAACGCGCGGTTGTAGGTGAGTCGGAAAGCCTGGTCATCGTCCGGCTTGAAGACAAGGGCCACGCGAGGCGAAAACACGGCGTTTTCCAGGCGGCTATGCTTGTCTACGCGAGCCGCGGTGGTGAGCTCGAACATGCTCGACAGCGAGGTGACTGAATGAAGATATCCGCCGACCTCGGTTATCTCGTCGTCGTCGTCGTTCCTGCCGTTGATCGTACCTTCAGTCTGCGGCGTGGTGTGGATGTAATCGAGACCATAGAGGAAGCGCTGCCGCAAGCCGAAGTTGAGGCCATGCTGTACCTGCGCGGCGAACTGCCGCGATTGGTCAATGATGCACGCGTCGTCCGCTACGTCGGGACAGTTGGTGGCCGGCCTCACCTTCTGAAGCAGGAATGTTCCGCCGGCGTCGCTGGTGTTCATGAACACCTGCGCGAAGAGCTGATTGTACCGGCCCCGGAGCTGGTAGGTCTGATACACCCAGTCCTTGATCTGGGCCGGCCCGAGACCGGTGGGTTCCACCGCGCTTCCGGCCTGGCTTCTTCCATAGTTCGCGATAATCTCGCTGGATCCCGTTGGGCGGAAATCCAGACGAACTTCGCCACCGTGTCTGTTAACGTCGCGATCCCGCGGTTTCTGTTCGCCAATCGTGTCCTGAGGAAGGAACGGCCATTCCTCTCCGCGAAAGCCCTCGTAAGCCAGTTTGAATCCAAGCTTGGGAGTCGGCGTCCAGGCACTGCGAATTCCGCCGCGCAGCACGCTCTGATTGCCGCCGTCGATGGTGACCGTCGTGCCTTGCGACCCGAACGGGGATTTTGTGATAAGCGCCATTACGCCGCTGGCGGTGTTCGGGCCGTAGAGAGCCGCCCCTGGTCCCAGAACCAGCTCGATCCGTTCGATGTCTTCCATTGTAGTGGTCGACAGGTAAGGAATGTTCACGCGCAGCGATGGAACGAACGCGAATCGGTTGTCGGTCAGCGTCATCAGCGCGCCGGAGAAGATGTTGTTGAAGCCGCGAGAGACGATGTTCGACCGCACGATTCCGCCGCGCGCCACGTCGATCCCAGGGGACGCAGCGACATGGTCGGCCACGTTGATCGCCGGTCTCGCATTGATCTTCTCTTCAGTAATGATCGACACCGACGCAGGCGCATCCAGGACTTTCTCTTCTCGGCGCGACGCCGTCACCGTCGTCTCGTCAAGCTGCGTTACATTCGTTGTGAGCGAGATATCTGCAGTGGCGCTCGCCCCCGCGCCAACTATGACGTTGTTTACGCTACGCGGACTGAAGCCAACGAATCGCGCCTGAACTGAATACGTTCCGGGAGGCAAGTTGGAAATGCGATAAGCTCCGCCGTCGTCGGCGATGGCGGTGCCAACGGTCCGCACTCCAGCTATTGCCCGTACTATGGCGCCCGGTCTTGGCTGGCCACCCTGATCGGTAACCCTCCCCGTGATGGTTCCGTTCTGCGCCGCCGCCGGCAGTGCAAACGCAATGAACGCAAGTGCGAGCAAACTCCGGATGCGATTTGCGGACATCAGCTACCTCGAGTCTGTGTACATGTTATCCGGCGCCCTCGACAGTCCGCCCAGAGCGCCGGATTCTTGCGCCATAGCTAAGGTCGGCGACGCCCGCCGTCAAGACTGCGCGGCGCACTTGCCACGCGAACACCCTCGCGCGAATATCAGTCATCAGGAGCACGCAACACATGAGCACAACGGTTCAACCGCCGGTCACGAAGGCGACGTATCGCGTCGACGGCTCAGCCGGCAAAGGCTTCACATCAACCGTTGCACCCCTGCCGCCAACCCGCGAGCGTCTCATCTCGCTCGATGTTTTTCGCGGGCTCACCGTCGCCGGAATGCTTCTCGTCAACAATCCCGGCACGTGGAGCGCGATCTACCCGCCGCTCGCGCACGCGGAATGGCATGGATGGACGCCCACCGATCTCATCTTTCCCTTCTTCCTTTTCATAGTCGGTATCACGACGCACCTGTCGCTGAGCGCGCGGCGCGAGCGCGGCGACGACGACGGGGCGCTCGTCCGCCAGATACTCCGCCGCGGCGGGATCATCTTTCTGCTCGGACTCCTCATGTCCGCGTTCCCGTTCTACCAATGGGGAACCATCGAAGGCATGACCGACCCGTCGCTCCTCGACCGAATCGCATGGAGATGGGATCACGTTCGCATTCTTGGCGTGCTGCAGCGGATCGCTCTCGTTTACGTCGCCTCCGCGCTCCTAACCCTGCGGACGACGCTCAAGCAGCAAGTGATCATCCTCGCGGCACTACTATATGGATACTGGTTCGCAATGACGCTCATTCCGATTCCCGGCAAGGACATCGGAGCTCTGCTGCTCGATGACAAGAGCCAGACGCTGGCCGCTCACATCGACCGCGCCATACTCGGCACGAAGCACATCTGGACCGGCAGCGTTACCTACGACCCCGAAGGCATCCTGTCTACCATCCCGGCGATCGGCACGGCGATCCTCGGTGTGATCGCCGGCCGATGGATCGCCGAACGGGGCCGGCCGCTCGTCGAGCGGATCGCGGGACTGCTCGCCGTTGGATGTCTGGCGATTGTCGCCGGCCTCATGTGGCATTGGTCGTTCCCGATCAACAAGAACATCTGGACCAGCTCTTACGTTCTCTTCACAGCGGGAATGGCGTGCGCATCACTGGCGACCATCATGTGGATCATCGAGGAGCACGACATCCGCTGGTGGACAAAGCCGTTCGTGATCTACGGCGTGAATCCGATCGTCGCATTCGTGGGATCGGGTGTGCTCGCGAGAATCATCTACACACTATGGAAGGTCGAGTACGAGGGAGCGCCGACCGCAGTGCAGACCGTTTTCTACAAGGAAGTCTTCGCTTCCTGGCTCGAGCCCCGTAACGCCTCGCTCGCGTTTGCGCTGACGACGGTGCTGTTCTGGTTCGCGATCCTGGCGGTGATGTACCGGCGCAGGATCTTCCTGAAGATCTAAGGGAGAAAGGCCTACCTGCCAGCGGCCGGAAGGTCAGCTTTTCTCCTTTGACCTTCGGCATTTCTCTACCGGCTCGCCCCCCCACTGAGCTGCCGCAGCACCTCGCCAAGCTCCCGAATCTCCCGCCCGTACGCCGCCCAGTCTCCGCTTCTCTGCGCCGCTATCGCGCGGTCGTAGTGCGCGCGCGCCTCGGCTGCGAGCGTCGAGCCGACTCCGCCGGACGCCTTCGTCACCGCCGCACTGGTATCGGTGGGCGCGACGGGCACCGCACCAGCCACGGCCGAGTCGCGCTGCGCTGAACGGCCAACTTCGCCGCCAAATACCTGGGCGAGGCCGGCCTCGAGAGTCTCCGCCATCACCACCCTGTTCTGATACGCTACAACCACCCTCTTCAGCTCAGGAATGCGGCCGCCTTCCGCGCGCAGATAGATGGGCTGGACGTAGATGAGTGATTTCTCGATCGGTATTACCAGCAGCTCGCCGCGAATCACTTCCGACCCGCGCTGGTCCCACAGCGTCAACTCGCGCGCGATGTCGGTGTCCTGGTCGATTCGCGAAGTTATCTGCCGCGGCCCGTACACCAGACTCTGCTTCGGGAATCGGTAGACGCGCAGCTTACCGTAATTCGCGCCGTCGTTTCGCGCGACCATCCACGACGCGAGGTTGTCCTTTCCCTTCGGCGTGAACGGCGCCATGAAGATGAATTCGGCCTGCTGCTCGTCGGGGAGGCGCATCACGATGTGGCGCAGAAACTGGCTCTGGTTTTCACTCTTCGCGTCCACGACCGGCGTCTGCCACTGATCCTCGCGGTGGTAGAAGGCGTCCGCGGCGTCCATGTGGAACGTGGCGTAGAGCGCGGTCTGCACGCGGAAGAGGTCGTTCGGATACCTCATATGCGTGCGGATGTCCGATGGCATCTCTGAAAGCGGCTTCAGCGTGCCAGGAAAAATCTTCGCGTAGGTCCGCGCCAGCGGGTCGGCGGCATCGACGATGAACGCCGTCACCGCCCCGTTATATGCATCGACGACAACCTTGACACTGTTGCGCATGTAGTTCGTGCCGTCGGAAAGCCGCGCCGAGTACGGGTACCGGCTGGTGGAAGTGTAGCCGTCGAGAATCCACTTGAGCTCTCCATTGTCCGCGACGACCATGTACGGGTCTTCATCGAACGTGAGGAACGGCAGCGCGAGGCGCGCGCGCCGCATAATGTCCCTGTTGTACAGCACGCGGCTATCGCTGTTGATATCGCCCGACAAGAGGATGTTCAGCGCGCCGAAGCGCATCGCGAACAGGCCCCGCTTGAAGAAGGAGCCGACGCGCACGCCACCCGATCCGTTGTAGCGGGTCGTAATGTTCGCGTCCCCGGACGGGTAGTCGAACTCCGCCCGCCGCGTGTTCACGAACACATGCTCGTCGGTCAGCTCGCCGAAGTAGATCTGTGGCCGCGTGACCTTGAGCGAGACGCTCGAAACGGGGGGAAGGTCCTTGATGAACAGCACTGGCAGACCTTCGGACGTGACTTCGTTGACGGGCGCCAGGGTCAGCCCCATGCCGTGCGTGAATGTAAGGTGCTGATTGATGAACGTCCGCGTCGGCAGCGATTCCGGATTGAGCTCGCGCGGCGAAAGCATCACCTGGCGGTAACGGCCGTCAATCAGATAGCGGTCATCGTCCACCGAGACGAAATCGTAGTACGTCCTGATCTCCTGAAGCTGCCCGAACGTCTGGCGCAGCGGATCGCGGTCCCACAGGCGCACGTTCTCGATCGTGGGCGCGTTGGCTCGAACGTCCTGAAGCGTGAGCCGCGCATCGCCGCTCAGGTCGCGCGTCTCCACCTTGTCCAGACCCCATGCAGTGCGCGTCGCGCGGATGTGGCTGAGAAGCTGAGTCGACTCGCGAGTAAGTTCGGTCGGGGCGACCACGAACCGCTGGATTGCCCACGGATACAACCCGCCCGCGACGACCGTTACGGCGACGTATGCGCCCGCCGAGATCAACGTGAACCACACGATCTTGCGCCGCAGCATTCCGTAGATGATGAGCGCCACCCCGATGAGTGCGGTCGCCGCGATCAGGTGAAGGGCCGGATAGCGGGCGTTCAGGTCAGCATAGCTCGCCCCGATGAGCGGCCCGGTCGTGGAGTACAGGAGACCGGGCATGCGCACGAACCAGATCTGGAGTGCGGTGAGAATCAGGAATGTCACCAGTAGCGAGGCAATGTGTTTGTCGGCCGGCGGCTCGAGTCCGACCCGCTGCGGAGGCAGCGTCACGCGACCACGAATGAGGTGCAGGCCGAGCGATAGCAGGAGTGCCACGATCACAAGGCCCCGCAGTGTGCCGATCAGCGAAGCGATCGCTGGCAGCGCGAATACGTAATGGCCGACGTCGCGTCCGAAGACCGGATCCGCGAGACCGAATGCGCTCCGATTCATGAATTGGAGTACATCCATCCAGTCGCCGCCGGCGGCGAGGCCGAACATCAGTGCGAGCACGACGACGATTGGCGCGGCAAGGCGCGTGAGACCGGCGGCGACATCCACCGGGGGAAGCTCCGGACTCATCCGCCACAGCACAGGCGCGCGGGAGCTGCCCCGTCCTGCGATGCGGGCATTGAGCGCGAGGAAGAAGTACGCAACCAGCGCCACCGCAAGAAACAGAGATACCTTCGTTGCGAGTTGCGTCGTGAACACCGTCTGGTATCCAACTTCCTGAAACCAGAACCAGTCGGTGACGAAACCGACCGCAGCCGGGATCGCGGTGAAGATCAGGAACGCAGCACCGACGATCCAGGCCACCCTGATGCGCCGCACCGGCGTCGTCAACTGTTCGCTCGCAAAAGACTGATCGACACTAGGGATATCTCCCGAATTTCAGGTGAAAGTTTCTTCCCTCCAGGCGAATGGCTCCCCTGAGGGTGTCCTTCTGAACGAGCTGGCCGACGAACGGCCCCATACCCTGCAGGTCGAGGACAACCTGGGCGACTTCGCTTCTGCCGATGACGGTGCTCGTGTCCCGGCACAGCGGGCTGGGAGGGCAGCTCTTGTCCACCCGCCCTTGCGACGTCCATATGCCGGTGACGAGGCCCGGCGCCGGCTGCACGAGCACGAGTTCGATATTGTAAAGATTGAAGTGACCGTCGAATGACTTCCACACGCCATTCAGGTTGGAGCGGGCGGGGTCGGTGGGCTCCCGCCCGCAGGATGCCGTGAGAAGCGGCAGCAGTAAGAGCGCGAGACCGCCAATGAGCGAGAGGCTCCGCCAAGCGTGGTGACGTTGCACGGGGGAATAATAACCGGTTGCCGGCTGCCCGCTGGCAGCTGATCTGGCCCCGGCCTTGCAATCCTACAATTTAGGCCCGTCGCATTCTGGGGTGCTGGAACGCCAACCACAGATGCCCGGATGGGCTCGGATGAGCACAGATAGCCCTAGAAATGGCAACTACAAAAGGATTCACTGTTGAAATCAGTTGATGTTTGTTCGTGAGGAAAGCCCCCATCACAGAGAGGTCATCATGATCCAGACAACCCTTCGCGGCGCACTGCTTGTCGCCCTCGCCGCAGGAGCCGCGGGATGCGGCGTCCGTACCCAGACCACCGACGTGAACCCTCGCGTCGCCCGGGCACCGACGTGCGATGAAGCAGTCGTCGTCTACAAGAGCCGCGCCGAAGTGCCAAACGACTACCACGAGCTCGCGTTCATCGAGGCGGAAGGAAACTCGGTGTATACCTCCGACGGACAGATCGTGGCTCAGATCAGGAAGCGGGCCGCCGAACAGGGCGCCAATGCGATCATCGCTAACCCCGTCGAGGATTCGAATGCGACCGTGAAGGTCATCGGAGAGGCGATCGGCGTGAAGTCGGCGACGAGCAAGGCATCGGCACTCGCGATCTGGATGCCCGCGCAAGCCGGTCGCGTGACGGCTCAGTGCGGCAAGTAGTCGCCTGACGATGGGCTGAGGCGTCCTGGCGTATCGGAACGCGGCAGCGTCAGAAAAGCGTTAACCCAGATTTCACAGATGGACCGGATGTCACAGAGGAGAACGGAACCGCAAATGATTGAGGGGAACGGCGGGACGCGTTGTCTACCGTTCCCCCCTCAATCAGTAGTTGTGCCTTTCGCTTTCCATCTGCGCGCATCGTCGCCCATCTGTGCATCTGTGGCACAAACTAGCCCAGGGCTGCCGCGGGCTTGACTTCGTCGCTCGAGACGTAGAGCATCATCGCCGCAGAGGCCGAACCGACAATGAACACGCCAGCCCATAACCAGGTGGACCCGAACTCGGCGAAGGCAGCGGTGCCGGCCCACGGAGCTACGGCGAAGGCGAGGCTGAACGCGAGCGAGTATGCCCCCATGTACTCTCCACGACGGTGCGCCGGCGCAATATCCGCGACGTAGGCTGCCGCCTGCGGAAAGAGCATCATCTCTCCAAACGTCCAGATGACGATACCGGCGACGATCAACCCCGGCCCGGAGGCAAACACGAAAATCCCAGACCCGGCGGCGAACAGCATCGCGCCCAACGACAGGCCCCATCGGTGTGGCCAGTGGCTCGTCGCCGCATTCAGCGGAACCTCCATGAATACGATCATCAGCGTGTTGATCGTGAACAACATTCCATAGAACGCCGGCGAAAGCCGCAGGTCTTCGACGAGGAACAGCGGCAGCGCTCCCTCGTGCTGGAAGAACACGATTCCAGTCAGGAAGAGCGCCATCAGAAAAAGCAGAAGTCGCTTGTCCTCGAGAGCGGCCGGCAGGCCGCTCGGAGCACGCGGAGCTGCATCCGGTCGCTCGCTCCCGCCGTATCTGCGCCCCGCGGCGCTGAGCGGAATGGCGATGAGAACGAGCCCGGCGGCGATTGTTGTGATCGCGTCCACCACGAAGATCCAGCGAAACGATTGCGCGGCGAGAAATCCCGCCACCGCCGGACCGACGCTCATCCCCAGGTTAATCGCCAGACGACTCAGCGCAAACGCCGGCTTTCGTTGTTCCGGCGGCACGAGGTCGGCGACGATTGCGAGGTTTGCGGGCCGGAATGACTCGCTCACCAGCGCCCACGCCAGCGTGAGCCCGATCACTCCCGCAAAGGTCTCGACGAAAGGAAAGATCAGCAGCAGGAGACCGTTCCCGACCAGCGAAGCCTGCATGATCGGGAGCGGCCCGATGCGGTCGGACAGTCGGCCGGCGATCGGCGCAACGATTATCGCACCCGCTCCATACACAGCGAGCGCGAGCCCGGCGTGCGCCGGCGTGAACCCCAGCTCACGCGTCAGATAAAGCACGAGGAACGGGAGCACCATCGTTCCCGCGCGATTGACCAGTGTCGCGCCGGCGAGCACCCAGATGTCCCGGGGGAGGCCGCGAAGGCTCCTCCAGATATTCATCGAAGAGCCCGCAACCATCTACCGAATCAGCGGAACGATGATCCTGATGAGCGCAACGATTACGACTACGCCTGCGATGTCGAGAACTATGCCATACCGAATCATGCGGTATAGCGGGATGTATCCCGACCCGTAAACAATCGCGTTGCACGGCGTCGAGACGGGTAGCATGAATCCCATGCTCGCGCCCATCGTCGCGCCGAGTGCCGGCTCGAGTGGGTCCGCACCCGCTGCGCGGGCGATGGAGATCACCACCGGAACCACCATGTTCGCCGATGCAGTATTGGAGGTGACTTCCGACAGCATCGCCGCCATGAGAGTGGATGCGATTAGCAGGCCTATGCCGGTGTTGTCGGGAATAATCCCGATCAGTCCCCGGCCCATCGTCTCGGCGAGTCCCGTCTGGAATGAAAGCACGCCGAGCGCAAAGCCACCGCCGTAGAGGAGCACGATTCCCCAGTCGATTTTCACGGCTTCGTCCCACCCGATGGCGCGTCCGCCCTGGTTTCCCGGCAGCACAAACAGGAGCGACCCGCCGACAAGGGCGGCGACCCCCTCCGGAACCCGCGACGAGACCGCCTTGTACTGCGCGCTCGCGTCTCCGTAGACGAGCGCAATTATCCCCGGCACGATCCACAGTGCGACGGTGATTCCGAATGCGATCACGGTGGAGATCTCGCCGGTCGTCCACCGGCCGCGGGCATCGCTCACCGTGTCAAGTGCGCGCTCGGTTGCTTTGCTGGCGGCCGACACATTGCGCGCCGCGCCGCGAAGTGTCATGAAGAGAACCACGAAAAGGATCAGCACGACAGGCACACCCAGCATCATCCACTTGAAGAACGGGAACTCGACTCCGACAAGCTGGCGCAGGAAGCCGAGTCCGATGACGTTCGGCGGTGTGCCGATCGGCGTGGCGAGCCCGCCTATGGACGCCGCGAAAGACGTCATCAGCATGAGCGCCGTCATGTACGCCGGACTCAGCGTTCGGCCCGCCGCTTTCTCTCCGTCGGACATGAACCTGAGTATCGCCAGACCGATAGCGAACATCATGGCAGTGGTGGCGGTGTTCGAGATCCACGCCGAGATGAACGCCGTGACTGCTCCGAACGCGAAGAGGATTCGGGTGGGGCTCGAGCCGACCCACTCGAGGGACAGCACGCCGAACGCAAGCCGGCGGTCGAGCCCGTGCAGCATGATCGCCCGGGCCAGGATGAACGATCCGATGAAGAGGAACATCAACGGATCGGCGAACGGCGCGAACACTTCCTTCGCCGGGGCGACACGCATTACCACGCATGCCGCGGCGCCGATCAGGGCCGTCACGGGCATCGGCAGCGCTTCGGAAATCCACAGTACGACGACGGCCGACATGATGGCCGCGAGGCGATGCGCCTCGGGGCTGAGCGAGGGGAACGGCAGCGCGAGAATCGCGAGGAACAGCACCGGCGCCGCCACGAATCCAAGCCGCGAGAGCAAAGGTCCCGGTTGATCGAGTGCGGGGGCGTCCATGGGGCGGCACATTACGACTGCGCATGGAGCCGGTCAAGCGGGCCACAAGCGGGTCAGGTCAACTAAGAAAAGCAGAGATGCGAGTTGCCAGAGGAGCATAGTTTGGAGTTACGAGGATACAACCCACGCGGTTCCCTCGAAACTCGCACCTATACTTCTGGCCTCTCGCATCTCTGTCGTTCTATGTTGACCTTTCCTCGTTCCAGATGATCTTCCGCTTCGCACTGTCACTTGCGGCCCCCGCCGTCATCACTGCCTGCGCGCCGTTTGTTCGCGGCGCGGCCGCGCCATCACCCACTTCAGCGGCAATCAACGTGGCCGACGTGCGCAGCCGCATTTTTCTCGTCGCCCACGACTCGATGCGCGGCAGACAGGCCGGATACACCGGCAACTACGCGATGACGAGCTACCTCGCGCGCGAGGCGAGAAGAATCGGCCTCGAGCCGGCCGGCGAGAAGGGCACGTACTTCCAGACGGTCCCGGTCGTGCGCCGTGCAACGGATTCGACTTCGACCATATCGGTGCACGGGCGGAGGCTCGCGATCTTCACCGACTTCGCGCCGGTGCGGCCAACGTCATCGCTCCGTGCCGGGCTCGGGCTCAGCGCTAAGAGCTTGGGGAGCGTCTACGGCGGCCGAGCCGGAGACACGACGGTGTCGCTCGCTCCCGCGCAGGTCGAGGGACGCATGGTCGTGCTCGATGCACCGCTCGGCGCTGATGGAATGCCGACCGGCGTGTACTCGACTCCCGCCGCAACCGCTATCTCACGCTTTCCCAACGCGGCCGCGATCGCGGTCGCCGCACTGGAGATCGTAACCCCGGCCGCCGCTGCCGGCCTCACGTCACGCTCGGCCGGACTGCCCCGCCCTGCCGGCGGACCCGCGCGGCCAACGACCATTCTGCTCTCGACGCGCGCGGCAGAATCCGTACTCGGCTCGCCGCTCGCTTCGCTGCGTCCTGGCGCAACCGGCCGCAACGTGAGTCTGCATATCGCGTTCGATGACCGTCCGACGGAAGCTCCGGCGCGCAATGTCGTCGCCCTGTTACGTGGGTCCGATCCGCGACTGAAGGGTCAGGTCGTCGCGGTGGGCGCACATAGCGACCACAACGGCATCGCCGCGCGCGCGGTGGATCACGACTCGCTCCGTGCGTTCAATCGCGTGATGCGGCCGGAAGGCGCCCAGACCGCCGCGAGGCAGCCGACCGGGGTTGAGCGCGAGAGGATCAGGGCGGTTCTCGACAGTCTGAGACTCATCAACCCGCCGCGACGCGATTCGATCAACAATGGCGCCGACGACGACGGTTCGGGATCCGTCGCCGCGCTCGAGATCGCTGAATCGCTCGCGGCGGACGGGAGACCTCGCCGCTCCATCCTCTTCGTCTGGCACACGGGCGAGGAGGCGGGCCTGCTCGGCTCCGCATGGTTCAATGACCAGCCGACGATTCCGCGCGACTCCATAATCGCCCAGCTCAACATGGACATGGTGGGACGCGGGACGGCGATCGACCTTGCACGCGGCGGACCGCGAAATCTTCAGGTCATCGGATCGCGGCGCCTTTCAACCGAGCTCGGCAATGTCGTCGACTCGGTGAACGCGCTCCGCGCGGAGCCATGGCTGATAGACTACTCGTTCGACGCGCCGCGGCATCCGCTCAACCGCTACTGCCGGAGCGATCACTACATGTATGCGCGAGCCGGGATTCCGATAACGTATTTCTCGCGCGGCTATCACATCGACTACCACCAGGTGACCGATGAGCCGCAGTACATCAATTACGAAGGACTGGCGCGCGTCGCCGCCTTCGTTCGCGATGTCGCAATCGCAGTCGCGAATCGGGATACGAGAGTGAGAGTCGACAAGCCGAAACCGGATCCGCTGGGCCCCTGCCGGCAGTAGGCAATAAGCCAACCGCAGAGAACGCCGGGTTCACAGGGATCGCAGAGAAGACCACACTGCTTGTAATGATAACGACGGCGCCGAGGATCGGGTTCGGCCCCGCGCGAGCAACCAGTCGCTCAAGAGAAGCGACAAACCCCAAAGCCGGGCGCCGTTCCCCTGCGCTCTGCGTTGCCCTGCGTTCTCTGCGGTAAAGCTGTTGCCTTAGCGGTTGTCCTTCCTTCGCGCGAGCACGATCAGAAACTCCGGCTGCCGCAGAAGCCGGTGATATGAATCGGGCTTCTCCCGCCTGAATTCCTCTGTCGGCACTGGCTCGACGATGCGCTCGATCATGAACCCGGAATCCGCGAGCGATTCGGCGATTTCCATTAATGGCCGCCGGTAGAACTCCACTCTGCCGATGAATCCCCATTCGTCCTCGACATGCTCTATCTCAAAGTAGCGCGCCGTCGCAAATCGCTGGGCCTCCGTTCCCGGGTGATGCGTCGAGAACAGGAGCCAGCCCCCCGGCTTGAGCACGCGGCCAAACTCGCGAAATGTCGGCCGCCAGTCGCGCAGATAGTGCAGAACAAGCGGACTCACGATCCCGTCGAAGGTCTCGCTCGCAGCGAATTCCAGCGGCGCCGAGAGATCGGCAACTCGTACCTGCGGCTTGGCGCCGTCCGGGTACGATGCGCGTGACAGCCGCTGACGCGCATACTCGACCATCCTCTCGCTGGCGTCAATTCCGCTCACGCGAGCACCCCGCCCCGCGAGCTGTTCCGCGTACCAGCCCGATCCGCACCCGGCATCGAGAATCCGTGCTCCTGCCACCGGAGGAAGCAAGGCGAGCATCGCGGGCCGCTCGTACAACGCGTTAAAGGGCGCCGTATCGACGGCGGTCGCGTACGCGTCGGCTATTTCGTCATAGGAGAAACGCGGCTCATCGGAGCTCATTCCGCCCAGCGGTCAGCCGGCGGTGCGGCCGGTATCGTTTCTCGCGGAGGCTTGAGGCGGTAGCTGGTGTAAAGGAACAGCAGTCCGCACACCATGAACAGCAGCACGCGCCAGATCGTCTCGACTCCGGCGAGATCCACCAGGAAAAGGCGCGCCGCGACGAGCAACATTGTGCCTCCGCCGAGCTTCCGCAGAATCCGCCCGTCGGCCACGCGCTTGCTCGCAATCAGGAGAACGGCGCCGGCAATCGCGTAGCTCGTGGTGACAAGCGGAGGCCATATGTCGCCCAGGACGCGCTCCGCGATGATCAGCAGCGCGATGTACGCGCCGACGCCGAAGAATACGGCGAGCCATCGGTGGGATGTGCTGTCGCGAAGGCGTTTCCAGATCATCGCCGCAACGGCGAGCACGACGAGCTCGGCTGCCGTCTGCTCCCAGGGAATCGCAGGACGCGCATCGGCTGCCGCCTCGGCGGCGAACACGACTGCCAGCGCCACGCCGGCCGCTGCCATCGCAGCGGCACGGGGAGCAGTGAGCGAAGCGGTCGGCGCGAAACTCAGCGTCGCCCCGGCGTGGAGCGCGGTCATCGCAAGCGCGATAGACGCACCATCAAGTCCCGTCAGATCACCAAGAGTCGAGCTCAGCCACCAGAGCCCGGCGAGAGTCCATATCGCGGCCGCAGTGACCGCGACGTGGATTACCTCCGAATCGTCCCGCCTCGAAACCCGGCTCAGATAAAAGGCTGCGTAGCCGGCGATCAGCGCGATCGCTCCCCAAACCGCGTCCGGAACTGCTGGCCAGACCTGGGACAATACCAGCAGCATGAAGAGCGGGCTCGCTATCGGCATGGTCCACAGGGCCGGCGAGTCAGGTTCGCCGATATCACCGCCGGCGATGCGCGCGAAGGCGTTAGCGATTGTTCGCACGGTATCGCTGAATCGCGACGGCGGCGCGGGGACGTAGCGATCCGCTCCCGTAGCGAGCAACCGGCGGCGCATCGCCGGCACCCGGACGAACGCAGCAGTGATAGCGACAGTCAGCAGCGCCAGCGGCACAGACTGTCGGCCCAACGAATGGCCAGCCGCGAATGCCGTCGTCCACCATGCACCGGCAAACGTCACCCAGAGCACCGACTGCCATCCGCGCATCAGATAGAGAACGAGACCGACGCCGGTTAGTGCCGCGACGTAAAGGGAGAAGGCGGCAAGCGAGTCCGTGGCTGAGCGCAACAGGAACGGCGCGGCGAATCCGGTCGCGACCGAAACCACCCCGAAGAGCGAGCGCCGTTCACGCAGCGCGAGCCACGCTGATGCAATGCTCAGAGCGAAGAAGACAAAGCGCGCCGTTGGCAGCGAGATGAGCTGGTAAAACACGGCCGCTGCGTACGCGGTTATGTACCACGCGGCGAGTCCGCCTGCGAGGAGAAGCTCCCGAAGTCCAACGTCATCACCGCCGGACCGCTCGGCATCGCTGGTTCCGATGCGCGCGCCCGCATAAAGAAATGCCGCGCCTACGAACACTCCGGTGGTGATGCGGACTGCGGGCGTAATCCAGTTGCGCTCGACCGCGTACTGATAGAGAAAAACCAGCGCGAGAGACGTGAAGACTACGCCGAGTCTTCCGAGCCACCACTCGGCGCTTTTCGTTGTGAACCATGGGGCCGCTCGAGGCGTCGGGCGGAGGCTGCCGCCGAGAGGTGAGGCGGCCGCCGGGCCCGCAGGCCCCGGCATTTCCGCGGATCCCGCGCGCGAAGAATCGTGACGTCTGTACAGCGGCTCAACGTCGCGATCGTTCCGAGGCGCTTGCCGAGTGTCGTCGAGCTTGTCGACTCTAGCGGCGAGCGTCGCGATCGATGCTTCGAGGCTCGCGAGCCGCTGCTCCAGATGCAACTCCGCACCAGGACCCATCCCGCCCCTCCTTTTGAGCCGGCGCCTCGGGCGATCCGCTAGCTCGACCGACCCTCACCGGTGATCGGATCGATCACCTCGCTGACCTGCGTTATCGCATTTGCCGGAAAAGGTCCGCGAACCGCGTGGTCGCGAAGCGTTTGTTCGTCGGGCGCGTTGTACACGCAAGTGATCCGGTCCGCGCTGACGAAGCTCTGCACCCATTGAATTGGATGACCCTGTTCGTTCAACTCCTTGATCACCGCGTTCGACCTTTCGGCGATCCCCTTGAGCTCGTCGGCAGAGAGTTTTCCGGCTCCGGGAATTTCCCGCTCGATTAGAAACTTCGGCATTGCGTCCTCATCGTATAGGATTACGGGATCGTGCCCATCGAAAAAGTGTGACTGGTTCGGGCCCTCCACAAGCGGTCCGCGAGTACAGGCCTTGCAACCCGGCCCGCCACGCGCCGCCACGCGCTATCTTGGGGCGAGCATTCGCCCGGAGTATCTGCTGGCCGATCTTCTCGAGACCCTGAACGACGCGCTCGGCGACTCATACGCCTTTCAGCGGGAGCTGCCCGGCGGAGGCATGAGCCGGGTGTTCGTCGCGCACGATCGCGCGCTCAACCGGCTCGTCGCGGTGAAGGTGCTGTCGGCGCAGGTCGCTGCCGAGGTGAAGACCGAGCGATTTCGTCTCGAGATTCAGCTCGCGGCGAAGCTCCAGCACCCGCACATCGTTCCCCTTCTCGCGTCGGGAGAGTTCGCGGGCATCCCGTATTTCACGATGCCTTTCATCGAGGGAGAATCGCTGCGCGCGCGGATCGCGCGACAGGGAGAGCTTCCGATATCTGAAGCGGTTCGAACACTTCGGCAGGTGGCATCGGCTATCTCCTACGCGCACAAGCACGGCGTCGTGCACCGCGACATCAAGCCGGACAACGTGTTGCTCGCCGATGAGTTTGCGCTCGTCACCGACTTCGGCGTCGCCAAGGCCTTGAGCGCAGCGATCGAGGGGAGCGAGGCCAGCCTTACGTCGACCGGGGTAACAGTCGGGACGCCGGCGTACATGTCGCCCGAGCAGGCGGCGGCCGATCCGACGATCGACCATCGAGCGGACATCTACGCATTCGGGGCGCTGGCGTACGAGGTCTTGACGGGTGCCCCGCCCTTTGAGGGGCGGACACCGCAGGCGACGCTCGCCGCTCACGCCATTCAGACGCCCGAGCCGATCGACCGGCGCCGCGCGGGAATTCCCCGCGCGCTTGCGGTTATCGTGATGCGTTGCCTCGAGAAGCGACCGGCCGACCGGCCACAGACGGCGGCGGAGATTCTGCACGATCTCGACGCACTCGGAGTAACGACATCGCCAGACGTGCCCGTGCAGAGTGCCCCCTCGCCACCCGGAATGCCTGCCGCACCGAAGCGTGGACGTATCGCGTTGCTGGCCGGCGTGGTCGGTATCGCCGCGCTGCTCGCGGCCGCGTACACGATCGCGGCGCGACGCGGATCCGAGGCGCCCGCGAAATCGTCGGAGCTCAGCTCGGTGGCGGTGCTGCCGCTGGTGAACGTCGGCGGTGACAAGGCGGACGAGTACTTCAGCGACGGAATGACAGACGAGCTCGCCAACGCGCTCGGCAAGCTGCCCGGGCTGCGCGTGGCGTCGCGGACGTCGGCATACGCTTTCAAGGGCCGGCGCGCCGACGTGCGGGAGATTGGACGGCAATTGAGGGTGCAGGCCGTGCTCGAGGGAACAGTGCGCCGGTCGGGCGACCGCCTGCGCGTCGCGGCTCAACTCACCAACGTTTCCGATGGACTCGCGCTCTGGTCGGAAGCGTACGAGCGACAGTCGAGCGATGTGTTCGTCGTTCAGGACGACATTGCGCGTTCGATCGCTGGTGCTCTCAAACCGAGGCTGGGAATGCAGGCGCGGACATTCTCTTCCGAGTCGCGTGGCACGAAGAACCTTGCGGCGTTCGACCTGTACCTGCGCGGGCGCTACTTCTGGAATACGCGGGGCGCGGATAACCTCCGCCGCGCGATCACGTACTTCGATTCGGCGATCGTGGCTGACGCTCGCTTCGCTCGCGCCCATGCAGCGTTGGCGATCGCGTATGCCCTGCTGCCCGAATACACCGACGATCCTCCACCGAACGTGCTGGAGCTTACCCGAACCGCCGCTGATCGCGCGTTATCGCTCGATCCGGGACTTGCGGAGGCGTACACCGCACGGGGACTTGCCGCGGTTCACGACTGGAGATTCGGCGAAGCCGAGGCCGCGTACCGCAAGGCGATTCAGCTGGAGCCCGGTTATCCGACGGCACATCAGTGGTATGGCGAGGTTCTTTATCACACCGGCCGCACGGATTCAGCGCTCGCACTCACCAGGATGGCGGTTGAGCTCGACCCGCTGGCTCCAATCAACGCGAGCGCCCTGGGCTACGGCCTGATTCTGGCCGGCAACATTGACGAAGCGATCACGGTGCTGAAAAAAGGCATCGAGCTGACGCCGGCGCTCGGCCTGCACCACGCAGTGCTCGGCAATGCATACCTGCGCAAAGGCGAGTACGCTCTGGCAATAGCCGAGACGGAAGCATCGGTGAGGCTGGAACCTGAGCTTGCGCTTCGGGAGGGGACACTTGCCCATGTCTACGGCGTGAGCGGTGACGTGGACAAGGCCCGCACCATAATCGCCAGGCTCGAGGCTAGGCGATCGTCCGAGCGCGTGTCGCCGGTTGCGCTCGCACTTGCCTACATCGGTGTCAAGGATCACGAGCGCGCGCTTACGCTGCTGGAGAAGGCGGTGGATGAGCACGACATCTCGCTTGTGACTTCTGCCGCCGTCGTCTCAGACCGAAAGTATGATCCGTTGCGATCGAATCCCCGCTACGATCGGATATTGAGTCGGATGAATCTTCTCGAATGGGCGCGGCGGCGGCAGCGCTGATCGGCGGTACCTGAACTCAGCTGATGGTCAGCACCAGACCTTCGTTGTTGCGACTTTCTACGCGTGGCGGATAGTATGTAGCGCTGTATTGTGCGCCTGGCCTGCACCAGGCTCGTAGCTGTCCTGGAGGTACCCGGGTTGGGCATCGGCGGCAGAAGGCCTGAAGATGCGATTCCTCAAGAGGTAATCGCGGATCGCTACGCGGTCGAGAGCGAGCTCGGTCGCGGGGGCATGGCCACCGTTTACCTCTGCACCGACAGAACAACGCAGGCGAAGGTCGCGGTTAAGATCCTGCGCGCCGAGTTGGGCAGCGCGGTGGTCGTCGAGCGGTTTCTGCGTGAGATCGCGTTTGCGTCCGAGCTCGATCACCCGCGGATTCCCAGGGTGCTGGACTCGGGCGTCGCCGATGAGCTTCCCTTCTACGTGATGACTTACATCGACGGCGAGTCCCTGCGTCATCGGCTCGATCGCGTGAAGCAGCTTCCGGTGGAAGAGGCGGTGTCGATCGCCACGCAGGTGATCGCTCCGACAACCTACGCACATCAGCACGGGATAGTTCACCGCGATCTCAAGCCGGGCAACATTCTGATCGCAGCGGATGGCGTCTACGTCCTGGATTTCGGAATCGCCCGCGCGCTAATCGCTTCGTCGGATGAGCGGCTCACGTCAACTGGCGTCGCGGTCGGGACACCGGCGTACATGAGTCCGGAACAGGCCCTCGCGGACGGCGACCTTGACGCGCGGAGCGACATCTACTCGCTCGGCTGCGTTCTATATGAGATGATCGCGGGGATGCCGCCGTTCGTCGGTGCGACTCCACAGGCAGTGATGTCCAGGCGGTTCGCTTCGCCACCGCCGCCACTCAGCGAAACGCGAGAGGGCGTTCCGCCGCATGTCGAGGACGCGGTGGGAAAAGCATTGAGCCGGGCTCCGGCTGACAGGTGGCAGACCGCCGAGGAGTTCGGTCGCGCTCTCGCGGGAGGAGTTACGTCCGAGAGCGTGCACCGCGTTCGGCGCCACCTTGAGTCTCGCCGGACTACGTACGCGCGAGTGATCGCTGGAACGATCCTTCTCGCGGTGATCGCCGGAATCAGCCTCACCGGTTTGATGGCCCGCCGGGATCATGTCGGACGTGCACAACGGGCGCTGGCAAGCTGGGAGTTCGAAGAGGCCGAGAGTGCGCTGCGGGCGGCGGTCTCGAAGAATGCAGATGATCCAAGGGCCCAGCTCTGGCTTGCGCAGGTGCTGATGCTCAAGGGAAGGCCGGCCACTGAATGGAAACCGCTGGTGTTGAAAGCGGGCGACCGTGTCGACGCGCTCGATTCCGCTGACGCGCTGCGGGCGGGCGCACTGGCAGCCCTTGCAAACGATGACTTCGCCGAAGCGTGCTCGCGCTTTGGACAGCTCGTTCCTGTCGTTCGGCGCTTTGACCCTCGCGATTCCACACCCCCGCTCGCTCTGGCCGACTGCCTTCGCGGCGATCCGGTGGTCATCCCCGATGCGGCGACTCCCTCGGGCTACCGCTTCAGGGCCAGTTTTCATCTCATCGACTCTCTTTACGTCGCATTGCTGGACCGCCACAAGTCCGAGGCGTCAGCATACGCGGTGATCGCTCCGCGGCTGGAGCGCGTCCTCTCCGTCGATGCCCGGATCATGCGGCGTGGAACGCTCGCGGGAAGCACCAACTCGTCGATGTACGCCCTGCCTACCCTTCAGGGTGACACCGTGGCGTACGTTCCCTATCCGATAACATCGGCGGGCCCGATGGTACGCCTGGGCGATCCACGCGCTATCGATGCCGCGATCGCTAGAAATCAGCAGCGCCTCCGCGCCACCGCCGAGGATTGGATTCGGGCGGCGCCCGCAGATCCAGACTCGCACGAAATGCTCGCAGGGATTCTCGAGAATGCAGGCGAATTGGAGGGTCAGGATGATTCCGCGCTATCGCAGCTGACGACGGCGCGTCGTCTTGCGAAAATGAGCCCGGGCACGGACGCCGAGTCGTTCCTCCGCAAGGTCAGGCTTGGGCATTCCCACGTGCGCGTGCTTTTGCGCTTGAATCGCTTCGATAGTGCGGGCGTCCTTGCTGACTCAATTCTTTCGATCCCTGAGCCGAGGGGATTAGACGATGAAGCGACGCGATCTGCGCTCGACTATCGGTGGCTGTTGGCTGCGCTGCGGGGTCGCGTAAATAACGTGATAGCAATGGAGCGCCGAAACGCCGGGCATTATCCGGTAATGCTTCCCGGTGGAGTTGAGACACTGCCGGTGGAGATCGCGCGAGACGCTATCGCCCTTACGAACTACGCGGCATTCGGCGGTCCTCGGGACAGCATTGTTGGGGTGACTGGCCGGCTCGAGGAGCGCATTTCGGCCCTCGTCCCTCCCAACAAGGTGCAAGGGATGCGGCGCGCCATCTTCGCGCGGCCCTTTGCGCTCGCAGTATCCGCCATCGGCCCCGGTCCAGCTGCTGCCCTCGGCCCCACCGGCGACCCTCTCGCGCGCGTTATCGAAGCCTACGCCAGGAACAATGTGAGAACCGCGCGCACTCTTCTCGATGCAGTCGACGTTCTCCGCGCAGATCGGGCACCGGGGCAGATTACGATGGACGTGACATTCCAGCACGCGTGGCTGCGCGCAGCGCTTGGTGACACAGTGGGGGCCGCTCGACTCCTCGACAACTCGCTCCGCGGAATGACGAAGGCACCCCCAAGCATGTTGGGACAGCGGACCCTCATAGCCTCGCTGGTGCGTGTCATGATCCTCAGGTCGGAGCTCGCCGCGGCGGCGGGGCAAACGGGCACCGCGCAAACCTGGGCAGCCGCCGCGATTCAGCTTTGGGGCCGGGGAGACCCCTTCATCATCGCCCAGCTCAACAGTTTGCGCATCAGGCAGTAGAGGCTCAGCTTCACCATCCTTCACGAGACATCATGCTATGTAGCGCCGAACGGTAGACGGTAGCGCCCCGGGCGCCGTCACCGGTCGCCAGCGCGGAAACCCAATCAAGGAGGGCAGGATGCTGCGAATCAGGCTTCTTAGTTTTACCCGATTTCCGTTGGCCAGCTTAAGCATTGCTCTGATCCTGGGGCTCGGAAGCTGCCGCCCGATTCATCAACCAGAGTACTACAGCCCTCCCCCCGGGCTGACGGATTTCCCGGGTGCGAATCGCGATTCGACCAGGAACTTCCTTGCACGGTTGGATTTCACGCCTGGGCATCGCGACAGCATTTTCGATGGGTGGGTGCGCTGTCACGACACGAGCGAATGCGGCGGTGCGGATTCCGTTCACCTGCGCATCGTTCCGGAACGCAGGGCGCATCATGTTTCGGTCCACGGCGCGCTTCGCGCCGGGCCGGGCTACATCGTGGCGGTCATCACCAACCTCAGCGCGAGCCCGTACGGCTCGTACAGGCTGGCGGCGAACGACACCGCCTATTTATGGGCGGGGTTGACGCCAAGAGGCCAAAGGCGAATTGGGTTTTTCCGCATTTCGCGAGTCACCGGAGAAGCGACGGGACTCTCCGTGGCGACAACTGCCGGTTTTTGCGCAGCGGAACGGGGCGCCAAGGTAAGGAGATATTCGGCGGTGCACCTTTACGAGATGCCGAAGTGCGCGCACACTCCGTTCTATCGGTCTGAGCGCAGTGCCCGCGAGGGGAACGTGAGGCTGGCCAGCCTGGTTTCGCGGGTTTCGCTCGTTCCGCCGGACGGACTCGCGCCCGGCGGCTTCGCCCATAGCCGCGGCGTATGGATCAGTTGCTGGGTCGGGTGTTGCGAGGGCACGAATTTCGAGCAGATGTAGCGACTTCCTCGGCGGACGCGCGGGGATTGACGGCACTTGCTCCTTCGGTGGCGCGCTGGCCCGCGCTGGCCTATGTCGGAGTAACGGAACACAACCCCGCGCTGACGCTGCCGCCGAGGATGCGGGGGGTGAGCGGCGTTTGCGCCCGGATGTCCGTGCGTGGGAATGCGCCGCCCGATGACATCAACTAGCGACAATTCAAACGGAATGACAGTGAAGGTAGCGATCCTCGCCAACAACCGGCCGAGCTTCGTACGTCCGATGGCGGAAGGCCTCGCCCGCATGTTGAAAGCGTGCGGCGCAGAGCCGGTGATGCATTACGACGGGCTCGATCACCTCGCGCTCCGCCGCTCGATAGATCCGACGTCTCTTCGCTCGATCGCCGGCTCCACGCTCCGCCTCATTCCCAGCCGACGCGCGTTCGACGAATTCTTCGAAAGGCTCGGCGACGTCGATCTCATTGTCGTCGTCGTCAACGTGCCCGGCAGCTTCGCCAAGAGCGCATTCCCCAACGTCGAGCTTCTGCGGGAGCGGCTGCCCGAAGTGCCGATCGTCAACTACGACCTGCATTTCCTGCCGACCCTGGACAGCTGGGCGCGGTTCCTCCTCCGCGGAGAAAAGACGCGACTCGGCAGAGATGCCACGCGCATCTTCGACCGAGGGGCCTTCGGACTCGAGCGGTACGACTGGTATCTGATGGCGTCGGTGGATCGGGAGCTCCGACTGCCCCCGGGACCGCTACCATACTCACATATCGGCCTCGATCTCGATGACGGATCGCTCTACCCGGATCAGCAGGGCAGGTTTTCCGTCCTCGTCGATTTCGCTCAGGACCGCCCGCACTATCTCGCGTACCGCGAAATTCAGATCGAGGCGCTGCGTCGCGCCGGAGCGGACTACGTCGTGCTCGACGGCCGTTACAGCGTGGATGAGATACGCGCCATCTATCGCCGCAGCTCCATGTACTTCCTTTCATCCGTGGAGAGCTTCGGACTTCCGATCTGTGAGCTCCAGGCGTGCGGCAGCCGGATTTTCATGCCCGACATCTACTGGGCCTCGTCACACTGGATCAGCGAGAACGTGCATGGGCCGCGCGAGCCGAAGCTGTCTCCCAACTTCGTCGTGTACGAGAACGACCCGGAGGCGCTGGCCGAGCGCATTCGAGCGGAGTCACGCACGTGTGATCCGGCGAAAGTGAGGGCTACGTTCGAACGCGTGCAGCCGCAGCTGTTGCACGGTGACCGCGCGGCTGTCACGCAATTCCTCGAGCGCGTGGACGACGGGACGATTCACGCCATGCTACACAAATCGCACGCGGGCCTGGGAAGATAGAATCCCCGAAACCCACGGCACCTTCCAACCTGCCGGGGGTATTGATCAGTGCGAGCCGTCTGACGGCCGTTCACTCTGGTTCCGCAACGAAATCGCTCCCGCACCCGGCGCTGCAGTCGCCGCTGCGGCCCCCACAATTCCTCGTTCAACGGTACCCGCTGATGAATAGATCAACGCGCACTATTGCTCTTTTCGCCGGCCTCGCGCTGGCGGGCGCTTCGGCCGCGTGCGGCAACGACGTCGCGCCCGTTGCCGACGCGCTCGCCCAGGACAGCACGCTGGCGCTTCAGGTACTTGGCGCAAATCAGGATACCGCCTTGTCCACGACGCTTGGCGACACGACTTCGACTGTCAATTCCGGCGGTGTCGTTGCAACAACGGTTGAAAATGCTCCCGCCGCTCCAGCTCCCACGTCATCGGAGCCCGACCGCGTGGCGACGGTTCGTAACCGTGCCGCCGACCGGGAGGCACCGCCGCGGCGCGCTCGCCGGCAGGTGCAGAGCAATCGCACCGTAAGTCAGCGAGCTCGCCGCCAGCGGGTTTCGCGGACAGCGCAACGCGCGCGCACAGTACGCAACGCGTCGGTAGCGTCGGCAACATCAGTGTCGACAGCTTCGGTCACAACAGAACCCGGGCGGGCGCCAGCGCGCGAGAGCGCACCGAGCCGAATGTGGCTGATCGTTCCCGCCGGGTCTCAGCTGGAACTGCAGGCAGACCAGCGGATCTGCACCAATGCCAGCAACGTCGGCGACGGGTTCGACGCCACGCTCGCCGCTTCGGTCATCCGCGCGAACGGTACGGTGATTCCCGGTGGAGCCGCCGCTCGAGGCGAGGTGCTTTCGCTTGCAGGAGTCACGGGAAGGAACGGGAAATCGGAGATCGGCATGCGCATCGAGTCCCTTACCTTCAATGGGCGAACTTATCCAGTGAGCTCGCGTGTGACGTACGCGGAAGTGAAAAAGGTTCGCACCGGGTCGCGCGGCGGAAAGGCAGGAAAAATCGCCGCGGGTGCCGGAGTCGGTGCCGTTCTCGGGCAAGTGCTGGGCAGAGATGCCAAAGCGACTGTTATTGGAGCTGCCGGCGGGGCGATAACCGGTGCGGTGATGGCTGGTCGGAGCGGTAGCTACGCCCAGTGTGTGCCCGACGGCGGAAGAATCACGGCCGAGCTTACTGAACCGCTCAGGGTGCAGATGTCGGAGTAGGGTCGCTAGCGGGCCGAGACCAGCGGTGTCGGTCTCGGGGAATCATCGGAGGGGCGCACCTCTCAATGGCGGGAGGTGCATTCCCCGGCCGTTCGTGGCGCCCAGCGCGTTCAACAACGAACCTGCAAGAGTCAAGGCGACTCCCCAGGCGGCCGCGTTTTCCCGGCCCAGCCGCATGGAGACAAGGATGGCAAGAGCACCGGCGCTGACGAGACAAAACGCACTCATTCGACCCGTTGCACGCCCGCGGAGCCACACGCTGACAAGGTTGATCAACATCACCGCGACGAGTAACGGTTGCAGCCACGGTGAGTAGGGAATGTGATTCAGACCCGCAATTCCGAACACTCAGACAAGCGGCCCAACAGATCGGACATTTCGGGAAAAACGCCACTCCGACGGAGGCCAGTGAGCTGAGCATCCGTAATGCCGGCTCACGCCGCACTGGACGAGCTGCCGGCTCCAACTCGACCCCGGAAGCAGTCTCGTCAATTTTCTCGTAGGGGGTCTTGCGTCCGTCGTCGGCACCGCGATGGGGAGGAACTCCTTGTGCGCATGCATTCCGAGATAGATGATAGCTCAGACCGCAGGGCAGGCCAGTCTTAATTTTTCGGCGGAGGGCCAGTGACCAGGGAACTCGAGTGGGCGAAAAGCCCGCGACTTGAGTCAGCGCGAGGCGCCGGGCAATGAGCACGGTGACGCTGAACTTGTCCCTTTCGCCTGCAGAGAACGTTGTATTCACGGTCAGTTCGAACGGATCTCGTCAGACATTCGACGGACCCGCTGTAGGTGTGGCGGAGAAGCTTCAGGCCGACATCAAGGAGCACGAGTACTCGGACGCTGCGCTGCGCGCCCGCGTCCTTCGCCGATACGCCGAGGACTTCGATCCGCCCGGATTCGCCCCTTGGTTTCAACAATGGACATCCGATCTGGACGGCGACTCGGTTCTGTGCGTTCACGCGGAAGACGTCCGACTTTCGAGCCTGCCCTGGGAGGAGATCCTCCTGCCGACGGGAAACGCCGCGGGACGGGTGTCCGTAGTCCGCGTGTGTCAGCTCAACGGGGAGTCCCACCCTGCGGCCGCCGCTTCGCTCCGGATGCTGTTGGCGGGTTGGACAAACCTCACCGGGTACCCGCTCCCTGGTGTCATACGCGAGCTGCAGGAGTTTCCGCGCAAAGTGGACAGCCGCCATCTGCAACTACAGATGCTCGCCGATGCCACACGCGCGCAGTTTCTCGAGGCCTGCGCGACAGACGGCATCGGCGTGCTGCATCTTTCGCCGCCGTCGCTCGTCCTCGAGAGCGGCCAGTTGGCCGTCCCGACTACTGGCGCGTCCCCTAAGAGGTCTTCGTCGCGCCGCCCGTCCGCTACAACGTCCAGCCGCCCGATCGACGCGGTACCGCTCGATGACGTTAACGAGGCGCTGAGCAAGAACCGGCATCTGCGGATGGTGGTCGTGAATGCCTGTCACGCCGGACTTCGCGGATGCGAACAAATCGCGCGTTCTCTGAAAGTCGTCGCGATCGGCTGGCCAGCCATGGTTAACGATGACGTCGCGGCCGATTTCACGTTCTACTTCTACCAGCGCCTGCTCGAGGGGAGGTCGCCGCTCCTGGCGGTTCGCTCTTTCGCGCGAACGATCGGAACTGCCCGGCTGCCAGTGGATGTCCCGGTGCTCTGGCTCCCGTCACCTGAGTGGGTGTCGTGGCGTCCTTTTGCTGGCGCCGATGTGGCCGTTGAATCGGTCAAAAAGGTCGCCGCGAAGAAAAGAACCGGCACGTCCAAAAGGGCGGGCGGCCGCAAGATGACCACACCGACGCCAGGTCACCCGCCAGAGGAAGCTGTTCCAGCGCCCGCTGCGTTGGTCCAGGACTCTCCGGCGATCGTGTCCGTGCCGGTGAGTCCCGCGCAGCAAGGCCTTCACCTGGAGTTCAGGCCACGACAGTCGATCAACCCCGCTCTGCTTGTTAATGGGCTGCACCCGATCGAGCACATCAGCATCGAGTCACCGAGCGAGCAGCAAGTGCACCTCTGCATCGAGTGCGACACGGGCTCGAACATTTCCACCTTTCGCCAGACGGTGCAGCTCAAGAAAGGCGCCGTGCCTGTCAACACCACCGACATTCACTTTCCGTCTTTGCACGAGCTTATCGATCGTGAAGCCGGTCGCCGTCGAGTCAGCTTCACCGCGACCCTGACCTCGCCCGATGGCACGACCATCTCCGGACAAACTCGGACGGCACTATGGATGGGCGCCAAAGAGTGGCTCGATCAGGAGGATACCTGGGCGTTCATCCCGGCGTTTGTCAATCCGTTCGATGAGGGCGTGCTCAAAGTCTTCGATTACGCCAAGAAGGTCCTGCGTACTCTCGGTCACCCGAACGACACCTTCAATGGCTACCAGAGTCCTGAACCCGAGTACGTGTCAACGCAGATGAAGGCGATCTTCCAGACGCTGCGCGACGATTCAATCGGGATTACCTACATCTCTCCTCCTGGCAGCCCCGTCTTCGATTCGGTTTCCAAGCGCCCGGCGGGGCAGATAGTCCGTACTCACACAGAGGTCGTCGAACACAAGCTTGGCACCTGCCACGATCTCGCGCTTCTGATCGCGGCTTGCGCGGAGTACGTCGGCATCCACCCCGTGATCGTTCTCATCGACGGCCACACGTTCGTCGGGTACTGGCTGACTGACAAAGCGCAGCAGGAGTATTGGGGTAAGCGCGAGGGCCGCATTCGGACGAGCAAGTTTGGTGAGGGGTGGACAATGACCGATGCCGACGAGCTGGTGAAGTTGGTCGCGCAGGGTGACATCGCGCTCGTAGAAGCCACCTACGTCTGCGAACGCAACAAGACCTTCGACGAAGCGTGCACCTACCGAAAGACGACGTTCGCGCTCGAGGAGAGGGACAAGCTGGATGTGGTCATCGACGTATTCGCGGCGCGTGGCGAGGTTCAGCCGCTCTGAGCCCGAATCTGCCATTCCCCGCGACCTGCGGCCTTCCCTTCACCAACCAGTGTAAAGCGCGAGCTGCGTAGCGAGCGTCTGAACGAACAACAGGACGATGACGCCGTACCATGCGTTCGAGTTTGGTCGGGCAGTCATATAGGTGTTCAGGTTCCGGGCGGCCGGGAGCAGCACGAACGGGATCAGGAACATCAGCACCCGCTCGGTCTCGGTCGAGAACAATGTCGAGAACGTCAACACGACGATCGCCGCGGCAAAACCGCCAGCGATGAGATCGGGCTCTCTCCGCCCCCGCCAGTCGTCCCATGCCTTCCATACCTCGCGCCACCAGAGCGCGACCGCGATGATCCCTGCGCCGATCAGAAACGCCGCGAGGTTGGCGACGCTGACGTTGAAGTAGTGCAGGATGTCGGAGTACATCGAGCCCGTCAGCATCGAGGCCGTCCGCATGGCCGTGCGCAACACGTCGATCAGGTTGTACCCCGTCGCGTAGAAGAGCAGCCAATACGCAGCGACGAAGGTGACCCCCGCGTACACGAGGTTTTTCCAGATGCGTTTCGACAGCGGGGACCTGCGAAGTGAAAGAATCGCTTCGATCGTGAAGACAAATCCGACGCACACCGTTGCAAACGTGAACATCATTCCCGCGGCCAGCGCGAGCCCGGTGTAGATCGAGTACCGGATCGGGGCTTCTTTCCAGCTCTTGTGGAAGTAGTACACGGCAATCATCGGAAAAAGGAGGAACACGCCGTCCATCGATGTCGCGCCGAACACCACCAGGCTCGGCGTCACGACGTACATGCCGAGCGCATATCTTCCGACCTTTTCGCCGTACAGGTGGCGCGCGAGCTTGTAAAACGGCACCGACGCAAGGGAAGTCCCGACTAGCGCGGCCGCGACCGCGAGCCAGAGCTTTCGCAGAGTGCCCGTCGCGACAAGCTTCGTGGCCAGCCACAGGTACAGGACGGGCCCTGGCGGATGCGTTCCCGAGTGCAGTGACAATGTCGGCGAAAGCTGGGAATAATTGCGCAGGAAATCGCCCACGTCGTTGACCTTGCCGATGTCACCGAAGTATTCCGTGGTGATCCGCGTGAACGGTGCGGCCAGCGCGAAGAATCCGTCGCGGGTGACTGCCATCGAGACGTTCATCGCCAGCACGAAAAGGAGCACGATTGGAATCGGGATCGGATCGTGTCCCGAATGGCCGTTGAACCACCGCAGCAGCAGCATCCACGTGACGAACACCAAGACAGGCGCGGCAACCCATGCATCAGCGACCGGTAATATCTCGGCGTACAGTGGAAACGTTTCGGGCAGGATCTCGCCCGTGGCAGGCTTGAGCGCTGCCATCAGGAAATGGTAGCAAGCAAGCCCTGCCGCCCAGAGGAGGGCCGGCATCCAGAAGGACGAAAGAATTCGGCGGACGCTCACGCCGGTACCGCTCCTGCCAAAGCCATAGCTTGAAGCGGGATCGTAGTTGATAGGCCATCGAGGAGTTGAGCCTCGGATCTCACCTTATCAGGCATTTCTGAGGGAAACGGAAAGAAGTCAAAATCTCCTCCTGGCCCGTCGGACTTCGCCCAAGCGCGCATCCCCACCGGAGAACCTGGCCTCCGGCAAGCCAGCACTGGGGGCCGAGAAACTGGTTGTAACGCATCGCAGGCGTGCAAAGCCCTGCGAATTTCGGCAATCGTCACGCTGTTCTTGACAGCCTCAAATGTCTCCTCAGGGTCTGCTCGCACGCCGAGCAGGTCTTCGAGGGCTGCTTCCTGAAATTGGGTAAAGCGTACGCTCACTTTGCGGCCCGCGAATAGACATGCCTCTCAGGCCGATCCCGATGATGGTATGAGGTATCTGGTATTGTCTGCAAGGCCGCGGTCGGTGCAGCTTTAATTTCAGGATGGGAGCACGTGACACAATCCAGTGTTCGGGCGCTAATGAGAAAGCCCCGGGAGCGCTCAAACGCTTACGGGGCCAATGGTCTGGGGGACTAAAGGTCATCGAGAAGTTGAAACTCGACCTCGCGCAATTATGCTAAAGTAGTGACACCATGTAACTCAGGGAGAAAACGAACATGAGCATCGGTATCAAGACATCAGGCGTCCACCACGTTTCACTTCGGTCCTCTGATTTGGAGCGTTCGAAGCAGTTCTATTCGGAGACTCTCGGTTTCCAAGTCATCCTGGAAGCTCCGGAGATTTTCCTCTTCCTCGCCGGCAGCACTGCGATTGGTGTGCGCGGCCCCATGGCTGAGACGTCTGCCGGGGGCAGGTTTAATCCCCACCGAGTCGGCCTGGACCATGTTGCGCTCGCCTGTGCAGATGAAGCTGAACTGGAGAGGGTCGCGGCGGAGCTTACCGCCGCGGGGGTGGACAATACCGGAGCCAAGCTCGACGAGACACTCGGTAAGCGGTATGTCGCGTTCAAGGACCCCGACGGAATCGCATGGGAGTTCTACATGGCCTAGTGGAGCGTAACTGAAGTGGTGTTAGCATTGAAGACTGGCAGGGGCGGGCAGCGAAGATAGCCCCGCTTCCCACGGGCGCGCGGTGCGGACGTAGCTTCAAGCAGGGCAACGAGTTGTAGTTGATGGGCCATCGAGGAGTTGAACCTCGGACCTCACGCTTATCAGGCGTGCGCTCTAACCACCTGAGCTAATGGCCCTTTTCCGCCTCGATGTTCACGCGCGGCAAGAGTCTCTAAACCTATCCGGCGCCGCTGGCTGAGGCAAACGAAATTACCCCTAGTAAAGTATCCCGAATGTGATCGGATAAAACCGCGCCGACTTCTTCCCCTTCGTCCCGGTCGCGGCGTCAGGAAGCGCCCTGTAGAAGTGGTGGAAGCGCGCCTCCACAAACCCGTTCACGAACGGCAGCCATAGCCCGAGCCCGGCGTTCACTCCGAAATCGTTGGTGCCTTTCGTCCCCGCTCCGGTCGGGCTATACGAGTAGCCGCCGACGCCCGTGATCCCGTAAACACGACTGTGGGTGCCGTAGACGTTGAAGACGAGGTTGCCGGTGAGCCCGGCTATCCGCGCCTCGCCCTGGTCGAGCGTCCCCGCAACGCCCTCTCGATCGCCGAACCTGTTGTACATCCCGTCAAAGCGGATCCCTACGGGCGAATCCACACCGCCGATGCCGAAACTCAGCGTCCCGTTGAAGCCGCTGTCGTGGTGGTCGTGCAGGTCTGCCGTCGCGATTGCAGCGCCGCCCGACAGCCCGAATGCGTACTGGTCCTGCCCCTGCCCCGCTGCGCGATCCGCAGTCCCGACGGCAGCGATGACCATCGCCGCGATGAGAAAAAGTTTCATGGAGTGAAGTTTCAAGCCTCGGGCTGGAACTGGAAAGATTGCGAAATCGCCGCCGGAATCCCGGCGGCGATTCTCGTGCTGTACTCGAACTGAACCGGGTCAGTCCTGATAACGCCTCATGTGGCCGGGACCCTTGTGCTTGTCATCGTCCTCTGTGTCGTACTCATCGTCCAGGTCAACGAGGTCGTCATCCAGATCGTCGTCGTCGTCGTCATCATCATCGTCGTCATCATCATCGTCATCATCATCGTCGTCCAGATCGTCATCATCATCCAGATCATCGTCGTCATCGTCATCGTCCTCGTCGTCCAGCCCAAGCTCGTCGAGGTCGTCATCGACATCGTCCTTTTCGGAATCCCCGTCCACGATGATCTCGTCTTCCGGATCGTCACTGCCCGTCGGACCCGCCGCAGCGTCGTCAGCTTCTACCGCGTACCACATCCTCGCGTCGCCTTCCTCGAAGTAACCGCCAGCCGGCGACTCGAACGTGTCCAACATACAATCACTTTCCTCCTGGTTAGAGAAGCGCGCGCTCACGTTTGGCTTCGCGCGACAGCTTCTTTCGATCGTTCGCGCTGAGGAACCGCTTCCGCAGGCGTATCGCCTGCGGAGTCACTTCGATCAGCTCGTCCTCCTCGATATACTCCAACGCGCCTTCCAACGTCAATTCCCGCGGTGCCTCGAGCTGGATGTTTTCGTCGCTCGACTTGCTCCGCATGTTGGTCAGCTTCTTCTCCTTCGTCGGGTTCACGTCCATGTCCCCGGGCCGCGAATTCTCCCCGACCAGCATGCCCTCATACACCTTGTCACCCGGCGCCACGAACAACGTTGCCCGCTCGGACAGATTGGCGAGTGCGAATGCAACAATCACACCGGGTTCCATTGAGACAAGTGTGCCCCTTGTACGTCCCGCCAGCGGCCCCGACCATGCCCCATAGTCCAGAAAGCGGTGGTGCATGATCCCCGTTCCGCGCGTATCGGTCATGAATTCTGACCGGTAACCGAAAAGTCCGCGAGCGGGAATCCTGTAAAGAAGACGTACCATTCCCTGCCCGGGATTCTTCATCTCGATCATCTCGGCACGCCGCGGCCCGAGCTTCTCGATGACGGCGCCCAGGAATTCCTCGGAGACGTCGATCGCCAGCTCCTCGTACGGCTCGAGGCGCTCGCCGTTCGACCCGGCGCGCGTGATCACCCGCGGGCGGGACACCTGGAACTCGTAACCCTCGCGCCGCATCGTCTCCATCAGGATCGTGAGATGCAGTTCGCCGCGCCCGGAGACGGTCCATGTATCGGTGGAGGGCGTGTCCTCGACCCGCAAAGCCACATTTCGCTCGAGCTCGCGGTACAGGCGCTCCCTGATCTGGCGCGATGTGACGAACTTCGCTTCCCTCCCCGAGAAGGGCGAGTTGTTGACGAGAAAATCCACCGATATCGTCGGCTCTTCGACGGAGATGCCCGCCAGCCGCTCGGGGTGCTCGACGTCGGTGACGGTGAGACCGATCTCGACTCCCTCGAGACCGGCCAAGGCTACGATTTCGCCGGCGGACGCCTCCTCGAGCTCGACGCGCTCGAGCCCTTCATACCCGAATAGCTTCGTCACCTTCGCCTGTTCCACCTTCGCGGTTTCGTCCAGTGGAAGCAGCGTCACCTGCTGGCCTACACGCACCTTGCCGCGTTCGATCCGCCCGATACCGAGCCGCCCCAGGTACGGCGAGTAGTCGATCGTGGACACCAGCATCTGGAACGGCGATTTCGAATCGCGCGGCGGGGCCGGAACGTGCTCGACGATCGCCTCGAACAGCGGCACCAGATCAACCGGAGTCGTATCGAGGTCCATCGTCGCCACACCCTCGCGCGCCGATGCGTACACTACCGGCGCGTCGAGCTGCGCCTCGTCCGCCTCGAGCTCGATGAAGAGGTCGAGCACCTCGTCGTGTACACGCATCGGATCTGAGCCGGGTCGATCGATCTTGTTGATGACCACGATCGGCGTCCGGCCAAGCGCCAATGCCTTCCTGAGCACGAAGCGCGTCTGGGGCATCGGCCCATCGAACGCATCAACCACGAGCAGCACGCCGTTCACCATCCGTAGCGTGCGTTCCACCTCACCGCCGAAATCCGAGTGGCCCGGGGTGTCGACGATGTTGATCTTCGTCCCGCGCCAGCGGACCGACGTGTTCTTCGCGAGAATCGTGATGCCGCGCTCCCGCTCGAGCGGGTTGGAGTCCATTACACGCTCCATCACGACCTGGTTTTCGCGAAAAGCTCCTGCCTGCCGGAGCATCTTGTCTACGAGGGTCGTCTTGCCGTGATCGACGTGCGCGATGATGGCGATGTTGCGGATATCCTGCGGGTCTGGCATGGCATCCAAAGCTATCCGGTTCGGTTGCCTAAGTGCAGTCGCAGGGCGCCAACTGCCCAAGTGCGCGTTGACAGGCGACCATCGAGTGATTCCATCACGCGTGAAGGTGTGATTCCCTCTCGTGCATTTCGCTCTGCTCGAGCTG
Source organism: Gemmatimonadaceae bacterium (assembly GCA_013813715.1). Lineage (GTDB taxonomy): Bacteria > Gemmatimonadota > Gemmatimonadetes > Gemmatimonadales > Gemmatimonadaceae > UBA4720. The sequence goes on along the minus strand of JACCRF010000077.1, from coordinate 33,572 downwards.
CACCGTGACGTGGCTTATGCCGAACAACGCCATCGCATCGTGGACATGCTCCAGCACATGCTGCTGCGAGGCCGCATCGCGCACGATCGCGTGCGCGCTCATCGCCACCATCCGCGGGGTCACCGACCACACGTGAAGGTCGTGCACCGATTCGACCCCGGGAATGGCCTCGAGCTGGAGTCGCACGGCTCCCAGTTCTATGTGTGGGGGCGCCGACTCCAGGAGGATGTCCACAGACTCGCGCACGAGCCGCCACGCTCCGCGCATGATCAGGGCTGTGGTGAGGAATGATGCCAAGGGGTCGGCGAGCAGCCACCCGGTCATTTGTATCAGGACCGCGGCGACAACCGTTCCAACCGACGCCAGCAGATCGCCTACCACATGCAGATACGCGCCGCGGACGTTCATGTTCGCGCGCGAAGTGGGATGCAGAATCCTGGCGCTTATCACATTTACCAGCAGTCCGGCAACGGCGACACCCAGCATCAGACCACCGGCAACCGGCTCCGGAGACCGAACCCGCACCACTGCCTCGACGACGATCCAAGCCGAAATGAGCAGCAGGGCGGCTCCATTCAGGAACGCCGCCAGTATCTCCCATCGCAGGTAGCCGAAGCTCTTTTGCGGCGTTCCTGGCTGGCGGCTGAACCATGCGACGAACAGCGAGAAGGCGAGCGCCGCCACATCGGTGAGCATGTGGCCTGCGTCCGCGAGCAGCGCCAGCGAATTGGAGACGATTCCGCCGATGACCTCGACCACCAGCAGGGCCGCCGTGAGCGCGAGCGCGATGCGAAGGCTGCGCACTGGCGCGTGATCGGCATGGCTGTGGGGAAGGCCGCTCATGTAATCGCACGCGACGCGCTTGAGGCACCCCGGCAACGGCGATTGTGATAATTTTCGGAGGTGATTCTCAAGTTGTCCGCCATCCTCGCGCTCGTGATCCTCAACGGATTCTTTGTTGCGGCCGAGTTCGCCATCGTCAGGTCAAGACGCACTCGCCTCGAGGCGATGATCCGCACGGGCGACAAACTTGCGCGGATCGCGCTCAAGGCCACCTCAAATATCTCCCGGGTACTTTCGGCCAGCCAGCTTGGCGTTACTCTCTCCAGCCTCGGGCTCGGATGGATTGCCGCGCAGCCGCTGGTGATCGCGTTCTCCGGCATGTTCGGGGACGCGCCGATCGACTGGACCGGCACCCTCGCACTCACGCTTTCGGGGATCGCCGCCTTCGCCGTTCTCTCGTACCTGCACGTGGTCCTCGGCGAGCTCGTCCCCAAATCGCTCGCCCACGACAACCCGGAGAGGTTCGCCCGCATCCTCGCCCCACCGCTGATGCTCTTCGCGTGGGTGATGAGCCCTTTCCTCTGGATCGTTCACAATTCTGCCAACGGCTTCCTCCGCATCCTCGGCCAGCCCGCCGCCACCCAGGAGGAAAGCGTCCACTCACCGGAGGAGCTCCGGCTCCTTGTCGAACAGGCGCAGGAAGGCGGATCGATCCCGCAGGGCGACGCCGACCTTATCGAGGCCGTTTTCGAGTTCTCCGAGAAGAACGCGCGAGAAGTGATGACGCCGCGGACCGAGATCGTCGCGATCGGCGTGGACGCGACGCTGCACGACGTGCTTCGCATCGTCGAGGAGAGCGGCTTCTCCCGGTACCCGATTTACGACGAGTCGATAGACGACATCATCGGCCTGATCCTCTCCAAGGACCTGCTCAAGATCCTTATTCCCGCGGCTCAGGGCGACCGGGAAGCGCACGAGGGGGAATCGCGTGGATTCGCGCTGCGCTCGCTGATGCGTTCGGTGCATGTGATTCCCGGATCGCGCGAGGTCGAGGAGGTTCTCGCAGACTTCAAGCGGCTCAAGGAGCACATGGCGATCGTCCTCGATGAGTATGGCGGCACGGCCGGCATCGTCACGATGGAGGATCTCCTCGAGGAGATCGTCGGACAGATTCTCGACGAGTACGATACTCCCGAGGACGAAGCGGAGCCGGTGCAGACGCGTGCCGGCGAGACGCTAGTCAACGGCAGCACCAACATTGGCGAGTTGAACGATCACTTCGCCCTGAGCGTCCCCGACGAGGACGCGAAGACGATCGGCGGTTACGTCTTCGGCGTGCTCGGGAGAGTGCCCGCGCAGGGCGACCGCGTGTTCGCTGGCGGCGCGATATTCACCGTCAGAACGATGGACGGCCGGAGGATCGAGTCGCTTGCGGTGGACCTTCACTCGGCGGGCGACCGGCGTGAGGGGGAGCGAGAGCCACAATCCGCCGGCACAGAAGCAGCGCCGCGATAAAGCTCGACGGGTCGGCCATTCCGCGGCCAGCGATGTCCAGCGCGGTTCCGTGGTCAGGCGATGTGCGGGGGAAAGGCAGGCCGAGTGTCACATTCACCGCTGCCCCGAAGGATGCGACCTTTATGGCCGTCATGCCGATGTCGTGATACGGAGCGATCACGGCGTCGAAGGCACCCCGCATCGCGCGAACGAAAACAGTGTCGGCCGGGAACGGGCCCTCGATCCCCGCGCGCAGCGCGGCTGGTCGCAGCAGCTCGTCGTCCTCCGTCCCGAACCGGCCGCCATCGCCGGCGTGCGGATTGAGCGCACACAGAGCGATACGAGGTGCTTCGATGCCGAACCAGCGAGTCAGATATTCCCTGGTGATCTCCGCCGCAGACACGATCACATCTTCGGTCAGGGCTGCAGGCACCTGACGCAGCGGCAGATGCGTCGTCGCGAGAACTACGCGGAGCTGATTCGGCGCCGCCTCACTTGGCTCGCGCACTGCAGCCAGCATCATCGCGACGCGGCACCCTGTTAGCGTCGCCAGCATCTCGGTGTGGCCCGGAAAGTCGTAGCCGCCGTCGAGCAACGCGCGTTTGTCGATTGGGCCGGTTACCAGGCCCTCGACCTCCCCTCGCATCGCCATCGCGACCGCGCGCACGATCGCGAGTCCGCTGAGCCTGCCGGCGAGCCGCGCCTCTCCCGCAGGATCCCACTCGCCGACAGGCTCATCCACTTCAACTCCGCAGTTCTCCGGTCCGACCACTACAAAGTCAGAGCGCTCGCCAACCCTTGAGTCGGCGAGCGCACGTCCGATGACCTCCGGTCCGATGCCGCGGGGATCGCCCACGGTCACGGCGATGCGCGGCGACACTCGCTACAATCGCAGAGCTACGAACGTCCGCTTGCGGAGGTCATCGAGCAGCGAACGCGTGGCACGCTCGGCGACGAGCTGCTGCCTGATGCGCTCCCTCACCTCGGCCTCGACGAACTGACCCGCTTCGTTCACGCTCACAAGCTGGAGTACTGCGTATTTCGAGGCGCCGCGCGGAGTGGCGAGCTCGAACGGATCGGTGACGTCGCCGCTCTTCTTTCCCGTTACAGCGGTAGCATACGATGCCGGCAGCGAGTCGCGCTGGAACGGCTGAAGGATGCCTTTCTCTTCCGCCGGATCGTGGTGCTTCGCGACGAGCGAATCGAAAGCCACCCCACGCCGAAGCTGCGCGGCTACGCTGTCGGCTTCCTTCCTTGCCGCGGCCATGTCCGCCGAATCGATCACCGGGCTGATCAGGATGTGATGCGCCTTGACCTCGGCGGCCTGAACGCGGTCAACTCGAATGATGTGGTACCCGAACGCGGTCTCCACCACCGGGCCGATCTGACCTGGGTTCAACGCGAACATCACGCGCTCGAACTCCGGCACCATCGCGCCGCGTCGATTCCAGCCGAGGTCTCCGCCAGTCTGCTTCGAGGCCGGATCCATGGATTCACGCTTCGCAACCTGCTCGAAGTCTCCACCCCTTCTTACCTCGACGAGCAGCGAGTCCGCTTTCGCACGGGCGCGCTGTTTCGCATCGGCCGTGGCCTTCGGGCTGACTACGATCTGCCTGAACGTAACGGTCGCCGGCTGTCGCTGGAGGACCTCCTTGTTCTTCTGGAAGGCGTCCTCAACCTCCGCGTCACTCACGTTCCGCCCCACCGCTGTTTTCCGAAGCTCCTCGAACACCCGCTGCTGAAGCGCGCGGCGGTAGAACTGCTCGTACAGCGTTCGCTTGTACTCTTCCGGAGTTCCGAAGCCGGCGTTCGTGAGCTCCGCCTTATACTCATCGTCCGTCTGGAAGCCCTGCCTTACTCGCTTGATCTGGTCGTCGACCGAGCGATTAACCTCGTCCGGCGTCACCTCGATCTTCAGCTCGTGTGCCTTCTGGACGAGGATCTCCTCATCCACGAGCTGATTCAGCGCGTCGCGCGCAACAGCCGCCTGCCCCGCAGAGTCCGGGGGCAGACGAAAACCCGCCGCTCGCTGCTGGTTGACGGAGCTCATTACATCGCTCCACAGAATCACCTGGGTTCCGACCACCGCTACAACCCGATCAACCGGGATCGTGGTTCGCGCCGGGCTCGCTATCGCCACCGTCGGAGGTGCTGGCGCCTGCGCCGCAACAGCAAGCGGCAGGGCCAGCATCGAAAGAATCAGTCCCTTACGCATCGACTCTCATACCCTCGGCATTGGCGATCGTTCTTCAGCGCCTCGTCGTGTCCGTGTTCGGCACCGGAACCACCGACTTGGGTTGCCCCGCCGCAGATGTGGAATCGGTCGCCAGCCGCACCTTGGCCGCTTCCAGAAGGACACGGTCAATCGCCTCCGAATTGATGTCGTGGTCGTACTTCTCACGCAACACGTTCTCCAGCGGCTGAGTGATTTCCACGAACTGGGCCTGCTGGGAGAGCAGCTTGGTGACGTATTCCTCGACGCGCTGCGCGGCGAGCTTCGCACGGTCGGCCTTGGACGACGCGGCTGTTTGAAGCCCCTTCGGATCGACGTTGAGCGCGGTCCACGCGGTCACGAGCGATGCGCCGAACATCTTGCGGATGTCGGCGAGCTGCTTCGCATCGGGCCCGAGCTTCGCGCTGTCGGCGGAATGCAGCACCAGCTCGTTACGCACGAAGTTCTTGACGAATACGGACATGAGCGAATCGGGAGCGGATTTAACCTGCTCGACGATTCCGGCCTGCGGAGGAAACGTCTCCATCCACCGCGCCAGGTCCGACGCCGTGAACTTGCCGATGGATGACGTGGCGAGGACGGTCTTGTCGGCACGATGCGCGTCAGGGTTCTCGACAACGGCGCGAACGGTGGCCGCGGTGCCCTGCTTCACCTCGAGCTTCGAGGAAGATTCGATGCCGGCGAGATACGTGCTCTCCGCCGCCTGCATGCCACCGGCCTGCATCGCCTGCAGGTACTCCGCGCGGATCTCGGGAAACCTCGGGCGGTAGATGAAGTGATAGCCGTACTGAGTCTGAATGACAGGCGAGATCTCGCCGGGTTTCACGGCGAGGATGCCTTGTTCGAACGGCGGAACCATCGCGCCGCGCTGGAAGACGCCCAGCTTTCCGCCTCGCACCGCCGACTGCGGATCCTGGCTGTTGCGTTGCGCCATCCCCGCGAAATTCGCGGTCGTGACCTGGGCCCGCAGCGCGTCGATCTTCTTCTTCACAACCGCCTTTGCCGCGGGCGACGAATCGGGCGTAAGCAGCAGGATGTGGCTCGCCGCGAGCATGTTGCCGCTGTTGTATGCGGCCTCGGCCGTCGAGCTATCGGGGGCCTTCCATGTCTTCGAGACCTGGTCGTACCACTTCTTCGCCTTGACGTTTGCGAGCATCGCCCACATCGCCTCGTCGATCTCCTTTATGTCGGTTAGGGAGTCGTTGTTCACCGCCGCTTGCGCCGCGAGATGATAGTTCACCCACGTGTCGACCACTGCGCTCGCCACGTCCTTGCGGATCGGGGCTTTCGATGCGCCGATCAGATTCGCCATGCGCGTGATGGTCAGTTCGCTGTCACCCGCCTTGGCGACGACATCAACGTGCGCCGACATTGCATCCTTGAGTGAATCGCAGCCGGTCGATACGAGTAGAGCCGCAACGGCGGCGATGAGCGTTTTCTTCATGTTGTCGGAAGTGTCAGTGTGAGTTCGAGCGACAGCTCAGTTGCGCAGCTTCGCGAGGGCGCGAACCAGGCCATCGAGCAGCTCCGCGCCGCCCAGCCGGGTCAGTTTTAGCGACAGCGGATGCGCGCGCCGCACCTCCGCCTGGAACTGTACCTCATGAAATGCCGCCGAGATCCCTTTCATGCTGGGCACCGCGTGCTCGCGAAAGGTAATACGTGCGTCATTGCCGCGCAGCAGCATGGACTCGATCTGGGCGGCACCGCCCAGCAGACGGAGCTGGGCCACAGCGAAAAAAGTCGCAGCAGGTGCCGGCAGAGGCCCGAACCGGTCGCGCACCTCGGCGCGCAGCCCGTCGATTTCCGCGGTATCCATCATGTGAGTCAGGCGCCGGTAGACGTCCAGCTTGGCGTCCTGGCTGGTGACGTAGTCGTCGGGGAGGTATGACGGCGTGTCAACCGAGACGTCGGCTGGCTGGAGCTTGGGCGCGGTATCGCCGGCCATCAGCCGCCGTACGGTCTCGTCCAGCATGCGCAGGTACATGTCGAATCCAACCGCCTGCACGAATCCCGACTGTTCCGGGCCGAGCAAATTGCCCGCGCCCCGCAGCTCCAGGTCCTTCAGCGCGATGCGGTAGCCGGCGCCGAGCTCGGTGTGGTGCTCGAGAATCTTCAGGCGGCGGTTGGCCTCCTCGTCGAGGTCCGTCTCGGGAACGAGGAGATAGCAGTTGGCGCGCCGGTGAGATCGCCCAACACGGCCGCGAAGCTGATAGAGCTGCGCGAGCCCAAAGTGGTCGGCGCGGTTGACGAACATCGTGTTCGCGTTTGGCACGTCGAGGCCCGATTCGACGATCATCGTCGAGACGAGCACATCGGTTTCTCCATCCACGAATCGCCGCATTACGTCCTCCAGGCCGCGCTCGCGCAACTGCCCGTGGCCGACGTCGATCCGGGCGCGCGGCACGATGCGGCGGATGTGGTCGGCGATCGCCTCGATCGTGTCGATGCGGTTGTGGACGAAAAAGACCTGGCCTCCGCGGTCGAGTTCCCGGGTGATTCCCTCCTCGATCAGCTCGTCGTCCCACGGTTCGACGAACGTCAGCACCGGCGACCGGTCGCGAGGCGGAGTCTGCATCAGCGTCATGTCGCGCAGGCCGGCGAGCGACAGATGGAGCGTCCGCGGAATCGGCGTCGCGGTGAGCGTGAGCACGTCGGTGTCGAGCTTGAGCTGTTTCAGCCGCTCCTTGTGCTTCACCCCGAACCTGTGCTCCTCGTCCACGATGATCACTCCGAGGTTCTTGAAGCTGACGTCGGGGCTCAGGATACGGTGAGTGCCGATCACGATGTCGATCTTGCCCGACGACAGGTCGTTGATAACGTCGGCCTGCTGCTTCGGCGTCTCGAACCGGCTCATCGTGCGCACCGTCACCGGAAAATCGGCCAGCCTGTCGCCGAACGTGCGCGCGTGCTGCTCGGCGAGAATCGTCGTCGGCACGAGGACGGCGACCTGCCGCTCGGATTGCACCGCCTTGAATGCCGCGCGTACGGCGATCTCCGTCTTTCCGTAACCGACGTCGCCGACGAGCAGCCGGTCCATCGGCCGCGGACGCTCCATATCCGATTTGACATCGGAGGTCGCGGTGCGCTGGTCGGGCGTGTCCTCGAACAGAAAGGACGACTCGAGCTGACGCTGCCATGGAGTGTCCGGCACGTGCGGCGCCCGCGACGCAACTTTGCGGCGCGCGTACAAATCCAGCAGCTCCACCGTCATCTCCCTGATCGCCGTCCGGGTGCGATCGCGCTGCTGCGCCCACCGCTTGCCGCCGAGGGTGTGGAGCCGCGGCGGCGGGCTTTCCGCGGAGATATCGGCTGCCGAGCGGAAGCGCTCTATCTGGTCGATGCGATACAGTGGGACATTGAGGCGCGAGCCGCCCTCGTACTCGATGACGGCAGCCTCTACGGTGCTCTCGCGCACGAAGATCTTCTCGATTCCCCGGTAGATGCCGACGCCGTGCTCCAGATGCACGACGTAGTCGCCTGGCGTGAGCGCCGTGAGTGTTTCGATCGATGTGCCGGCGGCATACCGCCGCGCGCGACGGATGCGGCGTTCGCGGCGAAAAATTTCGTGGTCGGTGAGGACGCGAAGCCCGCGCGATTGATATCCCCAGGGCGGAATGACGAAGCCACCGTGAAGCACTCCGATGGCGAGCGCAGCGCTAACCGGCCGGCCGCCTTCGGTGAGGAGCTCGTCGAGCCGCTCGGCCTGTCCGGCGTTGTCGCAAAGAATGATCGTAGGGATTCCATCAGACGCGACCTCGCGCAGGCGATTCATGTCGCGCTGGATTGGTTCCGGAGGAACAATCGGAAACTGGAATCGCAGGGGCTCTGCGCCGTTCTGAGGGATATGCGTGTCGTTACCGCTTGCGTCCGTTGTTTTGACGATCGTTTGCCGTGTCTCTCTGCCGTTCAGCGCGCCGCTGATTTCGATGATTCCGAGCGAGGCAATGGTGCGGAGAGTTCCCTCGGGCGTTTCGTACAGCTCGCTGCGTCCAGGCGTGTCCTCGCCGCGACGGCGAGCGAGGTCGATATGGTGTTGCGCCTCGTCCCACGTCCGTTGCAGCTCCGGCCCGACGTGGCTGTCCTCGGGAATCACGACGATTGTGTCAGGCGGAAATAGGGCGGTGATCGACACCCGCTCGGTCTCGTCCGCGATGCCCGTAAGCTGTCCATCCACCGGCAGCACCAGCGCGAGATCGGCGTCTCGCGTAGACCGCTGGGTGATGAGGTCGAAATGCCTCAGCTCCGAGACTTCGTCGCCCCAGAACTCCAGACGCACCGGATCGGCCATCCCGAAGCTGTAGACGTCGAAGATGCCGCCCCGCACGCTGAATTGCGCAACGTCGTCAACCATTGGTACGCGATCGAATCCGATCGACTCGAGATGCGCCGCGAGATCTTCCGGGCGCCGGGTGTCGCCCTTTCTCAGCTCGAGACGCGTCGACGCGAGCGCCCGCGGGAGCTGCGTGCGCTCGAGGAGCGCCCGCGCCGTTGTGAGGAGAACGCGAATCTCGCCACGGCCGAGCCGCTCGAGGGTCTCGACGCGCTCGCCGGCCACCTCGGCGTGCGGCTCTGCCTCGCCGAAACCTTCGCGCGGCGGGTAGAACGCGACGAAGCCAGCGTCGCCGAGCGACTCGAGATCGGCGAGCCACCGCTCGGCGCCTGCGACACTCTCGGCGATCACGACGAAAAACCGGCCGGATGTCGCGCGCGTCAGCCCAGCTACGGCGACGGCGTCGCTGGAACCTGGAAGCCCGGAGGCGTGTAAACGGATATTGAGCGGAGGCAAAGAAGCGACGAGCTCGGCAAACTCGGGTACCGCCTCAATCGCCTCCAGAAGAGCTGGCAGGGACACTGCGCGCAAGCTATAGTAACGAAGGGCCGCGGGGTAGCGACCTGGCCGTCATCCGGAGACACAAATGAGAATCGTGCGAGGGTTAACCCTGTCGGGCGCGCTCGTGAGCATGCTCGCCGGAGTTGCGGGAGCCCAGGATTACGATCGGTCGGCCGTTCGGGACATCGTACGTGAGCGGCAAGCTGCCCCCGCAGTGGACCTCTGGCTCGATCAGGCAACGTACGAATTTGGCGACCGGATCCGCCCCTATTTCGCCTCGGAGCACGGTGCGTATGTCACGGTGGTGCGCGTGACGACCGATGGCGAGCTCCGTGTGCTCTATCCCAGGCGTCCCACAGAGCAGCGTCAATACGACCAGGCGCGGCTCGTGAACGATCAGATTCCCTACAGTGGGGATCGCGCCTTCCACCTGACCGAGTCGCGTGGAATGGGCTTCGTATTTGCGATCGCCTCGTACGAGAGGTTCGACTTCCGCTACTACTCGACTGGCTCGCAATGGAACACCGCGCGGCTCGCGACGTCGCGGTACGGCGATCCCTTCGCGATCGTCAACAACTTCATCGCGCGCACTCTCTCGACTTACGCCGACTTCTCGCTCGATTACGTGGCGTATGAGCTCTACTCCGACCGCGACCGCAGCCGTTATGCGAACCGCTACGCCGGTTATTACGGATCGGACTACTACGACCTGTGCGTCTCCGCCTTCGGGATTCGGCACAATTACTATTGCCAGTCGTACGGCGTGGCGTACTACGGGCCGGGATACTACGGCAGCGGACACTACTGGCCGGGTTACTACGGTAACGCATACGGCGGTCCGGTCATCATCGGCCGGCCGCAGACGCCTGGCAGTCCGTCAGGTCCGAGGCCTCGCCTTGGCATGCGCCCGAAGCCGCTCGTGCGCGACCCGGTGGTTCCGAGTGTTCCGCTCGAGCCCGTGCCGGTAGAGGGAAGGTTCCCTTCCAACGACCGCGCCGAGCGTGCGGCTACTGAACGACGTGCCGCTGAGGTGCGTGCTCGCGCGCATGGCAAGGAGTGGCCGCGGATGGAGACGCAGCCGCGGATCAACGTTCGTCCGGAGCCCCGAGCCGAGCCGTCGCGTCCGATGCCGTCGGAGCCCCGCGTTTACGTCCGGCCCGAACCACGGTCGGAACCCCGCTACGTGCCGCCGACGCCCGCGCGTGTGGAAGTGCGGAATGAGCCGCGTGCTCAGGCGGCACCGCAGCGGATTGAGAGAAGCGTCGAGCGGCCGCAGGTGAGGCAGAACGCTCCGCCACCGGAGAAGCAGTAACGATCGAGGACACATGCCTTCTGTTTTGCCAGGCCTCACTCTGCTACTCATGGCGGGCATCGCGTGCCAGCCGGACGTCCTCGCACCGTCTTCGCAAACGCTCGCCGGTCGCTGGGTTCGTGCGACGGAGCCGTTGAGCCCGATGGGGCAATATTCCCGGACGCTCGAGTTCACCGTTGACGGGCATTACGTACGCACGGGCTCTTTCCGCGGCATCTACGCTCAGCTACCGGCCGATTCTGTCGGAAGCATATCGCGCGAGTACGGCTCCTACGTCCTCACCAACGACATACTCCGCTTCTCGCAGGATTCGGTCAGGAGCTGGGATTACTTGAGCGGGACATATTTCCGCGCCGGACCGATGGGCCTGCCCATCGAAGGACCGCCGACCGATCCCAAGGTTGAGCTCACGGACACGCAGCTGACGCTTCGGTACTCGGTAAACCCGGGTGCCGGGTATGTAGCGGTTACGGATGTCTACCACCGTGATCGCCTGAATAGGGGCTCACGCTAGCCGCGAGCATCGCGCAATAGTTGAGTATCCACCATGGGACGGTCGTCTCGACTCATGATCAAGACGGTCAACGCTCACGCTGCCCGTCGAAGTCATGACCCGGGATTCGTACATGGACAAACGAGTGAGCGGAGCAGGCGTCGGCAACTGCCTCAGATCGCGCTGCCGATTCGGAACAGATAGACTGACTCGATGTGATTCAAACTGTACCAGTACGAACGCGACGACGCCTGCGAGGACATCGCTCCCCATCCGCTATATTTGACGGTCGTTCCCGGATGCACCGGGATCACTCGCCATAACGCATTTGAATCTCGATCACATCCGCAATTTCTGCATCGTGGCGCACATCGATCATGGCAAGTCGACACTCGCCGACCGGCTGATCGAAGCGACGGGCATGCTGCAGAAACGCGAGATGAAAGCCCAGGTGCTCGACACGCTCGACCTCGAGCGCGAGCGCGGCATCACGATCAAGCTCAATGCCGTCCGGATGACCTACCAGGCCCTCGACAAGAGCTCATACGAGCTGAATCTCATCGACACGCCGGGACACGTCGACTTCACCTACGAAGTCTCGCGCTCGCTCGCCGCGTGTGAGGGCGCAATTCTCGTCGTTGATGCGTCGCAGGGGATTCAGGCGCAGACGCTATCCAATCTCTTTCTTGCGCTCGACGCAGGCCTCGAGATCGTTCCGGTCCTCAACAAGATCGACCTGCCCAGCGCCGATCCCGAAAAGCGCAAACAGGAGGTGCACGACCTCCTCGGCGTTGACCCGGACGAGATTCTCCTCGTCAGCGCAAAGGAAGGAATCGGGATCATCGAGCTGCTCGAGGAAGTGATCCGAAAGGTGCCGCCGCCACAGGGCAATGCGAATGGTCCGCTGCGCGCACTGATCTACGATTCATACTACGACCGCTACCGGGGCGCCATTCCGAGCATACGCGTCGTGGATGGAACAATGAAAGTCGGAACGAAGATCACTTTCGGCGCCAGCGACTCCGTGTACGAGGTCGCCGAAGTCGGCTACAACCAGCTGAGACAAGTGAGAACGGACGAACTCGGACCAGGCGAGGTCGGCTATGTAGTCGCCAACGTGAGGTCGGTGAAGGAAACGCGCGCTGGCGACACCATCTTCGACGCGACCAACAAAGCTCCCGAGCCGCTGCCGGGATATCGTGACGTGCGGTCTTTCGTCTTCGCAGGACTCTACCCAACCGATACCCAGCAGTACGAGACGCTCCGCGATGCGCTGGAGAAGCTTCAGCTCAACGACGCATCGCTTCAGTACGAACCCGAGACATCCACCGCCCTCGGCTTCGGCTTTCGCTGCGGGTTCCTCGGCCTCCTGCACATGGAGATCGTCCAGGAGAGGCTCGAACGCGAGTACGAGCTCGATTTGGTGACTACCGTTCCGAGCGTCGAGTATCGCGTATTTCGCACCGACGGCGAGATGCAGCTGATTGAGAATCCGTCGCTTATGCCGTCCTCGACTGTGGTCGACTGGGTCGAGGAGCCGTATGTCAAAGCGCGGATCATGGCGCCGTCCGACTACATCGGGCCGATCATGACGCTCGGAACCGAGCGGCGCGGCGTCTACAGGAACATGACCTACCTCGATCAGGCACGCGTGGAGTTCGACTGGGAATTCCCGCTCGGCGAGATCATCCTCGATTTTTTCGACCGTCTCAAGACGATCAGCCGCGGATACGCGTCGCTCGACTATGAGATTCTCGAGTATCGCCGCAGCGACCTGGTCAAGCTCGACATGCTCATCAACGGTGATCCAGTCGACGCGTTCTCGGTAATCATCCACCGCGACAAGGCCTACGAGTGGGGCCGCAAGATCGCCGACAAGCTGAAGGAGCTCATTCCGCGGCAGCTCTTCGAGGTCATCATCCAGGCTGCGATTGGGCAGAAGATCATCGCCCGCACTACGGTCAAGCCGTTGCGCAAAGACGTGCTCGCCAAGTGCTACGGCGGCGACATCACGAGAAAGCGCAAGCTGCTCGAGAAGCAGAAGGAAGGAAAGAAGCGGATGAAGCAGGTTGGATCAGTCGAGATTCCGCAGGAGGCGTTCCTCGCCGTGCTCCAGGTTGATTAGCGAGTGACCTCGCTCGTTGTACAAACGAGCTTTCTCGGTGATGTGATCCTGTCGACTCCCCTCATTGCGGAGCTCGCGCGGCGCGGGCCGGTCGACGTGCTGACAACGCCACAGGGCGCCGCGATTCTCGCCAACAATCCAGAAATCAGAAACGCCATTCCTTACGACAAACGGCGAGCGGACAAGGGGCTGCCGGGCTTCGCCAGGACCGTCTCGCGCGTCCGACAAGCGGGATTGTCCACCACGACTGGCACTGGCGACTTCTACACGGACGCATACATGGCGCAGGGATCGGTGCGGAGCGCGCTGCTGGTGACCGCGGCCCGCATCCCGAACCGCATCGGCTTCGATACGTCGCAAGGTCGTAGCCTCTACACGAAGCGGGTCACCTACCGTGCGGAGCGCCATCACGCCGAGCGACTCTGGTGGCTTTCGATGGAGGAATGCGCCGATCAGCCGGAGCCGCAGCAGGTCGCTCCCCGGCTCTACCCGTCGGACGCCGATCGCGCCGCCGTCGATGCGCTTCTCGCGCAGCATTCGCCGAATTCCTCGCGGAGGTTAGTGGTGCTCGCGCCCGGCAGCGTGTGGGGCACGAAGCGGTGGCCCTTATACCCGGAGCTCGCCACGCGCATCGCACCGCTCGCCGATGTGGTAATTGTCGGAGGCGCTGATGATTCGGCCGGCGGCGACGCGATTCTCGCGCAACTCCCTCCGGGCAGCGGTCTCAACGCTGCCGGCCGCTGCGGCTTGCTCGCCGCGGCGGAGCTGATACGAAGGGGAGCGGTGCTGGTCGCGAACGATTCGGCACCGCAGCACCTGGCGTCAGCGATGGGCACTCCGACGGTAACAATCTTCGGGCCGACCGTTCCCGAGTTCGGATTTGGCCCGCTCGCTCCACATTCCGTCGCGGCGGGTCATCGCGGTCTCGCATGCCGTCCGTGTCACCGGCACGGCCCGCAGCGCTGTCCGCTTGGACATTGGAGGTGTATGCGCGAACTTTCGGCCGGCGAAATTTTCGATCATGTCGCGACAATCCTTGGCTAAGCGAGGGAACCATTGACTGTACGAGAACAGTTCATAGTTGGGATTGACCTCGGCGGTACGAACATCGCCGCTGGAGCAATGCCGACCGATGGTACGCGCGAGATCGCCATGCGCATGGTCCTGACCAAGGCGAGCGAAGGCGCTACGGCGGTCGTTGACCGGATCGCCGGGCTGGTTGAGGAGGTCATCGGCCAGACGCGCCAGGAAACCGGCGCCGAGCGATCCGACTTTCTTGGTGTGGGGATTGGTGCCCCGGGACCATTGGATCGCAGCCGCGGAGTCGTGATCACGAGCCCGAATCTGGGCTGGCACGATTTTCCGTTGCGCGACGAAGTCTCGCAACGCATCAACATGCCGGCTACGCTCGACAACGATGCGAATTGCGCGACACTCGGCGAGTGGTGGTGCGGAGCGGCGAAAGGCGGGCGCAACGTCGTCGGGCTCACAATCGGCACCGGAATCGGCGGCGGTCTCATTCTGGACGGCAAGCTTTATCACGGCGCGTCCGATGCAGCGGGCGAAATCGGCCACACCACGATCGACTCTACCGGCCGCCGGTGCAAGTGCGGCAATTACGGCTGCCTCGAGGCCTACGCGTCGGGCACCGCGATCGCCGAACGCGCGCGGGAGCTGCTCGACGTGGAAGGCGATTCCATCATGCATTCGATGGTGGACGGCGATCTTGGCCGGCTCACCGCACAGACAGTTTTCGAGGCCTCGAAGCGAGGAGACGCCGTCGCCCTCGAGGTCGTTCGCGACACGGCGCACTTCCTCGGCGTCGGAGTTTCGAATCTTATCAACATTTTCAATCCCGACACCTTCGTCATCGCCGGTGGAGTGACGCAGGCCGGCGACCTGCTATTCGATCCCCTTCGCGCCGAAGTGCGGAGAAGAGCCTTCAAGTCAGCGGTGGACGCATGCAGGATCGTGCCCGGGTCGCTTCCCCTTTCGGCGGGGGTGGTTGGCGCCGTTGCGACATTCAGAGCTCAGACACTTCGTGACCCCTAAGAACCGGACGGGCTAACGGCTCGTCACCCGGCGCTCGGCGTTGATGAACGCGACGAGTGGCGCGATGTCCTTTTCTCTCAGCCCCAGGCTCGGCATGCGTTTGCCGTTCGTTGGTGGCTTGATGGAGGGATCCGCTAAGAACCGCGCCAGATAGTCCGCCGCGAATCTCCGGTCGGTCAGGTCCGGGCCGAAGTCTCCGACCTCACCACTGATGCCTACGTCGCGATGTACGTGACAAGTGACGCATCCCGCCGCCGCGAACATCCGGCGGCCGCGTTCAGGTTCGAGTAGCGCGGGAATGCGGATTTTCCGAAGATGTTCTTCGACCGTCCCGCGAACCGGCGAAACGGAATCCACCACACGCCACGGAATCAGAACCGCTCGACTCCGTCCGAAACCGCTGTGGATCGTGACCTGCCACTCGCCGGGTTCGGGGAAAGTGATCCTCCCGCGATATCCCTTCTGACCGTCTTCGTCGAACGCCCAGGTCGTTCCACTGGCTCGCCGGGAACCGGATCGAGCTTCGAGCGTGGGTCGAAGGCCGTCGAGCCGCGTGACGCCATGCTGCCGCACCTGCCACGTGAGCTGCAGCGATTTGCCGGCAACCCATGCGTCCGGAATCTTCGAAACGGTGACCACCGCCCAGCCGCCCGATGCGAACGCGGCGATGGATGCGACCAGCACTACTCCCAGAATGCCCATCGACAGCCTTTTCATTTTGTCTCCGTGGGTACCGACACAAGTTCGATGCCGCAGAGGTGCTGCTCGTTTAACGGCCAGCTGTAAATCGCCGGCTCAACTGGCCGCTCCTGAAACGGGGCGCGGACTCTTGCGCAACTGCGACCCAAGGTACAACGCCAGGACGAAAAGGACGGGGGCTGTTAACAGGCCCGGAGCGTATTCGCCTTGGCGTAGACTCCAGGCGGGATGTCCAACGCCGTTGATTGTCTCGATTACTACCCAGAACCATGCAAGCGGCACGGCGGCCAGCCAGTTCCGCCGTACTGGCCACAGGAGGCACCAGTAGCCAAACCCCACGAGAGCGACGTTAATGACAATGAACCCTAGCTCCCGATCTCGTGAGATCAGGCCCGTCAGGAAAAAGGCCGGCGGAAACGATTCCCAAAGACGACCGACGTACTCCTCGATTGAGTGCGCGGTCTGTGCCACGACAAGTGTGCCAAAAGCGGCCTTGATGCGGGACATTCTTTGGAAGTTGGTGGCCTTATTCTTCGTGGCCGCTCCGGTGGTTGAGTGTTGATCAGGAGCCCGTAAGGGCAACAGAGCCAGGAACTCGTTGTTGACTGCAAAGTCGTGGGCACCCCGCGGGTCATCGCCCCGCCGGGATGGGTTCGTCGAGGAAAGAAATTACTGTAGCACCCAGCGCCGCAGCGCTGAAGATGTTGTAATGGGTCAGACCCGGCAGAATCGCTAGCCTCGACTGCGGACGCCCCGCACCATCCCACCCCGGATCTCGCTGCCCACCGCCAAGAAGCCCGAAGAGCTCGACAGCATGCGCAGGCGGAAAAATATCGGCGTCTCCGGCAACGATCAGCGTGGTCGCTTTTATCGCGGCGATCTCTTTCGAGAAGTCGAAATCCTTCTTCATCGCTTCGCCAATCTTGCCAAGGAGCCGCGGCCAGTCCTGGGGCCTTGGCGCGATGCTGCTGTACAACTGATACATCGGCGTCTGCTTCATCGCGTCGGCGGCGGCGGCATTCACCTGCCCCTGCTGAGCGAGGATATCGGAGTAATATCCGCTGCGCTTGAATACGGTTGAGACCACCACGAGCTTGCCCACCACCTCCGGGTGTCGGATGGCCGTCTGGAGACCGACGCCGCCACCGAGTGAGTAACCCATTATGTCGGGTCGTTGGAGCTTCAGGTGCATGATGAGGGCGGCGATGTCGTCGGCCATCAGCTCGACGCTGAGCGGACGATCGATGTCGGCCGTACGCCCGTGAGCCTGCAAGTCAACGCCAATGACTCGCCGTCCCTTGGCGAGCGCCGGGAGGTTTGGCCCGAACATCTCGATCGCGCCGAGACCGCCGTGCAGCAGGATCAGCGGTCGGCCCGTGCCGTGGGTTTCGTAATAGAGCTTTATTCCGTTCACGTCTGCGTAGTGGCCGGCGCCGTTCGTCCTGCCCCCCCATGGACCGTGCGCGGTGGGCCTGGCCTGTGCTGGAGCGTGCATGGGTAGTGAAATCATGGTGGCGACGGCGAGCACTGCCGCCATGTTGGCAAGTGTGAATGCCCTGGAACCGATGCGCATTGTCGAGTCTCCTTTTCGTTTCATGGGCTCGGCAGCGGGTCTCCCGAAAAATCCGACCGCGCCAGAAGCCTCGTTATCTACACGACGAACGGGGTTGGAGGATAAGGCTTTCGCATGTACGTGCGGCACGTGAACGAGCTCGCCGCACGCGAGGTCACGAACGCTGCCGGGCGCAACCTCACGTTCTCACCGGATGGTCGCTGGCTGGCATTCACAGAGGGCAACGTGCTCAGGAAGGTCTCGGTGAACGGCGGTGAGGCCGCCACCGTTGCGACCACCGGGGGCGCTGTCCCGTATGGGCTCGCCTGGAGCGATGCAGACACGATCTACGTAGGCTCGTTCAATGGCATGTGGGCGATACCGGCTACCGGCGGAACGCGGTATTCGTCGCCGGCCTCGACTCTAGCGGGATCTGGAGTGGTAAGCGCTGGCCGCTTGTTCTCCCTGGCGGAAAAGCAATCGCATTCGCCAGCGGAAACAGCTCGTCCTCGGCAGCCCATCTCGGGGTGGTGACTATCGGGACCGGCAATGTCGCTGAGTTCGACGCGCTCGTCGCCATGCCGCTGAGAGTGCTGGGTGACCAGCTCGTGTACGTCTCCCAGTCAGGCGGCCTGATGGCGGTGCGCTTCGACAACACGGCGCGCCGGCCGGTCGGTGATCCGGTGCAGCTGGATGAAGGCGTGGTTGTCGATCAGACGGCGGGAGCCAAGGCATCGCTCTCGGCGTCCGGCACACTGGCATATCTGCGCGGGAGGGCACAGTTCCAGCCGGTAATGGCTGGCGCGGGCAGCACCTCGCCTGTCGCGCTCATTCGCGAGCCGGGCAGCTACTCGACTCCACGTTTTTCCCCGGAAGGCGGGCGCGTGGCCATGACGGTGTTCGGCACGAACGCGACCGACATCTGGATCTACAACATCGCCCGCAACACGTTCACGCGCCTCACAACCGAGGGCGTCAACGTTCGGCCGGAATGGACCGCCGACGGCCGATACGTCGTCTTCATTTCCACGCGCGAGGGCAAGAGCGGAATCTGGCGTCAGCCAGCCGACGGAAGCGGAGCGGCCGAGTTACTCTACCAACCCGAGATCGAGCCGTTCGAGGCGATCGTGTCGCCGGACATGAAGTGGCTCGTGTTCCGCACGGCACCCGGCGCGAAGCACTCGCGCGACATCCTGGCCGTGCCCCTCACCGGCGACAGAACGGTCGTTCCGATCGTGACCGGGCCGAACTCAGAGAGCCTGCCGCGTCTGTCGCCGGACGGGAAGTGGCTTGCATACCAATCCAACGAGACCGACCGGTTCGAGATTTACGTCCGGCCGTTCCCGGGGAGCGGTGCGCGCGTTCAGGTGAGTGACAATGGCGGCACCGAACCGATCTGGGGACGCTCTGGCCGATTGCTGTATTTCCGCGGCCCGCTCGGCGAGGTGGTCCAAGTCGGCGTGACGACGGGCTCGGGGTTTTCGATTGGCACGCGATCGGTGGTGCTGACCGGTGACTACCTCACCGACTCATCGCACCCCAACTGGGACGTCGCGCCCGACGGACGCTTCCTGATGCTCAAGCGCGCCGGCGCTGAGTCGCAGACCGTCGTGGTGCACAACTGGGGCTCCGAGCTGCGCGAGAAGACTGCCGCCAGGAAATAGCGCCCGACGTCAGAGCAGCAATCTAGAAACGAACCAGCAGCGCGAGACTCACGGTACGTTCCGGCTCGGGCCGGAAGAAGGTCGCATTCGGGAACTCGGCATACAGCCGGTTGCTGATGTTTTCGATCCTGAGGGCCAGTTCGTTTACATCGTGCCGAGTTTGAAACACGACTACGCTGGCTCGCGCGGAGTGGACGACGAACGCAGGAATTTCCGGCCCGATCGGATTGGTGCCGACGATGACCTCCTTCTGCTCGATCCCGGCGCCGGCGTCGCCACCCGATCGGGGTGGCGCATCGGAACAGGCGGCCAGGATGAACAGCGGGATGATATCTGCGCGAATACACGTCTTCATTGGTCGAGCTCGTCGGCTGTTCGCTCAATCATCCATCTCGGGATGGACGTCCACAAGGAGTGCCTCCCCATCACTGTTTTCCCTCTGTCTGATGTATGGCTGTCTCCGCTAGCTTGTGCGTATGCCGAACAACAAACGAACAATCGCGATTCTCACTGGCGGCGGCGACGTCCCCGGTCTCAATCCGGCGATCAGGGCAATCACGATCCGCGCGTTGCGCGAAGGGCACCGCGTTGTCGGCATTCGACGCGGTTGGGCGGGACTCGTCGACTACAACCGCGACAACGGCGCCGATAACTCCGAAAGCGTGCAGGAGCTCTCGGAGGCAATCGTGAATCGCGCCGGCCGCACGGGGGGCACTTTCCTCCATACCTCTCGAACGCGGCCAAGCCACTTGCCACGCGAGCGCGTGCCGGCGCATCTCCCAGGCTACGACGAGCCAATCAATGACGTCACGAAGGATGTGCTGGTGAACCTCGAGCACATCGGAGTTGACGTACTGATCCCGATTGGAGGCGACGACACGCTCAGCTACGGCAAACGCCTGCACGATGAAGGAGTGCACATCGTCGCCATCCCGAAAACGATGGACAACGACGTTTACGGCACCGACTACTGCATCGGCTTCAGCACCTGCGTCACGCGCACGATCGAGCTCACGCACCGCCTGCGCACCTCGGCCGGATCACACGAGCGCTTTCTCGTCATCGAAGTCTTCGGCAGGTACGCCGGTTTCACGGCGCTCCTGCCGACGATGGCCGGCGCAGCCGACCGCTGCCTCATCCCCGAGTACGCGGCCGACTTCGAGCATCTCACCGAGCTGATGACCCACGACCACAACAGGAATCCAAGTAAGTACTCGGTGGCGCTCGTCTCGGAGGGAGCACGCCTGAAGACGCACCAGGCGATGAGCTTCGAGACCGAAGAGACGGACATGTTTGGACACCGCAAGCTCGGCGGCATCGGTGACAAGGTCGCCGCGGCACTCAAGGAGTTCTCACCCAGGTACAACAGCGGCCGCCGGATCGACGTCGTCAGCCAGCGGCTCGGCTATCTGGTTCGGTCGGGCGATCCGGATGCACTTGACTCGATCGTGCCGATGGCCTTCGGCAATCTCGCCCTCGACCTGATCCTGAAGAAGCAATTCGGCCGTCTCGTGAGCGTCCACCGCGGTTTTTACGACAGCGTTCCGATTACAAGCGTGACGTCGGAGAAGAAAATTGTCGACGTCAAGAAGTACTACAACAAAGAACGCCTGCGGCCGATCTACGAGTTCGACGGCGCACCGCTGTTCATCATGACTAGCGATTGATGGCCGCATGCTCCAGAAGGGGCAATCGTCGGCCCGCAAGCGACTGGGACCGACAGCCTCAGTCTGTCCGGGTTGTTCCTTCGAGCACCTGCTGAAGTTGGCTCCCCACGCCGTCCAGTGTCAGCACCGCGGTGAGGGGTCGGCCAAGCGGGGCCCCGGTCCCGGCACCCGCGCGCTTCGTGTGGGTGCCGATCCGCCAGGTCCATTCCACCCACCCGTTGCCGTCGGCGACCTTCGCGCCGAGGCCCTTGGCGGAGCTTCGTCGCCCGCTCGGATAGATAACGGCCAGAAAGCACCGCGCTAACGGTCGTGTCCGGGCAGTGACGCGGCAAGAGCCTCCGATCCACGCGCTCCCAATCGCAGCCCCTGTGAACACCATCACGTCGAGCTTGTCGAGAACGGCCTGGATGCGCTTCGCCTTGGCCCGTTCGTTCGGGTCGGTTGGTGACTCGCCGGCGAAGTGCAGCCCGACAACACGGTTCGTGGCCAGCTCCAGCCACACCGAGCCGGAGTCGCCAGGCAGGCTCATCTCGCCGATCGACGGAACGGAGGTGTCCGGCACTACCGTGAAGTCGGCCGACGCGACGCCGTCGATGATGCCCCATGTCACACCCGAGGACAGCCCCGACTTCATGACCTTCATGCCGATTCTCGCTGAGCTCGTGCCAGAGGCCGGTCCCACTCCAAAGATCTCGAACGTCCACGCACGAGCGCCCAGCCGGCAAACCGCGCAGTCCAGTGCCTTGTTCCAGGCCGCTACCGTCCCGAGGATATCCGCTGCCGCAGGAGTGCCTGGTTGCGAGATCAAATCACTCGCCACGGCCGGAGTGCGGACCATCACATGATGGTTCGAGAGTCCCAGCGGTTCCAGGTTGCCGCGACCGAGCACGATCATGCCGAGTGTTCCCACCCCGGTCCGGCTGGTGTTCATGATTTGCACCCCGCCCATCACGGGGTCGTGTCGCTGGTTGCGGTTCTGCTGCGGACGCGGATTGAACTGGATGACGTCGACCGGAACGCCGTCGAGCTCGTCCGGCACCCGGTGGGCCCGTGACAGCGCGGCCTCCGCGACCTTTTCGGTGACGTGAACGCGGAGGGCCAATCGCCCGGTGGGACGCCCGTCCGAAAACTCCAGTCCGACGTCGACACTATGGACGTTGGGATAGGCGAGCAAACGCTTTCGGTGCTTGCGAAGCAGACGCTCCAGGCGCTGCTGCTCTTCCGCGGTCACCTCGTGCACGGCTAACCTCCCAGGTCGGTTATGATCTGTTTCAGCGGCTCGATGGTTGTCACCGGGTCTGGTCTCACTGGGTTGAGCGACAGGACGTCACGCCACCTTTGCGGTAAGCGCTGCCGCGCGGCGACGTGGCTGAACGGGGGTGATGGCAGATGCGAAATATTCAAGCGCATCTCGGCGCGTTCCACGATGCGTTTATGACCGGGGGGAGTCAAGATTCAGGTCAAGACGGACCTCCGCGTTTCCGCCGGTTGGAGTTTGGCGCTCGCCACGCGAAGTTTCTCTGATGCTGAAACGGCGCGTCGGAGTAATCGGAAGCTTTGTCTGGGACGTCATCCACGGCCGCGACCCGCGCGACGCACCCGTCGAGGAATGGGGTGGCATCACGTACGCGCTCGGCGCGCTCGACGCCGCGCTCACCGACGAGTGGGAGATCGTCCCGATCGTAAAGGTGGGACACGACCTCGTGGCACGGGCGCGCGATTTCCTGGGCGGCCTCGAACGCATCGCGCCCGACGCCAAGCCGATCGAAGTCCCCCACCTCAACAACCGCGTGACGATTCACTATCAAAGCGCCGAGCGGCGCCGCGAGCAGCTCTCCGGCGGTATCCCCACCTGGGGTTGGCTCGGCCTCAAGCCGCTGCTCGCGGATCTCGATGCCCTCTACATAAATCTTATCAGCGGCTTCGAGCTCGACCTCGAGACCGCGCAACTGATTCGCGCGCACTTCGGCGGGCCGATTTACTGCGACCTTCACTCGCTGCTGCTGGCCCGCCAGCCCGACGGCGTGCGCATACTACGGCCGCTGCCGAATGCCGCGGCGTGGTTCCGATGCTTCGACGTCCTGCAGGTGAACGAGGACGAGATGTCGATGATGGCACCCGACCCGCTGGCCCTGGCGGCGATGGCGACCGCATCGGGCGTAAAGGTGCTCAACGTGACGATGGGCGCGCGCGGAGTCGTGTACTTCGCTGCGCCGGGATTCAATCGACTCTCGGATCTCGACCGCAACCTGCTCGGCGGGGCGGTCGGCGCAGTGCGAACCGAGCTCGTGCCCGCGGCGCCCGCCCGCGACCTCTCCGGCGGCGATCCCACGGGATGCGGAGATGTCTGGGGAGCCACATATTACTCGCGTCTTCTTGCCGGGGATTCGATTGCGCCGGCGATGCGCGCGGCAGCGGCCGCCGCGGCCCGGAACGTTGACCATCGAGGAGCCAGCGGGCTCGCCCAACACCTGCGCGGAGAACTGAGCGTCAAGTGACGACAATCATAAGCGTGCCGTCATCGCTCGACGATCAGACCTTCGAACAGATCTTCGATCAGCTCGCTCCGCTACCCCCCGACGAGAAGATCCTTGTCGACGCGCGACGCACGCGCTGGGCGTCGCCTTTCGGCTTGACCGGCCTGCTCGCCCTGGCGCAGACTCGCCTCGAACGCCCCACCTTCGCAGTTCCCGAGCTCGACGAGACGACATCGTACTGGGCCCGCGCGCAGTTCTTCAAGCATGCCGAGGGCTTCTACGACATATTGGGCCGACCCCCGCGCCCGCGCGCCGCGTCGGGGTCGAGTGTCTTGCTGGAAGTCACTCCCGTCGCGCACACGCAGGACGTTCACACGGTGGTCGAGAACATTCAACAGCGCGCGCAGGCGATTCTCCAGGAAAAATTGCATCTGGAATCCAGCGTCACGATGCGATTCACGATGGCGCTGTCCGAGGTGTGCCAGAACGTCATCGAGCACGCCGGTTGTGGCGGCTGGGTAGCCGTTCAGGCGTATCGGTGGCAGCAGCGCGCGCCCGGCCGCGCGGTCGTGCAGATAGCGGTATGCGACTCCGGCATGGGGTTCCGCAAATCAATGGAATCGGAGCACGGACCGCGGCTCACCGACCGGTGGGACGACGGGATGGCGCTCGAAGAGACGGTGATTCGTGGAGCGACGCGCTTTCGCGATCCGGGCCGCGGGCAAGGACTCGCAGGCGTGCGCAAGTTCATCGGGAAGTGGGAGGGGAAGTTCAGTGTTCGCAGTGGCACGGCACGCATTGCCGTGATACCGGTGTGGGACGAAGACGTCCCCCTCCAGGAAAATTTGCCGCACTTTCCCGGCGCCCAGGTTCAGTTGACGATTCCCGAGAAATACCGCTGATGATCAGCCACATCGACGTGAGCTCCGTGCTCAGGCGAACGGTCTGCGACCTGTATTCGAACCTCGTCACCCGCCCCACCGGCGCCGCCGTGAGAATCGGCATCGAGCGCCACCTCGACGAGATCGGCGACAAGGCGCTGGCGATTCTCGATTTCTCTCACGTCGGCCTGCTCGACTACTCCTGCGCCGACGAGATCGTGGCCAAGCTGCTGATGCAGTACGTCAGCGTGGACGACCCGCGCCGGGAAGTGTATTTCGTGTTCTCCGGCATGAGCGAGTCGCACATGGAGGCGATCGACTCGGTGCTCGACCGGTACGGACTCGCGCTCGTGACCCAGCTCGCCGACGGCGCCGCCCAGCTCATCGGCAAAGTGGACGGCGAACAGCGCCGCGCATGGGAGACGATCGCACAACTGGGCGGCGCGCGACCCGCCGACGTCGCGACTGCAACAGGCATGCTGCCCGAACACGCCGAACGCACGCTGGAAACCCTGTGGCGACGGCGTCTCGTGATCAGACAGGAGAGCGGATACGTCCCGCTTCGCAGCGGCGTCCGAACCGGGGGCGTGCGCGGCGATGCCACGCGCGGCACCTCGGGCGCCATCGGGGTAGTAGCGTCATGAAGCCAATCATCATTCCCGACGTCAGGCTCAAGCTCTCCAGCAATTATCGCCCTGAGCTCAACGTGATTCATTTCATCTCCACACGACGCGGGGATCCCGAGCGCGGGCCGATGGTAAGGATGCGGAGCTCAGAAGCCCGCCTCCGGCTTATTCAGGAAGGCGAGCTCGTGTGGGTGACCGGGCCCCGCCGGCAGGACCTGGCAGTGCTGGAGATAGACGACGGCATTCCGGAAGGAAACGTGGTGCTGCGCGACATCTCCGGCGTCACGATCACCGAAGGTGTCATGGTTGCGAAGCCCGACATGGATACTCCGCCGGGCCGGCACGTGGGTTGATGGCCAAACCTGACCAGCCGGCAACACCGGGTCGCGCAACGATCGCCGTCCACGGCGGCGCGCCGCACCGGGGTCCGGGAGATCCTGTCGCCCAGCCGCTGATTCAGTCGGTGAACTACGTCCAGGATGTCGGTTCGTCCGATCTGCTCTACACCCGTTACGGCAACACGCCGAACGAAGAAGTGGTCCAGAAGCGGATCGCGCTGCTCGAGGGTGCGGAGGCGGCTCTCGTCCTGTCGAGCGGCATGGGGGCAACAGCGTGCGCCCTGCTCGCTCTCCTGCGCCCCGGCGATCACCTCCTTTCGAGCTCGTGGATCTACGGCGGAACCAGAAAGCTGTTCACCGACGAGTTCCCGTTGATGGGCATCGAGGTGAGCTTCGCCAATCCCGACGAGCGCCGCGTCTGGCGCAAGACGATCCGCCAGAACACCCGCGCAATCTTCGTCGAGTCGCCGGTGAACCCCACGTGCCGCGTTCTCGATATTCCGCAGCTGGCGATTCTTGCCAAGCTCCAGGGCGTCGCGCTGGTGGTGGATTCCACGCTTGCCAGCCCGATCAATTCGCGCCCGATCGCGCACGGCGCCAACGTCGTGATCCACTCGGCGACCAAATACCTGAACGGTCACCACGACATCCTGTGTGGCGTCGTCGCAGGAACGGCGTCCTATATAGACGAGGTGAAGCGAAAGATGATCGTCTGGGGACAGGCCCCCGACCCATTCGCCTGCTGGCTCCTCGAACGCGGACTGAAGACGCTCGAGCTGCGGGTGACGCGATCGGGCGAGAACGCGATGCGCATTGCGAAATGGTGCGCGACGCGCTCGGAGATAACCAGGGTGCACTATGCGGGACTGCCTGACCACCCCGATCACGCAATTGCGAAGAAACTGCTCGACGGGTTCGGCGGACTCCTCGCCATCGAGCTTGCCGGCAGCGGCGCGGCCGCCGAGCGCTTTTTGCGCAAGCTTCGTTTGATAGCCCACGCCGCGAGCCTCGGTGGCGTGGATACGCTGGTCGTCGAGCCCCGGTTCAGCTCGCACGCACACATGAGCAGCGAAGAACGAGCCGCCATCGGCATTCCTGACGGATTCCTCCGACTAAGCATCGGCATCGAGGATGCCGCCGACATCATCGCCGACATCGAACAAGCATTGCAGTAGCAGAGCATGATCCGACTTCACGACGTCGCCAAGGAGTACACGCGCACCCGCGTCGCGCTGAGCCACGTCACCTGCCAGATCAAACGCGGCGAGTTCGTCTTCCTCATCGGGCCCAGCGGGTCGGGGAAGACGACAATCCTGAGGCTGCTGTACATGGAGGAGAAGCCGACGCACGGCGACGTGTGGGTAAATGGCGTCCACTCCGCCAGCGCGAAGCGAAAGGAGATCTCACAGCTGCGCCGCAAGCTCGGCATCGTGTTTCAGGACTTCCGATTGCTGGAGGACCGCACCGCCGAGCAGAACGTAGCGTTCGCGCTCGAGGTGACGGGCGCCTCGGCGGCGACAATCCCGCAACGTGTCACGCGGGTGCTCACGCAGGTTGGCCTCGCCTCAAAGGCAACGCAGATGCCGCGGCAGCTCTCCGGCGGCGAGCAGCAGCGCGTGGCAATCGCTCGTGCGCTCGTGAACGACCCTTACTTTCTCCTTGCCGACGAACCCACCGGAAACCTCGACGAGCGCGCAACGCGTGGAGTGTTCCAACTCCTGCGGGACATCAACGCGTCGGGAACTTCGGTGATCATGGCGACGCACGACCTGGAGATGGTGCGCCGCGCCGACGACGCGCGGACGATCGAGCTGAACCACGGCCGCGTGGTGTTCGACTCCGATGAGACGCCGCCGCCGGAGACTCGATACACGCCGCTGCTCGGACAGCCGGCAATCGGCGGGCCGAGCGAAGGCAACTGGCCCGCGCCACCCAGAGGAAAGCGCTAGATGCTGGCGGTGCGGGAGGCGTTCAACGCGTCGCGGAGGGCTCCCCTGCTCAGCGCACTCGGTGTCATCACGATCGCCTTCTCGCTGTTCGCGTTCGGACTTTTCGCTCTCGTCGCCGTCAACATCAGGCAGGCGCTGCGCGGCGTGGAAGAGCGCGTCGAGGTAAGGGCGTTCGTCTCCGAGGGCACCCCGGCCGAAGCGATCGTCGCCGCGATGGGAGACATCCGATCCTTCCCGGAAGTCGCCAGGGTGGACTATGTCGACCAGGAAGGTGCGCTCGCCCGTGCGCGGCGTGACCTTGGCGAGTTCAACGACGTGTTCGAGGAGGCGATGCTGCCCGCGTCGCTCGACATCCACCTCCGCGCCGGACTCGGAAATCCCGGCAACGTCAGAGACGTCGCCGAGCGGGTGAAGTCGTACCAGTTCGTGGACGACGTGCGCTACGGGGAGGAATGGGTGGAAAAGCTGTACCAGCTCCGCACTCTCGCCGCGGGCACTGGCCTTGGCCTGGGGCTGGCTTTCGCCGCCGTGTCAATCATCATCATCGGCGCGACCATCCGTGTCTCGGTTCTGGCGCGAGCGAGGGAGATCTCGATCATGCGGCTGGTCGGCGCCACGGATGGCTTCGTGCGGGCACCCTTTCTCATCGACGGCTTTATCAAGGGCATCGTCGGCGGATTGCTCGCACTTCTGATGACGTGGGCCGCCTACCGCGCGATCGATACCAGGTTCCTCGACCTCGTGTTCTTCGACCCCCGCTTCGTCGCGATCGGAATTCTGTGCGGAGCGCTGATCGGAGTGCTCGGCAGCGCAACATCGGTGTGGAGCCACCTGCGTCGCATCTGATGCGCGCGGCAGTGCTGCTCGGCTTCGCGCTGGTGACCGCGGCACCGGTGGCGCAGGCGCAGGTCGAGAGTGATGCCCGCATTC
Organism: Gemmatimonadaceae bacterium; assembly: GCA_013813715.1. Classification (GTDB taxonomy): domain Bacteria; phylum Gemmatimonadota; class Gemmatimonadetes; order Gemmatimonadales; family Gemmatimonadaceae; genus UBA4720. Next base: position 5,466 of record JACCRF010000077.1, on the reverse strand, counting down.
GCGCGCAGCAGGATGAGCTCGCGCGCGTCAGGCGCGAGCGCGAAGCGCTCCAGCGCCGCATGAAGGGACTCCAGTCGCGGGCGCACGACATCTCGGAAGAGGTCGACAACCTCAACCGCCAGCACAACGCAACCGTCCGCGTGGTCCGCTCGCTCGACCAGCAGTTGACTACACTCAACGGCGAAGTGGAAAATACGACCGCGAACCTCGTCCGCGCGCAGGATGAAGTGCAGGTGAAACAGGCTGTCCTCAGGAAGCGGATCGTAGAGATCTACAAGCGCGGGCCGCTCTATACCTTCGAGGTCATGCTGTCGGCGAAGTCTTTCGGCGATCTCGTAGCCCGGTACAAGTACCTCCACATCCTGGCTCAGCGTGATCGCACCGTCGTGCGCCGCATCGACAAGCTCCGTTCCTCGATCATCGGGCAGCGCAGGCAACTCGTGTCGCTTCAGAACGGGGTCGAGCAGAATCGGCGCGAGAAGTCGCGCGAGGCGGAGCGGCTCGAGTCGCTCGAAGGCGCCCGGCAGCAGAGTCTGGTGAGAGTACAGCAGGACGCAAAGAAGGCAAAGACTCGCCTTGCCCAGCTCGCGCGCAGCGAAGCGCGGCTCAACAGCGTGATCGCCGCGTTCGAGGCCGCCAGGCGCCGCGCGGCGTCGCGGCCGAATGCCGCGCCAACGGCGCCGAGCTCGATACGCACGAGCGACCTGGGACGCCTCGACTGGCCACTCGAGGGCTCCATCATCTACCGATTCGGACGTGTCGTGAACCCTAACAACACGACCACGCGATGGAACGGCATCGGCATCGCCGCATCGTCGGGCGCCGACGTCAAGTCGGTTTCCAGCGGACAAGTAGTACTTGCGGACGTGATGGGGACTTACGGCAACACGGTAATTCTCGAGCACGGCGGCGGCGACTACTCGGTGTACGGATCGCTGAGCAGAATGGCAGTCGGCAAGGGATCGCGGGTGACCAAGGGACAGGTCCTGGGGTCGATCGGCGCCACCGATCCTGCGCTGCCGCCGCATCTGCATTTCGAGATCAGGCGCGGAGGACCGGCCGTCGACCCACTCACCTGGCTGCGTGGCCGGTAGGCGCCGAATCCCGGCGCCACTCGGCGCACACATTTCCATCGCCGGCGGAACCACGCAGGCTCCCGCACGGGCGAAAGCGATCGGCGCGACGGCGATGCAGATCTTCACGAAGACGGCCAACCGATGGGCCGACCGCGAATGCGACGTCGTCGAGTGCAAGGCATTCGCCGCGGCGCTCGCGGAAACCGATGTTCGCACTACATCCGCCCACGACAGTTACCTCATCAACCTCGCATCGCCTGATTTACTGCTGAGGGAGCGCTCGATGCATTCCTATCGCGCCGAGCTCAGGCGATGCGAGGCACTCGGGCTCGACTTCCTGGTCTCCCATCCGGGTAACTACATGGACGATCGCGACAGCGGCCTCATGCGAAACGCGGAAGCGATCGGGATGGCACTCGAAGCCGTTCCCGGAAAGGTTCGCGTGCTTCTGGAGATGACGGCAGGCGCCGGCACCGTCATCGGCGCCACGTTCGATGAAATGGCCCGTGTCATCGAGTTGATTCCGGAGCCCTACCGCTCGCGCACAGGAGTTTGCGTAGATACGGCGCACTTGTTTGCCGCTGGCTATGACCTGGCTGGCGACTACGACGGTGTATGGTCTCGCTTCGATGACGTCATCGGGATGGACCGGCTGGGCATGATGCACCTCAACGATTCGAAGGCCCCTCTCGGATCACGGCGCGACCGTCACGAGCTCATTGGCGAGGGCGCGATCGGCGAGGCCCCATTTCGCCGCATCATGAACGACGAGCGGCTCGCAGCCATCGCGAAAGTAATCGAGACACCGAAGCTCGAGCCCGACGTCACCGATCGAGCCATGCTCGAGCGACTCCGCAGCTATATCGGTGTAAACGAGCGTTCCTGACACACAGGGAATAGGGCCCTTCTGCATCTCACGGTGGCAAGAGACCCGGAACGGGCGTAGACTTTGCCGGGTATGACCTGCGTGCCTCGTTCCTCGGCGATCAAGCAACGCAAACTCTGGCGGCCGGCAATCCTTATCCTTGCCGTCGCACAGATGACTCTTGCGCTGGCGCCCCTTCTGGACGGCCGGCGCGGTGGGGGGGCGGAGGCGCACGTCGAGGCCGCTGGCATTGTTCTCCATCATGCGCATGATGATTCGAGCTGCTTCGCCTGTATCGCGCGGAGCATTCTTTCGTCTTCGAACCTCGCAGAGCGCACTACCTATGAGGTTCGCCGCGATGTGGCCTCGCCCCGCATTGCCGCGGCCGCTCGTGTCCGTCACGCGACGAATTGGCAGCTTCCCGCTCGCGCCCCTCCCGGCAGCGTCGCTTAGCTGAAGCCGCTCGGCGAAGGCCGTGCGAAGCCAATTCACGGAACGATGGGATGCGGAGTGCCACCCTGGCTCGACGCGCGCCGTTCCACCAGACCACAAGCCAAGTCACATGATACGAATACACTTATTCCTTTGCGCGCTCGCCTCGATGCTGCCGTCGATGCTCGAGTCGCAGAACCCGCCGGTACCGAGGCGGGACTCTGTTGCGCGAGCGGACAGCATCGCCCGCGCCGATTCAATCGCGCTCGTGCGCGAGCTGGAGAAGATGCAGGCGCGCCCGGAGACAGGAGCGCCATCGGAAGGCAGCACGCCCACCGGGACCGGCGGACCAACCAATCCACGGCTGATACCCGACATCAGCGTCATCGGCGATGTTATAGCCGATTTGTCGCCGAAGGGCAGCACGCAGGAGAGCGGTCGCCGATTCGACATTCGTGAGGTTGAGCTGGCGCTCAGCTCGGCCGTTGATCCGTACTTCCGGGCCGACTTCATTCTCGGACTCTCTGACCTCGAAGGCATAGCCATCGAGGAAGCGTACATAACGGCAACTGCGCTGCCATGGCAGAGCGCCGCCAGGATAGGCCGTTTCCACTTGCCGTTCGGCAAGCAGAACACGACCCACCGAGCGGAGCTGCAGACAATTGAATACCCCCATGCCATTCAGAGTTTTCTTGGGCCCGAAGGATCCAAAGGCACAGGAGTCTGGTTCAGCAAGATTCTGGCTCCATTCGGCTTCTATCAGGAGCTTCTTCTGACGGCCGTAGACCATTTCGGTGAGAGCGAGGAAGAAGGGACCGGGCTGCTGGCGTCAGAGCCAGCCAACAAGAAGGTCAACGGGCTCGGCTACTCGGCGCGCCTTCGGAATTACCTGGACCTCTCCGAGTCGGCGAACCTCGAGCTCTCGGTGAGCGCCGCCACCGGACGCCGGGCGCAGCCGGTTGATTGCGACCCGGCGGTGGACTGCGTGCGGAGTGACGAGGTGAACGCCGTCAACGCCCGGCAAAGCCTGATCGGAGCTGACCTCACCTTCAGGTGGAGGCCGTTGCAGCAGGGACTTTACAAGTCCTTCATTCTGCAGGCGGAGCTGATGCGTCAGGTCAACGAGCGGAGCAGCGCGCTCGGCCGCGCCTCGCTTCCCGGTGAATACGCAGGACCGCGCCGCAACGCGAACGGCGCTTACGTTTTTTCCCGCTATCAACTGACTCGCCGCACGCATCTCGGTGCCCGCTACGACTGGGTGCAGGATCCGTTCGCCGATGCGGAGCTGGCCGAGGGGAGCTTCAAGGCCGCGTCAGGGTATCTACAGTTCTTCCCGAGCGAGTTTTCCAAGCTCGTGCTGGGCCTCGAGCGACAGTTCGCGGCCGGCGACCGCAAGGCCCTGAACAGGCTGATCCTGCAGAGCACTTTTGCCGTCGGTCCTCACCGTCCACATCCTTTCTGATCGTTTTGGCCGCAGGGCCAGGAGCAGTTATACAATGACCAGAGCGTTCTTCTCATCCACGTTTGCGCTGATCTTCGCGGCGGGTCTCGCGGCGACATCAGCGGAGGCACAGCTGAAGGTCGTCACGAGCACGCCTGATCTCTCCGCGATCGCCGCCGAAGTGGGTGGCAACAAGGTTACGACGCGCCACGTAAGCGAAGGCTATCAGGATCCCCACTTCGTCGAAGCCAAGCCGAGCTTTGTACTCCAGCTCCGAAATGCCGATGTCTGGGCGTTCGTGGGCCTTGGACTGGAGGTGGGGTGGATGCCTCTTCTCCTCGACGGGGCGCGCAACCCCAGGATCAGGCCGGGCGCGACGGGCTATGTGGACGTGTCCAGGTCTGTTCGTCTCCTCGACATACCAGCGGGCGACGTCGACAGAAGTCAGGGCGACGTTCATCCGCTCGGAAATCCCCATTACTGGCTGCATCCCGAGAACGGACGCCGGATCGCGCGCATGTTTCAACAGAAGTTCAGCGAGCTCGATCCGAAGAACGCGGCTTCATACGCCGCAAATGAACGCGCCTTCGAAACCAGGCTCGACGCAGCCGAGCGGGGCTGGCGACCTTCGCTTTCAATGATCGCCGGGAAGCCGGTGGCGGCGTGGCACACGAGTTGGCGGTATTTCGCCGATTACACGAAAATGAACATCGTCGGCTTCATGGAGCCCAAGCCGGGAGTGCCGCCATCGCCGGCGCATCTGGCAGGGCTCATCCAGACAATGAAGCGTACGGGTGCGAAGATCATTATCATGGAACCCTTCTACAGCCGGAAGACTGCTGACTTCGTCGCCAGCAAGTCCGGCGCAAAGGTCCTCGTGCTGCCGCCGTCGGTTGGCGGCGTCCGCGGTGTGAACGACTATGTAGCACTCATGAAGTCGGACATCGAGAAGGTCGCGGCAGCGCTGCGGTGATCCCCCTCGTCTCGTTCGATCGCGCGACGCTCGCGTACGGGCGCAGCGTGATTCTGTCCGATCTGACGTTCACGATTCCCGAGGGTGATTTTCTCGGGATGGTAGGCCCGAACGGGTCGGGCAAGACTACCATACTCCGCGCGATCCTCGGGAGCCTCAAGCCCTCGCAGGGGAAAGTGACGCAGGCTCCCGACCTGCGCTACGGCTACGTTCCCCAGCGGGACCAGGTGGATTACAATTTTCCACTCAAGGTCGTGGACGTAGTCATGATGGGTCGCTACGACCGCATCGGGCTTGGCAGGAGACCGGGCGGGCGGGATCGCGAGCTTGCGTGTAAGGCGCTCGATCACGTCGGAATACTCGACCTCGCCGACCAGCCGCTCAACGCGTTATCGGGCGGGCAGAAGCAGCGGACGCTCATCGCGCGCGCCCTCGTCGGCGATCCCAACGTCCTGATTCTGGACGAGCCGACCACCGGGATGGACCTCGTTTCGATGACGCAGATCCTCGGGCTCGTGAGAGAGCTGCACGAGCGTGACGGCCTGACCGTGCTGATGGTCAGCCACGCCCTCAACGAAGTAGCCAACTACGTCGAGCGAATCGCGCTGGTGATGAACGGTAGCTTCCGGATCGGGTCGGTGGACGAGATCATGTCATCGTCTGTGCTGAGCGAGATGTA
>JACCRF010000071.1 GCA_013813715.1 Gemmatimonadaceae bacterium | reverse complement strand
TAGAGCCGATCGCGGAGGGCTTCGGCGTTTCCCCAGAATTCGTTGCCTCCGCTCACGACATACAGGTCGGGATGCCTGTCGCCATTGGCATCGAAGAAAGTTGCATCCACGTCCTCGGGCAGGCTGTCCGCGCGGAACACAGCTTCGCTGCCTGGCCTGAAGCGGCCGTCACGGGTCTGGATGAGCAGTCGCCCGGCCTGCCACTTGGCGCCGCCGGCGTAAATGTCGTCGAGGCCGTCGCCGTTCACGTCGCCAATCGCGAGCGCCGGGCCTTCGGTCGAAAGCATGTGCGGCATGAGCGGCTCGCGATTGTAATCGAAGAACGCGTTCTCGGCGTGCTTGAAGTCGATCGCCATACGGCTCGACACGTCCTCGAACAGCGCAGCGGGTAATTGCTTCGCGTACACGTATTTTCCGGAGGCCTCCTCCTGCGAAAGCGTGAGCGTCCGGTCTGCCGCTACATTCGTCATCAGCTGATGGCGATGGTCGGGCCACACGACACGGAGCGAGTCTATCCGCTTCGAGGTACCGAGCCCGAAATGCAGGCGAGGGTCGACTGATGACTGGAAGCCACGCGTCGGCACCTGCTCCGCCAGCTGCATCCGGCCGCCGTGCCAGATAGTGACCTTGGCGCCGATCCCCCAGGTATTCGCTCCCGATCCGCGTAGAGCGACCGTCAGGTAACTGTTTCCGGTGATCTGTCGTGCCCGGTTCCTGTAGATCGAGGCCGGCGCGTTGACGTTGTTCACCACCAGATCGAGAGAGCCACTGTTGTTGAGGTCGGCGTACGCCGCCCCGTTCGAGAAGCCGGGCTGTGCGAGGCCCCACGGTTCGGCCATGTTCGTGAAGGTGAAATCCCCGTTGTTGCGATACGCGTACTTGGCAAGCGGGACCTGCGGCATCTTCCCGAGCAGGGTCAGGTTCTCCTCGGTAATGCTATCTGCGAGAGAGGCCTGAACTGCATCATTGGCGATGTAGTTGAGATAATCGAGGTCGTTCGGGCGGCGATAAATGCCGTTCGTGACGAAGAGATCCTTGTTGCCGTCGTTGTCGAGGTCGGCGAACAGGGCCGACCAGCTCCAATCGGTCGCGTATACCCCGGCGAGATAGCCGATCTCGCTGAAGCGCCCCGCGCCGCGGTTCAACTGGAGGGTGTTGCGCGCGTATTGTGGGTGATAACCTGCCTTGACTTTCAGATCGAACACGTTGAAGCTCTCGGCATTTGCGGACGTCTTGAGGATCTGCTCGCGTTCCGGCAGCATGTCGAGGACGGCAAGGTCGGGCCTGCCGTCGTTGTTGAAGTCGGCGGCGTCGACGCCCATCGAGAAACGGCTCGTGTGCCCCATCGCCCCGGCGATCGACTCTGTGAAGGTACCGTCACAGTTGTTCAGATACAGGAAGTCATTCTCCTGAAAGTCGTTCGCGACGAACAGGTCGGGACAGCCGTCGAGGTTGACGTCGCTCGCAACCACCCCAAGTCCGTAACCTTCCACGCCCCCAGAGATGCCTGCCTTCGCGCTCACGTCGATGAAGCGATTGTCGTCGTTCCGGAAGAGACGATCGCCCGCGGTTGGGTGCCGCACCTCGCGCTGCGGCTTCGAGCTCACGCCACGATCGCTGTGGGTCGAGTGGTTCAACAGATACATGTCGAGGTCGCCGTCTCCGTCGTAGTCGAAAAAAGTCGCCTGCGTCGAGTAGCCTGCGTGCTCAAGCCCGTATTGCGCCGTCCTGTCGGCAAAGGTGCGGTCGCCGTTGTTGATGTAGAGGACGTTGCGGCCTCTCATCGTGAGATAGCTGACTGCGGAAACGTAGATGTCGAGGCGGCCGTCGCCGTTGACGTCGGCCATCGTGACGCCGCTCGTCCAGCCCGGGGGACCAGTCACACCGGCCTGCCGGGTGATGTCCTCGAACCGGTAGTTACCCCTGTTCAGATAGAGCCGGTCGGGGCCAAGGTTCGACGTGAAGTAAAGATCAGGCAGACCATCGCCGTCAATGTCGCCCGCGGCGACGCCGCCGCCATCGTAGTAATACAGGTAATTGAGGATGTTGAGGTCGGCTCTCTCCGGCAGCTCGTTCGCAAACGTGACACCGGTGGC
>JACCRF010000063.1 GCA_013813715.1 Gemmatimonadaceae bacterium | reverse complement strand
AGTACCGCCAGCTGGTGATCGCCGCTGCGGTACTCCCGTGTAACTTCATTTGCAATGAGCATGAAGATCTTGAGAATTGGTTTGCTGTCTGCGGCGCTGGCGTGCCAGCCGGAGCGAAACATGGACGCGCCGCAGCCCGGCTCCGTTCCGCCGGCTGACGATGCTAATGGGCAGACGGGTGCTGACGCAGCGGATCCGGCCCGCGGGAAAGTTACTGTGCTGTTCTTCGGAACGAGCCTTACCGCCGGGTATGGTCTAGATCCAGCTGAGGCTTTTCCCAATCTCATCTCACAGAAGGCCGCGGCCGCAGGGTTGCCGATAACGGCCGTCAACGCCGGACTTTCCGGCGAAACGTCCGCGGGTGCGCTTCGCCGCATCGGCTGGACCCTGCAGCGACGGGCCGACATCGTAGTGCTCGAAACCGGCGGCAATGACGCTCTCCGCGCGCTCGACGCCGACTCGCTCGAGGCAAACCTCGCCGGCATTGTCTCACGCATCAGGAGCGTTCAGCCGGCGGCGAAGATACTCCTCGCGGTGATGGAAGCTCCGCCAAATCTCGGCGCCGTTTACACGGCGCGATTCAGGAGCGCGTACGCCGAGGTTGCCCGCCGCAACGGCCTGACGCTGGTGCCGTTTCTACTGGAAGGCGTGGCCGGCGAGCGTGACCTCAACCAACCGGATGGCGTGCATCCGAATGTGCGTGGCGAGGGAATCGTTGCGGACAACGTCTGGCGGGTGCTGCGGCCCGTGGTCGAAGAGGTTTACGAGTCTCGCACAGGCGGTTAATTTTAGAGGCTGATCCTGAATTGACTCACAATGCGCGGCCGATGCAGTCTTCCCTCTGATGGAGGTGCTCACCTGGCCGCGGTTTTTCATTGGACTGGGCCTATGGCATTCCCCGCGACACAGATTCGAAGAGGCATGGTACTGGTATTCGAGGGAGATCCCTGCCGGGTGATCGAGTTCCGGCACCATACTCCCGGCAACCTTCGAGCGATGGTGCAGGCGAAACTGAAGAACCTGCGCAGCGGATCCAACTTCGAGCACCGCTTCCGCGCCGCCGACACCGTCGAGCGGGCCGCGATGGAGACCCACGATCTCGAGTTCCTGTATCAGGGTGGCGATACGTTCCACTTCATGAACACGGAAAACTACGACCAGCTCGAGATGGACTCGGAGATGCTCGGCGACAATGCTCAGTGGATGCAGTCGGGGATGAAGATTCAGGCCGAGTATTACAATGGAAGGCCGATTGGCATCCAGCTTCCGAACTCGATGGTGCTCGAGGTTGTGGACACTTCGGCAGTCATGAAGACTGCGACGAAGAACGCGTCGGCGAAGCCGGCGAAGCTCGAGAACGGTGTAATGATCAACGTCCCCGAGTTCGTGAAGACGGGCGAGAAAGTGCGCGTCAATCCGAACACGGGCGAGTATATGGACAGGGCCAAGTAAGAGATTTAGAATGCAGGACGCACATGGTGACTGTAGCTCAATCGGTTAGAGCACCGGTCTGTGGCACCGGGGGTTGCGGGTTCAATTCCCGTCAGTCACCCTCCCACTGAATGACGAAGGAGAGCGGTCGCCGGCGGAGATGAAATCTGCCGCGGGGCATTAGGTCCGTAGCTCAATTGGTAGAGCACCGGTCTCCAAAACCGGCGGTTGCAGGTTCGATTCCTGCCGGGCCTGTGAGCCTCGAACAACCCCTCCCGCCCTTGATCCGCTAAATCCGCCCGACGCTTCTCCCTCGCGTTCCGGCCGATTAGACCCTCTGCCGCCCAGACACTCTACTGTATTCGTGCTTGACATTCCGCGCGCCGGAGCGGATTATCGAGTCCGACAACTCATTAGAAAACGTTTGGTCGCTTCCTCCCCCCCACCGAGGGCAGCTTTATGGCATTTGTCCGTTACCTTCTTCCGGCCTTCGTCGGAAATCTGCTATGGGCCATCGCCCTTGGCGCCCAGGCACCCGCGGTTAACGTAGGAACTGCTTCGATAACAGGACGGGTGATCGACAGTGTGACCCAGCGGCCGGTCTCCGATGTAGCCATAGTGATCGAAGGCACTCGGCGCGGCACTGTCACGAGAGAAGACGGGAGCTTTGTACTCGGCGGTCTAGCCGCAGGCAGCTACACCATAAGGGCACGCCGCATCGGGTACGGCGCCCCCACGCAGACCGTCACGCTACCGGCGGGAGGCACGGCCACCCTCCGATTCAGTCTGGATCGCGTGGCGGCGATTCTCGAGGAGGTGGTGACGACCGGCTACGGCACTCAGCGCCGCCTGGCAATCACCGGATCGATCGCGACCATCGATGCCGACGCGGCCAATGTCGGCGTCGTCACGAACGTCGACCAGATGATCCAGGGCCGCGCCCCCGGCGTGCACATGACGCAGAACAGCGGTGAACCCGGTGGCGGCGCCCAGATTCGCATTCGCGGTGGCACCTCCATAAGCGCCAGCAATGATCCGCTCTACGTGATCGATGGTGTTCCCATCAACAACATCGCGACGCAACCGTCAGGCCTCGGAGTCGGCGGTGAGCCGCCGCTGCCACGCAATCCGATGAACATGCTCAATCCGTCGGACATTGCGTCGATCTCCGTTCTGAAAGACGCCGCGGCGGCGATCTATGGAACCCGCGGCTCCAATGGCGTGATCGTAATCGAGACGAAGAAGGGAACTGGCGGCGGGCCGTCCATGGAGTACGACGTTTCTGCAGGCACGTCTTCCATGAACAGGTATCTCGGCCTGATGGGCGGAGACCAGTTCAGGCAATACGTTCAGGAGCAGGTCGCCGCCGGGAAAGTTGGCACGGGCGTGCTTGCGCTCCTGGGCCAGACCAGTACGGACTGGGAGCGCGCGATTTCCCGTACTGCTACGACCGTCAATCACAACCTTGCTTTCTCCGGCGGGACGGCGGGCACTCAGTACCGTGCGTCGCTCAATCACATGAATCAGCAAGGCGTGGTGATCGATAACGGCTTCAAGCGATATCAGGCGCGGTTGAACGCCGCTCACCAGGCTCTCGACGGACGTTTGCGCCTCGGCCTCAATCTGACTGGATCGCACGTCAAGGACGATTATCTCCCGTTCGAGAATACGGGCGGCTTCGAGGGAGGGGTATTCATCAACACGGTCATCTTCAACCCGACCGTGCCCGTTACCACGACCGATGCGACCACGGGAGAGTCGACGTTCTTCGAGGTCCCCGGCCAGACATCGGTGCGCAATCCGGTCGCTCTGGCGAGCGAGATAGTAGATCTGGGCACGACGACGCGATCGCTCGGCAACATTTCCGCCGACCTCGATTTGTTCGGCGGCCTGACGGGACGTGTGAACGTCGGCCTCGACCGGTTCGACAGCAACCGCGGGACCTACTTCCCGAGAAGCAATCCGGTGGGTGCGGAGTTCCAGGGGCGCGCGCGACAGGCGAATCGCAACAATACGTCGAAGACGATTCAGACGATTCTGACCTTCCACCCGGAGTACAGCACCAGGCAGGATTTCGAGCTTCTCGGCGGTTACGAGTTCCTCGAAAACACGCTCAACGAGTTCTCGGCCGAGAGCCGGGGGTTTCTCACCGACGCATCGGGCTTCAACAGCCTGAGCAGCGGGAGCCTTGTCCAGCCGCTGTTCTCGCGTCGCGAAGATTCACGAACGGTCGGCTTCTTTTCGAGAGCCAATTACAGCTTCGCCGACCGCTACTTCCTCACCGGCGTGCTCAGGCGCGACGGCTCATCACGATTCGGCGTGGGAAACAAGTGGGCGGTTTTTCCTGCGATCTCCGGTTCCTGGCGGATCAGCGAGGAGAGCTTCATGCCGCGCGGTCTGTTCTCGGAGCTGCGCCTTCGCGCCGGGTGGGGCAAGCAGGGCAATCCAGCCGTACCGCCGTACGCGTCCCTGATTCTGCTCGCGGCCGACGGCGGATCGCGATATGTGTTCGGCGACCGCGCCGTTACTGGCTTCTCGCCGACGCAGAATCCGAACCCGAACCTCAAGTGGGAGGAGACGGCTCAGACCAACGTGGCGCTCGACTACGGTTTCCTGAACAACCGGTTCAGCGGAAGCGTAGAGTACTACGTGAAGAACACGAGTGACCTGCTGCTGACTGTTCCAGTAGCACAGCCGGCGGTGGTGAGCACGCGGCTCGAGAATATCGGAAAGACCCGGAACAAGGGCCTCGAGATGTCGCTGGACGCACTGCTGCTCAGTCGGCCGAGCATGACCTGGTCGTCGGGACTGGTTCTCGACGTGCAGCGAAATGAGGTCGTCGATCTCGGCGGACGCAGTTTCCTCTCGACTGGCAGAGTCAGCGGCGAGGGCCAGTCGGGACAGGTCTCGCAGCGAATCATTCCCGGCGAGGCGATCGGCACGTTCTACGGACCAGAGTTCATCGGTGTGACCAGCTCCGGACAGCAGGAGTTCAACAAGTACAAGGTCACGCGGGACGCCAGCGGCCGCGAGTTGACTCGCGTTCTCGACGGGAAGACGACTTCGCCGGGCGGCGACGACTACGTCATCATCGGGGATGCCAATCCCGCTTTCAGCCTTGGCCTGCGGAGCCAGGCGACCTTCGGTAGATTCGACGCGAGTCTCCTGGTCAACACTCAGCAGGGAAATGACGTGTTCAACAACACCGCCCTCGTGTATGCGACGAAAGGCAACGCGAAGCGCGGCAAGAACTTCATCGCCACTGCCCTCGGCGATGGTGTTGGCATCGATGAGCCGCAGATCTACTCGTCGCGGTGGATCGAGGATGGATCGTTCGTACGACTCCAGAACATCACCGTGGGGTACACGTTCGACCTGCCGAGATTCACCGGAGCGGGGCGGAGTTCCCGGGTGTACCTTTCGGGAGACAATCTGTTGCTCATGACTGATTACTCGGGCTACGACCCTGAAGTGCATACCGATGCCAGCACCAACAGTATCGCAACGCGCGGCATCGACTATCTGCACTATCCGCGTCCCCGCACCATCACGGGAGGGCTTCGTGTCTCTTTCTAATGGATTTATTCACGCCTGCCGGAACGCAGGCATCATGACAGGACGATTTATGACGAGATCCATCAGAGTTACAGGACTCTCCGCGATACTGCTCCTTGCTCCGGCGCTGGGATTCCTGGAGGGATGCACGGATCTCACGGAGGTGCCGACCAGCTCGATCGCGCCGGAAAACTTCTACCGGAACCAGGAAGAGGTCATTGGCGGTCTGGCGTCGGTCTATGCGCAAATGCGGGCGACGACCGATGGCTATTACAATCTTACCGAGGTCAGCTCCGACGAGTACATCGTTCCAACGCGCGGAACGGACTGGTACGACAACGGCCGGTGGCTCGAGATCGATCGCCAGCTCTGGGGGGCGAACAGCCCGTCCGGGCTCGACGATGTGAACGGCACCTGGAACGGTCTCTTCACCGGCGTCGCGCGCGCCAACGTAGCGCTCGCCGCCGTGGACAAGGTGAGCTTTCCGGACAAGGCGATCGTACAGGCCGAGCTTCGGACGCTCCGTGCGTTCTACTACTTCCTTCTGCAGGATCTATTCGGCGGCGTGCCGGTGGTGAGCGACACCGAAATCATGCCGCGGGCGCAGAACACGCGGGCCGAAGTGTTCGCGTTCATCGAGAAAGAGCTGAATGAGACGCGCGCGGTGCTGCCGGCGAGTTGGCCGGCGGAGATGAACGGACGCATGACCAAGGGCGCTGCCGACGCAATCCTGGCGAGCCTGTACCTGAATGCACAGGTTTTCACGGGAACGGTCACGGCAGCCGGCCTGCAGCCGGGACCGGCCAAGTGGCAGGAAGCGGTCACGGCTTCGGATCGTATCCTCAACTCCGGCGTCTACAGTCTGGCGAGTGACTGGAGGTCAAACTTCACGGCGTCGAACCATCTGTCGCCTGAAATCATAATGTCGGTCAAGTACCTGAACGAGACCGATCTGGGTCTCAACTTCCTGATGCGGGCGCTGCACTACACTCAGTTCACGCCCTCGCCATGGAACGGCTTCGCCACCATCGCGGAGACCTATTTCGCCTTCGATGCGGACGACAAGCGGAGACAGATATTCCTCGAGGGACGGCAGTTCAATCTGGAGACCGGAGCACCGGTCAACGACCGGACAGGAAAGCCGCTTATCTTCGACCCGAATATCGGTGATGTGACCAACGCGAGCGAAGGCGCCGGCGTCCGAATTGCGAAGTGGCCGGTTGATCCGAACCATGTCCAGCAGAACAATGGCAACGACTTCGCCCACTTCCGACTCGCGGAGATCATGCTGATCAAGGCCGAGGCGCTCAACGAGCTGGGTCAGACAGCCGCGGCGATAGCTCTGGTCAATACGGTTCGCGCACGCGTGTTCTCACCGGCGGAGCCCATCAGCGCCGGGATTTCCCAGGCAGCGTTCCGGGACGTGATTCTTAAGGAACGGCTTTTCGAGCTCACCGCCGAGGGCAAGCGGCGACAGGATCTCATCCGTCACAACAAGTTCACGCAACGGGCCTGGTTCAATAAGGCTGTACGTGAACCCTATCGCATCCTGATGCCGATTCCTCAGACCCAGATCGAGACCAACCCGCTGCTAGTACAGAACGCCGGTTACTGATCCGCATCGTCGTCTTTGACTCAAACTCCATAGCCTGCTCTCACTTCGAGGGCAGGCTGTGGTGCATTGAACGGTTCCTTCATGAATAGAGTATTCGTCCTGAAGCCTTTCCTCATGCTTTCAGGACTGTGTTTTGTTGCGGCCTGCTCACTTGCCGACGGATCCGCGAAGGACGCCAAAGTGAGCGAGGCGCCCGCGATCGACGGCCATCTCTTCACGAAGCTGCCCTCGAGTTACACCGGGGTACGCTTTGAGAATCGCCTGACGGACACGCACGAGCTCAACGTCTTCACCTATCGCAACTATTACAACGGCGGTGGCGTCGCCCTTGGCGACCTCACCGGAGATGGTCTCCCCGACCTCTTCCTGACATCGAACCTGGGCGGCAACCGCCTGTATCTGAATCAGGGTGAATACCGCTTCCGCGATATCACCGGCGCTGCGGGGGTCGAAGGAAAGGGATTCTGGGCCACCGGGGCCACCTTCGCCGACGTCAACGGAGACGGCCTCCTCGACATTTACGTCTGCTATGCCGGCAATGTCGCAGGAGAGCGCCGGGCGAACGAGCTCTACATCAACAAGGGCCTCAACGCGAAGGGCGAGCCCAAATTCTCTGAGATGGCCGAGGCTTACGGGATCGCCGATGAAGGCTACTCGACGCACGCCTCCTTCTTCGATTATGACCGTGACGGAGACCTCGACTTGTATGTCGTCAACAACTCGTTCCGGCCCGTCAGCAGCTTCGGGTTGCAAAATATCCGGCACGTACGCAACGAGTTCGGCGGGCACAGGCTCTATCGTAACAACGGCGGGAAATTCATCGATGTGAGCGAGAAGGCCGGCATTTTCGGAAGCGAGATTGCATTCGGACTCGGAGTCGCGGTGGGCGACGTCAATCGCGACGGATGGCCGGACATCTACGTCTCGAATGACTTCTTCGAGCGCGACTATCTCTACATCAACAAAAAGGACGGGACCTTCACCGAGGATCTCGAGCGGCAGATGCCTTCCATCAGCTATTCGTCGATGGGGCTCGACATGGCCGACATCAACAACGACGGCTGGCTCGACATCTACGTGACCGACATGCTGCCAGAGGATGATTACCGGCTGAAAACGACGGGCTCATTCGAGGGCTGGGACGTCTACCAGACGAAGCTGAAGAATGACTACCACCACCAGTTCACCCGCAACACGCTTCAACTGAACAACGCGAATGGAACGTTCAGCGAGATCGGGCAGATGTCAGGCGTGGCGCGGACGGACTGGAGCTGGAGCGCTCTCATCGCGGATTTCGATCTCGATGGCCAGAAGGACATCCATGTTACGAACGGCATGGCCGCCGACGTCACGTCTCAGGACTACATCTCCTTTCTGGCGAACAACGAAACGATGGCGTCGTCGATGAGGGGCGGCAAGCGGGTCGACTTCCTGGGGCTCGTAAAAGCCATGAGCTCGACACCGCTCCCGAACTATGCCTTCCGCAACAATGGCGATCTGACTTTCGCGAACGAAGGTCCCGCCTGGGGACTGGATACCAAGGGGTTCTCCAATGGCGCGGCATACGGTGATCTGAACGGCGACGGTGCACTCGACCTGGTGGTGAACAACGTGAACCAGGAAGCCTTCGTTTATCGAAACAACGCGCGGTCGCTTCTAAAGAACCGTTATCTCCGGGTCGCCCTTAAAGGAGAAGGTCTTAATCGATTCGCGATCGGCGCCAAGGTCACCCTGAGGAGCGGGGGAGCGGCTTTCCACCAGGAAGTGATGCCATCGCGGGGATTTCAATCGAGTGTGGACTACGTCCTGAGTTTTGGAATAGGCCAGCTCGATGCAGTCGATTCGGTGATTGTAGAGTGGCCTGACGGGCGCAGGAGCGCGCGGCTCGGCGTCGCCGCCAACCAGAGAATTGCCATCGCGCAGGCGGGATCGGCGGCCGCAACGCCCGACGTTGCCAAGTCCGTCAAGCCTGTGTTTGCGGATGTCACTGATGAGATTGCGCTTGGTTTCGTGCACCGCGAGAATGCGTATGTGGATTTCGATCGCGAGCGGCTGATTCCCAAGATGCTTTCGACGGAAGGGCCGCACATGGCAGTGGCCGACGTGAATGGTGACGGGCTGGCCGACACTTTCATCGGCGGTGCGAAGGATCAGCCGGGCAAGCTCCTCATCCAGCGGCGTGACGGCAGATTCGCGTCGACCAACGAAACACTCTTCGAGCACGACAAGACATCGGAGGATGTCGGAGCGGTGTTCTTCGACGCCAACGGCGACGCGTTTCCGGATCTGTACGTAGTCAGTGGCGGCAATGAGTTCTCAGACCTGGCCCCGGCACTCGAGGACCGTCTGTACATGAACGACGGTCGTGGCAACTTCCGGAAGGCAGTGGGCAGCCTGCCGCCTGCCCTCACCAGCGGATCGCGCGTTACGGCTGGCGATTTCGACGGCGACGGCGACATGGATCTTTTTGTGGGTGGCCGCGTGGTTCCTGGGCGCTACGGGCTCGACCCTCCGAGTGCGCTCCTCAAGAACGACGGGCTGGGCCGTTTCACCGATGTCACCGAACGGGCCGCACCCGGTTTGGCGCAGATAGGCATGGTCACCGATGCCATCTGGCAGGATGTCGACCAGGATCGCCGGCTCGATCTTGTTGTTGTCGGCGAGTGGATGCCAATCACGATCTTTCGAAACGCCGGCAACGGAAAGCTCGAGCGAATGCATCCGCGCGGGCTCGATAAGAGTGATGGCTGGTGGAACCGGATCGTTGCCGGCGACTTCACCGGCGATGGTCGCACGGACTTCGTCGTCGGAAATCTCGGCCTCGACACGCGCCTCCGCGCTGCCGAGAACGAACCCGCTACCATGTACGTCAAGGATTTCGACAAGAACGGATTCGTCGAGCAGGTCATTTCGTACTACACTCAGGGTCGAAGTTATCCGCTTCCGCTGCGCGACGATCTAATCAAGTCCATGCCGTTCCTCAAGGCGCGCTACCTGAACTACAAGGACTATGCGGGTCAGACGGTGACGGACATTTTTCCGCAGAAAGACCTTGCCGACGCGGTACTCAGGAAAGCGCACACCTTCGCAACGACGCTCGTCAGAAACAATGGAGACGGGTCATTCACTCTCGTTCCGTTGCCGCTCGAAGCGCAGGTTGCGCCGGTCTACGGGATACTGGCGTCCGATTTTGACGCGGACGGAAAAACGGACCTTCTTCTGGCGGGAAATTTCGACGGAGTCAAGCCGGAGATCGGACGGATGAGCGCGGGCTACGGGCTGTTCCTGCGCGGCGACGGAAAGGGAAAGTTCGCCGCGGTACGGGCGGCCGAGAGCGGCTTCTTCGTGCCGGGACAAGGGCGTGACATCCAGCGAATTCGCACGACGAAGGGCCCACTATACGTTGTTACCCGCAACAACGATCGCCCTTTGGTCTTCCGCTCGACGCGCAGACGCGATGGCTGAGGCCACCGGGGCCGCTGTCCCGAAAACCGTGTCAGTCAGTCGTCCAGGTCATCGACCTGCACGTTTTGTCTTGATGACGATGACGCCGTTGGCGCCCCGCATTCCGTACATCGCCGTGGCGGAAGCGTCCTTCAATACCTCGATCGTCTCGATGTCGTTGGGTACGATTCCCGTCAGGCTCCCGTTCGGTCCCGGCTCGACCGCGATGCCGTCGATCACGAACAGGGGGGCGTTACTGCCTTCGAAGGAGGTTGCGCCCCGGATGCGAATGGCGATGCCGCCATCGGGCGCGCGCGTCACCGAGACTCCGGGGAACCTGGACGTCAGGAGTTCTTCGATCGGGACGCTGGGAGTCCGCTGAATGTCCTCCGCGGTCACCGCGGCTCCACCAGGAGGGTCCCTCGGCACGGTACCTTCGATTTCACCCGTGCCTGTTCTGCCTGGACGTGCGCATGCGCAGATTAGTCCGACAACCAGAGCAGATTTCAGCAGGCCGTGAGTTTTCGGATTCATCAACGGAGAATATATGGATGTGTGGATGCGCTGCATAAGTCGTCCCCTCGGGATAGGCGTGATGTGGCTGATGTTCGCAACGGGAACCTCCCATGCCCAGGGAGGGGTCGCTCAGGGCGCGGCCGCTGGGCTCCGCGTTGCCTCGCCCGATGGCCGGAACAGCATACTCGTAGAAATCCGCGATGGCAACCTTTTTTATAGCCTTCAGCGGAGCGGCCGGGCGATCATGCTGCCGTCGCGGCTGGGGTTCGAGTTTCGTGGCGCGAAGAGACTGCGCGACAGCCTGAGAATCGTCAGCAACTCGCGAAAGGCGGTCGATCAGACGTGGACGCAACCCTGGGGTGAGGTTGCGCGCGTGCGGGATAACCACAACGAGCTGCGGGTATCGATTGTCGAGTCGGTGGCTCCAGCACGCAGGTTCGATGTGGTGTTTCGCGCTTTCAACGACGGTGTCGCATTCAGGTACGAGTTTCCGGAACAACCAGGTCTTGGGGAGTTTCAGATCTCTGACGAGTTGACCGAATTCTCCATGGCAGACGACTCGAGGGCATGGTGGATCCCATCCAACCGCTCGAGACTCGATCGCTCCGAGATGCTGTACGCCTCGTCCCCGCTGAGCGTGATGGACAGCGTGCAGACGCCCATCACCATGGAGACTCGCGACGGTCGCACGTTCGTCGTCATCCACGAGGCCAACCTCGTCGACTACGCGAGGATGAATATCAAGGGACCGTGGATGGATAACCGGACGTTGCGCGTCGCGTTGGCGCCGCATGCGGACGGCGTCAAGGTTCGCGGCCGCACGCCATTCATGACGCCGTGGCGAACCATCCAGCTGGCCGACCGGGCAGCCGATCTTGCGCCTTCGGTGCTCGGACTCAACCTGAACCCCCCGAACGTTCTCGCCGATGTCAGTTGGATCAAGCCGATGAAGTACATCGGTATCTGGTGGGGGATGCACGTCGGCGCGATGACCTGGAACTCGGGTCCGAAACACGGCGCGACAACGGCGAACACTAAGCGCTACATAGACTTTGCCGCGGCCAACGGAATTGGGGGCGTGCTTGTCGAGGGCTGGAACGTCGGCTGGGACGGTGACTGGATCAAGAACGGCAACGTCTTCTCGTTCACGCAATCCTATCCGGATTACAACCTGAAGGAACTTGCTTCCTACGCCAGGCAGAAGGGCGTGAAGCTCATCGCCCACAACGAGACATCGGGTGGGACGGTGAATTACGAGCGGCAGATGGAGGGTGCGTTCACCCTCTACAATTCACTGGGAATCGACGCAATAAAATCAGGATATGTGGCGGATACCACGCCGGAAGGCCACTCGCACCACTCGCAGTTCATGGTGCGGCATTATCGGAAGGTGATCGAGACGGCGGCTAAGCACGGAATCATGCTGGACGTGCACGAGCCGATTCACGATACCGGCGAGCGGCGCACGTACCCAAACATGATGAGCCGGGAGGGGGCTCGCGGGCAGGAGTACAATGCCTGGGCGGGCGACGGTGGCAACCCGCCGGAGCATGAGACCATTCTGTTCTTTACGCGGCTGCTGGCCGGGCCAATGGACTTCACGCCGGGTGTGTTCGACATCCTGATCGAGCGCGGCACGGGACGGCCCCGTCGCGCCGACGAGTCTCGCATCCGTACGACCCTCGCCAAGCAGCTCGCGCTCTACATCGTTCTCTACTCGCCCCTGCAGATGGCGGCTGACCTTCCCGAGAATTACGAGAAGCAGCCGGCGTTCCAGTTCATCCGGGATGTAGCCGTAGACTGGGAAGAGAGCCGGGTACTAGAGGGCAGGATCGGCGACTATGTTGTCGTCGCCCGCAAGGAGCGAAACGGCCAGGACTGGTTCATCGGGGCGATCACGGACGAGGAGGGGCGCACCTTCGACATTCCGCTTTCGTTCCTGCCGAAAGGCCGGAGCTACGTTGCCGAAGTCTACGCCGACGGGCCGAAGGCGCACTGGCTGACGAATCCTCTCCCTGTCGCGATCTCCAGTCGCGCGGTAACTGCCAGCTCGCGC
>JACCRF010000178.1 GCA_013813715.1 Gemmatimonadaceae bacterium | reverse complement strand
AGCGTTTCTGTGGTAACGAACAGTCTCCGGCTTCGCCGCTTCCGGCCGCCGCGTTCTGTTCGACTCGCGGAGGCAATCTGATGGAAACCATCGACATCGCAGTGCTCGCGGGTTCCGCGGCACTCGTACTGTTGATACTGTGGTACTTCTTCGGGGAACGGGAGAAAGTCGCGGCGACGGTGTCGGAGGCGGGCATTCAGCAGATCAAGGTGACGGTCAAGGGCGGGTATTCGCCCGACGTCATCGTCGTGAAAGAAGGGATTCCGGTGAGACTGGAGTTCTATCGCGATGAGGCGTCTTCCTGCACGGAGCAGGTAGTGTTCGGGGACTTCGGAATAGCGAGACATCTGCCGGCGTTTCAGACCACGCCAATAGAATTCACTCCCGACAAGACTGGTGAGTTCACGTTTGCCTGCGGGATGAACATGGTGCGCGGCAAGTTGATCGTGGTAGAGAGCCTCCCACGACTCCCTTAGCTACTTATTTCGCGTATCCATGTAGCGCTTCGCGGCCTTTACGGCGATCCCGCCGCCCGGAACGAACATTCCGACGGCGTCGGCGCCGACGTCGAACAGGAATGTCTGGTCGAGCACTTTCCCAAAATACTCGGTGAATACCCGGTTGCCTGCACGGCACTCCCCCGTCAGGCCATCGACTTCGAGAATCGCCTCTTTCTGCTTCGAGGCCCATGCGTACCGGAACGCGTGTACGGGCCTGTAGTACAGGTCAATGCGCGAAACCTCCACCTGTTCCGCGATGATCGTGTCAGCTTGAATGCCGGTGATCATCTTCGACAGCGAGTCGCGCATGATCGCGGAAATTCGCGCCTGGGGCGGGATGAGGATTGCGTTCGCATCGACCTCGTCACTCAACTCGCCGGTGACTTCGGCCGGCCGCATCGATATGTACTGCTGGAGGTGCGGCGCGTTCTTGCCTGTGATGCCATCGATGATGTTCTCGTCACGTTCTTCCTGGAGGCAATACTCCTGGACGGGAACGTGAATGTGGTTGTTGAGGGCATCGTACTTGGTCTCGTGGACGGTGACCGTTTTCACCTCCTTCCCACCCACTGAGATCTGGTAGTTGGTGGTCCGAGTGTATTCGTAGCGGGCCGTTGCGACGACGTGCCAGAACGGCTCGTAGCGATGCTCGCTATAGGTGAGCGAAAAGTCTTCGTCCCTGGGCTTGCTCAGAAAGCTGGTGACTTTGCTCAGTGCGTCGAACGCGGTGAGCTTCTTCTGCCAGGCTTTGTCTTTGGCTTCCTGGGGGGACAATTGATCTTTCAGCAGCAGGATCCGCTGCTTCGCGACTTCTATCTGCATGTTCGTCCTGCCGTGGCTCAGAGTGATCTGGACACCGAGACCACAGTGACCGCTGAGGAAAAGCGTTCAATGGGGCATCTGGCGCGGGGGTACCCGAGTATGCGGCGGGCGATGGCAGTTGGCAACGCCCCGGGAAGCTGCCCGGGGAGCTGCCCGGGGAAGCTGCGCACCCAGCCGGAATTCTGGGGAATGACAGAGCCCTTACCGCAGTAAACGCAGGGGTTCACAGAGGTCACACCGGAAAAACAGAACCGCAAATGCCCTTTTTGTGAGGACGACGGCGGGAGCTGCGTTGACTATGCTCCGGCTTCGCGATGCGAAGCCAGTCGTGCGTGAGAAAGTCGACAAACCCCAGTGCAGTGCCTTTCCCTCCCTGCGGTAAGGCCCCTGACCTTGCCTAGCGCCAGCTCACGGCGCGAGCGCGATCTGTCCGCGGATCTCGCCTGCGGGAAAGTCGCCGGGACCTTGATTCGTCGGAGCGACGCCATTGTTGGTGTGTACATTGGTGTAGGTGTCCCCGCTCCGCATGAGGGAGAGCAGCGTGTCGAACGAAAGGCCGAGCGGCGAGACAAAAGTCGCTCTCGTCACTGAACCGCTGATCGCCGGATTGTTAGTCGTCGGTCCGGCGAACAGGCCGAGCTCAACGGGACCCGCCACCTCTCTCCCTCCGATGTGGATGTGCGCAGCGGTCACGTTGCTCACGCCTGTCATCGTAACGGTCCACGACAGCGTGTTGCCATCGGCCGACAGCGTGAAGTTTGCCGTACCGACGCCTGGCGTCGTGACGGGGGTCGGCCGTTCGTTCGCGCCGTTGAGGGTGGCTGTGAAGGTTTGGGCCGCGGGCGCCGTCAACCCATTGTCGTCGTCATCGCAACCCACTGCCAGCGCGAGCACAAGTGCAGGCACGGCAAACTGTCTGTAGCTCATCGTCTAATCTCCTCTGTGGTTAGTTGTCAGCTGAATCGGTGAACGCCTACTCGACTTCTACAGTCCCCTTCATGAACGGGTGCGGCCCGCAGTGATAGTCGAACGTGGATCCGGCTGTGGAGTCGAACGTGCGTGAGTACGCGTCGCCGGAGCCCAGTGAAGGGGAATCCCATACACCGGCATCGGACGTGCTGGTGGGGGGGTCCGCCGTACCATCCTCGCAGTTCACCCACGTAATTTTCGTGCCACGCTTTACTGTGACGCTCTGTGGGATGAAGGTGAAATTCCGGATGAAGATCACGACCGTCCCCGCTGCCGGAGAGGACGTGGGGATGCGGCAATCCCCGGCTGGAACAGGTCCGGTCGACTCCTGTCGTTCTGAAAAACAGCCCGACACTGAGACGGCGGTCACGGCGGAAACCAGCACGACCGGTCCGGTTCGCGCGCGCAGTCATCCGGAACCACGGCTCGTGCATCACTTACTAAGTTGACAGGCTGGAGAGACTTTCTATTCCCGTGTGCGTGTGGCGACGTTCGCGTTGGGGGGCGGTATTCTTGCGAATAAAGGGCCGCAGAAGGAGGCATGGCAGCCGCTTAATCTTCGCCGTAAAGCATGAGAGAAACGGGATGATACCGCCAAATCACTTCGACGCCGAATACTACCGGCGATATTACGACGATCCCCGCACCGCCGTCGTGAACCGCAAAATCCAAAAAAATGAAGTCGCGTTCGTCATCGCGTTCTGCCGCCACATCGGCCTCGATGTTCGGCGCTTCACCGACGCGGGAGCGGGAACAGGCTGGTGGGCGAAGGAATTCTCGAGAAGGTATCCCGCATGCCGTCACGTCGAGACCTTCGACGCGAGCGAAGCAGCATGCTACCTGTACGGGCACAGGCAAGTTTCGCTGCAGAATCTGCCCGGCCCGCCGTCCGACCTGGTGGTGTGCCGCGATGTGCTCCGTTATGTCTCCGACGCACAGATCGGTCGGGTGATTCGACGACTGACGAGAAAATGTCGCGGAGTTCTGTATCTCCAGGTGATCACGCGCGACGACGAGATAGATAAAGATGCGAGCGACATGGCGGGAGTCTTTCGAACCACCGCCTGGTACCGCCGTCAAATGAAAGCCGCCGGCTTCCGGGACTGCGGGATGGGGCTGCTCGTGTCCGGCGCGTACAGGAAGTTCTCGCCGTTCAGTCTCGAAGTACGGTGACCGGCCAGACCCCATAGCCCCACGAACCTTACCGTAGGGAACCAGTGGTTTCCTTATCCGGGACCTGATTCGAGGAGCGTGAGCCGGCGCTCCATCGCCAACTCGGTCTCGAGGCTCGACGTATCGCGAAAGATCGTTGCAACAGCCATCACTTGCCCATCCGCACGGTATGTGACCGCGCAGTCATGCGCGCCGATATCTCCGTCCACCTCTATCGCGTCCCAGCGCTCCGCATGACCGATGTAGCTGATCGACACGTCGTAGTGCTGGCTCCAGAAGAAGGGCACTGCATCGAATCTCTGCCGCGTGCCGTCGCGGCCCGCCAGCATGTTGCGAGCGGCGACCTGGCCTTGCCGCTGTGCGACCACCCAGTGTTCGACCCTGATGTTTTCGCCGGTGTGTGGGTCTGGCCATCTAGCGAGATCCCCCGCAGCGAAGATCCCCGGTACTGACGTTTCGAGATATTGATCCACGACAATACCGCGATCCGTCGCAATGCCAGCCGATTCCGCGAGATCGGTGTTCGGGCGCACGCCTACTCCCGCGACTACGAGATCCGCCGGCAGCGACTCGCCGCCGGAGAGCGTGACCCCGGCTCGACTGATCGCCGACGCCGTCTGGCCCAGCCGAAACGAAACTCCGTGCGTCTCGTGCAGCCCGCGCACGAAATCGCCGAGCTCGGCGCCGAATACGCGTTCGAGAGGTCGCGCCTCGGGTGCGACGACCGTGACCGCCAGGCCGCGAGTCCGCAGTGATGCTGCCACCTCGAGACCGATGAAGCTCGCGCCAATGACCACCGCGTTCTTCGCTCCGTTCGCCGCCTCGATGATCGCGCGGCTGTCGGCAAGCGTGCGCAGGTAGTGAATGCGTTTGTCCGGATCCGGAATGTCGAGGTAGACTGGTTGCGCGCCAGCGGCGATGAGCAGCGATCCAAAGGGGCGCATGGTACCGTCGTCGAGAACCACGCGCCTCGATTCCCGATCGATCGCCGTTGCTCGCCTGTTGAGGATGAGATCGACGCCCTGCTCGCTGTAGAAAGAGTCCGGGTGCAGCGGAATCCAATCCTCGGGCGCGCTTCCCGCCAGATAATCCTTTGACAGATTGGGCCTGTCGTACGGGGCGGACGGGCCCGCCTCGATGATAGTGATGAACCCGTCGTACCCATCGCGGCGCATTGTTTCGGCGGCCATCGCTCCCGCTGCACCGCCGCCCACGATCACAACCGATTCCGCAGCCGAACTCCGCTGTCGCATTGCTGTGCTCGAAGCAATTCCGTCATCCGGTTGTGGCCGCTTGCCGGTCACAAAAACCTTGCCGTCACGCTCCTCCGTGTTCCAACGGGGAAGATCACGGTAAGCTGGCGGACGCAGCGTCTTGCCCGTGCGAAGGCTGAAAGCCGCATGGTGCCACGGGCATCGGAGCGTATCTCCGACGATGAGCCCCTCGCAGAGCGGACCGCCGTAGTGCGTGCAGACCGCCCCGAGACCAACGAGCTCTCTTCCGGACAGCGTTAGCATGACTGGCTCGCCATCGGCGTGGCCGAGGAGCAAGGCCCCTTCCGTGACCTCGTTCGATGCAACGCCCTTCCTCAGATCAGGCCCGGACAGCGGTATCTCATCCTGCGACATGACATCTCTCCCTGAGTTGCTGTTTCACTGAGTTGCTACTTCGCTCGCGGTTTCCGGTCCAGTTCCTGCTCCGCGAACGACGCACGATCCTCGCGCAACTCCGCAATCACAGGCACCAGTCCGTCACGCAGCGTCTGCCTTGGCACGAATCCGAGCTCGCGCCGGAAGCAGTCGCCGGAGAACTGCGCGCTCGCCGACACCTTTCGAATTCTGTCGGCGGTGAACACGAAGCTCGTGCGGACTACCGCGCTCACCGCATCAGCCAGGTGGCCGAGCGCGAGCATCGGGAGCCGCGGTATCTTCGGCACCCGGCGCGACTTGCCGAGGAGGTCGGCGATCGTCGCCGCGATTTCCGCCTGCGTGTAGTCCCTCGCGTCGGACACTATGTAGGTTTTCGCCGCTGCGCGGGGATCGACCGCGGCGATGAGCGTGGCATCCACGACGTTGTCGAGCCCCACCATCGTCTTCAGGTTTTCTCCGGAGCCGACGATCGCGAACCGGCCGCGGTCGATGGCTCGCACGAGATGCATCACGTTGCCGCGATCACGGCGCCCGTACACGACTGGAAGGCGAAGAATCGTCACCTCTATCTCACCGCGCCGGCCTCCGGCGGCACGCTCAGCGGCGAGTTTGCTTCGGCCGTACGGCGTTTGCGGCAGAGTCGCCGAACCCTCATCCATCACCGCGCTGGTATCCGCATAAACCGCGACCGAGCTGAAAAGCACGAAGCGCTTCGCGCCCCCGCGCACGGCGGCATCCAGTAACGACCGTGTTCCCTCGACGTTCACGTGATGGAATTCGCGCTCGGGAGTGCCGGCCGGGGCATGCACAAGGGCGGCCAGATGGAATACGACGTCTCGGTGGCGGCATGCCTCCGCCAATGTCGCGTGGTCATCGAGATCGCCAACGACGACCTCGACGCCGCGGAGAGCGCGGAAATGAACCGCGTTCTCGCTGCGACGAGCGAGTGCCGCGACTTGCCATCCCTCACGCGAGAGGCGCTCGGTGAGCGCGCTGCCGATCGCCCCGGTGGCTCCAGTGACGAAAGCGCGCCGAATACCCACCGGCGCCGCCGTCATTGCGTCCGGCGCGCCGGTGCGGACAATCGAGGGGGCTCGGCGTGCTTGCCGGGGGTCATCTGTCGCTCATCTCTCCGGGCGACGCGCTCGAGGGATTCCCGGTAGCGCCCTGTCACCGACTCGCGAGCAAAATGGCGCTCCACGTACGCCCGGCCCCGCTCGCCCATCCTCCTGGCGACGGGGCGATTGGCTCGCAACCTCAGTACCGCGTCCGCCAAGGCGGCTGCATCCTCGGGTGCGACGCACACCCCGCATCGGGCGTCGCGGCTGAGCTTCGACACGTTGCTGCCTTCCTCCACACCCGCGATGAAGGGACGAGCGGCGGCCATGATGGTGTATGTCTTGGAGGGCACGGAGTTTTCGCTGATGTTGCTGCGAAGAGGGATGAGGGCAACATCGGAAGACGCATACAGCAACGGCACATCGGCTTCCGCCTGAAGCGGCATGAACCTCACGTTGGTCAAGCAACGCATCGCGGCGTCGGCCATCAGGCTGTCGCGTCGCCCGCCCGATCCCACGATGAGGAAGACGATGTCCTCTTCCTGCCGAAGCGATTCCGCCGCGTCCAGGATCACCTCCAGTCCCTGCGACAAGCCGACATTTCCTGCATAGAGCACGACGTACTTCCCCGTCAGCGCGTGTTGCGCGGAGAACGCATTGTCCCGGTTCATGGGACCGATGCGTCGCGTATCCACGAAGTTCGGAATCACCTCGATACGTGATGCATCGACGCCCTTGGCCGTGAGGTTGTCGCGAAACTCCTCGGAGATGGCGAAAATCCTGGCGGCGTGACGGTAGATGAGCTGCTCCAGCCGCTCGAAGAAACGAATCGTCCGTTTTCCTCGCAGCATCCCCAGCTTCACGGCGACCTCGGGCCAGATATCCTGGAGATTGTAACAGAACGGAGTTCCGCGCAGTCGCCCGATCAGCAGTGCGGTGAGGCCGATGGTGAGCGGCGGGGACATCGCGAAGATGACATCATGCCGGCCGGCGGCGATGCCGGCGAGGGTGGACGATACGTTGAACGAGAGGTAGTTGAAGATTCTCGCCGCCGATGACCGGCTCGCAGAGACATGGATGTACGACCGGCGAACGTGCACCGCTCCAAGCTGCCCGCGCTCGAAAAACCTGCCCTTGTACTCGGGCCACACCTCGTCCCTGTTGTAATGAGGAAACGACGTGACGACCGTGACATCGTGGCCCGCGGCCGCAAGATCATCGCAGATTGCGCGGATGATCGGGCCGTTGGACTGGCAGACGTCGGGGTCGTAGTAGAGGGAGAGTACGAGGATTCGCATTGATGGCAGGCGTCGCGCCGGGTCTGATTCGAGCACTGACTGCGCCGCAGACGGAATATAGGCGGCGCCATGTGCGCCCGCCCTTCCGCGAGAAGATCGGTCATTGAGCGGTTAAGCCCCCCGGCCGCGAGCGGGCTCGCCCTCCGCCCACGGCCTGGTTTCAGGTTGTCTTTTCTCGGTTGCACCTTAGAATAGCGAACGATGATCACGGCACGAACCGCTCGCCTGCTGCTGCTTCTTTTCTGCGTTTCTCCGTTGGCCTCCGCCCGAGCCCAGCAGCGCCCGCTGCTCACTGAGGACACCGAGACCGTCCCGCGCGGACTGATTGGCGTCGAGCTCGGCGTCGATTTTCTCAGGAACAAGAACTTCCCGGTCTCCGGTCTCAATGGGGATCTGACCCGGATGGGCGTAGTTGCGCTCACATCAGGACTCTCATCGGACGTCGAGCTCGAGATCGGTGGCGTGATTCAGAACTATCTCAGCATCAACCGCCAGTACCGTGCGAGCTCAGTCCGGCTGGACATCCCCATCGCGACGCGATCGACCTACGACGCGGGCGACCTCTACGTGGCGACAAAGGTAAAGCTGATGCGGGAGCGGACGCGCCTGCCGTCACTCGGCGTGCGATTCGGCGTGGAGTTGCCGGTATCGCACCAGGCGCGGGGCATTGGCGTCAATCAGACGAATTTCTTCGCGAGTGGCCTCGCCGCCAAGAGCTTTAGCCAGCTCCGGCTCTACGGGAATCTCGGCGTCGGAATTCTCACAGCGCCGGTGGAGCAGTTCTCGCAAAATGACGTCGTACTCTACGGCCTCGCGGCGTCATACAGCACCGGCAAGCGCTTGACGCTGACCGGTGAGCTGAACGGCCGGTACAGCTCCCGCAGCCGGGCGCCGCTCGGCACCGAGTCCGATGGCGCCGCGCGGTTCGGAGTGCGTTTTCGGTTCGATCGCATGATGTGGGACGTTTCCGGAATCAGGGGTCTCCACAACGACAGCGCGGAGAGCGGCATTGTCGTCGGGGTAGGATTCGATTTGAATCCGTTCGCGGGCCGGCCGTAGGCCGGGAAGCAACGCTTCTTTCTTAGATCGTCGGATGTCCGCCGTTGCAACCGGGCAGCGGTCGGCAAGGGCCGGCGACTGCGGTCACAGTTGCGGTTCCGGTTTCCGCACGCAGCCGGCAGCGCACTCCCGAGCCGGCCGCCGGCAGCCTGGTCGTTCTCCGTTCCGGGGTTCAGAACGGCACGGCAGTCCTACCGGATCACGACGAACCGCTCGAGGCGGGCGACTTCCGCAGCGTCCACGTACTTCCCAATCTCGCGGCGGAACTTCTCGATCGAATCGTATGGGCGATACTCCTCGAACTCATGCCGCATTCTCGGGCCGACCCCTGGAATGAGCAGGATCTCGGCAGCCGGCGCTGTGTTGAGGTCGATCGGAATCCACAGCCTAGCGTAGACGGAGTCGCGCGCCGGCTCGCTAATGTGTTTCGCGAGGACGCGATTGACCGCTGCGTTGTTCGCGTACGGCCGGCTCGCGACAAGGGCATCTGCGATCGGCTGCGTCACGCCGGGAATCGCGGTCAGGTCAGCGACCGTTGCGGCATTCGGGTCAAGCATCATTCCTGCCAGGCTCGCGGGAGCGGCCGGCGGCGCGGTTTCCGTCACACCGGGAGTTATCGCCGCGGCGGTGGTGTCGGTTTCTGCGGCGTCATCACCGGGCTCGGCGCTGCAGGCGACGAGCACGGTCACGATTGCAGTCGATGCGAGAAAAGCGATCGAAATCCTGCGCGGGTTCATTTGGGCTCCTTGCCGATGTCGGGGGACTTACGCGGGCGATCTTCGTGCCGCTGCTCAGCGCACGGCCGACTGGCAATATCATAACACAGCAATCCCGGCACCAGCGGTTGCCAACGCCTGCCCGGGAAAACTACCAATGTTCGACAAACGATTTGATGCTGCTACGCGCATCCATTCGCGTAATCGTCCGCAGTCCACTCACCGCGCGCATTTTCTGTCGCGCCGAGGGTGTGAGATACCTCATGACGAAGGGTGCGCTTCATCTCGTCGAGCGTTCTGCCATTCAGGTCATCGAGCCGCCGCGCCACTCGCACCAGCCATACGTCGCCGAGCGCGTACGCATGGCCGACGCCGTACCATCGCCTTCCATCGACATTCCGGATGAGCGCCTTGCTGTACATGCGAACCGTCGGGACGCTGCGGGAAACCGCCCCGCCAAGCACCCGGCACCGCTCGAGCCCGTGACTCTCGAGACGGCGGCCTTCCGCGCGAAACGCAGAGTCCTCCTCGGCGCTTGGAAGGGCGACCTGGCACACCGGTGGCGCCGACACTGCCTCGACGCCGTTGCAGCCAAGAAGCGATGCTGCGCCAACCGGTACCGGAACGAACTCGTAGGCGTCAGAAGCGTCGTCGCCGGTCCCGGCATTCAATACCAAAGCCGGTTCCCCAGTGGCCGCGGATCGTGGCGGCAGACAGGCCGCCATTACAAGAGACAGCAGCAACGCAAGAGCGGCAGGGGCAGATTTCCTCATTCTGCGACACTACCCGTGTGCGCAGCATGCGTCAATAGCGCCCAAGATCTCTCGTCAGGCGCGTCTGATATCGTATCCTCGGTCGATCGAGCGCTCTCTCACCAGACGGGATCGGCCGTGAGCACTTCGTTGACCGCGTCGGGAGTCATCGGCGCGGAGAAGAGATAGCCTTGCCCCTGCTCGCAGTTGAGTGCGCGCAACTCCCGAAGCTGCTCGGCGGTGCATATGCCTTCCGCCTCCGCCCGAACTCCCACGATCTCGGCAAGCGTAAGAATCGTTCGCACCAGCCGGAGGCTGTTCTCATCCGTGTCCATGGTGCCCACGAACGCGCGGTCGATCTTGATCGCGTCGATCGGGAGACCGTGCAGATAGCTCAGCGACGAGTATCCCGTTCCGAAATCGTCGAGGGACACCTGCACGCCAAGTGCCTTGATCTGGGTCAGGACTCCCGTGGCGTACCGGCCCTTGTCGATGATCGCCGTTTCCGTGATCTCGAGCCGGAGTGACGATCCGGAAACTCCCGTGGAGTCGAGTGCGTGGAAGAGCTGATCGAGCAGATCGGGCTGAGCGAATTGCTTCGCCGAAAGGTTCACACCCATCGTCAGCGCCACGTCGCGGTGATGCGACGCCTGCCATTCCTTCACCTGGCGGCAAGCTTCGTTGATCACCCACCTGCCTATTGGTACGATGAGCCCCGTCTCCTCCGCCACGGGAATGAAGTCGGCCGGCTGGATCAGCCCCTGCTGCGGGTGCTCCCATCTGATCAGCGCCTCGAGCCCCGTGATTCTTCCCGACCTGAGCGACACCATCGGCTGGTAGTGCAGGCGGAACTCATTGTTCTCCACGGCGCGCCGGAGATCAGTTTCGAGCTGGAGACGCGCCAGCGCGTCGGTGTGCATCGCCCGGTCGAACATTTCGTACCGCGCTCGGCCCGCCGCTTTCGCGCGGTACATCGCCATGTCAGCGCTCCGCAGGAGTTGCTCCGGCTGATCGGGCGAGATCGAGCTGGTGACGATTCCCATGCTCGCCGACGTGGTGATCTCCGCGCCCCCGAGATTGATGGGAAACGACAGCGCTTCCTCGATCCGCTCCGCGACGCGGCCAGCATCACTCGTCTCGGTGATGCTCTCGAGCAGAATCGCGAACTCGTCTCCCGAGAGTCGGGCGACGGTATCCTCCGGGCGGAGACAGGCCTCGAGGCGGCGAGCCACAGCTCGCAGCAGCTCGTCGCCCGCGAAGTGTCCAAGTCGGTCGTTGACGTCCTTGAATCGGTCGAGATCGAGAAACAGCACAGCGAACAGATCGTCAGGATGTCGCGCCGCGCGCTTCATCGCGTGGCGCAGCCGCTCGGTGAACAGGGAACGGTTGGGAAGTCCAGTCAGCGCGTCGTGCAGCGTGCTGTAGAGCAGATGCTCCTGCGTCTGCCGCTTGAGCGACAGATCGCTCCTCAGCTCCAGCTCGATGACACTCGCCACCGCGAGATCCGCCAGGCACGTGATTTCCGTGTGCGTCCACGCGTGCGGTGCCGAATCCACGACGCAGATGGTGCCGATAACATGACCGCTGTGAATCATGAGCGGGGCGACGGCGTAAGCAACGCCGTCCGGCGTGCGACCCGTTGAATCCACTCCCGAAAGCGCGGCGTCGATCGGTTCACCCGAGTTGCTGACGAAGATCGAACGGCCGGAAGCCGCGACCTGTCTCACGTAGCGCAACGCAAGCGGGACCTTGCGCCAGACGCGCGATCGCCCCGTCAGGCCGACGCTGCTCTTAACCACATGACGGTCGTCGTCCACCAGCGAGACAATCGCGACCGGAGCGCGCATGCAACCCGCCGCGAGGCGGGCGATCCTGTCGAACGACTCCTCCGGAAGGGTGTCGTATGGGGTTGCCGGCCGCAGCTCCGCCGGAGCATGCCCTTTGGCCGCGGGCTTGCCTTCGTGTAACGCGCCCGCGTCCCGGTCGCTATCACGCACGGGAATCATACGGTGGCCGGGTCAGTAGCCGGATCCTCTTCTGGATTGCGTCGGACTGCGGGGCCGGTAAGTCCGGCCGCCAAAGGTCGGGAAAAGCAGGTCGGCTAATGTAGTGCTGGCTATCGGAATCTCAAAGACAATCGGGTAAGTGTTCCCTGCGATAGGGCCGTTGATTTCCCTTGTTCAAGGGCGAGACGTCAGACGAGGCTCCTGATCCAGCCTCCGTCCACGGCGATAGACGATCCCGTGATGTAGCCCGCCCGCTCTGAAGCGAGAAACGCGACGAGCGCGGCTAATTCACGCGGCTCGCCGAACCGGTGCATCGGGATCTCCGCCTCCCACCGCGTGCGCGCGGCCTCGGCGGATGTGCCTTCCCTCGCCGCGATCGCGCTCGCGATCTCCTCTATTCTCTCGGTCCTGGTGTAGCCGGGCATGACGTTATTGACCGTCACGCCGAACGGCGCGACCTCGTTCGCGAGGGTGCGCGCGAATCCGGTAACCGCCGCGCGAAGGCTGTTCGAGAGCATGAGCCCGGAAACCGGCTGCTTCACGGCAATCGACGTGACGTTGATTACGCGACCCCAGCCGCGCTCGCGCATGGCGGGAACAACAGCGGCCGCAAGCTCCACGGCGCTCATGAGCGTGAGACGCACCGCTTCGTCCCACATCTTCGGGGAAAGCGCATCGAACGTCGCGCTCGGCGGCCCGCCAGCATTGGTCACGAGGATGTCTATCCGACCGAGGGCGGCGACGCTGGCGCGCACCAGCTCCCGGATCTCCTCGCCGCGCGAGACGTCCGCCGGAATGGCGATGACCTGCGCTCCGGTGTCGGCTGCGATCCGGTCGCGGGCATCGGTGAGGGCTTCCTTGCCGCGGGAGCATAGTACGAGCGACGCGCCTTCGTTCGCCAGCTCGTGCGCGATCGCGCGGCCGAGGCCTTTGCTCGCGCCCGATACCAGCGCGACCTTTCCGCGAAGGCCGAGATCCATGTGCTACTTTCTCAGATAGTCGTCGGTCTTCGAGAGCCAGTCCTCGCGAGGGGGGCTGAAGATGTCAACGTCGAGCGTGTCTTCCAGCGCTTCCGCTTTGTGTGGCACGTTGCCAGGGATGTGAAGAACTTCGCCGGCGCGCACGATCACCTCGTCGGTCTGATCATCGCCGAGCCAGAATCTGAGTGCGCCTTCCAGAATGTAGGTGAGCTGCTCGTTCAGGTGCGAATGCTTCGGAACGATGCATCCCTTCTTGAGGTACACGTGCGCGAGCATCATCCGCTCGCCGGTGATGAGCCGGCGGTCGAGCATGCCGGATACCTGCTCGAGGGGCACTTCGCTCCAGCGATGATGAGATACGCCGCCGGGGAGACGCGTCGGTACCATGCCTGATACTATGGAAAATCCCCGTGCCCCGATACCCGATGCCAGTGACGGGTACCGGGTAACGGGTAGCGAGTTCCGGTCTGTTCTACTGCCCAGCCGGAAGTGACGCGTTGGTAACCGCGCGGTAGCTGTTGAGGCGGCCGGCACCGAACGTCTCGTCGTAGCCCGCAGAGCCCTTGTCGTCTACCGTCTCGAGCAGTCTTGTCCTCAGCGCGGAGCCGCGCAATCCCGTCTTCGACGCGACTACGGCCGCCGTGCCGGTGACCTGAGGAGCGGCCATCGAGGTTCCCTGGAGCCAGGCATACCCGCCGCCTTTGTACGAGCTGTAGATACAGCCCTCGGCGGTGGTATTGGAGTAACACTCGCCGCCGGGAGCGGCGATGTCGAGTCCGGGGCCGAATTGCGAGTACGAGGTCTTGGCGTCGCGCCAATCGGTCGCGGCTACCGAGATCGCATTTACGTCGCATGCGGGGCACGCAACAGCGCCATTGCCGCCGTTGCCGGCCGACGCGATGACGAGGACGCTCTTGGTAGTCGCGTAGGCAATCGCATCCTTTTCCGCTGTGGACAGTGACAGTCCGCCCAGGCTCAGGTTCATTGCAACCATGCCCGGGTAATCCGCGGCGGCGCGAATCGCGTCAACGATTGCCGTCGTCGGGCACCCTTGCCGCCCGCACACCTTCTGCACGAATACCTTTACGTTCGCGCCCGCGCCCGAAACGCCAGCCACTCCAACCGTTTTGCCCGCCATCGTGCCGGTGGTATGAGTGCCGTGGCCGTCGACATCGGTCGGCAGGGCGCCTGGCTTCTTGGTAGTCCAATCCTTACCGGCAATGAGCTGGCCGGCGAGGAACTCGGGGTGGACGAGATCGACGCCGGTGTCGAGGCTGCTGATGACGACAGCCGATCCGCCGGCGCCGTATGCCTCGACGTTATCCTCGTCAGCGTCGGAGATGGATGTGTAGCTGTCGGAAATGAAGCCGCTTCCCCCGCTGGTGTAGGTCATGCGCAAACCACCGGGGTTCAGGAAGGCCCAGAGGCGCGAGTCTATTGCGGTCGGCTGCCGGAGATAGTTCGGTTCGGCCCATTCGACATCAGGGTCGGCGGCGATTTTCTTCGCGTTGGAGTGCTCGTCGCCTGAGCCGCCGCGCATTATCACGTACGCATCCCTGTACCCCCGCTCGCCGATCTCGAATCCGTTCCTGCCGCCAACCGCGTCAGCGCTCGCTTCGCCTTTCAGCTTGACGATGATCTCTCCGGCGACGACTTCTTCGCGGTCACTCTGACCAGCACCCATCGCGATATCCTGCGGCGGACGCGGATTCGCATCGGGAGAGACGGGAGCTTCAGAGCACGCAACGAGCGAGGTCGCGACGAGGGCCACGATCCCAGCCAAGGTGAAACGGTGCATCTACTACCTCCGGGTTAAGTCGTCTGCAGCCTGCAGGACGGCAGGGCTGCATTCTCGCACGCCGTTTGTTCGCGCCTAGCGCGCCGGCGAAAAAGACAATCTTGAACCTTGGAGCTGAAAGCGATCTGGAGGGAACTGGAAGGTGGGAAACTACAAATGTTTCGGCTCAGGTCAAGGGGCACGCAAAAACACGTTGCCCGTCGCCCGGCGGCGGCGAACTCCGCTTGGGCAACAGGCAACGAGCAAATGCTATCGCAACCGGCCACCGGCGCCGGCTACTATTTTATGCTGAAGTCCTTCGTCCCCGCCGACGTTCCGTCGAGCATTATCTCGACCTTGTAATTCCCCTTCGGCCAGGCCGTGGCCTTCTGAAGATGGAACTCGTGGCGCGCTTCGCCGCCCGTCGGCGAAACGGTCTGCGACGACTCGCTGACTGTCTGGCCGTCCTGGAACGTCCACTTCGCGCGGAGCTGCGCGCCGGCTGACGCCCCCTCGGTCTCGACGACGGCGTAGATCGTGTCACGCACGCCGAAGTCGCCGGTCTCGTCCCGGAGCGTCTTGTCGGCATTCAGTCCCTCGCCAATTTCTATGTCCGATACACGAATACCCGCCGGAGCCGCTGGCTCGATCGTCGCCGAACCCATGCCGGTGTCAACGACGACGGCGTCGTCCTTTTTGCTGCACGCGAGCGTCAACACGATAACGCCCAGCGACACGGCATACCGCGCCGCGGTGGTTGTGCGATTCATGAAAATTTTCTCCATTGGCCGGCGTCAGGCGCCGGGAATCGTGAATTCCTGACCGGGGTGAATGAGATCAGGATCCTTGATCTTGTCGCGATTGGCTTCGTAGATGCGATGCCAGTCGTTCGCGTCACCGTACATCTTCTTCGCGATCTTGCTGAGAGAGTCGCCGCTCTTCACGGTGTAGGTCTTGTCCTGCGTGGTGTCTGCCGTCGACGATGCGCCGGCCGAAACGTCCGAAAAATCAGCGGAAGGGCCGCCCATCCTTCCGGTGGTGCTCGAATCCGCCGAAACGTCGGCGAAATCACCGCTTCCCTTCTTCTTATCCTTGTCGGGATCGCCGCCGAATATTCCGCCGGGCTTGTTGTCGAAAATTCCCATCGCTCCTCCAGGGTGAGTTCGATGACCTGCCGCCATCAATTGTGCAGATTACGTACCACGCCCCGATCGCCGCAGTTGCGCTTCGAGCCTGTTTTTCGTCGCGGGCCACTCGGTGTCGAGAATGCTGAAGTAGACGGTGTCGCGAAAACGGCCGCCCTGGGTGAGCATATGTTTTCTGAACACGCCTTCCTCGGTCGCTCCCAGACGCAGCATCGCGTTGCGCGATTTCTCGTTCAGCACGTCGGTCTTGAGCTCCACACGGACGCAGTCCCACGCCTCGAAGGCGTGGCGGAGCATCAGATACTTCGCTTCAGTGTTCACATGCGAGCGCTGAAACTCGGGAGTGATCCACGTCCAACCGATCTCGACCCGGCGGTTGAAGGGATCAATGTTGCCAAAGCGGGTGCTGCCGACAACTCGCTCCGAAACCCTGTCGATCGTCACGAACGGCCTTGCCGTCCCCTGTCCGGCATCGGCGAGCGCCGCCTCCATGTACCGGCGCATCGACTCAATCGTCATGGCGCGGTCGCGTGTCCACCTCCAGAGCTCTTCGAATGCTCCCGCAGCCGCCAGCGCATCCAGGTGGTCAAACAACATCGGCTCCAGAAGAACGCGATCGCCTTCGAGCCGCACCGGCGAGAGATCCAACGCTAGCTCGAGGGTGCCGGTGCTGGCGGCGGCACCGCGGGCGTGGCACCAGCCGGAACGACGGGGTGAACCAGGTGAAATCCGGTTGCTTTCTGATATGCGTTCGCCACCGCGAGAAGCTTCGCCTCCTCGAAAAGGCCGCCGAGAAATGTCAGCGAAACCGGAGTTCCGTCCGCCCGGAAACCGTTCGGCAATATCACCGCCGGATGGCCGGTGAGATTGGTCGCCACGAGCTGGGCGAGATTTGCGGCGCTTGTCGGTGTCACTATCACGTCAACCTTCCTCATCAGCACGTCCCAGGCTTCGATCGCCGCCGCGCGCACCCGGTTTGCGTTGATGTAGTCCACCGCCGGGATGAAACGCGCCGTCCGGAACGTGTTCGCCCAGTCGTTGCGAGTCTGCTGTACCAGCTCGGCGTCGCGATTCGACCGAGTCAGCTCATCAAACGCCGCCGCCGCCTCGGCCACGAGAATCAGGCGCATTGCGTTGTACGGCAGGTCGGGGAGCTCCACGGGCAGGAGGTCGACGTTCAGGCGGCGGAGCGCAGCGAGCGATGCGTCGTCAAAGCTCTTCGTCGCGTGAAGCGTCCGTTTGGCATCCTTCGGATCCGTCACCGGCAGGTCGAATGCGCTCTTCACATAGCCGACACGTAGTCGCGAAGGAGCGAGCGTCGCATCCCAGTTGAACGGAGCCGCGATCGCGCTCGCGTCCTTTCCGTCCGGTCCGTGAATGGCGTCGAGCACCAGCGCGCAGTCCTCCACGCTCCGGCAGATGGGGCCGAGCTTGTCCATGCTCCACGAAAGCGCCATCGCGCCTGTCTTCGGAACTCTTCCAAATGTGGGACGCAGTCCGGTCGTTCCGTTGACGGTGGACGGAGAAGAGATCGAGCCGAGCGTCTCGCTGCCGATAGAGAATCCGACGAGCCCCGCCGCGGTGGCCGACGCGGGACCGGCCGACGACCCGCTCGATCCCTGATCGACCTTCCACGGGCTTCTCGTTCTTGCACCGAACCATCGGTCGCCTTGCGCGAGCTCGCCCAGCGTCAGCTTGGCAACCAGCACCGCGCCCGCAGCATCGAGCCGCTGAACGACCGTCGCATCCTCGTTTATCACTTGCTCCTTGTACGGACCGGCCCCCCACGTCGTCCTGTATCCTTTTACAGCTAGCAGATCCTTCGCACCCCAGGGGATTCCATGCAGCGCGCCGCGATAACGGCCGCGCGCGATCTCAGTGTCCGCCGCCTTCGCCTGCGCCAGGGCGCGGTCCTCCGTCAGCGAGATGACGCAGTGGAGAACGGGATCGAACCGCTTCAAACGCTCGAGGTACATCCGCGTCAACTGCGTTGAAGTGACACGGCGCCGGCGAACGAGCTCCGCCAGTTCGGTCACCGGGAGAAACGCGAGGTCATCGAGGTTCGCAGTTACGTTTCTGAGAGCAACGCGCCCCCGAACCATCGCGCGCCGCGGGCCACTGGGTGCCTGCCGGCCGGGAGGAAGCGGATTGAAGACGAGCGCTGGCGCAACTGAGTTGGCGATTGGGAATTTATGGAGCGCGTCGATGCGCTGCTGCTGCGTTTTGAGTCCCTCGACCATCATCGCGCGTTCGCTTTCGTCGAAGGTAAGCCCCGCGACTTCCTCGGCCGCGGCGATCGTCGCCGCTGTGATCTCGGCGCCGTTGGCGATGCTCGCCCAAAGCACCTCCGGGAGAAGCGTCGAGCCGAGTCCAATGCCGCCGAACCAGGCCATGAAAGTACGGCGGTCAAGGGTGCGTGTGGTTTCCACCGAACTCCTCCCAGTGTTGCGTCAGGCGTGAGAGCGAAATCGAGCCGCCCGACTCCTTATGACAGAAGTTAGAGAAGCGACCGGGCGGATTCTAGCGAACCAGGGACCGCCGCGACACGATAGGATTTCGATTGATGGCATCAATACAGCCGGTTGAGTCAGCGTTT
Organism: Gemmatimonadaceae bacterium; assembly: GCA_013813715.1. Taxonomy (GTDB): domain Bacteria; phylum Gemmatimonadota; class Gemmatimonadetes; order Gemmatimonadales; family Gemmatimonadaceae; genus UBA4720. The sequence continues at coordinate 69,165 of JACCRF010000178.1, read as the reverse complement.
CGCCATACCGGCGCGTTTTTTGATCATCAAGCCCCATCGTGAGGCTCCCCGGGGACTACACAGCACGACGGCTTTCCGGAGCGAACGCAGGAGAAAAAGGGGATTGGAAGGACAAACGTGGAGACAACATGAAATTCATTGCCGCCGTATTGTTGACAGCCTGTGCGCTCGCAGGATGCGACGCTTCAACACGCTCACAGGCGATCGGCGCCCCCGCTCTGGACGTTGCCGAGAACGCCGACAGCGCGTTCAAAGCGATGGATCACCGCCACGGCGACGTCGTGGGAATGGATCCGATGGCGATGGCTCATCAGTTCGAGGCGGTGCCGGACGGTGGCGACATCGTGCTCGAGAGGGGTGCCCACGACGACATGGGAATCGCACAGATACGGTTGCATCTGCTCCGCATCACGCGCGCGTTCGAGCGGGGCGATTTCACGATCCCCGGGTTCGTCCATTCGACCGCTGTCCCCGGTACATCGATCATGGCGGCGAAGCGCGATGAGATCACATACAGGGTCGAGGACCTCCCCCACGGAGGTGTAATTCGCATCCGCACCACCGACCCCGATGCGATTCGTGCGATTCACTCTTTCATCGAGTTCCAGGTGAGCGAGCACCGCACAAAGTGAGACGAAGCGTCGTTTGAGGGTTGGTTGCGCTTCGAACAGGTGCGCTTGCCGGGGATGAAGCTCGCGGTCGCCACAGAGACACGGAGACACAGAGGAAAGCAACTACAAAGAATCTTGGGAACTGCGCGGCGCTGCTCTCAGTGCCTCCGTGTCTCTGTGGCAATCGCGTGTGCTGACAGCCGAGACTCAACCAGTTAGTGGACACAATCCGGAGTCTACTGTCGGCAGCTGCCCTTTGGATCGGGCTTCGGCTTGTCCACGACTACTCTGTGGTTGAGGTTGGCGACGTGGGCCGCGACATCCCCCAGGAAGCTGGTCACGCGCGCGAGATGTGGGTAGCTGATGTACTGAGGCTCGTCGGTGAGTTGATGGTAGTCAACGTGGTCGCCCGTTGACATGAACACGACTGGTATGCCGTATCGCGCGTACTCGTAGTGATCGCTGCGGCAGTAGTAATTCTCGGGGTGGCCATCGGCGTCGAACTGGTAGTCGAAGGTGAACCCGTGACGGCCGCTCGTGTTCACGCTCTCGACGATGTCGCCGAGCTCGGTCGACAGCCGGCGTGAGCCGATGAGCTGGAGGTAGCCGGGATTCCCCCCCGGTATATCGCCGGTGTCGCCGCGGCCGATCATGTCCACATTGAGCTGCGCGACGATGGAATCGCGCGGCACCGTCGGGTGATCGGTGAAGTACTCAGCCCCGAACAGTCCGAGCTCCTCCCCGGTATGCCACACAAACAGCAGCGAACGCTTTGGCTTGACCCTCATCGCCGCGAAATTCTCGGCGATCTCGAGGACGGCCATCGAGCCCGACCCGTCGTCGTCCGCTCCATTGTAAATGGAGTCCATTCGCGCCTGCCGCCCCCGGCGGATGCTGTCCGTATTCACCTTGATGGATGCGCGCTCGTCGGGCGTGAGTCCACTGCCCGGGACGCTGGGCAGATGCCCCGTCCGCGCGACGAAGATCTTCTCCGCTTCCCGGTTGAATGCACGAAGCGAATCGTGGTCGACCGCTCCGGCGCGCCGAATTCCGACATGATCGTTGTGCGCGCCAATCGCGACGTACTGATTCCGAAGCTTGGGATCGCTACCGGGGAGAATCGCGACCACGTTGCGCGCAGGCGCGTCGGCGATTTTCCAAAGCACGTCTCCGCCAAGCGTCGCGCCGATGGTGCCGGGCCGCGCGTTGACGAGGGGAACGCCGAGGAATGCCTGGGCCGACGCCTCGGGAATCGCGAGCGCAATCTGCGTACTTGCCGTGTCACCTTCCCCGCGCATGGTCGTCGAAGTGCTTGCCGAAAAGCGCTGGTACAGCGGTACCTGTTGCGCCGGTACGATCGCGATGAACCCGAGTGCCTGCGGGTACCGGTTGCCCATTCCCGTGGAGAGTCCGGATACCAGCACGACCTTGCCTGCCGCCTGTGGAGCCGGGATGAGGGTCGATGGGTCGGCCGCGTTTCCGGCAAAGATCACCTTGGCCCCGTTAAGTGAGCGCGGCGTTCCTCCATTGTGAAGGGCGAAGTAATCCGTGCCTCCGACGAGCGGCTTTCCGTTCACCGTGAGGTTGCTGGCTGGATCGAACGAGCGGGTGTAGAGCGGGATCGCCTGGAAGGAGGTGCCGTTGTCGCCCGCGGGCACCAGCCCGATTCGGCGCACTTCGCGCTCGATATACGCGGTGCCCTTCATGCCGCCTGGCGTGCCCGCGCTGCGGCCCATCATCGAGTCGTCGGCGAAGATGTAGAGGCGGGTCATCAGGTCGGCGGTGGTAATGCTCGGCTGTGTCGGCTTGCCGGCGTGCTTCAAAGGCAGCGGCTGCTGCGCAGAGGCGAAGCGCAGCTGAGAAAGAGCGAGCGTTCCAAGAGCCACTAGAGTGGCGCCACGAAGTATCCGGTACATGTAAAGGGGTGGACGGTGGAGTGGAGACGACTGATCTAATGATACCCGCGGCTAGAAAGGGGTGCCGTAAGATGTTTGTAAGTACCCAACCCCGCGCCCTATTTCTGCGTCCGGCTGAATGCGTCCTCGCCGTCGAAATGCTGCAGCTTCTCGACGTGCATCCAGATGTGAACCTCTCCGATCCGCGTCAGGAGCCGCAGGATCTCGGCGTCCCACACATCGGCCTGCCGGCTCTTGCTCATGAACCGGCAGCGGTAATGATCGACGAGGGTGACTGTGCGGTCGCCGGCCGGATAAACGGTGTTGCCTCGATTGGTGATCACGTGAAGCGTGAACGTCGTGTCGCCGCAAGCCGCGATCAAGGAGTCGGCGAGTTCCTCCGGCTGCATTCGGCTCTCGATGTACACGTCCACTCCGGTCACGCGTCGGGCTCTTACCGTCACCGACTCGACTTCGCGGCTCGCTTCGGGGATGTTCACGGCGCGGAAATCGCGGCTGGCGGCGGTGCGCGAGTCGAGGCCGAGGTTGGAGATGATGGCGTCGGCAAAGTCGGTTGTGCTGGCTGGCTTGCCGGTGCCCGCCATGTCGCCGCTTCGCAATCCGCTCTCCAGTGTGACGAGGACGGCCTGCTCGATGTCGTCGGCCGCCGCTCCTTCGCCGATATGACGCAGCATCATCGCCGCGCTGAGGATAATCGCGGTTGGGTTGGCGACGTTCTTTCCGGCTATGTCGGGGGCCGATCCGTGTACGGCCTCAAAGATCGCCACTTCGCTGCCAACGTTCGCGGATGGGGCAAAGCCGAGGCCTCCGGTGAGCCCGGACGTTAGATCGCTGAGGATGTCGCCATTCATGTTCGTCGTGACGATCACGTCGAACTGCTCCGGACGCATGGCGAGCTGGTGAGCGCAGTTGTCGATGAGAATGTGCTTCGCTTCGATCTGCGGATAACGCGGAGCAATCTCCTCGAAGGTGTGCTGGAGCATCCCTTCGGTGAGCTTCATGATGTTGGCCTTGGTGGCGCAGTGCACGCGCCGCCGTCCGGTGGCGGCCGCGAATTCGAACGCAAGCTCGACGATCTTCTCGCAGCCGGTTCTCGAGATGATCTTGAGCGCGAGAGCCACACCGGGCGTCTGCATGTACTCGATGCCGGTGTACAGATCTTCGACGTTCTCGCGGACGATCACGATGTCGAGGTGGCGCCCGGTGAAGGGCGTGGTGACGCCGGGAAGCTCGCGCACCGGGCGCAGATTGCCGAAGGTCTCGAAGAGCGTGCGGAGCGTGACGTTCGCGCTCTTGTTGCCGTATCCGATGGGCGTCTCGAGCGGTCCTTTCAGCAGTACTTTGGTGCGCTCGATGGACGCTATCGTCTCGGGCGGGACGCCTGACTCGATTCCTCTGGCAAACGCTTCGGCGCCTGCCTCGTGCACTTCGGCTTCGATTCCGACGCCAGTGGCCTCGACGACCTTTAGCGCGGCGGAGACTACTTCCGGCCCGATTCCGTCACCGGGAACGACAGTGATCTTCCTTGAATTGAATGGCATGCCGCAAAACTAAGCATTCTCGCAACTCCCAACTATGCCTCTGCTATCTCGCAACTCTGTCGTTCTATTTTGCCCTTCTCCGCGTTGATTAGTGCCCCCGGCGCGGTTACTATCTCTGGGTCAGCGCGCGTAGCTCAGCTGGATAGAGCGTCGGCCTCCGGAGCCGAAGGTCGTGGGTTCGAATCCCGCCGCGCGCATGAGTGAAAAAAACCCCACGACGCTCTCGTCGCGGGGTTTTCTCGTCCAGTGACCGGACATTCTAGGCGGTGATCCTGATCGTGACCGGCTGCCTCAGGTAAACCACCTTTTCCTGCCGCCGCGAATGAAGAATCCGCATGAACCAGCTCTCGTCACGCGGCTCGCCACCGTGCTCCATCACCCACTTCGCCACCGTGGCGGCGTCCTCCGAATCCATTCGAAGGCAGCCATGTGAGCCCGCGTCGCCAAGGCTGTTGACGGCGTCGGTTCCGTGGATGTAGTAGTCCGGCTCCCGGAAGAAGATCTTGACTGTCTTCATGGGATTCTCGGGATGGCCGGGCTCCTTCGCGGTCTTGCCCTTCGCCCACTTTTCGTCGGGCGGCGTCCATTTCGGATTCCACACCAGCTTCTTGATCTTGAACACACCGCTCGGCGTCGGGTGGGCATCCTTTCCGACCGAAACCATGAAATCCGCTACGACCGAATCACCCTCGTAGAGCTTGAGTGTGCGGTCCGAGAGGCTCGCCTCGATCCGTAATGGCGCGGCCGTCGTGCCTCTATGGGGAGTGAACCCCGCCCCGGCGGTGAGTCCAACTATGAGAGCAGGAACGATCACAGTTCCGATTATGGTCAACTTCAAAACATCCTCCGTGAGAGAGCGCAGCTTTTGGGCGTATCAATTGCAAGCGACGTTCCATCTGTTTCCGCGGAGTCGCTGTCATCGTGCGTTCGATTCCCAGCTCCGCGTCGCTTTGCTGCAGGCCGGCCACTGCACGGGGAGACCAGTCGTGCGGCTGACCAGAGGCGTCTTCTCACGCGTGATCTTCGTGTCATCCTCCGATGCAAGGTAGACCAGCATCGCCGTCAGCAGCGTCGCGTCGCGGAGATCGTCCATCACGATCTTGTCGAACGTGTCCCGATTCGTGTGCCAGGTGTAATTGTTGTAGCTCCAGTTCACCGACTCGAGGTCGAAAGCCGGGGCGCCGTGACAAACGAACGCCGCGTGATCGGTACCCCCGCTACTCGGCGTTCCCGGAACCTGCAGGGTGATGCCGCTCTTGAAGTCCAAAGGCACAGACGCCATCCATCGCTCGAGGTGAGCCCCCGCGTCTGGCAGGCCGAGCGACGAGATGGACTCGATCCGGCCTGTTCCATTGTCCTGATTGAAGAGCGCGTGAAGCCCGCTCACGACTTCCGGATGGTCCTCCGAAAATGCGCGCGATCCGATCAGCCCCTGCTCTTCCCCGCTCCAATGTCCGGCGATGATTGTGCGCCTGGGATTCGGATAGACTGTACGCAGGATCCGCATCGCCTCGAGCATGATCGCCGTACCGGTGCCGTTGTCCGTGCTTCCCGACGCGCCTTCCCAGGTATCGAAATGCGCGGAGAGAAATACATACTCCTCCGGCTTCTCCGCGCCGCGAATCTCGGCGACGGCGTTGAACATCGGCACGGTTCCCTGCCATGAAGCATCGGCACGGAGACGAACGATCGGGCCCTGATTGTTCTCCGCCAGGCGATAGAGAAGCCCATAGTCTTCGCAGCTCACATCGAATGTCGGGATGCCATTGGCCCGGCCGCGGAAGATCCGGTCGCTTCCCCACCCGCCGGCCCAGGTATTGGTGAGAATTCCTACGGCTCCGGCGCGCTCCAGTGCACGCGGGAGGGTGCGGGTGGTGGAGCCCGTGCGCGCGACGCGCGCATTCCACGCCGCCGTAGTCGCGGCGCGCTGCTCGCGCATCGCCGCCAGGGTTGCCGGCCGCGCGTGTGTAGCGAGGTCGGCGTCCGGCCGGCACGAAGTGGAGGCGGCCGACATCAGTACGATCCGGCCCTTCACCGCCGGAAGCCATCGCATGAACGCCGCGCTGTCCGCGGCGTCCGCCAGAATCACCACCGGACCCTCCACCCGCGCGCCGCTGGTACCGGGACTCCACGCGAGCAACGTCGCTTCGAGCGATCGGACGCGCGGAGAAATCAGGTCCGCGTGCGAGACGCCGCGCTTCCAGCCGCGCCAGGTGCCGAATCGCTCGAGGCGCGCCGGAATCCCCCACGATCTGTACTGGGATACAAGCCAGTCGTTACCGGCCTTCAGGCCCGGAGTGCCGCTCAGGCGGGGACCGATGGAATCGGAGAGGACCTGAGAAATGCGATAGAGTTGCGACCGATCCGTGCCTTCGGCGCGGATTCGCGCGATCATCGAGTCGGCGCGCGGAGTAGTCTGCGCTCGTGCCCGGTTGGTGGCAGTGGTGCAGATCAGGAGAAACGCGGCAGTCAGTATCGGCTTTAATAACGGCATCGGTTCGTGTGCCTGAGAAATGGGTGGTCGCGGTCGATGCGAAAAAAGGTTTATCGCGGATTTGAGTGGAATTTCGATGCAAAGGCTCGAAGCCGAACGCTGACCCGGCTGGCGGCTACCCACTATGTCGTTATTCCTTTCCCGTCGTAGCGGGGCGCCCGAAGCTGGCGAAGCCGGATGCCAGACCGCTGGCTTCTGTGCGACAACCTGAAGTTGGCACTCAGGATCCTGGTGGCGCCTGTTGTCGGTGTCTCGCGTCGCCGTTGTCGGCATCGCCTCCAAGAGTAACCCGGCGCGCAGGAGTGTCGCGACATTGCCCCGGCATGCAACGGCTGCGTAATTTCGCGTCATGGCGCGCACAGTCGGCTGGAACGAGCTCAAGACGGGAACCATCGGACTGGCGATTCTCGTCACGATCGCGCTCGGAACTCTCATCTTCGCGCGCGTTGGCGCGTTGCACGGCGACACTGGCACCCTGTACATCCTGACTGACCGCGCGACTGGCGTTCTCGGGGGCACCGAAGTGTGGCTGTCCGGAGAAAAGGTGGGCCTCGTGAAACAGATACACTTCCGGGTAGCGAGCACCGACACATCGCAGCGCCTGGCCATCGAGACCGAGATTCTGGCCGACCGTCTTGCGCTGATCCGGACGAATTCGCGCGCCGACATCCGGCCAGGCGGTAATCTCATCGGCAGTCCGGTGGTGTATCTGAGCTCAGGCACGTCCGAATCGCCGGCCGTGAGAAGCGGCGACACGCTGGTGACGAGCTCGTATGGGCCGGTGGTGGAACTCGCGGCGCGTGTCGACTCGCTCGCCCCGCGGCTGACCGCATTGGCCGATACCAGCAGGAAACTCATAGCGCTCCTGTCGGCTCAGACAAATACCATCGGCGCGTTCGCCCGAAGCGGGCTGCCACGGGCGACGACCGCCGCATCCACCGCGTCGGGACTTATGGACAAGGCCATGAGAGGGAGCGGAACAACAGGCCTCGCGATGCGCGGGAACTTCGGGGCCAGACTCGCAAGTCTGATGGCAGCAACGGACTCGATCGCGCTGCTGCTTTCGACGGGCAGCGGCAACGTCGGGAGGTTCCGCAGCGACTCCACCTTGCTTCAGACTGCCGAACGCATCGGCGCCGGGATCGATTCGCTCCGCGCTCTCTTTTCCACGACGGGCGGCACCATGGCACGCGCTCGCGGCGATTCGTCACTGACGCTCGAGCTCGCGCGCGCGCGGATACAGCTCGACTCACTCATTCGCGAGATCAAGCGGAAGCCGCTGCGATTCCTGTCGCCCTGAAAGCACAAAGATCAACCAGGAAATACACAGGTGAGAGACGCCAGAAGCATAGTCAGCGAGTTTCTAGAACGAAAAACTTCCGTCAATCCGTGGCCTCGCCGGTGGAGGAGTATCATCCTGTCCTATGGCGAGAGGCCAGGGTCTTCAAAAGCCGCTGACTCGCGCTTTGTGCGTCCAACTCGTGCCTCACCGTTAAATCGGGCGCAGGCCCGACATGCACACGCCATGATCGGATCGCAGCTGTAACTAACTCGAAACTCGACATCCCATGCTTCTGTCTCCTCTTGCCTGTGTCTTTCTAGGTTGAACCGTTCTCGAAACAGACGAATTACCTTTCTGCGCGCCTGTCTTGCCGCGTTTCCCTGCCGCCGTTAGCTTCGCCTGATACCGGCTCACGCCGTCCCACCGCAGAATCCCATCACTCCTCGAGTGCGGCTCGCTCGAAGATCCCGCCGCTCCAGCACAACCCCGCGTCACAAGTGGACATCGCAGAGTTAAAGCGCAAATCCGTCGCCGAGCTTCAGGACATGGCGGACGGCCTAAAGATTTCCGACGCCACCGTGGTGAGCAAGCCGGAGCTGATCTTCCGCATCGAGCAAAACCTGCTCGACACGAACATCGCTCTTCACGGCGAGGGAGTTCTCGAGGTCCTGCCCGAGGGGTACGGGTTTCTGCGCAGCCAGGATTACAGCTATCTCGCCGGCCCCGACGACATCTACGTCTCGCCGTCGCAAATCAAGCGGTTCGGGCTGCTCACCGGCGATCTCATCCGAGGTCAGGTCCGCCCGCCGAAACCGTGGGAGCGCTATCTGGCGCTCCTCAAGGTCGAGAGCGTCAACGAGCAGGACCCCGAGGCCGCGAAGTCTCGAGTGCCGTTCGACAACTTGCGGCCCCGCTATCCTGACACGCGGCTGCGCCTCGAGTCGAGCGACGGCGATCTGTCGATGCGTGTGGTGGATATCTTCGCGCCGATCGGCAAGGGGCAGCGCGGGATCATCGTCTCGCCGCCGCGCGCCGGAAAGACAATCCTCCTCGAGAAAATCGCCAACTCGATCGCGGAGAATCACCCCGAGGTCAGGACGATCATCCTCCTGATCGACGAGCGCCCCGAGGAAGTGACGGAGATGATCAGGAGCGCGAAGAAAGCAGAGGTTATCAGCTCGACGTTCGACGAGGGACCCACGCGGCACGTACAGGTTGCGGACATGGTGCTGGAGAAGGCTAAGCGCCTCGTCGAGACCGGAATGGACGTCGTGATCCTGCTCGATTCGCTTACCCGATTTGCCCGCGCGCACAACGCCGTCGCTCCCCAGACAGGCAAGATTCTTTCCGGTGGTGTCGACGCGGCCGGGCTTCACAAACCCAAGCGGTTCTTCGGCAGCGCCCGGAAGATCGACGGCGGCGGCTCACTCACCATCATCGCAACCGCTCTCACGGAAACCGGCTCACGCATGGATGACGTGATCTTCGAGGAGTTCAAGGGAACCGGCAACATGGAGCTGGTGCTAGACCGGAAAATCGCCGATCGGCGCGTCTTTCCGGCGGTGGACATTCTCAAATCGGGAACGCGCAAAGAAGAGCTCCTGCTCACACAGGAAGAGATCAATCGGGTGTTTCTGCTGCGCAACTTCCTTGCAGACATGCCGGAGACCGAGGCGGTCGAGTTTCTTCTCCGGCAGATGAAGAAGTCGAAGAACAACGCCGAGTTCTTTCAGCAGATGGCGCAGGGCGGCTCGTGAGGCCGTCGCTCGCGCGCTACCTCGGCGTGGATTACGGCGAGAAGCGCATCGGCCTCGCGTTGAGCGATCCGCTCGGCATGATCGCCACGCCGGCCGGCGTCATCGCCCGGCGCGCCGGCAAGCGAGCGCCAATCGCCGAGATCATCAGGCGAGCGGAATCGGCCGCGGCGCGCGGTTTCGTCATCGGGCTCCCGCTCGACGGGAATGGAGAGGAGACGGCGTGGACGAGCGAAATCCGCCGGGTAGGCGCCGAGCTGGAGAAGCGTACAGGCCTGCCGGTGAGATTCGCGGATGAGCGGTACACGACGGCGGCGGTACTGAGGGCGGTTCGCGAGATGGGCGGGTCTACCCGCGGCCGCAAGGGAGACGTCGATTCGATGGCGGCGGCGCTGCTTCTTCAGCACGCGCTGAATGTCGACGACTGAACGGGTGGCCGGTACCGGCTACCCGGTGCCAGGTACCTGTTGCCGGGCACCCGTTGAGCGCTGCGCGTGACCGGTTACCCCATGATTTTCGCCTTGCTTGGGGCTGCTGTGCTCGGATGCTCAAGCTCGCCGCACGGGGCGCCTATTCGGGTGATAATTCCCAAAGGCGCGAGCTTCTCGACGGCAGCCGACTCGCTGAGCAAGGCTGGTCTCGTCAGCTCACCTCAGCTCTTTCGGCTATACGGTCGGGTGACGCGCGACGACCGCAACATCAAGCCCGGCACTTATCTCCTGAAGCGTGGCACGCCGTGGCCAGACATCGTCAGCGCGCTGAACGGCGGCCGCGGTCTCGTCAACACCGTCACGATCCCCGAAGGTTTCACTCTGCTCCAGATCGTGCCGCAACTCGCGGGCGCGCTTCGCGTTCCAGCAGATTCGGTCAAGGCGGCGGTGCGCGACACTGCACTCATTGCGCGACTTGGAATACCGACGCCGACGCTCGAAGGCTATCTGTTTCCTGACACCTATGCATTTCCGGAGGGGACTACAGCGCGGCAAGCGGTGATCGAAATGGTGAAACGTTTCGAGCGAGAATGGAAGCGGGAGTGGACAACACGCCTGTCACAGCTCGCACTCAACCGGCATGAGGTGGTTACACTCGCGTCGATTATCGAGCGCGAAGCGAAGAAGGCCGAGGAGCGCCCGGTGATATCGGGCGTGTATCTGAACCGGCTGCGCGCTCGCATGCTCCTCCAGGCCGACCCGACGGTGCAATACGCCCTCGGCAGGCATTCTGCGCGCGTGTTCCTTAAGGATCTGGAAGTGAATTCGCCGTACAACACGTACCGATCTCCTGGTCTCCCGCCGGGCCCCATTGCGTCACCCGGTGCGGCGAGTCTCATCGCCGCGTTGTACCCCGCCGACGTTCCGTGGCTCTACTTCGTAGCGTATCCCGACGGTCATCACGAATTCCGGACAACGCTCGCCGAGCACGAGATCGCAGTGCGGGCCGCGCGCGCTAATCGGTGACGATATCCGGACGGAGCGAACGCGCCGCGCGCAGGTAGGCATGGCGCAGAGCGGTGCGCTCGCGAGCGCTGTTGGCGTGGATGAGTACCCTGATGCAGCGGCTGAGCGCTCCGGGCACCGGAATCTCGACGGTGCACAACAGCGAGGTGTCGTCCCACCCGATGCCGCGCGCTGCACGAGCGGGAAACTCACTAGTCAGGTCGGGCGTCACGGTGAAGATAGCGCTGATCACGTCATCGGGCTCCAGCCCGTTGAGTCTGATCAGCTCGGAGAGGAGCTCGCGGGTTGCGTCGGCGATCAAGTCCGGTGAATCGGCATCGACGGTTGTCGCGCCGCGAAGGCCGCACAATCTTTTCTCCATGCTCAGCCGACCCGCGTGATTGACGTCCGCATTCTGCGCCTGATCGCGATCACCGATAACGTGCGTGACGGTCAGGCTGGGCTCGTCGCGCGCGCGTCTGCAGCGGTAGAGGGCGGCGCGACCTGCGTGCAGCTCCGGCTGAAAGATGTCTCGGCCCGCGACCTCGTGGGAGTGGCGCGCGAGCTCGTGCGCGCAGTCGCCGTACCGGTGATCGTTAACGACCGTGCGGACGTCGCCATCGCAGCGGGTGCGGCGGGCGTCCACCTCGGTGCCGACGACATGCCAGTGAGCAACGTGCGGCTGATTGCGCCGCCGGGCTTCTTTATCGGTGCATCGGTGGGCTGCGACGCCGAGGTGCCATACGCGGTGGGGGCGGATTACGTCGGAATCGGGCCGGTCTTCGCCACGGTGTCGAAGGATGACGCCGGAGTCGCGATCGGAGTCAGGGAATTCTCGCGTCTGGCCACCGCTACTGGATTGCCTGCAGTCGGCATCGGTGGCATAACGATGGACGTGGCGCGTCTGGTGATCGATGCCGGCGGCGCCGGAATAGCCGCCATCAGCCCCATTTTCGGCGCTACCGACCCGAAGGAAGCCGCCCGTGCGTTGCGGTCCGCCAGCGGAATGTGATATCCGGTGCTGCGGCCTTTGACCCGGCAGGCCGCCTCCGCTGCGGGCCACTGTGTCGCGTGTGCGATTCCCTCATCGATTTTGCCACCGATTCCAGCACTGGCGGGCTCAGAAAGAGATCGGTGAGCTCGGGATCGAACTGGCCGCCGCGGCCGGCAGCGATCTTTTCGACCGCGGTCTTGAGCGTGCGCGCGTGGCTGTAGGCGCGCGCGTGCGTGATCGCATCGAAGCTGTCCGCAATGGCGACCACGCGAGCGGAGATCGGAATCCGTTTCCCCTTGAGATGGCGCGGGTACCCGGTTCCGTCCCATCGCTCGTGGTGAGAAAGCACGCCCTCGGGAAGGTCGGGGTAGAATTGCGCCAACGGGCTCAGCACTTCCGCTCCCATTCGCGGATGTCGCATGATCGCGCGACGCTCGTCCGGGGTCAGACCGCGGGCGTCGTCGATGATATCCGTGATCGCGCTGTCGAGCTTGCCGATGTCGTGAAACAACGCGACGCGCTCGATGCTGCGCTGGGTGTGAGCGTCGAGGTCGGCGGCCTCGGCAAGGAGTAGCGAATAGTCCGCGACGCGGCGGACATGAGCGCCGGTGCCGGGATCGTTCGCGGCAATCGCCTCGAGAAGCGTCTCCAGCGTAGCCCCTCCAAGGCGCTCAGCGCCAAGCCTCAACCGCCGCTCCCGGAGAAAGAACGCTCCGCCGACCGCACCGAGCAGGAAAGGAACGAGTCGCAGCATGTCCTGTTGCATGGCAAGAACCGTACATGTCGCCGCTAAGAGGTCAAAAGAGGCCGTGCCCGAGAGACCGCCGACCGAATATGAGCGATTCCTGGACTCGCTGTGTTTCCCTCCGTTCCCTGCGTTCCGGCCTTCTCGGATCGGGGCAAAGGAGCAGCTCACGCGCGTTACATTCACCGAATGCGAAACACTGCGACGGTCACGGCAAAAGGTCTCCGGCGTTGGCAGGCGGGCCATCCCTGGATCTATAGAAGCGATGTCACCGAGCGCCCGGAATGCGATGCCGGGGCGGTGCTGGTACGCGACAACAGAAATCGGCCGATTGGCTGGGCGCTGTGGAGTCCGCTGTCGGAGATCTCGCTCAGGCTCATCGAGGTGGATGTTGACGCGACGATCGACGCCGAATGGTGGCACGAGAGAATCTCGCTGGCTGCGTCGCGGAGGGTGGGTCTCGATACTGTCACCAACGCATACCGGGTGGTTCATGGGGAGGCAGACGGGTGTCCGTCGCTCGTCGTCGATAGGTACGACCGATGGGCCGTGGTGCAACTGATGAGCGCCGGGCTCGAGGCATTCCGCGCGGAGATCGTCGAAGCGGTGCTGAGCGCTACACGAGCCGACGGGATTCTCGCGCGCAACGATGCCATGCTGCGCGGCAAGGAGGGACTGGCGCGCGAGACGGTTCTACTGCATGGCGAGGTTCCGACCGAGATCGAGGTTGACGAGCACGGCATCCGCTATCTTGCCGCGCCATGGACTGGTCAGAAAACGGGGGCGTTTCTCGACCAGCGGGAAAACCGTCGGCTCGCCGGCGACATCGCGCGCGGCCGGGCGCTCGACTGCTTCAGTTATCACGGCGCGTTCGCGATGCACCTCACGCGCAATGCGGACATGGTCATCGCTCTCGACTCGTCCGCGAAGGCGCTCGAACGAGCCCGTCACATTGCCGCCATAAATGGGATCGACAGCATCGAGTTTGTTCAGATGGACGCTTTCGATTTCCTCAAGACAAAGGCCGAGGAGGACGGTGCCGCGTTCGACACCATCGTCCTGGATCCGCCGGCCTTCGCCAAAACGCGCAGCTCCGTTGCGTCCGCGCTGCGCGGTTACAAGGACATCAACATGCGTGCGATGCGCCTTCTCGCGCCGGGTGGAATGCTGTTCACCGCGAGTTGCAGCTTCCATCTGACGAAGGCGCTATTCCTCGAGATGCTGCAGGCGGCCGCGGCCGACACCGGGCGGCGCATCGCCATCCGGGAGATCCGGGGGCAACCGGTGGATCATCCGGAAATTCTTACCATTCCCGAGACCGGGTACATCAAGGGCGCTTTGCTACAAGCGCTGGACTAGAGCATCCGCGGATTGTCGTTGCGTTGGCCACGGAGGCACCGTGCCCCCAACAGTCGTCCCGGTTTCGGCGATTCCGGGGCCAGTCGCGGCCAACAAGTCATCACCTCTCTCGTCATGATCGCTGGCACCTTGGACAGTAGTAGGTGGACCTTCCCGCTTGCGGGATACGCCTGATGGACGTTCCGCAGCGCGAGCATGGCATGCCCTGGCGGTCGTAGACCTCGAATCGATCCCGTCCCTCGCGCTCGGTGTAGCGACCGGGCGGACGATGATCTGGATCGAGTACTCGTCGTATTCCCTCGATCAGTCGCTCCAGTCTCGTCCGGGAAACCGACGCCGCGACGGCCTTCGGGCTGATCCTGGCGTGCCAGAGCGATTCGGCCGCATAGATGTTGCCGAGTCCGGCGATCACTGCCTGATCCATCAGCGCGGGCTTGATGGGGCCTCGGCGTGCTTTCAGCTTTGCCTGCAGGTACTGGGCATCCAGCGCATCGTCGTTTGCTTCGATGCCAAGCTTAGGGAGTGGATCGGTGCCGGCGGCGTGGAGCGACAGAGCCGAGAGCGCGCGTGAATCCTGCAGCTCGATGCGCGTTCCGTCGGTAAAGTCGACAAAGGCGCGCGTGAATCTGTCCACCGGATCTCCCGCACGTGTCACCAGCCAGTCGCCGTTCATCCGGAAGTGCGCGTGGAGAATTGAGCCGTTGCTGAGGTGGATCAGCTGATGCTTGCCACGCCGTTCCACTTTCTCGATTTTCTGCTGCCGCAATCGTCGCGTGCTGGCGGCGGGAAGCTGTCGCACAAAGGAGGGATGCAGCGCGGTTGCTGTCGCGATCGTCTTGCCTTCGATCGCGTTTCGCAGGCGGTGCATGGCCTGCTCGACTTCAGGTAGTTCGGGCATCTGTGCTCTCGAATGCTTGAAAAAAGCTCGAAACAAAATACTTGCGCGAAGCGCATGTTGCTCTAGTTTCCTCGCAGCGCTCGGAGTACGCACTCTCTCCGTCCCCTTCTAGATGGATCAGTCAGCACCACGATCGCCCAAGTACGAGTACGACCTGTTCGTGGAAAATGAGATCGAGAGGTACAAGGATTCGATCTCGCGCGCCAATCTCCTCAAGATAGGAGATGAGGCAGTCGCGTCCCTGCGCGCAGAAGCTCAGTTCGCGATGAACGAGCTGGTGCTTTGCGACGAAGTGGATCGGATCATCCGCAAGCGCCTGCGAACCCCCACGTATGCAACGTGGCGCAGGAGAGAGCTCAAACGGCTGAAGGAGCAGGCGGAATTCCGGCGGCCCGAGCATTGGGGTGTTCGTCCCGACAGTATGCTGGCCCGCGAAGTTCATCTTCCCGCCGAGTCGCGCGTGCTCGTTGCCGGGGCGGAGGGCGGGAATGCCGCCTTGTACCTTGCCGCTCAGGGATGCTCGGTCACCGCGATCGACTCGGCGAACGGTCCTGCCGATCCAGCCCGTTGGGGAGCGGAAGCGGCGCGGCTCGCCGGCCGCATCGAGAACGTCTCGATGGGGCTGAAGGAGTGGGAGCCGGTCGAACTGCTCAGCGCCGTCGTCTGCACGACTACCGCATTCGCCGGACTCACCGCGTCCGAGCGCTCGAAAGTGATTGAGATTCTCCAGAGCGCCACGCGTGACGGCGGTATTCACCTCGTCGACACTCGTATCGCTTCGCGCTCCGAGCCCTCGCTGTCCGAGCTTCGCCGCAGCTACAAGGGCTGGACGATCTCCGTCATGGATGACGGCAACAACTCGCGCAGCTTTCTCGCCCGAAAAGCAGTCGCCTGACGCGCCGCGGCGGCGCCTCACTCCAACGTATCATTTCGACACAGTCAGTGTCCCCCAACTGCGTGTCAAATCGCAACAGCGAGCCTCATGCCCAATGGCCGTCCGTCTCCCAAAGCATGAAGCGACAACGCTTTAATAAAAATGCGACACCTGGCATCGGGGGTGCTTAATCTCGTGTGACCGGCCCGGGTTCGGGCGAATATTCCGCGAGAACTACTAATGAAGAAAACACGTCAGTCCCCCGAGCCGCAGGAACCGCTCGGAATCATCATATCCCGTGGCGAGAGGGGCGAGCAGCCCTCCGTCTTTTCCGCTTACATCTGGGGCCCGGCGCCTGAGCCTGCCGTCGACCCGGCCTCCAAGGTCGCATAGACGACCAAGGGCCCAGCCAGAACCTCTTCTCCAGCCACAACCTCTTCTATGGTATAGGGGCCACCCAACCCGGTACGCCCCTTGCCCCGTTTCCGCCCTCGTGGATGAGATCTTCTCAAATTGGGAGGGTGAGCGCCGAACTCTGATGGCGCAGAACATCTCCGATTTCGGGCTTGCAATCGCCGGCACCCGGGTCGAGAGAATGGTCGAACAGCTCTATGGCGAGCTCGCCGCCCAGGGACTCACCTTCCGACCCCCGGTCTACCTGAGCGATCAATGGGGTTGTCCCGACGGAATTCCGCTCATTGGCGTTCCGTTCTATCTCGCGGATTTGCGCCTGGCGCGCATCGAAGATGACTTCGCCGAAGGGATCGAGTCTGACGATGAGGCGATGCGCTACCTGAGGCATGAAGCTGGTCATGCATTTAACTATGCCTATCGTCTCTACGAACGACCCGACTGGCGTCAGACTTTCGGCCCTTACTCGCGACCATACCGGGATCGCTACCCTGCCGACCCCTTCTCGCACGACTTCGTCCGCCACATACTCGGCTGGTATGCACAGAAGCATCCCGATGAGGATTTCGCCGAGACTTTCGCAGTCTGGCTGACGCCGGGAAGCGAATGGCGTGAGGCGTACTCCGGCTGGCCCGCGCTGCAGAAGCTGGAGTACGTCGATCGCGTCGTCCGAGACGTCGGCGACGAGCCCCCGCCCGTTGCCGTCCCCACAGACGAGGATCTTCCGGTGGACGCCATGCGTTACCCTCTGGAGGAGCACTACCGCGACACAGCAGAAGTGATCCCGATCCGTGACTCGCGCATCTTCGATGGGGATCTGAGAAACATCTTCGCGACTGCGACAGAATCTCCTGACGGACAGGCTGCCCAGGAGTTCATCGTTGCGCATCGCCGCGAAATAGTCGGGCGCATATCCTACTGGACCGGTGAAAGCTCATCAGCCGTGAAGCAGTTCGTGGACTTCCTCCGCGACCGTGCCCGCACGCTCGAGCTGCGGGTGCGCGGTCTCGAAGCGTCCACCCTGATCGAGATCACTGCATTCGGGACCGCGGTCATGATGAACTACCGTCACACCAATTCCATCGAAGGCATCGATACCGACGAATGAAGATCGCACTTCTCCACACGCAGGATGCCCTCGAGCCGCCGGTGGACCCGGTGCTCGATCAGCTCGAGTCAGCGCTCCGGACGGGCGGCCACGAAGCGCGGCGTCTCGTTGTGGACGACACCGTTCAGCCCCTGGTGACGTCGCTCAGCGAAGACCGCCCAGACCTGGTGTTCAACATCGCCGAATCGTTCGGGGGAAAGAGCGCCCTCGAGTCGAACGTGGCGGCGCTGTTGAATCTGCTCGGACTGCGGTACACCGGATCGAGTCCGGCTGGACTCATTCTCGCAGGCGACAAGACACTGACGAAAAAAGTGCTCTCGTTCCACGACATCCTAACTGCTCGTTTCGCAACGGTGTTCCGCGGCAACGTGGACTGGGCGGGCGACATCAGCTTTCCGCTCATTCTCAAGCCGCCGCAGGAAGACGCGTCGCTTGGCATCAATCAGAAGTCGATCGTCAACGACGTAAAGGAGCTTCTCCAGACGATCAGCTCGCTCCAGACCGAGTATCAGTCGCCCGTACTTGCCGAGGAGTTCATCGACGGCCGCGAGTTCTATGTGGGCGTGCTCGGCAACAGCGATGTGAAGGCGCTTCCGATCATCGAGCTCGACTTCTCGGGGTATCCCGCCGACCGCCCCCGGATCGCTAGCTGGGAGGCGAAGTGGGGTGACGACGGCGACGAGAAGGGCGAGGAGTTTGCGGGCACGAAATCGGTATTTCCAACTGATCTTCCCGAGGAGCTCGCGACGAGAATACAGCGTGTCGCGATGGACGCCTTCAACGCGCTGAGACTTCGCGACTACGCGCGGGTTGATCTGCGCGTCAACGATCGTGAGGAGATTTACGTCATCGAGGTGAATCCGAACTGCTATCTGGAGGAGAAGAGCGAGTTCGCGTCGGCCGCCGCGAAGGACGGGATTGATTATCCGACTCTGATCCAGCGGATAGTCGAGCTCGCGAGCGCACGATACTCGCGGTGACGTGAGAAACGCTCGCGCGACAAAAAAGCCGGCTCACGGGCCGGCTTTCCTGTTGAAGCATTCAGACTACTGGCAGACTGCTACCGACGGCCGCCCTTCTTGGCGGCTTTGCGAGCGCCCTTCTTCGCGGCTTTGCGGCCGCCCTTCTTCGCGGCGCCCTTGCGTGCGCCCTTCTTCGCGGCGCTCTTCCTTGCTCCCTTCTTCGCTGCCTTGCGACCGCCCTTCTTTGCTGCTGCCATGATACCTCTCCGTGATGGAGTTGACGTCACGCCGGCTCCCCGGTGGAACCGACGCTTACTGCTCGCGTCCATCGAGGCACGCGCGATCACGAAGCGCGTCATTCACGGAACGCCTTTCGTAACCACGCGCGAATATAGAAGCAACAGAAATCGCGCGCAACAATTTTCTTTGCATCATCACACGAAGCTCGCACGACGATCATGTTCGCAATGCAGCCGTCACACGCAGATTGCATTCGCTTCACGCTTACCGCATGTGCGTTCACTACTCTTCCAATCCATGGCTGTGAATGCCAGCTTACGATTCGCCGCGAGCGTCTGACCGGTTGATCAGCGGCCGGTAGCGCGGAGATGACTGCGGCCAGCGGCATGCGGGGGACACAGAGAAGGCGACACGGGAAACTTTTTCAACGACAATTCGGAGAACGCGACCCAGTGAAAGCTCTCGTGAAGGAAACAGCCGGGCCCGGTTTCGTGCTTCGAGACGTGCCCAAGCCGACGATTCGAGAGAATGAAGTACTGATTCGTGTTCGCCGCGCCGGTGTCTGCGGAACCGATGTCCATATCTACGACTGGGACGCCTGGGCGAGCGGAAGGTGCCGGCCGCCATTCGTCGTCGGGCATGAGTTCGCGGGCGATGTCGTCGAAGCTGGACGACTCGTGACCGATGTCAAGGAAGGAGATCGTGTGACCGCCGAAGGCCACATCGTCGACGGCCGCTGCCTGCTCTGCCGCACCGGCAACGCCCACGTCTGCCCGTACACGAAGATCATCGGCGTCGATCGTGACGGCTGCTTCGCCGAGTACATCGCGATGCCGGCGACAAACGTCTGGCATCTCGACGATGCTATCAGCTATGACGTCGGCGGCATTCACGACCCGATGGGCAACGCATTTCACACTGCGCTCACCGCGGAGATCGCCGGCGCGACGGTTCTCGTCACCGGCTGCGGTCCGATCGGGATCTTCGCCGTCGGCATCTGCCGCGTGGCTGGCGCATCGCGTATCATCGCCTCCGACATCAACGAGCGCCGACTCGAGCTGGCACTCCAGATGGGAGCGCACGACGCGGTCATGGCTGGGGAAGCCGAGCAGGCAGTGATGAAGGCCACCGATGGGCTCGGTGTAGACGTCGTACTCGAGATGTCAGGAGTACCGTCGGCGATCCATCAGGCATTCGCGCTGGTGCGTGCCGGCGGACGCGTTCAGATGCTCGGCATACCCGTCAAGCCGATCGAGATAGACCTGGCGAACGAGGTCATCTTCAAAGGGATAACCATCTACGGCGTGGTCGGCCGCAGGATGTATGACACATGGCATCAGATGACGCGATTCCTGCGCGCCGGCGAGTTCGATCCGTCGCCGGTCATCACGCACCGGTTCCCGATGACTGAGGCCGAGGCGGCAATCGAGGCGATAAAGTCGGGGGACGCCGGCAAAGTGATCTTCGAGATCGCGTAACAAAACGGGGAGACAGTGGCGCTCAACAGACAATTCGACGACGACATCAGCGCCGGCATTGACAAGCTCAAAGCCGATCGCGTCTACAAGAAGCTGAACTACATAGATTCGCCACAACGTGCGCGAGTGATGATGGAAGGCAGAGGCGAAGTGCTGAACCTCTCGTCGAACAACTATCTCGGACTGTGTGACGAGCCGGCAGTCGTTCGGGCGGGAGTCGACGGACTCGAGAAGTTCGGCGCCGGTACCGGCAGCGTACGCTTCATCTGCGGGACGTTCACGGTTCACCGCGAGCTGGAGGACGCGATCGCTGCCTTCGTAGGCACGCCGGCGTCGCTCTCATATGTATCAGCCTGGAATGCGAACGAGGGGCTGACGGCGACCGTCGTCGAGCCGGGAGACTTTGTTCTGTCGGACGCGCTCAACCACGCATCGATTATCGACTCGCTCCGCCTGGCAAAGGCGATCACGAAGTGCACGACCGCGGTGTATGCGCATGCTGACATGTCCGATCTCACGGCGAAGCTCGAAAGCGCGCGCGACGCGAAGCGGCGTATCATCTGGACTGACGGCGTCTTCTCGATGGAAGGGAGCATCACTCCGCTCCCCGATATCCTCGACATCGCGCGAGAGCACGATGCGATCGTCGTCGTCGACGATTCACACGGCACCGGTGTGCTCGGCGACACCGGTCGCGGCACCGCCGAGCACTTCGGCCTGGCGGGTGAGGTGGACGTCATCACGTCCACACTCGGCAAGGCGCTGGGCGGCGCTGCCGGCGGATTCGTCGCCGGGCCGGAATCGCTCTGCGACATGCTCACGCAGAGATCGCGGCCCCAGCTTTTCTCGAATGCGCTGCCGCCGACCGTTGCCGCGAGCGCGCTCGCCGCAATCCGGTTTCTCGAAGCGAACCCCGACCGCGTGCGAAAGCTGCGCGGCAACGCGAGCTACTTTCGCGGTCAGATTACGGAGGCGGGATTCAAACCCCTCGCCGGTGAAACTCCGATCGTGCCAATAATTGTCGGCGAAACGGCCACCGCCATCCGGATGAGTGACATGTTGCTGGATGAAGGCGTCTTTGTTACGGGATTTGGCTTTCCGGTGGTGCCGCAGGGCCAGGCGCGGATACGCTGCCAGCTCAGCGCGGCCCATTCGCGCGACGATATCGACGAGGCGATTGCCGCGTTCAGGCGCGTGGGAGGGAAGCTGGGGATTATCTAAGAATCGTGTGACTCTCCCGCTGGCCAGTTTCGCCGACGAGACCGTTGACGACGCGGTTTTCGAGCGTGTCGACGAGCGCCGAAGCCAGGCGTCGTTCCTCGGAATGGGAGGAGTTCAGGCGCAGTTCCAGAAGCTCGCTGTGTTCGTGCAGGAGTCCATCGTCCCCAGCAGCTCGCGCTTTCTACTGAACGACCAGCCGCTCGGCTTCTTCGAAGCTGGCATCCGGTACAACTTCAGCGGATCACGCGAAGCGATACGGTGAGACGTCTCAGGGCGCTGAGGTACGCGCCCGTTACCGTTGCCGTTTACACGCTGCCCGTTACACGCTGCCCGTTACACGCTGCCCGTTACGCGAGAGCGGGACACGTAACGGCTTCCGCGTATCAGGTAGCGTAACGGCCAGTCCGCCGCCTTGGTGATACCGATCCGCGGCGTGACGTCGATCTCATCCGCCGCCACTGACCTTCCCTCCCTCACGACCAGCCGTCCTTTCTGAAGCGGCAGGTCGTTCATCGTCCCATCGATGCCGAGCGCCGCGCAAAGCTTTCCGGGGCCGTTCGTCAGGTTTACGCCGTGTATCTGCTGGCCGCGGCGGCGTTGCATCAGATGAATTCCTGAGAGCGGCTCAACGGCGCGGACCAAGACTGCGCTCGGCAGACCTTCTTCGCGGGTGACCGCGTTGATGCACCAGTGCACGCCGTAGATGAAGTACACGTACGACGTTCCCGGACGCCCGTAGAGCGGAGCGGTGCGGCGAGTGCGGCCGGCGGCGGCGTGGCAGGCGGGGTCGTGCTCGCCGACGTAGGCTTCAGTCTCGACGATGATGCCGCTCGCGCGTCCCTCGGAAGTGTTCGATTCGAGAACGGCGCCCAGCAGCTCCCGGGCTACAATCTCGGTGTCGCGATCGTAGAAATCGCGCGGAAGAATCCGTCCCATCTGGAGTGCGGGGTTAGTTCACCTGGCGACTGGCACCGGACACCTGGTACCTGGTACCTGGTACCCGTTTCAGCCCTCGCCGCCCGCGCCAGCCGGGGATTTGGCGGAGCTTTTTGCCTTCTTTCGCACCGTCCTCGCCCGCTTTGCAACCGGAGCTTTCGCTTCGCCTGCCGCCTTTGTCTTCGGGCCGGTGTTCGCCTTCTTCGCTGCGCCGCGCTTGCGTGCGGCTGGCGCCGGCACTTCCTGCGCGGCTTCGCGAGCATTCGTCACCGCGTCCGCGTCTTCAGCGGGCTTCCCCCGGTTCACTGGAGCCGATGCAGCGGAGGCCGGTGCAACCCTGGCCGCAACTACACCGAGGCTCAGGAGATGGGCCGGCATGGCGCCCTTTGCTCCCAGCGGTCCGCGCCCGGTGCCCCGGGCCGACATTCCGCGTGCGGTTGGCACGACGGGTTTCGCCGCTGGCGTGTTTGCAACCGCAGCCGCCTCGAGCTGACTCTCCACCGGTGGTGCCGACACCGAAGCCGCGACCTCGTAGTCACCGCCGCGGCGGCGAAGGTCGATGACGTCCGCATCGTGCGCGTCGTGAAGAATGCGAACGAAGTTGCGCTCGCCCAGACTCTCGGTGTCGCGCCCGAGCAGAGAACGCGCCGCGCCGCGAACCTTGCTCGCGGCGACCGGTGAATCACCCTTGGCGAGCGATGCGACGGCGCGGCGGACGAGATCAAACGCCTCCTCGCGAGTCAGGCGGATGCCGCTGGTTCCGATCCCGTCGTCAGGCGCAGTCGCCGCAGTCGCCGCAGTCGCCGCAGTCGCCGCAGTCGCCGCAGTCGCCGCAGTCGCCGCAGTCGCCGCAGTCGCCGCAGCGGACTTTGCAGGCCCGGTGCGTGACGAACCAGCGTGGCTATCTCGTGAGCGACTGTGCCGCGGTGGCGCCGTGCCAACGTCCATCGCGTCAGTGCCCATGACCGCGGCCGAATCGGGGGAAATCGCTGCAATATCGGTCGCGCTGGGAGACGAAGATGATGTTGGCTCGCGCGGCGTCCGTTCGTCGCGCTCCCTCGATCGGCCGCGTCCGCCGCGGCGGCCGCGGCGCGCCCGATCCGATTCCTCGGCGGCGTCGGCGGGCACCGTGAGTGGGATGACGGCCAGCGGAGCGCCGTCCTGTCCGTCAACGGAGGGTTGCGCGCCGGCGCGCGGAACGTCTACCTCGAGCTGGCCATTCTCCAGCTTCGCGAGCGAGAGCAGGCCTCGCTTCGCCGCTTCGGAGACGAACAGCGAGAATTTCGATTTGCCGACGTTCTTCTCGTCGAACGAGCTGTCGATCTGCTGCATCACCTGCTTGAGCCGGTCGGCGCGCATGACGTCGCCGTTGCGCTTCATGCGCTGCACGGCTTCAGTGACGAGCTCCCATGGGTCGTGCTTGAGGACTTCTTCCTCGCCCGATTTCACGAGGCCAGCAAGTGAACTGTAGGAGTAGTACTCGTCGCAGTTCATCACCAGCAGATCGCTCGATGACTCGCGAATGCCGACGCCGATTACGTACTTGCCGTACTCCTTGAGCTTGATGACGAGACTCGAGAAATCCGAGTCGCCGGAGAGCAGGATGAAAGTTCCGATCTCTGGGCGCACGAACACGAGCTCCAGGGCATCGATTGCAAGCCGGATGTCGGTCGCGTTCTTCTTCGCCGACCCGTACGCCGGCGCCATGATCATGTCGATCGAAGACTCGGCGAGCGGAACGATGTACTGGGGATAACGCCTCCAGTCGGCGTAGGCGCGCTGGACGGAGACTTTTCCCTTGATGATGTCTGAAGCGAGGAGGTTCTTCAGCTCCGTCTGGAGATCGGAGCGGATTCCCATCGTGACGTTGTCGAAGTCGATGAGGAGCGCTGCGTTCGGCGCGTGGTGGATCGTGTGGTTACCTGCATGATGTTGTGTTACTGCCTGAGGCCCGCGATGAATCGGGGCGACCGGACGGCGCGGCATTGGGGGCGCGGTCCGAGAGGGACGAAATGGCATTAATGTTTGTTGGTGTGGTACGCGGTCGCAGGCCGCACTTCGTGCGGCGGTACTACACGAGCCGGATGTGATCCCGCGGCGTCGTGCCGCGGGGAACGCGTCTTCAGGTCCAGTCAGGGAGAGCCGTGTCTAATGCGACACGCAATCCCCCGAATCCTCGAAGTCGCGTCAACCCATGTAATTTATACGGGAATGCCGATGAAGCAACTCGGCGACGGCCTGGCAACTCGTAACCTATGCTTCTGGCGTCTCTCACCTTTGTAGTTCTCGGTTGACCTTGTCCCGTCCATCAAACCTCGGGACACCAGCGAAGCAAGGCGCATTGTGAGACAACTCCGGTATCGCACCCGCCTCATCGTCATCCTGTCGCTGTTCGCGATAGTGCCGACGGCTCTGCTGACGTTGCTCTGGAGCGGCACCGTCAGCAGCGCTCTTCCACTTGTCAGCGGCAGAGCAGCCTGGGAGAGTGTCGCATCGAGCGGCCAGCGGGCGATCGAAGCCGCGCGCGCCGCGCCACTGGAGCCTTCGCAACGCCAGCGGATCGACGACCATGAGCGCGAACTTCGCACTTCGCTGGAGCAGGCACGCCGTTACAGCTTCATTGCCGGACGCTCGGTCAGGCTCGTCCTCGCCGTCGCACTGCTCGCGCTCATCGTGTTCGGCGTCATCGCGTCCCGCGTTGCCGGTCACCTCAGCCGTCAGATGAGCCGCCCACTCGATGAGATCGTCCGCTGGACCGCAATGATCGGACGTGGCGAGCGGCTACCGGAACCGGCGGTGCAACCCGCGCGCGGCGCACCCGAGTTCGCGACACTGCGCGCACGAATGCGCGACATGGCCGGTGAGATTGAGGCTGGGCGCCAGCGCGTGGCCGAAGCCGAGCGACTCGCCGCTTACCGCGAGAGCGCGCGGCGGGTCGCCCACGAGTTGAAGAATCCACTGACACCGATACGATTCGCGCTTGCCCGCCTCAGGCGCGACGCGCCCCACGGGCTGAGCGACATGATTGACGTGCTCGAGACAGAGACGCGGCGACTCGAACGCATCGCGAAGAGCTTCGCCGAATTCGGGCGTCTGCCCGACGGCCCGGCGTCGGAGATAGATGTCGGAGAGCTCGCCCGGTATTCTGCGGCCGCGACGGTTCCGCCCGGCATCGAGCTTGACGTGCAGGTGGAAGACGGGCTCCCGCGGCTCACGGGCCATCACGACGCTCTCGCCGGCGCGCTGTCCAACGTTGTCCTCAACGCGGTGGATGCCTGCGACGGCAAGGGACGCATCGTCGTCAGCGCGACACGCGCGATGCTTGGTGGCAGGGACGCCGTGCGAATCGAGGTGAGCGACGACGGAGATGGCATGGAACCGGGTACGCTCGCGCACATCTGGGAGCCCTACACGACGCACAAACCGGGAGGAACGGGCCTCGGGCTGGCGATTGCGCGGCAGGCGGTGCTCGCGCATGATGGAACCGTAGAGGCCGATAGCGCGTTGGGAACTGGTACACGCATTCGATTCATTCTGCCGGCTCGCCCGGTAACAACGAAAGGAGTTGACGGAAATGGGTCCTGAAATGATCGGGCTGTTCGTGCCACTTGGATTTTTCGCGATGGTCATCGCGATCGTCGTCGGCAGGCCGATGGTGAAAGCGATGGCGACGCGCGTTGAGAATGAGTCGAAACGGCCGCCGGTACCGCAGGAGCTGACGGCGCGGATGGAACGCATGGAGCAGTCGCTCGACGCGATCGCTGTCGAGATCGAGCGTATCTCGGAGGGACAGCGCTTCACCACCAGGCTGCTCTCCGAGACCCGCCAGCCTGCCGCCCTGCCGCAGTCGGCGCAGGCGTCGCGCGAGCCGGCATAGCGACCGCGTGGCGAGCGTCCTGATCGTCGACGACGAGCCCAACATTCGTCGAATGGTCGGGGCGCTCCTCGCCGCCGAGGGCCATGAGGTGCGCGACGCAGCGAACGGCGCTCAGGCAATTGTTCGCGCCGCGGAAGACGAGCCGGACGCAGTTCTGCTCGACCTGATGATGCCGGGCGAGCTCGACGGAATGGCGACGCTCGCCAGACTCCGGCTGAGCCACCCAGAGCTTCCCGTAATAATGATGAGCGGGCGTGCCGCGCTCAGTGACGCGGTGAATGCGACAAAACTCGGAGCCGTGAACTTCCTCGAGAAGCCGCTCACTCCCGAAGGCGTGCTCTTCGCGATCAGCTCGGCGGTCGAGCTAAAGCAGACACGCCGCGTAGCACGCGAGCTGCGCGAGGAGCTCGGCCTCGCCGGCGACATGGTGGGTGACAGCGCCGAGATGGATGCTGTGCGCGAACTGATCAGACGGGTCGCGGCGAGTGATGCCCGTGTGCTGATCACCGGTGAGTCGGGAACCGGGAAAGAGCTCGTGGCGAGCGCGATTCATGACGCCGGCACGCGGCGCGACAGGCCGTTCGTCCGCGTCAACTGCGCCGCCATCCCACGCGACCTCGTCGAGAGCGAGATGTTCGGACACGAGCGTGGCTCGTTCACCGGCGCCACGCAAACGAGAATCGGACGGTTCGAACTTGCGCACATGGGCACTCTGTTTCTTGACGAGATCGGCGATCTGAGCGGCGACGCGCAGGCGAAGCTGCTCCGCGCCATCGAAGCGAAGGAGATCCAGCGGGTCGGCGGGAGCCGCGTGATACGGGTGGACGTTCGCGTCATCGCCGCGACGAATCACGACCTCGACCGCGCTGTGCGCGACGGGCGGTTCCGCGAGGACCTGCTCTTCCGTCTCAACGTGATTCCGATTTCGTTGCCTCCGCTGCGCGACCGGCGAGGCGATGTTCCACTCCTGGTGCGTCACTTCTCGCTGCTTCACTTCAAGCGCACAGGCCGGATTCCTCCCGCCTGGACAGCCAGCGCTCTCGAGGCGCTGGAGCGCCACCGGTGGCCCGGCAATGTTCGCGAGCTCGCGAACATCGTCGAGCGCATCGCTATCATGCATTCCGGGACCGAAGTCTCAGGGCTTGACGTACGCGGCGTGCTGGGGGACGGGGATCGGGTACCCGACGCCCGGTACGCGATACCCGATCCCGGTTTCCCGATATCCGATGCCGGTCACCCGTTACCAGAGACAACAGGAAGCACGGCGTCGCACGGCGGGTACAACCACGGACTCGCCGCTCTCCTCGATGAGTTCGAGCGGAGAACCATCGAACGGGCGCTCGCCGCCGCCGCCGGCAACATCGCGGAGGCCGCGCGACGTCTGCAGACAGATCGTCCCAATCTTTATCGCAGGATGAAGCGACTCGGACTCGATACGCAGAGAACGCAGAGGGCTGAAGCCACGCAGGACACGCGGAACGTACGAACCGTGGATCGAACGTCATTACCCGCCGAAGAGTGACCCCCCGAATCGTACGGGCAGCTGCGTTCGGCGTCGCGCTCGTCGCGTCGGTTGCCGCAGCGGGAGCGCAGCAGCCGGGCATTCCGCCCGATACGGCCGTTCGCGACACCAGCAGCAACATCTGGTCCCTGCTGTACCGGGAGGGTGACCGTGGCGGGCTCACGATCACGTCGGGAAAGACATACAACCGCGTCGAAGGGCTTCCGGTGCTCGTTGGACCGACGTACCGCGGCGTCATCCACGACACCGAGCTTTTCGTTGCGGCCCTCGGAATCATCCGAAGTGCCCATGGCTTTCACTGGGACGCCGAGAACCTGGGACATCGTCTTACCGCCGATCTGCGATTCGGACACAATCAGGGGGTCACCGTCGGCGCGTCGACATTCGACGAGGTCGCTCCGGTCGAGAGATGGCAACTCGGAGAGCCGGATGCCGGGCTCGCCGCGTTCTTTCTCAAGCGCGACTACCTCGACTATTTCGGGCGGCACGGCGGAAGGCTCCACGTATCCGCGTTCGCCGGCGACAACGCCACCGTCGCCGTCGGATACAGCGACGAGCGCTGGAGCTCTCGTTCTGCGCGCGACGTGTTCACGCTGTTCCGCGGCGACGAGTCGTGGCGAACCAATCCTCGAATGGACGATGGGAGGATGCACGTCGCGGACATCCTGGTGGATATGGACTCGCGCAACAGCGATTTCAATCCGTGGTCGGGATGGTTCGTGAGCGCGAGGTACGAGCGTGCGGTCGGTGAGCTGGAGGATCGCAGCGGAGTCACTGACCCGCCGCGACTACCCCTTCGCGTCAGCTACGGTCGCGCATTTGTGGACCTTCGCAAGTACAACCGCATCTCCCCGCTGCGACAGCTCAACGGGAGACTAGTGCTCGCGGGATGGCTGCACGGCGATCCGCTGCCACTACAGCGAAGGCTCTCCGTGGGCGGAATAGGAACCGTCCCCGGATTCGATTTCAGAAGGACCTCGCTAGGCACGGATGTCGGCCAATGCAGCACCGATCCCAACGCCCCGGCAGGAAGGCCGGCTCTCTGCGAGCGGATCGCGCTGGCGCAGCTCGAGTACCGCCACGAGCTCCAGTCGGAACTGATAGACGTGTTTACGCGGAACGGACTGCGTGTGCGTGGGGCGGTGTTCCGGGTGAAACCGTCCGCTGTCGCCTTCGTGGATGCCGGCCGCGGGTGGCTTGTCGGTGAACGCGAGGGAATCCTTCGGTATCCATCGGGGTCATTTCCCTCGTTCGACACGTTCAGGACCGACGTCGGACTTGGCCTCGATCTCGGCATCGCGGGCATCTACGTCGCGAAAGCGGTTTCAGCATCGAAGGAGCCCGCGAACTTCTTCGTTCGGATTCGCAACCGCTTCTGATTCGTGCGCAACACGCATGTAATTCTCTGCGGCGCCGTTCTGCTGTTTCGCGCCGCGGCGGCAGGAGCACAGAAGCCGCAACTCCACATCGTTCTGCCGGAACGCGCGCGGCTCGCGTCCGAGCCGCCGATGGTGCGCTCTTCCGCGCTGATAGCTGACGGTGGGATGCGGGATTTGCTGCGCAACGGTTTCCCGGCGCGACTGCACTACCGCATGGAGCGATGGGAGGGCGGCGGTTGGTTCGACGACATCAAGGCTGTTGCCGAGTGGGATGTTGTCGTCCGCTATGACGCACTGGCCGGCGTGTATCAGGTTTTCCGCGCAGTTGGAAGACGCACCGCCGCCCTCGGCACTTTTGCCGACATTGCGGGGGCCTCTGCGGCGATCGACGCTCCTTTTCCAGCGCCCGTCTCGCCGCCGAAGCGCGCGCAGAAGAGCTATTACAATCTGGTACTCGACATCGAGATGCTTTCGCTCACCGAGCTGGATGAAGTGGAGCGATGGCTTCGCGGCGAGCTCAAGCCCGCGGTGCGGGGCAAGAAGAATCCGGGCACCGCGGTATCACGCGGCGTCCGGACGGTGGTCGTGCGGCTCCTAGGCGGAGAGAAGCGTCGCTACGAGGCCCGCACCGGCGCATTCCGTCCGTGACCGCGACCGTCGGCCCCGACAAAAGGTTGGCGGGTCAGCCAGCTGACGACTCGCGGCAGTCAGGTCGCAACGCTACCTTCGGAAAGAAGCGCCGAGGAGAGCCTGGAATGACACAACGCTGCGCACATCTGGCTGACATCCGCGATGTCGAGCCCCGAACGCCGGAAGGTTGCGAGGAATGCCTGGCGATCGGCAGCAACTGGGTACACCTGACCGCGGCATCCCGGAGGCATCCCACGCCTCGCCGATTTCGTGGCGCGCGAGGCGTATTCGCACGAATGCATTAGCGCGGGGTGGTGGCCGGGCTCAGCGGAGGGGCCGGTTCAGGAGCCCGCATTCTATGCGTATGCCTACCCAGAGCCGGCGGGTTGCGCCACGGCCCCGATACGTCCGTCCGCTGCGCGATACGATCAGACCCTGCGTGAGTGGATACTTCCGTACGAAGAGGTGATTGAGGCTGATGACCCCGACGCCTTGGTACATGAGTTCCTGCAAGCCACTTATGAGATTGCTTCAAGGCTGGGCTCGTGGAGCGCCGACCTCGAGCGAGTGTCAAGCAGTGGAGAGAACGTACCACCGGCGTGATCACAGGCCGGCCGCTCTAGCAGAACTCGGCGCGGATAATCGCCGCCTCGGCGCGGATAATCGCCGCCTCGGCGCGGCGTCGGCATCGCCGCCCGCAATCCCCGTCCTTGGCCGCACTCAGTGAACGGAACGCTCAGTTTGTCCGTACTGACGCCGGCGAAGGCGGGACCCCGTGCTCAGCTGGCGCTGGTACTCGGCTTCATCAAAATGACCTGGTGATTCCAAGATCAGGCCGCCGGCACCGGTAAGGGGGTGGAATGCGGGTGCAGCAAACGGTTGGCTTGACCCGGCCGCCCCCTGCCAAACTGGCTGCAAGCACACAATAACTTTCGCGCCGGAAGCTGCATCCGAAAAACTGCTTGTCGCTAAACGGCGGTGGCGAGCAGGTAACACCGGCGGCTGCGGTATTCGGCGCCTTCGTAGGGCTCGCGCTCTATTGATTCGGTGACGACAAAGCCCGCGGCCTCCAGCTCACCGATCACGTCACTCGGTTGGTGAAAATGGAAATCGAGATCGACTGGCCTGCCCCACAAATCATCTACGTGGACCGCCTGATCGCCGATGTGGAACGCCAGCAGCATCAAACCGTGGCGTGCAAGAACCCGCCGGCATTCGAGGAAAACCGGACCCAGGTCGAACGTCTCGAAATGCACGATGGAGTAGAACGCCACGATTCCGGCGAGACCTGCTGCTGGGAGATCGAGCGACTGCATATCGCCTACCCGGAATTCGACACCCGGGCACAAGCGCGTCGCGCAGCGAACCATTTCCGGAGAGAGGTCGATACCAAGAACAGTGACGTTTTGCTCGTACAAATGCTTCGCTACATGGCCCGGCCCGCAGCCCAGATCGGCGACGAGGCCTCGCCCCTGCACGGATTCAGCGAAGCGGTTGAGGATATGGCGGTCCAAGGGTTTCTGCTCGAGCTCCAGGAACAGGTGCTCAGCGTATGCGCTGGCCGCAGAATCGTAACTGGCCCGGATGTTCAAAGGCTGTTAAGAGAAACGGTTGCGTAGACCGCAGGTTGCGATCAGCCGCGGCGCTCTCCTATGAGGCGCCATCTGTCAAGTCTCCAAGAAAAGAGTAATTCAAGAACACGATCAATAACACGGCTCATCGCCGTTGGATTTCAAACCGTATCCGGTTGGCATCGCAAACAGGACGCACTGCAATCCGAAAAACACCGAAGCGATGTCGTAGGCTTGGCCCTCAGTCCAGCGGCGATATGTCCTGCGTCACGAGGATGAGCATCGGACGGCACACGACGCGCGTCTTCTTTTCGCGATATCGCTCTTGATAACCTGACGCCGTGGAATCTCGCCCTCTGGTGGCAGCTACGGCGGCTGCGGCTGGCGGTTGAGATGGACTGCGACAATCGGGTGGTGTCGGCGCTCGGCGACGCGACCGCATACGGAGAGCTTCTGCTCAAGGTCGCGGAGGCCGCGAGCCGTGGTCCGCGCCTTCAACCGGCGCTTCTGGGAGGGATGGGGTCGCTCGAGCGACGCCTTACCTTACTCCTGGCACCGGTGCCACGCGCCGGCATGTTCAGCGATTCCTGCTGCCCAGCATGGCATGCGTCCTCCTGTTCATTGTGTTGTCGATGCCGCACCCCGTAGTCGCACGGAGGTCCGGTGCGCATGTCACGATCGCATCGGGCCCGACGACGACACCCTGACCGTGCGGGCTGCAGAGGTTATCGTACCTCAACGATGACCGACCTCCATCTGACCCAGCGCGAGCTGGACATAATGAGCGTGCTCTGGGACCTTGGCGAGGCGACCGTGACCGAGGTCCGCGATCGGATAGACCCAGATTTGGCGTACACGAGCATCTCCAGCATGATTCGGACGCTGGAGATGAAGGGTTACGTTTCGCATCGACGCGGCGAGGGGAAGACGCACGTCTATTTTCCCGCGATCGACCCCGAGACAGCCGGCGAGTCGGCGCTAAGCCGCGTGTTGGACAAGATCTATGGCGGGTCGCCGATCAAGCTCCTAGCTCATCTCATGGAGCAGAATCGGCTGTCGGAAAAGGAGCTCGCGCGCATGCGCGACTTGTTGAAGCGCCCCGCGAAGCGGCGATAGGCGGCGATCCGACCCGGGCCGCTAACTGCGCTTTAGCGGACCCAATCGTTCACGCGCTGGTCCGGCATCGCCGCTACGCTCGCGAGGAGTTCATCGAGATCTCGCCGTTGAAAGAGGCGTCCACGCAGTACAACGGCGGCAATGCGACGCGTGTTGGTGATATCGGAGAGCGGATCGCCGTCAAGCAGGACAAGATCTGCCACCTTGCCTGTTTCAATTGTCCCCACTGAGTCAGCCAGGCCGAGCCATTCGGCAGGTTTGCGGGTGGCGCTCGCCAGCGCCTCCCTCGGCGTCATTCCGACCGAGTCGACGAAGAGGCGGAGCTCCTCGTGGAGCGAAGCGCCGGGAAAGATGTTCAGGACGGCGACATCAGACCCTGCCATGATCCGAACGCCGGCCTCGCGCATCTCGCGGAGGTGCTTGAGCCAGATGGGCCAGGCGCCCTCCAGGGCCGTGCGGCGCTCGGGAGTGACTTCCTCGACTTGCTCGCGCCAATCGAGAATCAAGAAAGCCGAAATGTACGGTCGCAGGGGATGCACCGCCCCGGTCGTGTCAGACATGAGAGCGTGGAAATAATCCAACGGTCGGATCACCGACTCCGTGATCGTGACGAGGGTGGGAACGACGCCTACGTCCCGCGTAGCGAGTGCGCGCCAGAACGTCATTCGCTCCGCGCGCGCCAGGGAGTCCATTGTAAGTGGGAAACCGTGGTCAGCCCCGTCCTGTCCAGCCTCGAGGAACGTCGCGGGTGACCCGCTCACGACATGCCCGGTAAGCCGTTTCCCGTGAGCGTGCACGGCTTTGGCGATTGCCAGATAGGTCTCGCGGTCTTGCACCGTGCGGATCTTGAATGGTCAATCTCGAGGACGGCCAGCGAATCGACGACCCGCCACGCCTCGTCAGGCGAGCCGATCGCGATGCGGGCGCGCTCGAACGGCTCGACGCGCGACTCGGGAGGGTCGCGGCGCATGCGTTCGATGTTTCTGAGTGACTCGAGATAGGGCCCGGCAATCAGCATCCGCGGTCCCACGCGCGTGCCAGCCGTAACCTCCCTGCGCCAGCGAACCACTTCGGCGTGCTCGCTCCCCTGATCCCGAATGGTCGTGACACCATTCAGGACGTATAGTCCGAGGGCGGAGGATCTGGTTTTCGATGCGTGGCCATGCATCTCGAACAACCCGGGGATGAGATACTTGCCGCTTCCGTCCACCACGGTCGCGCCAGCAGGCACTCGGACTCTCGCCGTCGCACCGATTTCGACGATACGGCCGTTGCGAACGCTGACGGTCTGACTCACCGACGGTTTTGCGTCGGTCATCGAAATAACCGTGACGTTTCGGATGGCAATCGAGCCTTGTGCGACGACGGAAGCCGGGACGAATGCGCACGCGGCGATCAGAGATACTTTGAAGCGTCGGTACATATGAAAACTCCTCGCGGGGGCAGGCCCGGCCGGCGCGCAACAGGGTCGGTGGTGCGATTTCACGGACGTCGGTGGTCATTGAGACTTCTCCGCATACCCTCGTCCGATCAGTGATAAAACGAGACCCGCGACGCTCAGAACCGCGATCACCAGAAACGGCGTCCTCACGCCTGACGTCCCGGTTAATACGAGCGGCTTTACTTGCGAGACGACTCTTGCGCCAATGTAGTGCGCCACGATCAGGACGTACATGAGCGGAATCATCGCCCGATACCGGACGAGGACCAGGACAAACAGCGACGCCAGCAGCAACTGCTCGAGCCCGATGCGCGCGAAAAGTCCCACGATGTTCTGCGCCGCGGAGGATGAATAGGTATCGAGCGGTATCGTGGAGATCGACTGTGCCCCGCCGTCAGCCTTGAAGAGGTGAGTAAGGCTCCTCGACACGTTTATGAAGGTGATCGGCACGAACAACCAGAGCCCCAGGCGGTGACCACGGTAGCGGTTGTCGATGCACGCCGGAAGGATACGATCGATCACGGGGCCACTCCTCGATTGTACGGCATAAGTGGGCACTTGCACTCCGGAGACGCTTCCAGAGCTTGGCGTTGGCTAGCGTGTCAACGCTTCGATGGGTTCTACGCAACACTGTAGATGGGGGATTCATCTACGGCATTCCTGGGACGAGCGCGGAATTCTGCCCGCCGGTGCACGCGTGGTGTCCGCTCGGCGGTGCCCGCGCCGCTGCGGACTCGGCCATCGAGAGTCTCGTACGAGATGTGCTCCGTTAGGTCCGGCACTCGGTGACTAGAATCCTGTTCACTGCGGCGTCGCCGTGCGCAGCGTTGATCGTGCGCGCGGTCCACACACCTCCCGCGGGCGGCCGCATCGGCAGAGAGAATCGGAAGCTCAGAGCGCAGTGTGCGGCGACGAAGGCGTAGATACCATCCTCACCGGGGTGAAACTGCGCTCCGCGCATGGCCGCGAGGCGACCGAGTGACGTGTCCACGCCGAGTGAGTCGCGGGTGAGATAGCGCGGCGTCCGGACGTCGAGGCGTATTATCCTGTTTTCGTTCACGAGCGCGCGCACGGTCTCGCCAGCGACGTCTACGACGAGAATCCGTTCCATCATTCCTTCACTTCCAGGCACGCGAGCATCGCTGGTCACGTCGCAGAGTCGCTTGGCCTCGTCGACTGTCATTCCAGGAGTCAGCGCGCCAATTCCCCTGTCGGTTAGGAGTGGCATGCCGTACGCTCCGCATGTGCGGCTGGACCCCGATGCGGAATCGCTCCCCGTGCCCGGCGCCGGTGAGGGTGTCGAGCCGCCAAATCCGGTTGACTCCGTCGGTTCGGTGGCAGATCCAACTGCTACGGTATCGACCTCCGGCGGCTGAGACTTTTCCGAAATCGTGCATCCCGCGGCGACAATCAGGACCGCGACAACGGATTGCAATCTCATGGGCCCAAACGGGGCAAATGCCGTTCCCGACGCCGGCTCGGTCGGCTGAATGGTCAGCCGCGTGAGGCGAACCGTTAATGCGCCCGCCGCTAATGCGCCCGCCGCTAATGCGCCCATCGCTCGGCAGGCATCCATCGTGATTTGCGTTGCGGCAGCCAGGCGCTCGTCAATGGCGTGCCTTTCTCGGCGAAGGCCAACGAGTCGCGCGGGGACGCCTGTACGCCTACGCCCCCTTCCGGCCGTGAGACGAATGGGCGTGCTGCGAATGGCCATGCTGCACATGCGCAGCGTGAGGATGCCGATGCTCCAGATCCTCGAGGTAATGCAGGGTCTCCTCGCCGTAGAACATCCGGATGTAGTGCGCCTGCGTCGGCGTCAGACGCCGCACTGCCCAGCTCAGATGCACGAAGTGCGGCTCAGCCGGAACGTGAATCGGATGCATCCCGATCTCGCTCGGCAGGCAGTTCGCCTTGCGCGTGTTGCAAGGACTGCACGCGGTCACAACATTCGTCCAATCATTCGTGCCGCCGCGTGACAGCGGAATGAGATGGTCGCGGGTAAGCGACTCGCGGGGCTTGAGCTCGATCTGCATGCGCCCGCAGAACTGGCACCGGTAGCGATCGCGCGCGAAGAGGAAGGTGTTGGTCACCTGTCTGCGGAAGCGGCGCGGCACGTGGATGAACCGCATCAGCCGGATTACCGCAGGGCGTGGCAGGGTGAGCCGCTCGGAACGAACCACTCTCTCGTGGTCCGCCTCGACGATCTCAGCCTTCCCGTCAATAACCAGCCGTAACGCCCGTCTGAGCGGAACCATGGTTAACGGCTCGAACGACGCGTTAAGTGCGAGACAGCCTACGATCAAGCACTCCTCCGTGTTTGCCCTCTACTGGCGACGCTACAATATATAACCGCTGACTGTTAAACACCCGCGTGAACTCCAGAAGGTACATGCGTCAGCCAGCTGTAACGATCGGGAATGCGGCCCTCGGCGATTCCCATATACTGGTCCTGAATAGCCAGCGTGATGGGTCCGGGCCGCCCAGTACCGACCGGAATGCGGTCAACCGAACGAATCGGGGTGATCTCGGCGGCGGTCCCCGTGAAGAACAGCTCGTCGGCGATGTACAGCATCTCGCGGGGCATGATCTGCTCGACAACTTCGTACCCGAGATCGCGGGCAATGAGCCTGACGGAATCACGGGTGACACCGTTCAGGATTCCGGCGCCAAGCGGGGCCGTTATCAGGCGACCGTCGCGGACGACGAACAGGTTCTCGCCACTTCCCTCCGAGACATGGCCGAATGAGTCGAGCATGATCCCCTCGGAGTAGCCGTCGAGCCTGGCCTCCATCTTCGAGAGCTGGGAGTTGAGATAGTTACCCCCGGCCTTTGCCATTGTTGGAAAGGTATCCGGCGCCGGCCGTCTCCAACTCGACACGCACACGTCAACGCCGGCCGAGAGTGCGTCGTGGCCGAGATACCGGCCCCAAGTCCACGGAATGATGAACACCTCCAGCGGTGTGTCGTTGGGCAACACGCCCATCTGCTCGCCGGTGCGCACGGCGATCGGGCGCAGATAGCAATGCGGCAGCTCGTTCTCGGCGACGGTGTCAACGCACGCCTGCACGAGCGTCTCGTGCGAATGAGCGAGCGGCATCCGGTAAATGCGGCACGAGTCCGCGAACCGCTTCATGTGATCGCCTACCCGGAACACCGCTGGACCCGCGGGGGTCGCGTACGCGCGAATGCCCTCGAACACGCTGGATCCGTAATGGACGACGTGACTCATGACGTGAATGGTCGCGTCCTCCCAGTTCACGAACTGTCCGTCGCGCCAGATTCGGTGATGGTTGTCAGCTCGAGGCATTTTTCCTGTGCGCGTTGGGAAGAGGAAAGCTATTCACGTAGCCCGGTGCCCCGCTACCAAGGAAAGGCCACAACGAGAAAAGCACACGCTCGTAGCTGGAGCTTTCGAGCTTGAGCCCTCGGCTGCATGCGACTCTGACCGTTCGATTCGGGTCGCAGTATCCATCGCGAACCCGGACCGCGGGCTCCCTGAACGAACGGTCAGTGTCGTCTGCGGCCAGCGGCTCACGCTGCAAGGCTCTTGCTACAGGCGTGTGCTCTTCGGCAGTCTCCGTTCCCAGGCCGCGAGGGCATCCCCGGCCGCGCTGACTCTCTCGCGCACCGTGGGATCGCCGCCGACGTGACGTCCGCCGGATATCAGCGGCCTGCCCTTGACCGCAACGAACTCTGCAGGAGTTCCAGCCACAGCAAAGAGAATCGCAGCGACAACATCGCCGATTGGAGTGACGCGCGCGGCAGCAAGCGAGAAGGCGGCCAGGTCAGCGTCCTTGCCGGTTTCGAGCGATCCCACTCTGTCATCGATGCCGAGCGCGCGCGCCCCGGCGATAGTCGCGAGCTCGAGCGCCTGTCGAGCGGGGAGAACGCGCTCGCTCTGTTTTCCGGCGCGCTGAAAGAGCGCGGCCAGACGCGCCTCCTCCAGGATGTCCATGCGGTTGTTGCTGGCCACTGAATCGGAGCCGAGCGCGACCGTCACGCCGCGCTCGAGAAGCTCGGTGATGGGCGCAATGCCATGCCCGAATTTCGCGTTCGACGCCGGGCAATGCGCCACGGCGCACTCGTGCCGGAGGATCGTTGCGATGTCCTCCGAGTCGAGGCGCACACAGTGGATGAGCAGCGGAGAGCCGTCGAGACACCCCGTGCGCTCGAGCAAGGCGATCGGCGAGCGAGCGCGTGGCACGACCTCGAGGCCGCGTGCATGCCATTCGACGGCGAACGGACCCGTGCCGGCCGAGACGAGCTCGTGTTCCGCCGCGCTCTCCGATATGTGGAGGCCCATCGGCAATCCGCAGTCGGCCGCAAAAAGAGCACACGCCTCGTACAGGTCGTCGGAGATCGTGTAGGGCGCGTGCGGCGATATTCCGAGCCGAACCATGTCCGTCTGCGCCGGAGCCAGCTCGTCGACCATCAGGCGAAGCTTGTCCATGGAGGCGCTACACTGCGCGGGCGACGAACCGAATGTCTCCTGGTACATGATGCCGCGGACACCCATTTCGAGCAGCGCCTGCATCACCACGCCCGACGAGCAGGTGTCGGCGTATGTCGTAACCCCCGAATGCAGACCCTCGACGATCCCGAATCGCGCCGCGTCGAGGAGCATCTCCGTCGTGAGCGCCTCGTTGCGGCTGCTTCTCAGCTTGTCAATCCAGTCGTTGAAGCAAAGATCCTCGAGGAAGCCGCGCATAGCCGTGAGCTCGAGGTGCGTGTGCGCGTTGATCAGCCCGGGGAGGAGTACACACTCTCCGAGATCGCAGTCCTCTCCGTCGGGAGCGTTCGACCGGTCTCCGACGAACACGATGCGTCCCTCGTGCTCGACGACGCATCCAAGCTCGATCGGCGGACGCGTTACCGGGATAACCCAGCGCGCGCGATACCGCCTCATGGCGTGCGCTGAATCCGGACTGAGTCAGTCGGCGAGCGAATGGTGTCGGGTCGCGCCGGTCCGCGAACGGGAGGAACGACCGGCTGACCGTAGCCGGGCGGCGGCTCCAGTCCGAGCGTGTCCCCGAACTCAGGCGACATGTAGCCAAGGTGCCGGTCGCATTCCCGCGCGGGTTCGGTTCCGGGAATGAAGAACTCGGATCTGATCGACTCGCGTGGACAGTAGGGCGTTTGAAGGAGTCCGGTACTGGCGTCGATCTCGCGGATGATCAGTGAGGGGGGGCGCGGCCAGTCGGGCGACGCGGGCTTTCTTCGATAGACCTCCGACATGAACGACGTCCACGCTGGGGCGGCGAGGCGTCCCCCTTGCGCATCGTTCATGATCTTTCGCGGGCGGTCGAACCCGATCCACAGTCCGGCGACGAGGTCGGCCGTGTATCCAATGAACCACACGTCGGTGCCGTCGTTCGTGGTTCCGGTCTTTCCTCCGGCCGGCAGCCGGAATCCGGCTCCCCACACGCTCCCCGACGCTGTGCCACGGCGAACGACGTCCTTCATCATGTCGACCATGATCCATGCCTCCTCAGGGGACAACACCTGGCTGCGGCTGGGCGTCTGCTGCCAGAGAACCTCCTGACGCGCGTTTTCGACGCGCAGGATAGCGCCAGGTGCAGCACGGATCCCCTGGT
Organism: Gemmatimonadaceae bacterium; assembly: GCA_013813715.1. GTDB lineage: Bacteria > Gemmatimonadota > Gemmatimonadetes > Gemmatimonadales > Gemmatimonadaceae > UBA4720. The sequence goes on along the minus strand of JACCRF010000178.1, from coordinate 29,775 downwards.
TCGCGAACGGCCCGTACGCGGCGATCATCTCCAGCGGGTATACATCGGCCGAGCCGATGAAGATGGACGGGTAGGGTGGAATCGGCGTCGAAATGCCGAAGTTGCGAGCTTCGTTAATGACGGTCTGCTCACCCAACTCCATCCCGACACGGATTGCAACGAGGTTGCGCGAGTCGTAGAGGCCGTGGCGCATCGTCATCAGCCCGCCAAAACGACCATCGTAGTTCCTCGGTGCCCACGGTTTGCCGCCGCCCTGCGGAACCTCAAGGGGTGCATCATCCACCATGTATGACGGAGAGCGTCCGTTCTGGACGGCTGTCGCGTAGACGATGGGCTTGAACGCCGAGCCCGGCTGGCGACGCGCCTGCGTTGCGCGATTGAACTTCGAGTCGTAGAAATCGCGGCCGCCGACCATCGCGCGAACGGCACCGTTGCGTGGATCGAGCGCAACAAACGCTCCCTGGAGGTACGGCGAGTTCTGCGCGGCTCCGCCGTCGGCGAGGCTCCGGGCGATGTAGCGCTCGTAGCTTTCATTCGAGAAACGGCCGTAGCTTCCGCCCTCGATGCGCTTGAGCTGGCGCTCCAGCGCACGCTCCGCGGCGAGCTGCATGTCGAGGTCGAGGGTGGTGTAAACCCTCAGGCCCTGCTCGTAGAGCTGGCGTCCGAACTGGGCGTCGAGCTGCTGCCTTATCCATTCGACGAAGTAGGGAGCGGTGTCGCCGGCGTCCGTCTTGTCCGCAAGCTGAAGTGGAAACGCCTTTGCGCCGCTGGCGTCGGCATCGCTGATCGCGCCATTCCGGCGCATCAGCTCGATCACCGTATTGCGCCTCTGAATCGCGCGGTCAGGATGCTTTCGGGGATTGTACCTCTCCGGCGCCTTCGGCAGCGCAGCCAGTGTGGCCGCTTCGGCGATGTTCAGATCTCGCACCGATTTTCCGAAGTACCGCTGGGACGCGGTCTCGACGCCGTGGGCGCCGTTTCCCAGCGAGATCTGATTCATGTAGAGCTCGAGAATCTTCTCCTTGCTGTACTTGGCCTCGATTCCGCGCGCGACCTTCGCCTCCTTGATCTTTCGCACGAGCGTCTTTTCGCGCGAGATTCGCTCGGGAAAGACGTTCCTGGCAAGCTGCATGGTGATCGTGGAGAAGCCCTCGTCCCAGCTGCCCGCGAGGACGTCGCGCACCAGCGCACCGACGACGCGGCGCCAGTCGATGCCGGCGTGCCGGTAGAAGCGCTTGTCTTCGGTGATGACAAACGCCTGCTTCACCGTCTCGGGAATCTCGTCGAGCTTGATGAGCGTCCGGCGCTCGATGCCGAGCTCGGCGATGAAGCGGCCGTCGGCGGCATAGAGTTTGGACGTCTGGCGCGGAGTGTAATCGCCGAGCGCCTCGACGGGAGGGCACTGGCCGCCGCGGCAGACGAGCGCCCACGCGCCGTAGGCGAGTCCCATCGCGACCGCCGCGCCGAAGACGATGAGAAGGACGACCGACCGAACCAGTGTTGGGTGGCGCCGGCGGAAGGAAACGGAGCGCTTAGCCATGCGAAGAGTAAACTAACCCGGCCCCCCGGTACCTGGTGCCTGGTACCCGGTGCGTGGTGCCCCGTGCCTGAAGAACATCTATCTTGGTGGAATGACCGCCAGTCTTCTCGAGGAGCTCGCGTGGCGCGGGCTGCTCCATCAGCATACCGAGCCGCTTCAGGATGCCCTCGACCGGGGACCGCTCTCGGCGTACTGCGGATTCGATCCCACCGCGTCGAGTCTTCATGTCGGCAGCCTCATTCCCGTCATGGGCCTGATGCACCTCCAGCGCGCTGGCAATACGCCGTTCGCGCTGGTCGGCGGCGGCACGGGACTGATCGGAGATCCCAGCGGAAAGACTGCCGAGCGGCAGCTCAACACGCTCGATGTCGTCGAGGAAAATACGCGGGCACTGAAGCGCCAGCTCGAACGGTTTCTGGATTTCACGGGAACCAATGCCGCGCAGATGCGAAACAACGCCGACTGGCTGCGACCGTTGAGCGCGATCGAGTTGATGCGCGATGTCGGCAAGCACTTCACGATCAACTACATGCTGGCGAAGGAATCGGTACAGCAGCGAATGGAGTCCGGAATATCGTACACCGAGTTTTCGTACATGCTCCTGCAGGCGTACGATTTCCGTGAGCTATACCTGCGCGATGGCGTGACGCTTCAGGTCGGGGGCAGCGACCAGTGGGGCAACATCACCGCCGGCCTCGAATTGATCCGGAGGACAGAGGCCGCGGAGGCACATGCGCTCACCTTCCCATTGGTGGCGACGGCATCGGGAACGAAGTTCGGGAAAACCGAATCGGGCAACGTGTGGCTCGACGCCGATCGCACGTCGCCGTATCGCTTCTATCAGTTCTGGATCAACGTTGACGATAGAGACGCAGGAAAATACCTGCGCTTTTTCACCTTGTTATCGCGCGGGGAGATCGAGTCACTCGAGCGTGACATTCTGAAGAAGCCGCAGGAGCGGGCTGCCCAGCAGGCGCTCGCGCGCGAGGTGACGACGCGCGTCCATGGAGCCGATGCGGCGAGGATCGCGGAGGACGTTTCGCGCCTGCTCTTCGCCAGGGGCGATCCCGCGTCGCTCTCCGCCAGTGCGCTCGATGCGCTCAGTCGCGAGGTGCCCTTCGCGGAGATTTCGGAGTTGGTGACTGTGGTGGATGGTCTGGTCGAGCTGAAGCTTGCGGCGTCGAAGGGCGCGGCTCGTCGGCTGATCGAGCAGGGCGGCGCGTCGATTAACGGCCGGCGCATCGGTGCGGTCGCGGAATCGCCGGGGGATCCGCTCGCGGGGTCGTACTATCTGTTGAGGAAAGGGGCGCGTGAGTATGGGCTGATACGGGTCTCCCGGTAGCGACGAGAGTCCACAATCCGGGCCTCTCCACTCGCGAAGGATCTAGCAGTTGCCACAGAGACACAGAGGCACCGAGGGCACCGAGGGCACCTCGTGGCAACCGCCAGATCTCTGCCCAGCGAGGAACTCACAGATGCGATATCCTGGCAGAGCTCAATTCACTCCTATCATCCGATACACCCGCCCGCCATGTGTCACAATGTATAGCTCGCCCGCGGCATCCTCTCCGAACGACGTGACGTTTCCAATCTCTTCCTCAGTCTTCCACTCGCGCCGATCGGTTGCCGCACCGTTCTGGTAGCGGAAGCTGCGTAACCATCCCGCACAGTAGTCCGAGTAGAAGTAATGGCCGGCAATCGCCGGGATTCTCTTCCCCCGATAGACGAACCCGCCAGTGACGGAGCAGGAGCCACCGTCGCGGCCGTACGTAAGAGCCGGCATCTCCAGCCCATCGCGCCTGCAGTTTCGCGGACGATAGCAGCGGTCACCCTCCATGATGTTCCAGCCGAAGTTGACTCCGGCACGATTCGCCGGGACGACGCTGATCTCCTCCTGCTCATTCTGCCCCACGTCGGCGATGTAGAGCAGGCTCGCGCTCCGATCGAAAGAAAACCTCCACGGGTTTCGCATGCCCGTCGCCCAGATCTCGCGCCGTCCCGCGGCCCCATCCGCGAACGGGTTCCCCGGCGGAATGGAATACGGATCGCCTCGGCTCACATCGATCCGAAGAATCTTGCCGAGCAGCGCTCGTGGGTCCTGCCCGTTGCCTCGCGGATCGCCTCCCGAACCGCCGTCGCCCATCCCCACGTACAGCATGCCGTCGGCGCCAAACATCACGAGTCCGCCGTTATGATTGGAGTACGGTTGATCGATCTTCAGGATCAGCTTCGCCGAGGCGGGATCCGCCACGTCGGGATTCGAGCTCACCATGAACCGCTCGACGTGGGTATCGCCGTTGCGATCGGTGAAGTTCACGAAGAACTGGCCATTCGTGCGATAGCCTGGATGAAACGCCATGCTCAACAAACCCTGCTCTCCCCCGCTCCGCACGCGCGTTGAGATGTCGAGAAACGCGGCGGGCACCACGGAACCACCGCGAATCAAACGGATGCGGCCATCCTGCTCGACAACGAAGAGACGAGGATCTCCAGGCGGGGAAACGACCTGCAGGGGCTGATCGAAACGCCCGCCAACCCGCTCGAGTCGCATCTCCGCAGCCACCGGAATCGCGGAGCCAGCTCCCGCGATACTCGCCGCAGAGTCGGCCAGACCCGCGCGCGCCGTCCCCGCGTTCGAATCGGCGCAAGCCGCAGCCGCCGCGGCCATGATTGCGAGTACGGTTTCTCGTGACTTGTGCTTCCGCATTCCGCCCTCCTCAACGGGTAACCGGCAATTGGCACCGGGTAAACCGGCACCGGGTACCGGGTCTCTTTAGATCACGTTCCGCGGATTCCGCCGCTGCTGCCTCGGATCGAGCGCGTCGCGCAACGCATCGCCAAGGAGGTTGAAGCCGAGCACCGCGAGCCCGATCGCCACTCCCGGAAACACGGACGTCCACGGGGCGCGCCTCAACTGGTCGAGGTCGCGGCCGTCCGCGATCATCGACCCCCAACTCGGAGTCGGCGGAGGAACACCGAGCCCAAGGAACGACAGCGCCGCCTCGGCCATGATCGCTCCCGCAACCCCAAGGGTTGCCGCGATGACGACCGGCGCAATCACATTGGGCAGCACGTGCTGAAGCATTACGCGAATATCGCGCGCGCCGAGTGCACGGATGGCCTGCACATACTCCAGCTGCCTCACTACCAGCACCTGCCCGCGAACGAGACGCGCCATCCCCGCCCAGCCAACGACGCCGATTGTCGCGAACACGACTCCCATCGACGGCTGGAACGCCGCCACCATCGCGATGAGCAGGAGAAGCGTCGGAAACGCAAGCGTGACATCGGCAAGTCGCATGATGATCTCATCAACCCACTTTCCGTAGTAGCCGGCAAGCAGCCCGAGCGTGACGCCGAGCAACAGCGCGATGCCCTGGGAGATGAGGCCGACGGTGAGCGAGACGCGCGCGCCGAACACAAGCCGCGACCATATGTCGCGACCCTGGACGTCCGTGCCGAGCCAATGCGACGCCGACGGCCGCGATAGAAAGTCGGTCAGATCAATCTTGAGCGGATCGTGCGTCGCGATCAAAGGCGCGGTGAGGGCGGCAAGCGTCATGATGACGACCACTGCGACTCCGAACCGCGCGCGGGAATCTCCCCACAACCGTCGCTGCTGCGCATGGTCCAGCATCAGCTTTCCACACTCGGCTCAATCGGCACGCGTCGGATCCCTCAGCTCAGGTGGCGTGTTCGGCGGCTGCCTGCGCCACCGGCGATGCTGCCAGAAATACTGTTCCGGAAAGCGTCTCACCCAGCCCTCGAGCAACTGGCTGAACCGCCGTATGATCGCATCCACGTCCTCTTCACGGTTCCCCGTCGGTGTCGCCTCGACAGGCTCGATGATGATACGGTACTTGCCGTCCGGCAGGCGGATCGCGTCTACGAACAGTACCGGCGCATTGAATCGCAAGGCGAATACCGCGGCGCCGCGGGGAGTCTTGGCGGGCCGTCCGAAGAATGGCACGAATGTAGAAGCCAGTCCGAGAACTCCCTGATCCGCGACGAACCCCACCGCCCGCCCTTCTCGCAAAGATCTGGGCGTTCGCCTCACCGCCTCGGAGTCATGGACGACGACCATGCCCAGCCGCGTGCGCGTTTCGTTGAGGTACCGGTCGAAGAGCTTGTTGGCCATCCCGCGCGCGATGACGTCCAACGGGACGCCGCGCGCCGCGACGTACGCGCCGAGGAGCTCCCAGTTTCCGTGATGCCCGGCGACCATTACGACCCCCTTCCTGGCCGCAATCGCCCGCTCCATGTGCTCCCAGCCGTCCACCTGGGTAACGATGCCGAGGACGCCTTTCTCGCCAAGCGAAGGCAGCAGCGCAGTTTCGATGCTCGCCCGGCCAAGATGGTCGAACGATGCCCGGGCGATGCGTTGAACTCCTTTCCGGTCGAGCTCGGGGAACGCCGCGGCGATCTGTTTCTCGGCAACACGCTTTCGGACACCGAGCGGTCTGTACCCCAACGCGCCCAGTCTTCCGCCGATTGCGCACGCCGTGTTCCAATCCAGGGAAGACAGTGCACGAATGACGCTGCGCAGCGCGAAATATTCTGCGCGGTGCGCAAACGTCGGCGCGGGCGCGGCCTCCGCGGCGACGTCAGTCACGCCCGAACATTTTGCGTCACTTGGCCGCTGTTGCGAACGACGACGTGAGTGAAATCCCGAGTCTCGCGCGCGACTCGATCCCAGTTATAGTGTGTCTCGACTGCCAGCCGTCCCGCCGCGCCGAACGCCGCCCGCCGTGCCTCGTCGCGCAGGAAGCCGGCTATCGCGCCGGCAACCGCCGCAACATCGGTCGGCGGTACCACTACGCCGGTCTCGCCGTTCTGGACGGCAGATCTGACTCCGCCTGAATCGCCCGCCACGACAGGCAACCCCGAGGACGCCGCCTCGAGGAACGATATTCCGAATCCTTCCGCGTTGATCTCATTGTCGATGCGTGAGGTACCGACATAGAGTGTAGACGTCGCATACGCCTCGGGGAGTTCGTCATCGGCGAGCGAACCGGCGAAAACCACCCGGCCGCGCACTCCACGATCGTTCGCCAGCTCGCGCAGCCGTTCCTCATCGTGCCCGTCACCCACGAGAACGTAGCGCAGGCTCGGAAACTCATCCTTCAATGTCGCGAGCGCCTCGATCCCGATGTCCTGCCCTTTGTGGGGAACGAGTCGCGCTACCGTGAGCATCAGTGGAGCATCGCCGACCCCCCATCTCTCCCGAAGAACCGCCGTATCACGCCCGGGATGAAAAACTGCCGGATCGGTGCCGAGGTCCAGGGCGGAAACCGGGGGCATGCTGGTGACGCCCACCGCGTCCATTACCTCCCCCGCAAGCTCGGCCACCCAGCGCGATGTCGCGACTATTCCTGCGGCACTGCCCAGGATCCTGCGGGCGGTCACGCGCTTGAGCCTCCCGCGAGCAGACTTCTGCCGCTCGCGCAGCAGATCGCCCCCGTTGACGTAAACGAGGTAGGGAATTTCGAGCCGCTTGTGCGCCCACCACACCGCGTATCCTACCGGCCGGATGTTACCGCAGTGAATCACATCTACCCGGTCACGGCAGAAGCGGGTGATCCAACGCCCCCATTTTATCTGGTTGGTGAGCCGGTTCGCCTCGGAGAACGGGAAGGGCTGTCGGTGGATCGGGTAAGGCTCGCGGCCGTCGTACGCGTCTGAGCGCGCCGAAGCCACTGTCGAGACCTGCATTGTGTCGCTTCCTTCGCCGAACCTCCGACACAGCTCGACGTGCCGCCGCGACATTCCGCCGAGATCGGGGCCGAAGTCCTGCGTGACAAAAAGATGATTCATGCGTGCGTCACAGGGGATTCTCGAACGCGCGGTTCTCCAGGATATTGGAGATTCGCTGATCGTACGTATGATGGGTCCTTACGAACGACTCTCCCCTCGCGCGAATCCGCTCGCGTTCGGTTGGGTTTGCGAGATAGTGTGCGCATTCTCCGACGCAGCCAGGGGCATCGTCGTAAAAGGCGCAGTGCTCGCCATCACTCAGCATGTGCGCGACGCCAGGGGTTCGCTGCGTGAGGTAGAAGCCTCCGCCGAGGATCACCATCCAGGTTCGGTCGGAGGTGTAGGTCGTTCCGCCCGCCGCGCGCGCGGGATTCACCCCGAGTACGATGCCGCTGCTCGAGCACACGGCGGCGAACTCTTTCCCTTCCACTGGGCGCCCGCTCCAGCGCAGCTCGGCCGCCCACTTCTCCCAACCCAATCCCCAGACCCTCATGTCGTAATGTCGCGCGACTTCGATGAGCATGGCGGCTCGGTCGGGATCGTACCCGGTGCCGATGAACGCCACGTCCGCAGCGAACCGGTTGTCGGGGGCAACGGGGCGAATGCCTGCGTCACCCGCCGCCGGCAGGAAGAGGGCCGGCAAACCGTTCGCTTTCCATTCCGCGTCGAACCCGGTGACGAAAAACGTGCGCGCGAGGCGACCGACCGCTGCGATGTGGGCGATGTCGGGTCGATCGAGGTCGCGATGCCACTGTGGATCGTGGTACCACATCGCGTTCGGCTTTCCCTTGATCACGCCAGCGACTGTTGCGGGATCGAGGGCCAGGCATTTCGACAGGAACACGAAGTCGGCGCCGAATTTCTTCGCCTGCCATTTCACCCAGCGCTGCGTGAGTCTCCATCCGGCGAGCCGCTTGGCTCTGCGGTCGTCGAGCAGCAGGGTAGTGTGGCCGGCTCGCTTCAGCGCACGGTCGATCGCGGTTTCCATGCGCCATGGGTTGCTGCTGCCGATCAGCAGGACACGCATTAAGGGCGGCGGGCAGCAAAACAAAAAATCAACTGATAACGACCGAACATAGAACTACCCCGTTTCCGGCTGCCGGCCACAAACGGCGCTGCCGGCTTCCGGCCCAGCCACAACGACGGATGTCGACTGTTGAACTGCCCAGGCAGTCGCGACAGCGCAGCGCCCATTGCTTCCGTTTGAGCGCGCGGCCGGTAGCGCCCCACCGGGCCGGCCGCCGGCGGCCCGGTTGTTCTCCGTTCTGCCGCTCCCAGCCATCGCTCTTACTCATCCTTCCGCGACAGCGCCCACAGCCGCGCGTACTTCGCCAGCACGCTCGCGCTCGCCAGCGAGGCCAGCACCGCGCCCGCCGCTCCGTCCATCCAGCCGCCTCGAAGCACGTACATGCTGAAGAATCTGAGCCGCGGACGAAAGAATACGTCCACCGGCCCCGCGCGCCTGCCGCGCGCGAACCGGTCCGCCGCCCACCACTTGCTGTAACGATCGAACTTCTCGAAGTACTGATCGAGCGACGTGTAGGTGTAGTGTAGCAGCGGCTCGCTCAGCACTCCCGGTGCGCCGAGCGTCTCGACGCGCTCGTGGACGCGGCTCGCGTCGTAGCGAAGCGACCGGCGAAAGAGCCGCACCGGCCGGTCGCGCTCCCAGCCGCCGTGCCGAATCTCGCGGCCGAGAAAAAAGTTGCGGCGCGGAATTCGATACGCCTCGTGCGCAGGGCTGGCAATCGTCGAGCGCACCGCCTTGCCGAGGGCGTCCGTGGCTCTCTCGTCTGCGTCCAGAACGAGAATCCAGTCGGACGTCGCTCGATCGATCGCCGCGTTCCGCTGAGCGCCAATGGTGGAGAAGGGATTCGAGAACACGCTCGCGCCAGCGCGCGTCGCGATGCCCAACGTGTCATCAATCGAATCGTTCTCCACCACGAGTATCTCGCGGGCCCACCGAACACTCGCCATGCACGCTTCGATGTTCGACGCCTCGTTCCTGGCGGCGATGACGACCGATACGTCTACTGATTTCTCCCCGCTCACCTCTTGGAACGGGTACGGCCGGCGGCGAGTCCGATCGCGCCCTCGAATCCGTCGATCATCGCGTGCTCCGGAAACTCGCGCGCCACGCGCGCCCGCGCCGCGGCGCCCATCGCCGCACGCTGCTCTTCGCTCGTGAGCAGTGACACGACGGTCGCCGCGGTGGTTGCCGCATCATCGGCCGGGATGAGTGCGCCACTGATCAGATTCGCGACATAAGTGTCGGCGATGCTGTCGCCGGCGGCGATCACCGGAACCCCGAGCGCCATCAGGTCGAGAATTCCGTAAGCCGCTGTATCGGCTTCAGCGACGACCCAGCCAAGCTCGGCGTCGCGCATGAGCGACAGATGATCGTCCCGTTCGCCGAGGAAGCTCACCAGGTGCATCACGTCGAGAGCGGCCGCCTGCATCCGCAGATCCTCGCTGTCGGAGCCGGAGCCGAAGATGATGAGTCGAAGATAGGGATGCCTCGGGGCGAGCATCGAGACCGTACGGATAGCCGTCGCCGCGCGCCCGCGTGAAGTCGGGTCATACACGCAGATGATGTAGCGCAGCCCATCCGACTCGACACCGTCGGATTTCGTGGCCGACCGGTCGGGATACCGGCTGGCGTCGACGCCCAGTACCGCCAGCGCCGGCTTGCCGCTCCTGCCCGGAATCGTAGCCAGTCTGACGTCATCCTCACTCGCAAAAAGGAAAACGGTCTTTCTGAGCCATGACGCGAGCCGGCCCGCCCCGCCCATCCGAAGTGCGCAGCTCGCCGGCGTGCGGCGGACGACCGTTCCTCTCCTGCCCAGCCGGCAGGCGGTGGCGGCGATGAGATGCTCACGGTCGGTGCTGACGAATACGACGTCCGCTTCCCACATCCGGAACATGTGCCGGAGCCGCCACGCGCACGCGAACCAGAACCCGTCGCACGAGAACGACGTGACATCAAACGGCGCCACATCGCGCGGCGCTCCGGGATCATCCCCACCCGCCTTCGACGCGACATTGGCAATTCGCGACGCCGACTGCTGGACGTTGCTGTCCGGCTCGGCGAGATATGTCACGTGATATCCGCGGGCGGCCAGCCCCCGCGCGGCGACGGCGAACGCGCGCGCTGTCCCCGACCATTCTCGCGCGCAGTGAAGGAAGAGGGTTACCAAGCTATACCGCCGCCGAAACCATGAAATCGGTCAACTTGCCCGTACCTCCGAATTGCATCGAATAGAGCCGATGATATTCTCCTCGCGCGGCGAGCAGCTCGGCATGCGTGCCGCGCTCGATTATCCTTCCACGCTCGAGAAAGAGAATCTGGTCGGCGTGCACGATCGTCGAGAGACGATGCGCGATCACGAACACTGTCCGCCCGCGCAACAATCTATCCACGGCCTCCTGAACGAGACGCTCCGACTCGGAGTCGAGCGCCGACGTGGCTTCGTCGAGAATGAGGATCGGTGGGTCCCTGAGCAAGGCCCGTGCAATCGCGAGGCGCTGGCGCTGCCCGCCCGACAGCCGCGTGCCCCTCTCGCCGAGAATCGTGGCATACCCCTCAGGCAACGCGACGATGAACTGATGGGCGTTAGCGGCCCGCGCAGCCGTCTCGACGTCCTCGTCGGCGTACCTCCGCGTTCCACCGTACGCGATGTTATTGCGCACCGTGTCGTTGAACAGGACGGTGTCCTGGCTGACGATCCCGGTTAGCGCGCGCAGCGCCGGCAGCCTGATCTCTTTCACATCGACACCGTCTATCAGAATCCGCCCCGATTGCGCTTCATAGAATCGGGGAATGAGGTCAACCAGCGTCGACTTTCCCGCGCCGCTCGGCCCCACCAGCGCGACGACCTCGCCGCTTTTTGCCGTGAACGAGATATCCGACAACACCAGCTCTGTCTCGTAGGCAAACGCGACATTGTCAAAGCGGATATCGCTCCTGAACGTGGCCGTCTCGCGCGTTCCGCCATCCGTCTGCGCTTCCGACGGCGAATCGAGTATCTCGAACAACCGCTCGGCCGCGGCGAGCGACGACTGAGCGGTCGTAGGCATCTGCGAGAGCTGTTTGAGCGGCTGCAGCAGCCGAAGCGCGTAAAGCAGGAACGCGATCAGGTCGCCACCTGACATCGCGCGCTCGACGAGCACTTCACGGGCACCATACCAGAGCAGCGCGACCGCGATTGACGTTCCGAGAATCTCCGTTACCGGAGATGCAAGGAACGACAGCCTGGTGAGACGGATCGTGCTCGCCGCGTAGCGGTTACTCGCCTCGGCGAAGCGCCCTTCCTCGATCGCCTCGGCGCCGAACGATTTCACGAGGCGGATCCCACTCACCGTTTCCTGCACCACGCTCGTCATCTCGCCGTGCTGATTTCCGCGGCGGCGATTGCCCTTTCGCAATTTTCTGAGGAGCGGCTGAAGAACCGCGGCGAGGAGAGGAAGAAGAATTAGCGCGCCAAGCGTCATCTTCCACGAAATGAGGAAGAGAAACGCGAGGTAGCTCAGCACCAGCGCCGAGTTCTGAAGCGACGACGTGACGAGCTGCGTGAGGATGAGGCGCGTCTCGGCCGTATCGGTGATGACGCGAGACAGGATCTGGCCGGTCTTCGTCCGCGTGAAGAAGGCGAGCGGCAACTGGCCGATATGCGAGTACAGCGCATTGCGCAGATCGCGCGTGACGAGCTCCTGGAGACTGGCGCCGAGCTGTCCGGCCAGCCATGAGAGCAGATTCTTCACAACGACCAGAGCGAGCACGATGAGGATGACGTTTCGCAGCGATCCCATCTTGTCCGCGGGATCGAGCATCGTGCCGACGGTCGCCCGAAGCAGGGCCGACAGGCCGCCCCCGCCGAGTCCGATCGGCGGCTGGTCGAAGAGGGTGTTGAGGAACGGAATCAGCAGCGCGAGCGAGAAAGCCTCGAGGATCGCCGCGCCGATGTTGCCGGCGATCGCGCCAGCCATCCGCCAGCCGTGCGGGCGGACGAACGGCAGCAGCCGCCGGTAAAGCGACATCTACTTTCTTGGGGTCAGCAGCGCGAGTGGGAGAATCACTTCCTCCGGAGTCACGCCACCGTGGAGAAACGACCCGCGGTAGCGGCTCTGATACTCGCGCAGCTTGGTGGGATACACGAAGAAGCAATCATTGGTCGCGAGGAGCGTGTTGCCGCCGGATCCGCGGCGCGGGAGCCGGAGATCGTCTTCGTTGGTGAACATCAGCGCCTGCTCGGGACGCTCGGCGCGCAGATCCTCGCCGAACTTGTAGCGCAGGTTCGCGGTCGCGTCGCGCTTGGCGAAGACAGTCGCCGGCGTATTGCAGTGGATCGAACCGTGATCGGTAGTGAGCAGAACGGAGATCTTGCGGCGCGACGCTTCCTTCAGGACGCTCAGCAGCGCCGACCGCTGAAACCACTGGCGCGTGATCTGCCGGAGCGCGATCTCGTCGCGTGCCACTTCGTAGAGGATCTGTGATTCGCTGCGTCCGTGCGTGAGCAGATCGACGAAGTTGAACACGAATGCGCTCACGCCTTCGTTACCGATCGCGGTGCCGAGGTGTCGCTCGAGCTCGTCGGAGTTGCTGGCGGTGGAAATCTTCTGATATCGGACTGGCGTCGCACCGCAGAGCTCGGTAAGGTGATTCTCGAGCAGCTCCTTCTCGTGGGCGTTGAGCGACTCGTCCTCCCTGTCCGCATTGCCCCACCAGTCCGGCAGCCGGGCGGCGATCTCGCCGGGAAAGAGTCCGCTGAACAGCGCATTCCGTGAGTACGGCGTAGCGGTGGGGAGAACCGCGAAATAGTGCGTCGTCTCGGTGTCGAACCAGGGCGCCAGCAGCGGCTCGAGGACTCGCCACTGATCGAGGCGGAGGCAGTCGACGACGACGAACACCGCGGCGCGGTCGCGCTGCAGAATCGGCAGCAGGAACTCGCTCACTACATCGATCGACAGCGGCGGCCTGTTTCCCTCCAGATTCTTCAGCCAGAGCGGATACTCGGTCTTCATGTACGCGGCGAACTCGCGGTGCATGGCGGGATAGAGACCGCGCAGCGAATCGTAGAGGCCCATCTCGCCTGCGGCAGCGAGGTCAACGTCCCAGCGCATGAGCTCGTCGAAGCGGTCGATCCACCCGCGCCAATCGAGGTTCCGGTCGCGATCGAGCTCGATTGCGCGAAACCGCTCGACAAACCGGCGGGCGATGGCCTGTTGCCGGATGCGCGGGCCTTCCAGAATCTGCGTCACGATGCTCAGCACCTGCCGCGGATTGATTGGCTTGACGAGGTAGTCGCGGATGTTGGCGCCGATCGCTTCCTTGAGCGTGCCGTCCTCCTCGCTCTTGGTGACCATCACGACCGGCAGGTTGGGGGCGATGTCACGCACGTCGCGGTAGGCCTCGAGCCCCCGCTTGCCCGGCATCTGCTCGTCGAGCAGCATGATGTCGAATGTCCGGCGGCGCAGCATCTCGACTGCATCGTCGGCGTTGCTCGCCCACTCCACTTCGTAGCCCTTGGACCGCAAAAAGATGCGATGCGACTCGAGGAGCTCTCCTTCGTCGTCCACCCAAAGGATGGATTTTGCGACTGGTGCCATTGGTTTTGAGAATGTAGCCGGGTGCCTGTGTAATGCCTAGATTGCGGGGGTGATCGGACACCTGCCACCGTTCGCTATCGCGCCGTCGAGGTTTCGCTTCCGCGCGCTCGCTTCTCACGCTGGGCGCGCTTCGCTCGGCGGGGACAGAGAGATCGCGCTCGCATGCTTCGTGGCCTCGAGACTTGGGGCCGGCCTGCTCCCGCCGTTCAGCTTCGTAGCCGCCGACGCCGGTCGCCGCGCCGCGGGCGCCCGGCAATGGCTGGCGTCGCTCTCCATGCCGCCGGCGCTGAAGTCCGCGGCGGGAGCGGCGATTGACGCCTCCGCCGACGGCCAGGATGTCGTCGCGGCGCAGGCTCTCGCCGACCTTCTGCTGATAGCTTCGGTGCATCTGGACGAAGGATCGTTCACCGAGATTCGGGAGCTGATAGACGAGCTCGCTCACGACTCGACCGAATTCACCTGCCCCCCCTCACTTCGCCGCTAGACACTCAGGCACACAACTCTTTAGAGAACATGGCCGGTCACAGCAAGTGGAAGCAGATCAAGCATTACAAGGCGGCCGCTGACGCGAAGCGCGGCGCGCATTTCACCAAGCTCATCCGGGAGATCACGATGGCCGCCAAACTGGGCGGCGGCGATCCCACAGGAAACCCACGGCTTCGCACTGCGATCGAAGCTGCGAAGGCGGCCTCGATGCCGAAGGACAACATCGAGCGCGCGGTAAAAAAGGGCACCGGGGAGCTGGAAGGGGTTGAGTACGCCGAGGTCACCTACGAGGGCTACGGACCGGGCGGCGTGGCAATCCTCATCTTCGCGCTGACTGACAACGCAAACCGCACCGTCGCCGAGATTCGGCACAAACTCTCGCGCGCGGGCGGCAATCTCGGCGCAGCAAACTCGGTGTCGTGGATGTTCGAGCGGAAGGGCCAGCTCTACCTCGACTCGACGAAGTATCCCGAGGATGAAGCGCTCGAGGCGGCGCTCGACGCGGGGGCAGAGGATTTCAATGCCGAGGAGGATCAGTACGAGATCACGACCGACCCGGCGGGCATGCACGGGGTGAGAACAGCGCTCGAGGCGAAGGGCTACGAGGTCGCCGAAGCAGAGATTGCCTCGGTGCCGAAGAATCTCGTGAGCGTGAGCGGCAAGACCGCCGACTCGCTGGTGAAACTGCTGGAGGAGCTCGAGGACCTCGACGACGTCCAGAAGGTGGCCGCCAATTGTTCTATAGAACCTGAGTGATTGTCCTTGGGATCGATCCGGGAACGGCCGTCACCGGATACGGAGTGGTGGTGGGCGAGCGGATGGTGCCGCCGCGGCTCGTCGAATGCGGTATCATCCGGACGCGTCCGCGGGACTCACTCGCGTCGCGGCTTCAGGAGATTCACGCGGGAATCGCGGAGCTGATACAGCGTCACTGTCCCCACGTGCTCGCGATCGAAGATGTGTTCTATGCGCGGAACGTGCGCACCACCGTCGTGCTCGGCCATGCGCGCGGCGTGATTCTGCTTGCCGCGGCGAACGCCCGGCTCGAGATCGCCGAGTATCCGCCGGCAGAGATCAAGAAGGCGGTGGTGGGCACGGGTGGGGCGACGAAGGAGCAGGTGCAGTTCATGGTTGCGCGACTGCTCAGGTTGAAGACGGCGCCGGAGCCGGCTGATGCGTCCGACGGCGTCGCGGCCGCGCTCGCGTACCTGATGATCGCCGCGCTTCCGCGCATCGACCGGGAGATGGACGCGAGGCCGGCGCGGACGGTCCCGCTGCGAAGATGATCTCGCAGCTCACAGGGACCCTGGCCACGAAGGACTTGGATCGCGTCGAGGTGATGACGGCCGGCGGCGTCGCCTACGAGCTCCTGATTCCGCTCGGTGTTTTCGAGACGCTGCCGAAGCAGGGCGAGCAGATCTTTCTTCACACGTCGCTCGTCGTGAAGGAGGACGCCTGGCAGCTTTTCGGATTCTCGACGGTGTTCGAGCGTCGGCTGTTCCAGAAGCTGCTCACGGCAAATGGTGTCGGGCCGTCGCTCGCGCTCGGACTCATGTCCGCGCTTTCCCCGCAACGTCTCGTGCGCGCGATTCAGGAAAAGGACATCCCGACCCTTCAGCGCGTTCCGAGGGTGGGGCGCAAGAAAGCGGAGCGGCTGATACTCGACCTCGCCGACAAGCTGGATTCGATCGGCGGTGAGGAGCCGGGCAAGGCGCGTCCCGCAGCCGGCGCGTCGGAGGATGCGTTGCGGGCGTTGATCTCGCTCGGCTACTCCAATGGTGACGCTGAAAAGGGAGTACGCGCGGCGCTGGACGCGGGGGGGGGCGGCCTTTCGGCGACTGATCTCATCAGGTCGGCGCTGGCGAAGCTGGGAGGACGGTAGTTCGCAGACGTTTCACGCATTCCAGTCTTCCACTTCCAGGCCTGGCACACGCCGAAATTCGCGGGTGTTGTGCGTGACGACGATCGCTCCTTTCGCCAGAGCGTGGGCCGCGATCAGCATGTCCATCAAGCCAATGACCTGACCTGTTCGCTCCAGAACGCTGCGCACGAATCCATACGAGATCGCCGCATCGCTCCCGAATTCGACCAGCCGAACAAGAGTCAACAGGTCCTGAATTCTCCTGATCTCGCGTTCGGAGTCGACACTCCTTGATGCGCCGTGATACAGCTCCGCGGCGCTGATCGAAGAAATGGCCAGATCCTCGATGTGAGTTGCGCGGAGGCGTTCCGTCGCGTGAGGGAGCCGATTTCTCAGGATCGAAATGCAGGTGCTGCTGTCAATCAGAAACACCGAAGAACTCCCTGATCTCGGGGCGTATCGGTTCGGGTGGGTCCCTGGGGATATCAGGAAAATCCGGCGCCGATCCGATCAACGCGATAAGCCTCTCGATCCTGTCGTCTTCTGGCGAAAGAATCACCCGATTTCCGTCCTTTCGCGCGTATACATGGGTACCCTCGAACCGAAACTCCTTTGGGAGCCGCACAGCCTGGCTGCGCCCGTTCATGAACAGGGACGCTTTCTTCATCCCCCCTTCCAGAGCGGGCTTCCGCGCTGCTATCGGCGCCTTTCTCGCCACCTCTATCAGGCGCCTCAGCGACGTTTCCGGTTTCAAGCTCTTCTCTTTCGGCTCTCTTTTTGTCTCTTTCTTCTTCTTCATCCCCCCGCCCGTCCGCACTGGTATATATCATAATCTATACGTAGGAGAGTGCGGCGCAAGTTCCCTTCAGGGTAACTCACGGGATAACTTCTCCGGTAATCGCTTCCGACCCCAGATGATCAATACAGCCCACCGCGCCTCGACTTTCCAGGAGTCCGTCATCCGTGAGATGACACGGGTCGCCAACGCCCACGGCGCCGTTAACCTCGCTCAGGGATTCCCCGATTTCCCGATGCCCGCGCCGATGAAGGACGCCGCGTGCGCGGCGATCCATGGCGACATCAACCAGTACGCGATCACGTGGGGCACGCCCGCTCTGCGGCTCGCAATCGCCGAGAAGTACAGAAAATGGTACGGAATGGAAGTCGATCCCGATCGCGAGATAACCGTGACCTGCGGCGCGACCGAAGCCATGGCGGCGGTTTTCCTCGCGCTCATCGATCCGGGCGACGAAGTGATCGTGTTCGAGCCGTTCTACGAGAACTACGGACCCGACGCGATTCTCGCCGGCGCGAAGCCGGTGTTCGTTCCGCTCGAAGGGCTCGAATGGAGGCTCGACCCCGCGAAGCTGGCCGCGGCGTTCTCGGACAGGACCCGCGCGATCGTCGTGAATACGCCGCACAATCCCACCGGGCGGGTGTTCACGCGGGACGAGATTTCGCTCATCGCTCAGCTGTGCCAGCAGCACGACGCGATCGCGATCACCGACGAGATCTACGAGCACATCCGCTACGCGGGCAGTCATCACTGCCTCGCGACGTGGCCGGGAATGCGCGAGCGGACGGTGACGATTTCGGGGTTGTCGAAGACCTTCAGCTGCACCGGATGGCGGCTGGGGTACGCGGTGGCGCCGTTCGAGATGACGTCGCCCATCCGCAAGGTGCACGACTTTCTTACCGTCGGCGCGCCGGCTCCGCTCCAGGCGGCGGGCGCGATCGGGATGGCATTCGGCACCGAGTACTACAACGGAATAGCCCTGGAGTACCGTGAGCGGCGGGACGTGATGGTATCGGCGTTACAGGAAGCGGGGTTCAAGTTCTCGGCACCGGAAGGTGCGTATTACATACTTGCCGATTTCACGGAGCTGAGCGACCTGCGGGGAGTGGAGTTCGCGATGTGGCTGGCGAAGGAGGTCGGTGTCGCTACGGTGCCGGGGACGAGCTTCTATCACGAGCCAAAGCTGGGTGAGGCAGTGACGCGGTTTGCGTTCTGCAAGAAGAGGGAGACGCTCGAGAGGGCGGCCGAACGGCTCGCGGGAATTCGTGCGGTTGTGTAGCTCAAGATAGTTAGCGCCCGACTGCGCGGCCGGTGGCGTCGATGATGCCGAGCGGCGGTCGAGTCCTTCACCCGCCGCGACCCGCCGAGCGGCCTACTAGTCCACGGCGCTCGCTTGTTGGGAATCTCAGGCGTGGAACGACCGGGGTAAAGGTGCTGAATTACGACCTCCAGCGCTGAACGGGCGATCTCCGGCAGCAAGGTTCCGGGAGGACTCTTACCTCCGGATTATCGCCCATGCTGGGAACACATGGACCGCGGTGGCGTATCCAGCTCGCACCCGTCAAGGGCGATCCGGATACGGCGCGGCGACCTGGAGCCCGCTGATCAGAGGGCGCAGCATCCGAAGATCGCGATCGCGGGTGACGACAACCCAACCCCGCTCGCGCGCTTGCGTGGCGAGGAGCGCATCGTTCTGGCGACTCGCGGTGAGCCCGGTCGCGCCGGAGCGTGCCAAGAGAGCGCCGGTACGCCGCGATGCCGCCGCCGAGGGCGCGACGATGCGGCCCCGCCGATCGAACGGCGTCAGGACAGCGTCGTCCAGAACTCGCCGCGCCCGGTCAGTGCCTGCGCCCGTGGTGAGTTCGGCGACAACGACACTGGACAGCATCGTCGATGGGAGAGCCCAGCTCAAAAAAGTCTTGAGACGGTCCAACTCACGCGATTGCCCGAAGCGCGTCAACGACCACATTCGTGTCCAGCGTGTAGATCACCCGGTGCGGCGAATGGGTTCAATGCTCGCCACGCCACCGGCCGCCGCAAGTTCGTCCAGTCCGCGGAACACCTCGGCCCGGAACACGACCATATCCAGTGCAGCCTCCACCGCGGCGGTCTCGGTCTCAACCCCTAGCACGGCCTTCGCCATGTTCAGCTTACGCTGGTCCATAAGCATGTTTTTGCGCTTCAGCATGCGACGTGGCCTGGCCATCAGGTGGCTCCTCAGCGGGGGGGCCACAACGTACCATTTCCATACAGTCGCGCGCAAGCCTGTAGCTGTATAACGCCGAAAGTTAAGAAGCTGCGAGCGATTCATACAATTGCGCGCAAGGCGCGCTTCCGCAAATCGCTTGTCAGCTTCAACGAGTGTCATACCACAAAGATGCGTTCGAACATCCCGCCCGCAACGCGTTGATGACGCCCCTCGCGCCAGGGGCGCGCATAAATGAGTGAACTCGCCGAAGCTGATCCCGCTGTTCGATTCAATTCGTGAAATTCCGCAAGTCGTCGATGGTCTCCGGTGCAACTGTGGTTGCACGAATCCGCCCGAATTCTATTCCCTCCTATCCTGCTACGAAGGCAAGGGAATGGCGCGAGACTGCATTGTCTGCCAGGGCCAGGGCCGGCTGGCGGTAAGGCTGCACAAGGAAGGCAAATCGCTCGACCAGATTCGTGCCGCGATCGACGCCAAGTTCGGCTGATAGAACGCATCAGCGCTCCTGATCGCCTACCCTGAATGGGAATTTCATGATCATTCGTATCGCTTTACTTGCATCACTCGTTCTCCCCCTTCCTCTCGCCGCACAGATTCGGGCGAGCGAGATCGGGGTGATGTCCCAGATGATCGACGGGACGAAGATCGTCGTCGAGTATTCCCGCCCCCGATCGCGTGGACGCGACCCGCTCTTTGGAACGAAAGCAGTTCGCTGGGACGAGGTGTGGACGCCGGGCGCTAACTGGGCGACGACATTCGATGTCAACAGGAACATCAAACTCAATGGAAAGCCAGTCGCGAAGGGGAAGTATTCAGTATGGATGGTCGTTCGAAAGACTGGCGACTGGACCGTCGTGCTGGAGCCTGACGCCCGTCGATATCATATGGAGCCGCCCGACTCGGGCGTGAAACAGATTCGATTCCCGGCCCGCGTAGAAGCGGTTCCGTTCACCGACGTTCTCACTTGGTCGATGCCCGAGCTTCGTATGAGTGGCGGCACGCTCGCGATGCAATGGGAGCGAGTCCGGATTCCGATAAACGTCGAAGTCGAGCCGTCGCTGGTGATGACGCTTCCCGCCGGCGACGCGACTCCATATCTGGGCCGGTACACTTACACCGAGCAGGATTCTACGGGAAAGCCGGGCAAGGTATCAACGCTTACGATCTCCCACGAAGATGGAACGCTGAAGGGAGAGTGGAAGCCCGCGGATCCGTACTTCAAGAAGTTCGCCCTGGTCCGAATCGCTCCGGACTGGTTCGCTCCCGGAGTGTACGACGACAAAGGGGAGCTCTACGAAGTACTGAAACCCGAGATGGTTTTCGAGTTCACGCGCGCGAACGGCAAAGCGGTCAGCCTTGTCGTGAGAGGCGAGGACGACGAGGTGTGGGCAAAAGGGATCCGCAAGCGCTGATCGAGGGCCTGCTGACCCGGCGGGCAGCCCGATCGCTACGCCCGCATCGCCGAAACCTGACGGATGCAAGCTTCCGCGAATCGGTGGATCTCGGCAGTAGACGTGTAGACGTTCGGCGAAACTCGTATTCCCCGAATTCTCGGATCACTTCGAATACCCGTCATAGCCTGCACGAGGATGTGCTCCCGATCGCGCAGGGCCCGCTGAAGCTTGGTAGAATCGACTCCTGGAAGCTCGAAGGTCGTAAGTCCAAGCGTCATCGTCGGAGCCGACGCATAGAATCTCGCATCTGGCAACGAGCGGGCGATCGCCGCGCGCACTATCGAAGCGAGGTATACAAGGCGTGCAGCCTTGCGACTCGGGCCGAGCCGTGCGTGAACAGCGAGCGCCGGAAGCGATGCGACGTTGATGTATTCGGGGGCAGTTCCGATCCATTCGAAGCGCCCCATTCCCTTCTCGCCCGGCATTGGTGGGATGAGCGGCCATATCCCGCTCACGTGCTCGGGACGCATCCACAGTACACCAAGACCGACCGGGGTGCCGAGCCACTTGTGGGCGCTTGCGCCATAATAGTCGCATCCCAGGGAGCGCACAGGATCCTCCAGCAGCCCCAGCGATTGTGCGCCGTCCAAGACAACATGTGCACCGGCGCTGTGAGCCATGTCTGCGATGCGTCGAACAGGCAGCAGCTGGCCCGTAAGATTGCTGGGATGAGTCAGCAATACGAGACGAGTTCGTTGTCCGATTTCATCACGGTAGAGAGATGCTATCGCGTCAGCCGAGGGCACGGGAATCGGAGGGTTGATAATTTTGAGCACAATGCCATCGCGCGCGCGCCTCTGCTCGAGCGCGTCCAGCATAGCGTAGTAATCGTGAACCGAGCAGACAACTTCATCCCCAGCGCTCAGCCGGTAGCCAAGCAACACTGTATTGAGAGCTTCTGTCGCGTTCCGCACGAGTGCAATTTCCGCGACAGGCACATTCATCGCCGAAGCAAGCGCGGCACGCAGTCTGGTCGTGCTCACCTGCTCCCACATACCTGGCAGATGCTCGGCGGGCAAGCCTTCGAGTTTGCGGGCACCGCGCGTGAGTTCGTCGACAGCGGCTGCGGGTGCTGGATTTGTCCAGCCATTGTCGAGATTCACCACATCCTGCTGAAGGTGGTACAGGCGGCGGACGCGCGCCCAGTACGATTCGTCCTGTGCAATCGCGGTGTGTGGACGCGAGTCATTCAGCGAGTCCGCGCCCTGCTCCGAAAGCCACTTCTCGAGCGCTTGACGGTCATGGGCTGCAACGGGAACCGCGAAAGCGGCTGGGCCTGCCACGGCCAAGCGCGCAGCGGTGCCCACGAAGTCACGACGATTCGAGCGGTTCATCACGTTGCGAAGATGGGCCGCAGACGCTCGGGCCGCAATCCGGCCTTTCAGGGGCAAATGAAGCCGCGTGACAACTGAGCTAGCGCGGTAAAGCCGACGGGCGCACGCAACGCGTTGATGACGCCCCTCGCGCCAGGGGCGCGCATACTCGGCGCTCCGTATTCCCGGAGCACCGGCGATGGACGCGATGGGCACCGGCGCGACGGCGGCGTGTCGCCCCGACGGTGCTGGGCCAGTGCGCATGGACAAGCCGCGACGCCCGCAGGCGTCGCCGCTCTTTCGCCTCGTCGCGGATCAGTTCCGCACGCTGCAACTCGTGTATGACGAGCGCTTCGCCCCCGCGTACGGCGCGTGGCGCGCCGTCGTGCCGGAGGTCGCCGACAAGTTCCTCGCGTGCGGCGTCCTCGAGCATGGCTTTGCGCGCGTGCGCTGTGATGCGTGCGCGCACGAGTACTTGCTCGCCCTTTCGTGCAAGGCTCGCTACTTCTGCCCCAGTTGCCACGCCAAACGCCTCGCGCTGTGGACGCTCTGGCTGGAGGAGACGCTCGTCGCGCCCGTGCCGCACGGGCAAGTGGTGCTCACGATCCCCAAGCGGCCGCCTCAGTCGCGAACGGATCCTGCCGCCGGCCGAGGCGCTTGAAATCGTGCTGCAGATGACGACCGGTCTCGCGTCTGCGCACGTAGCTGGGATCGTTCACCGCGATCTGAAACCGGGCAACGTCATGCTGCTCCCGGACGGGACCGTAAAGGTGCTCGACTTCGGCCTTGCCAAGATCCCCGACATCAGTCTGACGAAGTCGCACGCGACGCTTGGAACGATCAGGTACGTCGCTCCCGAGCAGATACGCGGTGACCGTGTGGACGGCCGAGCCGACCTGTGGGCGATTGGAGTGATGCTGTACGAGATGCTCGCCGGGACGCCGCCATTCCGCGGCGAACACGAAGTGTCGATCCTGCATGCTGTTCTGCACGAAGAGCCGCCACGGATTTCGCGGGTGAATCCAGATCTCCCGCTGGCGTTCGACGAGCTGATCGGTGCGCTCCTGCAGAAGGATCCCGAGGGTCGCTATCAATCTGCGGAGGCGCTGTTGACCGACATTGTGGCGCTGAAGCGCGGTGCGGCTCTGACGCATAAACCGCCGTTCTGGAGTCGCACTGCGCGTCACAGGCACGTCCGCAGGGCAGTGATTCCGCTCGCCAGGACCGGATGTTAACCGGACGGTCGCGGTGCTGCCGTTCGTCAACGATGGCGGCGATCCAGCGGACGACTACATCGTGTCCGGTGTTACGGATGAGCTGATCGCGCTTCTCGCGCGAACGCCGGGGATGCGCCTTGCTGCCCGTTCTTCGGCGGCGGCGCTGCAGGAGCAGGGGTTGGCGCCACTGGAGGTCGGCCGGCAGCTTGGCGTCGCGCACCTGGTCCGGGGAGCAGTTCGAGTTTCAACGGACACTCTCCGCCTCGCAGTCCGGCTTACCCGCGTGGCCGACGATGCCACTGTATGGTCACGCGACTTCGCAGCTCCTGTCAGCGAAGCGTTCGCTCTCGAGCGCCAGGTTGCGGACGGTGTTCTTGGCGTTCTTCGCCTGCGGATGGCGCGCGCACCCTTGGCGCCGCTTCCGACGGATGACAGCGAAGCCTACGATTTGTACCGCAAGGGACTATATGCCTGGAACCTGGGACCGCGGACTCGCGAGAACATGCAACAGGCACTCGCCTTCTATCGCACAGCACTCGAGCGCGATCCGCAATTTGCGTTGGCGCATACCGGGATGGCAGGAATCTACGTCAACATGGCGAACTTCGGCTACATGCCTTCGGAGCAGGCGCTCGCGCGTGCGGAAGTCGCTACGGACAGAGCACTCGCTCTGGACAGCTTGCTCGCAGACGCACACTGGGCGCGCGGCTTCGTCTTGTCGGCGCGCGCACAGTTCGCCGGGGCCGAGGCATCGCTGCGGCGAGCTATAGAGCTGAACCCCAACTCGCAATGGGCGCATCACTACTATTCGCTCCTCTTGGCGATGATGGGTCGGCTCGCTGAGGCGAAGGAGGAAACCCGGAGAACCCTGGCGATCGATCCGCTCTCGCTTGCCGGGAATGCAATGCTGGGCATAGAGTTCGCCGCGGAGGGCAACCTCCAGGAAGGACGGGCCCAACTCCGCCGCGCACTGCAGCTCGATCCCGGGTTTCCTCTTACGCTCTACTTTCTCGGCGCCGTCGAAGCCGCACTCGGCAACGACGACGCGGCCCGCGAGGTGCTCGAGCAGGCGCTGGCCCGGGCGCCGAATTTCCCCGGCGTACGAGCTGCTCTTGCGTATGTGTACGGCAGGATGGGTCGCACGACGGAGGCGCGCCGTCTCCTCGCCGAAGCACGCTCCGCGATTGTGGACGAGCGCACGCGGCTGAACTACGCGCTTGCGCTTGCTCTCCTCGGTCCCGCTGACAGTGCGTTCGCCATGCTGCAAACCGCGCAGTGGGACGTGCCCACGCTCGTGGAACTACGACATTCTCCGCTGCTGCGGACGTTCCGGTCGGACCCCCGCTATCTGCAGCTCCTGATTGGACTTGGGCTCAGGCCGTAGCGCCCGCTCCCTGCCGGATCCGGGAAGCGGCTCTCCCACTATGAGCCGTCTGGACCGAAGACTACGAGGATAGAGGTGACGGCGATCCGCATTGAGGTGCGGATCGGGTACTTGCCGCCATCACTGTCTGAGCACCCACCATCGTGGAGGTCCAATGCGGAGCAGCAACCAGCTACAAGTTCATCGCGCTGAGAACGCGCGACATCCTGTCGCCATCTCCCGCCGACCCCATTTTCTCGTGCTGACCGTGGCGTTGCTGATTGCAGCGACTGCCTGCGCCGAGGACCCCTCGACTCCAACGGGCCCGGGGGCGCAACCATCCGTGCCGGTGTCGCCGCCAGCGCCACCATCCCCGCCCTCTGCGCCCGTAGCTGATTCTCGGCGGTCATTCATTTGGACGGAGGAGCGCGGGTTTACCATTCTGCCGAACCCACCCGGGGTGATCCTCGTCAGTGCGGTCGCGATCAACGGCAAGGGTGAGGTTGCTGGCACGGTCATCATGGACTCCGCTTCGGGCGGCCCACGATTCCGGGCGTTCAAATGGTCGGAGGCAGGAGGGTTCAATTTCTTCCCCGGCCCCGGAACAATCAGCTTCCACGGCACCGGCCTGGATGACGACGGCAATGTCGTCGGTTTCACCGAGGGAAGCGTAAGAGAGGGATTCATCTGGAACGAAGCACGCGGACTTCGTCCTCTCGACATCCGACTACCGGAACTGAACTTTCTCGGCATTCGTGCAGGGCGGGTTTTCGGGAATGCCGTGATACAGGGTCAAGCCGTGCCTTATCGCCTCGACATCGCCTCTGATCGCTTTGAGCAGTTACAAGCCCTCAGCAAAGTCGGCGGTGGTGTTTTGGACGTCAACGATCTCGGCGAAGGCGTGGGCTACGATGGCGAAGTGAACTACGGTTTTGGAGGAACCTCAGACGCCGTAATATGGGATAAGGCGGGGACACGGACCGTCGTGTTTTCGTGCAGCGGTGAATACGATTGCTTCGCCCGTCTCAAAGCGATCAACTCGAATGGCGTAGCGGTCGGGTCAGTCGCGACCGACGGCTGGCCTCCCGCCGCGTTTCGTTGGTCGCGTAGCACGGGGGTCGAGTACCTCGGCTCCCGGAGACACTGCTGCCTTACCGACGTGGCTGATGTGACCGACGACGGCAGCATCCTCGCATCCAACCACCTGGGTGGCGGCATCATCTTCAGGCAGTCCGGCGCGGTAACGTTCATTTGGCCACCGTCAACACACCGCTCGGTTGAACCTCGGGCAATGAATCAGCAGGGTCAAGTAGTCGGCATGGTGTTCTGAGGAACAAGCAGACGGAAACGAGGAGTGAGCCGACTTGCCGGCGGAGTTATGGGATGATAGGCACGTTCACCGCCGTGCGCAGGTAAGGATGAACGATGGAGCCGCGCCGTCGTGAGGGGACGGCTCCTTCGCCGGTGAGAGCTCCCATTTCCAGATGACTGTGATATCCCAAGCGCGGCACCGGGGATGGGCGGCAGCATACATCAACATGGCTTGCGGGAGACCGCAACTCGATCCGCGTGGCACATGAGCCGATTCCCGGGACGAATCCGAAAGACAAGGTGAACCCCCATGAACGGAGGAAACTCTGATGCGAGCTCCACGTCGTGCAGCAACTGTTCGCGGCCGCCGTCCGACCATGTCCCGGCTCCTCGCAGTAGCTCCATTACTGTTGGTGTCCTTCATCGCGGGCTGCGGGAGTGATCTCGCTACTGCCTGCTGCACCACTGGCCCCGCCTCGCTGCGCGTTGTCAACGCGTTTACGAGTCCCGTCGATGTCCTGATCGATGGCCAGGTGGCCATCGGGTCATTGCCGCCGGGCGCGATCGGCACTGCGGCGCCCGCGTCAGGCAGCCATACGCTCGCCCTGGTCCCTACCGGCTCGGGGGCGTCGGCGTTTCAGTCGATTACCACCACGACCGGTGCGTTGAGGACGATCGCAGCCGTGCGCCGCTCGGATGGCGCGGTGGCAGGCGCCGTGCTCGATGACACCAACAGTGTCGTGCCGCCCGCGGCGACGAAACTGCGCGTGCTGCATCTCGCCGCGAACGCGGGAACTCTGCAGGTGTACCGCACGCAACCCGACTATCAGCAGCCCGTTTCGTGGCAGTTTCCTTTCGACTACCAGCCCGAACCCACCAGCGCCAGCGCGCCGTTCTACCAGAGCACTGTCGGCAGTTGGGAAGTACGCGTCTGGGAAACGCCGGCTGACGAGTCGGGGTGGGCGAACGCCCCGGTGAGGGTCGTCATCCCCCTGGGGAGCGGCGAGAAGAAGACCGTGCTGATCCTCGACAAGCCCGGCGGTGGAGTGCGGGTCGAATTGCTCTAGATCGGAAGTGGGCGCGTTGACGCCAGGGTCTGCTCTTCGGAAGCGAGGGCAATCAGCGAACTCCGTCTAAGCCCAGCCAAAGGCACTCTATTCACGATCGGGACACCCGGAACCCTGCAGCTCTTTGTGGAGGCGCTCGACCAGGTAGGGCAACGCATGGATGTGTCTCGATCCGTCACTTTCGCTAGCAGTGTGCCTGCGGTAGCGACCGTGGACGAGCGCAGCGTAGTGACGGCAGTTGCATCGGGCAATGCGGAAATCACTGCGACCGTCACAATCGGTCTTATCACGCGCTCGGCATCAATGGCTGTGTCGGTCGTCGAGCCGGTGTTGCCTGTGAGCGGCACCTACGACGTCGAGGCGCTGGTATCGTGCTGTCTGACGAACGCTGCGGGTGAAACTCTCAAGTACACCGGAGTGTTCACGTTTCCGGGACCGAGCGGCACCGTCGGTCTCATAGGAACAATCACCGACTGGCAGCTCCGGACCCCCGCGGGTGAGGCGCTCGGCCAGTCGCGTATCGGCACAATCCGGCTGGAATTCTTGTCAGGCCGCCCCCTTTTACGCTTCTCTTCACCGACGGCCCCCTTTCGAATCCTGGCGACATAGTATTTCTGACGGTGGAGACGATTGCTGAAAGCTCTGGAAGTGACACGAGTTCCCCGAGCCTGCAGGGTATCTGGTGGGAGGATGCCGGGCGGGCGTTCAGGGCACCTACACCGCGACACGCAGGGTGCAGTGACGTTCACGGGCGCTTGCGCAGCTGCAGCAGTCGCATCGCCAGTCACATGGACGAGCGAATAGGCAACGAACGCACGCGTGCGCGAGCGAATCAATGAAGCCATGTCGTCATCCCTAAAGAGATAGTGTGCCAGTGAACTCCTGCGCTTGGCTCAGTCGGTCGACGAGACGCTCCACCAACTGCTCGGCGTACACGGGCGACGTGAGACTGACAAACTCGGCTATCGCGCCAAGTTGATTCGCGGCCTGCTCCGTCCAGCGGAGCTCGAGGCTCACGACGCCCGGCGGATCCGGCTCCGGATGCGCCCGATGGCTTCCTCATGCGGCATGGTTCGTCCCGCGTCGGCTTCTGTTACGCCGCGCTCGATCGCTTGGCGGACGTAGACTTCGTATGCCAGATCGTCCCACGTTGCCGAGTCGGGTAGCCTGTCGACGAGCTGCCGGGCGTCAGGCTTTATGCTGGTATGCTCTGCCATGAACGAAAGCTGTCACGGGGCGAAACAGGTCGCAAGCGGAAGTCCGAGATACCGTCTGACCGCCCATAAACCCCGGCATCAGCGGCCCGCACAGACCTTTGATGATAAGAGAATCGCTGGGTGCGCGTCCGCTGCATGCCGTTGTTAGACCGCAGCGTGTCTCTTAGTTGTGACACCACGCTGCGATCTGACGCTCGCCTTCACTCTACCCTTGTGAGCACAGTGCGCCGTTCGCGGCCCGGCGAGAACGGTGGATTCACGATCGTCATCCGCAGCGTGTTGCCGTCAATTTCGAAGGTGTACGTCAACGGTTCCCCGGCCATCTCATTCGGGTTCTTGTGAAGGATTGCGTTGAGTGTGAGAGTTGACCCTGACAACACGTAGGTGCCTGACGCAGCGACGAAGGAATCGTAAGCCCCGACCTTCTCAGCGTCGGTCGGTTTGTTCGGGTCACCGGCGAAAAGCCGCCGCGGCCCTGCCCCGGTGGCAAACACGTAGCTGTAATGCTTTTCCGTAAAGATGTACAAGCTCGAATTCGGGGTGACAGCCCTCCAGCCCTCGCCAGGTGCTCTAGACAACAGCTCGGTGACCTTCCACACGCCGCGGAGGCTGGCGCGCGCGGACGTCTGCTTTTCTTCCGCGGTGGCCGCATTCGCGAGACGTTTTTCCTGAGCGAAAGCACCGGCCGCGAAGAATGCGGCGGTCAGAACAACAGAAATGCAGCGCAACATGGTTCCTCCTAAAGCTCCGCTGACAAAGCGATACAACTCCCACAGGCGTTCGGAGTAGCGCAGCTTCGATCTCTCGTGGGCCGTACCTGTTCCGGCGGTCTTGTATCTAGCTCTTCGCAGAGTTTGCAGACATTCTGATCGGGGCGCCAGCTCGATGCTGTCTGGGTGGTGAACACCGTGCGTTAGCCGGAGCGGCGTCTCTGATCGTCGGTCGCATGAGCCCGAACAGTTGCGGGGGCCGACATCTAGGTCGAGCCCGAATTCTCACAAGGACGGGCCTAGGGCGACATTCTCTCTTTGGAGGGTGCGGATGCTGATCGGCATTGATGTCGCCAAGGCGGAACTGGTTGTCGCGGCCAGACCGAGCGGGGAACGGTGGACGGTAGCGAACGATGAGCGCGGTGTCCGTACCTTGGTCGAGCGGCTTCGGGGCAAAGCGCCGGAGCAGTATCGCTCCGACAAGCGCGACCGGCCGACGGCGGGCACGGAGACCGTCGATCCGCTGGAGTTTCTGGCCCGCCTCGTGACGCACATTCCGAACAAGCACCAGGTGATGACGCGCTACTACGGGTGGTACGCCAACCGGCCGCGCGGCACGCGGCGCAAGGCGACCACGGATGCCGACGTTGCGGCGGTGGATGGTCGCGGCGGACCTCTGGAGTCGGCAGCGCCGGGCGCGCCCCGTCCACGTGCGTCGCCAGCGGCGCGCGGCATTCGGCGAGTTGCTGCAGCTGGTTGGGAGCTTCCACGACTGGTTCGAGGGCCGGGGGCCGCGCCCGTGTTTGATGTCGCTGATTGATGATGCGACGGGAACGATGTTCGCGTGCTTCGGGGAGCAAGAGACGACGTGGGC
>JACCRF010000160.1 GCA_013813715.1 Gemmatimonadaceae bacterium | reverse complement strand
GGATCGAACAAGAGGACGTCGGATATCGAGACGGAGCCCGGCGCGATCACAGGCAGCGAGACAACTCTCCGCGTCCGGCCCGCCCGTCGCTTCTCGAAGTTGAAGGTCTCGACGCTCAACAGGTGGGGCGCGGCACTCATCATTTCGACGTGCGCGCCTCGTGCTGCCCGAAGCTGCCCCGATGGGAACAGCTCCTGGTCGGTCTCGTCGCGCTGAAGGACGGCCATCGACGTGACTGGCCCGGGAGCGAATACGGTATCCGCGGTGACGTCGTACGCCGCCACCACCATCACCGAGTCGCGGCGCCGAAACATAGCGACCTGCGCGTCCAGCTCCCGGAACTGATCCACCCGCGTGGGCCGATACCTCTCGACGGCCCGCTGCATCCGGAGATCCCACACGTCTCCCTTTAACGTAGGAATCGAGTCAATGCTCGTAACGGCGGGAAGAAAATGGTAGCTCGGTGAGGCCTCGTGGCCCGAAACGGACCTCGATGACGGATCGTTACCCGGGGGCCGGGTCCAGTAGCGGGCCCAGCCGTACCTCACGACGAGCTCGCGGAGATCGTCGTCCCACCGGGCGTCATATCCGGCGCGGGTGCCGTCGAGAATTCGCGACATGGTGTGCCGGGCATAATGCTCGGTTCGCCTGTCGTTGCCGGGTATCGAGAGGAACGGGTCGGCGAGCCACCATATGCGGGCGGCTATCTCCTCGCGCGCTCCGCAACCGACGCGCCGGTATCTCTTTCTTTGCGCATCGTCGAGCAACGCTGACATATCGGTCCATCGGCATCGCTCCCTCTCCGGCATCGCGGCGAGCGCTCGATCGAACGCACTGTCTGCTCCCGCCGATTCGGCCTCGTGCAGAGCTAGTCCGCGCAATGCGTCGCACCACCACTCGGTCGCGGCACACCCTAGGGCAACGTCCACCGCTGTCGAATCGTCCCCTGCCTCCAGGAGGTACCTGATGCGCTGCCCGGTGATCCAGTCGTCAGTCGGGGACCGGCTCGCCGCATTCTGGAGAGCGACGAGCAGGTCGCGGCGAGCGGTCGTGATTTTCTTTGGTTCGTCGGGCCGAATCGATACCTCGTCGTTCCACTGGCAGAATCGGCCGATTCGCGCGTCGCAGATTTCAGGCGCGCTCGAGTATTGTCGCGGGAGGTGGAGACGGCGTATCTGCTCGAAGCGAACCTGCGCGCGAGTGGCGCGCCGGCGGGCATCGGCGGAATCACGGCGCTGAGGTTCGGGTCGCCGAGCCGCGGACTCCGACGTCAAGGACGACCGAGGCGCATCGCTCTGAGCAATCGCCACCGAGGATGCGAGTATGGCGAGCATCATTGCGAGCAGCCTCGCGATTACTGGTGCGATACGTGGTTTCCTCATCGCAGACCCATGCGTTCACGTTATTATCGCGACAGGCAATACGGTAGGAGCGTTGAAAAACAGCACACGCCAGCAGCAGGAGCCTTACAGCGGGAGCCTGTCAGCTGAAGACAACGCCGACCGTTCGCTCGTTTGCGTGCGGTCAGCCGTCTGGCATTCAGCTTTGTCGGCTGCGCAAGCTTTCGGCTACGTCGCGGAGGAATAACGACATAGTGATCAGAAGCCAGCTTAGTCGGCGTCCAGCAGCGGGCTCAAGAAAACAGATCAGCGGTTTGCCCCGCATGCGTTTGCCAGGCTCGACGCCGAGCGCTGACCAAGCTGAACGCTACCGACTATGCAGTTATTCCTTTGCCGTCGTAGCAGGAAGCCGGGAAGCTGGCAAAGCCGGATGCCAGACCGCAGGCCGCTGAATCAAACCGAGTCGAGCTCCAGGCTCCAATCCCGGTAATCCGCGATGAGCCCATATTTTTCCTGGCCTATCCGGGGCTACGCCATTCAGCCGGATCGCTCCGCCAACGCAGTCTCGAGAGCGTTCCACGCGAGCAGCGCGCACCGCACGCGGGCGGGAAACTTCGCCACTCCGCTCAACGACCGCAGCGATCCGAGCGAGGCGTCCTCGGAAGCATCCGCCTTCCCCATCACCATGTCTCTGAAACGATCCCGCAGCGGCTCGATTTCGGCGGCGCTCTTTCCCTTGATGAGCTGAGTCATCATCGACGCCGACGCCTGAGAGATCGAACAGCCCCGGCCGGTGAACTTGAGATCGCGCACCGCGTCGCCGTCGAACGCAACGTGGAGATAAATCTCGTCGCCGCAGAGCGGATTCTTCATTGCCACCGACGCGTCCGCGCCCTCGAGCTCGCCCTTGTTGCGCGGCCGCCGGTAGTGATCGAGGATCATCTCCTGGTACAGCGCGCTGATCTGAGCCGACCGGTCAGACAGCGGCATGGCCGAAAACCTCCTTCGCCTTCAGCACGCCGGCGATGAGGGCATCGGTGTCGGACTTGTCGTTGTAAACGTAAAACGACGCCCGCGCGGTGGCGCTCACGTCGAGGCGGCGCATGAGGGGCTGCGCGCAATGGTTACCCGCTCGGATGCAGATGCCGTCACCGTCGAGGATCGTCGCCAGATCGTGCGGGTGAACGTCATCGAGCGTGAAACTCACGACACCGCTGCGCTCCGACGGCGGTGGGCCGTAGAGGATTACGCCGTCTATAGCAGCCAGTCGGGCGTAAGCGTCGGAGACCAGCTCACGCTCATGTCGCAGCACCTCGTCCATCCCGATTGCGTCGAGATAGTCAGCGGCCGCGGCGAGACCAACTGCGCCCGCCGCATTAGGTGTACCCGCTTCGAACTTCTGGGGAAGAACGTTCCACGTCGTGGTCTGGTCGTGCACGAACTCGATCATGTCGCCGCCCATCTGATACGGAGGCATCGTCTCGAGCAGCCAGCGAGGACCGATCAATCCCCCGATCGCCATCGGGCCGCACATCTTGTGGCCGCTGAACGCGTAGAAATCCACGCCAAGCTCGTCGTACCGCACGCGGAGATGCGGCACCCCTTGCGCACCGTCGCAGACGATTACCGCGCCCGTCAACTCTCTCGCCAGGGCAACCAGCTCGCGAACCGGATTGATGGTGCCGAGCGCGTTGGAGACATGCGCGAACGCCACGACCTTCGTGCGCGAAGACAGCAGCGTCCTGAAATGATCGAGGTCGAGATGACCATCTGAGGTGAGCTCGCAGATGCGGAGCGTCGCGCCGCGGCCGATCGCGAGCTGCTGCCAGGGTACGAAGTTGGCGTGATGCTCGAGTGCTGTCACGACGATCTCGTCACCCGGACCGACGTTCCGCCATCCCCACGCCGACGCGACGAGGTTGATCGCCTCCGTCGTGCCTCGCGTGAAGATGAGACAGTCCGCGTCGGCGACTCCCAGAAAGCGGGCCAGCGTCGCGCGCGCCGCGTCGTAGCGATCGGTGGCCGCAACCGAGAGCTCGTACGCACCACGGTGCGGGTTCGCGTTGCTGGTCTCGTAGAATTCGCGAAGCGCATCGAGAACCACCGCCGGCTTCTGGGACGTGGCAGCGGAGTCGAGGTAGTGAAGGTCCGGATTGGCGGCGAGCAGCGGGAAATCGGCGCGGCGGTTCATGGCTTGTTCCCCCGGCCAACCAGCACCCGGCCCCCTTCGACCCTTACTTCATATACCGTGATCGGTTTCGTCGCCGGACCTTGCTGCACCGCCCCCGTCGCGCAGTCGAATCGCGCTCCATGCCAGGCGCACTGAATCGTGCCGTCCGGCAGCACGTCGCCCAGGGCCATCTCGAAGTCCTGATGGGTGCAGTTGTTCGCGATGGCGGTAATCCGATCCCGGTGCCGGATCAGGCATACTCTTTCACCGTTTGATTTCACGACGCCGAGCACGCCTTCGTTGGGAATCTGATGGAGTCCTGCGACCGGCTCGAAGTCGTTGAAATCGGGCATGCGAACGGGTTCGGTGAACTTGTCCGGCAACATCAACCGAAAGCCAATCGGCGTGTGCTTGAGGGGTCCTAAGTTGCTATGGCGCAATGACATACACCCACCCTGTGGGTCGGCCGTCTGCTTGACTATCCCGACAGATTTACTTAGGATTCAATCTACGTCACGAAGTGCTGTAAAGCCAAGGAGTTAGCATGAGCTCGGCAATAGAATCACTGGTCGGCCGGGAGTATCAGTACGGCTTCGCCACCGAAGTCGAAACCGACACGATCGGACGCGGGCTCGACGAAGACGTGATCAGGCTCATCTCCTCGAAGAAAAACGAGCCGGCCTTCATGCTCGAGTGGCGCCTCAAGGCCTACCGCCGCTGGCTCACGATGAAGGAGCCGCACTGGGGCAACGTCCATTACGAGCCGATCGACTACCAGAACATCATCTACTACTCGGCGCCGAAGAGCGTGAAGCCGCTCCAGAGCCTCGATGAAGTCGATCCCGAGCTCCTCCGCGTCTACGACAAGCTCGGAATCTCGCTCACGGAGCAGAAGAAGCTCGCCGGCGTCGCGGTAGACGCGATCTTCGACAGCGTATCGGTCGGCACCACGATGAAAGAGGAGCTGGCGCAGCACGGCATCGTCTTCTGCTCGTTCGGCGAAGCCGTGCAAAACCACCCCGCCCTCGTCGAGCGCTACCTGGGCACTGTGGTTCCACACAGCGACAACTTCTATGCTGCGCTCAATGCCGCGGTCTTCAGCGATGGGTCATTCTGCTACATCCCGAAGGGTGTGAAATGCCCGATGGAGCTGTCCACCTACTTCCGCATCAATAACGCTGACACCGGCCAGTTCGAACGGACGCTGATTGTCGCCGACGAGGGCGCGTCAGTGAGTTACCTCGAGGGCTGCACGGCGCCCAAGCGTGACACCAACCAGCTGCACGCGGCGGTGGTCGAGCTGATCGCGCTCGACAACGCATCAGTCAAGTACTCGACGGTCCAGAACTGGTATGCCGGCGACGCCGAGGGGAAGGGCGGCATTTTCAACTTCGTGACGAAGCGGGGAAAATGCGCCGGCGTGAACTCGAAGATCTCATGGACGCAGGTCGAGACCGGCTCCGCGATCACCTGGAAGTATCCCAGCGTCATCCTTCAGGGCGACAACTCGACCGGCGAGTTCTACTCGGTGGCGGTGGTTAACAACCGCCAGCAGGCCGATACCGGCACGAAGATGATTCACATCGGAAAAAACACCAAGAGCAATATTGTCTCGAAGGGAATCTCCGCCGGTCACGGCAATAACAGCTATCGCGGCCAGGTGAAGATCCTTCCCCGCGCCACGAACGCGCGCAATTACACGCAGTGCGACTCGATGCTGATCGGCAACGAATGCGGTGCACATACCTTTCCGTACATCGAGGTGCAGAACAACACCGCGACGCTGGAGCACGAGGCATCGACCTCGAAGATCGGCGAGGATCAGATCTTCTACTGCAAGCAGCGGGGGCTGAGCGCAGAGCATGCAGTGTCGATGATCGTGAGCGGGTTCTGCCGCGAGGTGTTCCAGAATCTTCCGATGGAGTTTGCCGTCGAAGCGCAGCAGCTCCTCGGCATCACGCTGGAAGGGTCAGTCGGCTAGCTACAAAGCTGCCACAGAGGCACGGAGACACCGAGTTTACTGAAAGGCACGACCGACGCCAGGCTGGGTCACTCACCGAATTCACAACCCGAACACATACAGTGCTAGAGATCAAGAACCTCCGCGCCTCGATCGGCGAGAAAGAAATACTCACCGGCATCAACCTCACCGTGGATGCGGGCGAGATTCACGCGGTGATGGGTCCCAATGGGTCGGGTAAGAGCACGCTCGCCCAGGTGCTTGCCGGCCATCCCGGGTACGAAGTCACCGAAGGAACCGTGCTGTATGACG
>JACCRF010000157.1 GCA_013813715.1 Gemmatimonadaceae bacterium | reverse complement strand
CGAAAAATCGTTGCGCACTATAGTAGTGACTTTTATACTGCGCACGTGAATCCATCGCGCGCATTTTCGTAGGTACCGAATGAGTCGAATCGGTTTCGCCTACAATCAGAAACCAGAGCCGTCTGAGCTCACCAGCATCGAAGCGGCCGCGACGCGAAAGGCGACACCGGCCGAGGGCGAACCGACCCTCACCGAGGAAGAGCCGCCGGCCATCGGCGACGAGTTCGCCGAGTGGGACAGCCGGGAAACGATCGACGCAGTGGCAAGTGCGCTCTCCGCCGTTGGCGAAGTGATCAGGCTCGAGGCGACTGAAGATTTTCCCGAGCGCCTGAGAGAAGCCCGCCCCGACATCGTCTTCAACATCGCCGAAGGAAGCAATGGCGTGAACCGCGAGTCGCACGTCCCGGCCATCTGCGAGTTCTACGGGATTCCCTACTCGGGGAGCGATCCGCTCACTCTCTCGATCTGCCTCGACAAGGCGCGAACGAAGGAGTTGCTCGCCTTCCATGGTGTCGCGACCACGCCGTTCGCCGTCGTCCGCCAGATGTCAGACCTCGACCGCGCCACGGATTCACTCTCGGCGCCTTTCTTCGTCAAGCCGATCCACGAGGGATCGTCGAAGGGGATCACCGATAGGAATTTCTGCCGGACGCACGACGAGGTTTCGGTCCAGACAGCTTTTCTGCTCGAGTCATACGGCCAGCCAGTGATCATCGAGGAGTACCTCAGCGGCGCCGAGTTCACCTGCGCGGTGCTCGGCAACGGACGCGACGCGAAGGTTCTCCCGATCGTGGGGATCGATTTCGCATGCCTCCCGGCGGGCGCGCTCCCGATCTACGGCTACGAAGCCAAGTGGATCTGGGACCGCCCCGAACGCCCTCTCAAGATGTTCG
This sequence comes from Gemmatimonadaceae bacterium, assembly GCA_013813715.1. Lineage (GTDB taxonomy): Bacteria > Gemmatimonadota > Gemmatimonadetes > Gemmatimonadales > Gemmatimonadaceae > UBA4720. The sequence continues at coordinate 1,856 of JACCRF010000157.1, read as the reverse complement.
ACTGCCCGGCCCCGGTAGATGACGATCTCGCTGACGCGATCGTGAATGTCACACTCGACGCGTACCGCGTGCTCGGCTGCCGCGACTGGTCACGGATTGACGTCCGCCTCGATGCGGGCGGCGAGCCGAACATAGTCGAGGTCAATCCACTCCCCGGAATACTTCCCGACCCCGCGGACAATTCCTGCTTTCCAAAAGCGGCGCGCGCGGCGGGCATGAGCTACGACGAGCTCATTCAATCGTGTTTGAGATTTGCGGCGGCGCGTCAGAGCGTCTCCCTCGGCCGTTCGCTCGGCGAAGCGCGCGTCTCGAGAAAGACAAAACGAGCGCGGCCGGGGCGGAAGCCCGGTCTCGATTCGGATTCTGGCAGCGACAGAGTCTCTGCCAGACTGACGGCATAATCGTCAACCAGTAGCGGGATCTAACCGGGGCGAGCGGCAAAGAGCCGCCGTTCCGATGCTTCACCATTCACCGCGGTTGCGGCAGTCGCGGCGGCGAGGAGGCGCGAGCATGAAAATTGGCGTGCTGTTCGACGGGATGTCCGCGCTGGGCAAGAATCCCGACGTCCTCATACTCGAGTCAGTCGAGGCGGTGGAGAACGCCATCGAGGACTGGGGGCACGCACACGTCCGCATCCCCGTGAACCCCGATGGCCGTTGGGTCGAGCGCGTTCGGCGCGCCAGATTCGACCTCGTCTTCAATCTCTGTGAGGGCATTGACGGCGTCGCCGCATTCGAGCCGAGAGTCATCTCGGTTCTCGAGCTGTTCGGAGTGCCTTACAGCGGAAGCTCGAGCACGGCGACATCGCTCTGCCTGCGCAAGGACGTCGTCAACGCGGTGCTCGATCGCGCCGGCCTGCCGGTGCCGCGCTGGACTCTCGCCAGAAAGGGCGACGACATCTCGAGCGTCGGATTTCCCGCCATCTGCAAGCCCGCGGCGGAAGACGCCTCCATCGGAATCGAGCAACGCTCGGTTGTTCGCAGCGGCCGAGCTCTCGTCGCCCGCGTCGAGGCGATGCAGGAGCGGTGGGACGAAATTCTCATCCAGCGATATGTAGTCGGACGTGAGGTGAATGTCGGGATCGTCGGCGATACCGTGATGCCGGTGGCCGAGATCAACTTCGCTCAGATGCCGCGCGGAATGTGGAAAATCGTCTCGTATCAGTCGAAGTGGATCACAGGCAGCGAGGAGGATCTGGGCGCGAAGCCGTCGTGTCCCGCGGATCTCCCGCTGACACTCACGCGCGAGCTTCAGGGCATCGCGCTCGCCGCGTGGCGTGCGGTCGAGGGAAAGGGGTACGGCCGCGTGGATTTCAGAATCGACAGCTCCGGCCGGCCGTGGCTGCTCGAGGTGAATCCAAACCCGGACCTCTCACCTGGTGCGGGGCTCGCGCGCATGGCGGGTGTGGCGGGGATGGACTACAACGCGCTCATCCGCCGCATTTGCGAGGCTGCGCTCGCGCAGCCGGTCGAGGCAACCGCTCAGCTGTGGATCAGGTCGCTCCATCTCTCGGGCATGGAACGTCTGCTCGCTGCCGCGCCGCTATGAAGCGCACATTCATCGGCGATCTCACCCCGAAGTACCGGGAGCGCGTCCGCGAGATTCTTCGCTCGACGGGCGTCTTCCGCGAAGACGAGATCACCGTCGCGCTCCAGGTTTTCGATTCGGCATATGGGGCACCCGATGGCGCGCATGCCTCAGACGGCGCCCAAAACACTCCTCCAGCCACCTCCGACTATTTCTTCCTCGGCGCCTTCACCGCGGAAGAGGAGCTGGCTGGCTTTGCCTGCTACGGGCCCACGCCCGGCACCGACGCCACCTACGATCTGTACTGGATCGCGGTTGACCGTGCCGCG
>JACCRF010000154.1 GCA_013813715.1 Gemmatimonadaceae bacterium | reverse complement strand
GGTCATCACTGACGACCTCGATGCAGCACGGGCGATTGGCGAACACGCCGCGGCATTCCACGCCCTGATAGAAGTGGACAGCGGCGAAGGGCGAGGCGGAGTCAGCCCGACCGGGGATTCACTGACGGCGATTGGCCGCGCGCTTGGCGAGAAACTCGCCGGCGTGCTGACGCACGCCGGGCATTCCTACTCGTGCCGTACTGTGGAATGCATGCGACAGGTGGCCGAGCAGGAAAGGACTGCCGTTGTCCGCGCCGCGGGGAGATTGCGGGCGGAGGGGATGCGGTGCGATACGATTTCGGTTGGGTCAACGCCGACAATGCGGCACGCCGAAGGGCTCGACGGCATCACGGAGATGCGTCCCGGAGTGTACATGTTCGGCGACCTGTTTCAGGCGGAGATCGGATCCTGCGCGCGAGAAGACATTGCGGTGACGGTTCTTGCTTCAGTGATAGGACGGCGTCCCGAGGAGAACAGGATACTGGTCGACGCCGGCTCTCTGGCATTGTCGAAGGATCGCAGCACCGAATTCACGGATCATGACGCGGGCTTCGGGCTCGTGTGGGATGTCAACGGCAAACCCGCGTTCGGCGAGTGCCGAATCGAGAGGGCATATCAGGAGCACGGGGTCGCGTCGAGTGACGGCCCACTGCCGTTCGACCGGCTGGCCGTTGGCGCGAAAGTCCGCATTGCCCCGAACCACTCGTGTCTTACCGCCGCGGCCTACGACAGATATCACGTGGTAGAGGGAAGCACCGAGGTCGTCACCGAATTCGACCGCGCGAATGGATGGTGATTCCAGGCACTCGCATTGCAGCTCAGCGGCTCAGGATCAAACGCTTTCAGTAATTCTGCATACGCAGTATATAGGCGGAGCATCTCCCGCCGGACAATTCGAATACCGGAGGTCATATGAATCAGTTTGGTTTTCGCGTGATGCGTGGCTCTGCTGTCGTTGCGTTTCTCGTGGCGCTCCAGGCGTGCACCGATTTCTCGTCGCCGCCGCCGTCACTTGGCCGAGTGACGATCAGAGTGACCGATGCTGCCGGGGCGGGTGTTCCTGGCATTCCGGCCGATCTACTGCTGACGAACAACACGCTCTGGCGGGCGGCCCTGACGACGACAGATGGAACCGCCGAGTTCGGCACAGCGGACGGTGGAGTTATTCCTCAGGCCTATGTCGTTCGGCTGCTGCTGGACGGAAAGCCGTTTCAGCTCGCACCCGATGAAACCAACGACAAGGCGATAACGGTTACGATTGGGGCAACGCAGACAGTGACATTCCGACTGGTGAGGACGGGAGGGCCAGCGCCAACGCCGGGGTGAGACAGCTTTACGGCGCGATCCTTACCGTCTTGATGTTGACGAACTCGCGGATTCCGAACTCGCCCAGCTCTCTGCCGTATCCGGAGCGCTTGATGCCTCCGAACGGCAGGGCCGGCTCGGACGCGACCATCCCGTTGATGAAGACGAGGCCTGCCTCGAGGTCGCTGATGAAGCGCTCCTGTTCCGCCTTGTCGTTCGTCCACGCACTGGCACCAAGTCCGAATCGGGTGCCGTTTGCGATGCGGATCGCGTCATCGATGTCGCCTGCCCGCCAGACGGATGCAACGGGCCCGAACAGTTCCTCGTCGTCCGCCGGGCTCGACTCGGGAATGTCGACGAGGACTGTTGGCTTGTAATAGAATCCGGGACCGTCCGCAGGTTCGCCGCCGCAAAGGACGCGGGCACCGAGAGAAACCGTCTTGCGTACCTGGAGCACAAGGTCATCTCGTATGCCGGCGGTGGCGAGGGGTCCGACCTCTGTCGTTTCCGCCATCGGGTCTCCGACGACGAGACCTTTCACGCGTTCGACGAACTGTAACAGAAAATCATCGTAGATCGATGAGTGAACGATGAACCTCTTCGCGGCGATGCATGACTGGCCGTTGTTGATCATCCGCGCTTTCACGGCCACAGTCACCGCATTCCCCAAGTCCGCACTGGGCATGACGACGAACGGATCACTTCCTCCGAGCTCGAGGACAGTCTTCTTGAGGTGACGGCCCGCGACCGCGGCAACTGATCGTCCAGCTCCCTCGCTGCCGGTGAGTGTCACGGCAGCGATGCGCGGGTCGGCGATGATTCCCTCAACCGCCGCTGATCCGACGAGCAGCGTCTGGAACGCGTCCTCGGTGAAGCCTGCTCTCCGGATCACGTCCTCGATCGCGAGCGCGCATTGCGGGACATTCGAGGAATGCTTGAGAACGCAAACGTTGCCCGCCATCAGCGCCGGGGCGGCGAAGCGGAAAACCTGCCAGAACGGGAAATTCCACGGCATCACCGCCAGCACGACACCGATCGGGTGGAATGCGATGCGGCTCTGGCCGTTCTGAGCCGCCACGATCTGGTCGGCGAGCATCGAGGCGCCATTGTCGGCGTAGTAGCGGCAACCCAGGGCGCACTTCTCGACCTCGGCGATCGCAGCACCGATCGGCTTGCCCATCTCGAGTGTCACGAGAGGCCCGAGTTCGTTCTTTTCGGCCTCGAGAATCTCAGCGGCGTGTCTTAGCGCGGACGCGCGGTCCTCGAACGATGTCGAGCGGTGCGCCCCGAATGCATCGACCGCCTTCGAAAGCCGGGCGTCGATCCCGGCTTCGGTGAGCTCATCGAATGTCTTGAGTGTCTGCCCCGTTGCGGGGTTGACCGTCGCGATGGGCATCCTTGGGCGCTACTGGTACTGGATGTATACCGGTTTGGGTGTGAGGCGAAGAACCTCGGGCGGTGTCAGGATGGGGTCGCCCTTCTTCGAGTCGTTGCCGTAGAAGATCTTGAATCCGGTGAACTGCACCGGCTCACGCGCTACGTAATCACGATATGAGTCGTACTTGAGCCAGGGAGCGCCCCAGCCATCCATGTCGATCACGATCTGCACATGAGGGTCGAGGCGGATGTCGCTCGCGCCAGCCACCATTTTTCGGGTGAAGCGGTGAACGACCAGCACCTTGGGCGGGAGGTTGTTCGTTTTTGCCAGATCGGACAGATACCTCACTGCCCAGTTCACGTCGCTCGCAGTGAGCGTTCCGATCTTCGCGCCTGGCTTCTCCCCACCTTTCATGGAGAACTCGGGGTCGAGGCCGAGGTGCACGTTGGGGCGCTTCAGGAATTGCTCGAGGCGTGGGATCTCCGACTGCACATTGCTGTGGCCGACCTGAATGTCGAGGAAGAGAAGCGCGTTGCGTCGCGCGGCCCAGGAGTAGACCTTTTCGACGAGCGTGTCAGGCATGCGCAGCCGGTACTTGCCGTCGCGCCCGGGGGCGCCCTGGGCGACCACTACTATAAGATGGAGCGCTGGCACGACCGGGGTGGCCGGGTCGGCGCGGTTCCAGGCGGCCACCTCACGATCGAGCCGCGTGAGCATCTGATCCGGCGGCAGCTCGCCAAGTATTCCCATGCGTTTCGAGAGCGGATTGCCGTAGTAGGCGACGATGCGCTTCGCAGGAAGGATCGAGCCTGGAACAGGCGTCGGGCCCTTAACGGGCCAGAGGGTGTCCTTCATTCCCGCCCTGATCGCCGAGACGAGCGCGAGGCTGTCCTTCTTGCTCCGGCCGCTGACTGAGGGGACCGTGATCGCGGGTGGCTTCGCCGTGTCGTTCGCGATGGAATCCTTCCGTGCCGAATCGCTCCGGATGGTAGTGTCGCCGGCTGTCACGGCAACGGGATTCATTGTTGGGAGCGGGCTCTGCTCGACGCCGGTCGCGGGCTCGGCGTCAGTCGACGCGCAGGAGGCAGACAGAGCGACGGTGAGGATCACGGAAGCGATAGGACGAAGGCTTGGGGTCATTCGTGGGGTGCGTATGGTGAAGGGTTACCCGAAAACTAATTGCCTCGCGAACCGGGGAGCGGGCATTCTGTCGGGGAAATTTGTCGTTGCGCGCGAACCTGCCCTGCGTCATTATGACGTATGCACATGACGCCCATCGCCCTCGCCGCTGATTCCTACCGCAGCTATCGGATGACCTCCGGGAGCTGCAGGCGCTCGCGTGTACGTGTGTAGCTGACGTAAACGCAGACTGTCTTCACCGGCCCCCGAATCCATCGGGGGCTTTTTGTTTTCCATAGGAGATCTCATGCAACTCACCAGTCCTGAGCTCACATCCGCCGTCCAGCAGCGCTGGAGCGACTACACCGCCGAGCAGCACGATGTATGGCGCATCCTCTATGAGCGCCGCATGGCGCAGCTCGAGCAGAACGGCAGCCAGGTATTTCTCGACGGCGCGCAGGTAATCGGACTGCGCAACGACGCCGTTCCCGACCTTGCCCTTGTCAACGCGCAGCTCGGTGCGCTGACGGGATGGGAAGCGGTACCGGTCGCCGGGTTTCTGCCGGCGCGAGAATTCTTTGCCGCATTGGCACGTCGGGAATTCCCGACGACGATTACGATCAGGCCCCGCGACCAGCTCGACTATCTGCCCGAGCCTGACATCTTCCACGACGTGTTCGGCCACGTGCCACTGCACTCGAACCCTGCATTCGCGGACTTTCTTCAGCATTACGGCAAGGTCGCGGCGGCGGCGCGGACCGAGCTCGACGTTGTCCGGATGACGCGGCTGTTCTGGTTTACGGTGGAATTCGGTCTGGTGCGGGAGGGCGGGCGGACCAGGGTCTACGGCAGCGGTCTCATCTCATCGCACGGCGATGCCGCAAATGCGCTCGGTCTGGAATGCGAGCGGCGTCCGTTCACGCTGGACGCCGTCTTCGAGCAGGACTTCGCGATCGACCGGCTTCAGGATGTGTTGTTCGTGGTGGATTCGTTCGACCAACTGTTCGATGCAGTACGGGAGGCCGAGAAAAGGATCGCCCCCTAGGGTTCTAGCTCTTCTCGGGATCGTGGTTATTACGTTCCACGTCCCGTGAGAGCCGCGTTTTCTCGCTGTTCTTCTCGGCCTCGTCGTGCTGCTGCCGGTCCTCGAAGAGGCGATCCTTCCCCTTGTCGTCGTGGGCGCGAACCTCATCGGGATCGTGCCGTGGTCCCGTTTCGTCGCGCCCGCTGCCCGATTGCGCGACCTCCTTCTGGCGGGCCCGGGTCTTCGCTCCCTGCTGGCTCGGCGCATGGCCGGTTGCGCCCTGCTGGTGGCCGTCGTTGCCTTTGTTCTTTCCCATGAATACCTCCGGTTCAAGAAGTCAAATGGGCAACCGTCGTGCCGCGGATCCTATCGCTGTAGATTCTCGTACCGACCGCTGGACGACGTGACTCTCACCCGGCCGACAAATGACCGATTCCACTGCAGCACCGGCTGATCCTGATAAAGCGTCGCTCTGGGAGGATTTCATAGACATCTTCCATCAGCCCTCGGCGGTGTTCGAGCGGCGGCGCGAAGGCCAGTTCGGACTGGCGCTTCTCGCTCTCATAGCCCTTTCGGCGATTCTGTTTTTTGCCCTTCAGAATGGGATCGGTCCAATCGTGGACGCCGAGATGGCGAAGCAAGCCGCAGCTCTGGCGGCGAAAAATCCAAGCATGACGACGGAGCAGATTGCCCAGAGCACGAGCATGATGGAGAAGTTCGCGGTGTTCGGAATCGTGATCTTCATTCCGATCGGCATCGTAATAACTGCCGTGCTGCTCTGGCTCATTGGCCGGTTGATCGAAGCGAAGACGGCCTTTGCCGCGGCAATGATGATTGCTACCTACGCGCAGTTCCCGCGCATCGTGGAGACGGTGATCAACGCGGTGCAGGGCCTTCTCCTTGCACCCGAGAGTATTACCTCCCGCTACAGTGTCAGCATCGGCCCCGCCCGCTTTCTCGATTCGGAAACGAATCCAATCATGCTTACGCTAGTCGGCGGGCTCGATTTATTCACGGTCTGGGTGACGGTTCTGCTGGCTATCGGGCTCTCGGTCGTGGCGCGTGTTCCCCTCAATAAGGCCGCCATCGCGGCTGCGGCGATTTGGCTCCTCACGCTTCTGCCTGCGCTGTACGGAGCATTATAGCAGGGCCGAACGCGTCACCGCACGATTGGTGGTCCGTAGTCTCGCGTCATCGCAGCCCGCAACGGTTCTCACACCGCGTCCGACAGACTGGTGAAGTTGAAGTCCTTCACCTTGAGAGCGGGCATCACTATCGCTCCGCCGCCCTCGGTACCGGCAAGTCGCACCGCCGGCCCGATCGCCTCGATGTTGTTGAGCATGAACAACGGCGACTCGTTGAAGCGGAAGTTCTTGATCGCCTTCGTGACCTTTCCGTTCTCGATGAGGAACGTTCCGTCGCGCGTGAGTCCAGTGAAGAGAATTGTGCGGGGATCCACCTGGCGTAGGTACCACAGGCGCGTGACAAGAATTCCGCGCGGGGTGGACTTGATCATCTCCTCCGTGGTCGTCGTGCCGCCGATCATCTTCATTGAACCGGCGCCAGGTGTCGGCTCCTTGCCCTGCTTCTGCGCCCAGAAGCGCGAATAGGCGAGCTGCTTGAGAACTCCATTCTCCACCCAGACCATTCTCTTCGCGGGAAGGCCCTGTCCGTCGAACGGCTGCCCGAGAAGCTGTGGATCCTGAGGATCGGAGATGATGGTCACACGCGAGTCCACGAGCTTTTCACCGATCTTGTTGCCGCCGCCCTGCTTGGCAAATGCGCTGCGGCCCTCGTCGGCTGTGCGGGCGGCAAGCGAGCCGCCGATGAGCTGAACCAGATCGCCTACTGCCTGTGGCTCGAGGATGACAGTGTACCGACCCGGCTCTATCGCCACCGGATTCCTCGACAGCCGCGCCTTCTCGATCGCGGTGTTGCTGACACTCGCAAAATTGAGCTGGCGCCAGTCGGGATGCACCGCACCGGCCCAGCCCGATCCGGTTCCGTCGCTCGTGCGCACCGTGAGCGTGTAGTTGGCGTTGGTCGAGCGGTCGTACGCAAAGAGTCCCTTGCTGTTGCCGAGCGCGTTCGACCCCGCATTCACCACTATGAATCCCGCGGCCTGGAGGTCACCCGCTTTGCGTGCGGGCTCGAGCGCGGTGAGCGCGGCGCGGGCACGATCTTCGGGCGACAGATTCGCCGTCGAGTCGAAATATCTGCTCACTGGCAGATACGTCTGCGGCCCAAGTCCCGGCAGCCACTCCGGGTCGTCGGGCGAAAGCCGCGTCAGGGTTTCCGACTGTTCGACCACACGCTTGAGCGAGTCGTCGGAGAGATCGTTTGTGACGGCGGTCGCGTGCTTCTTTCCGATCACGCTGAGCACGCTCATCTGCGAGTTGGAGACGCCGCCTGCCGTCGACATCTGGTTCGCGGCGAACCGAACGTCGGCCTGGTATCCGCCGCCGATGTTGACGATCACCTCGTCGGACTTGGACAGTTTCTTCACCTTGTCGATGATCGTTGCGGCCTGTTCCCGCGTCATCACCGCACCTTCGGGAATGAGCGAGGCACCGGCGCCGATCAGCCGCTTCGGCGTTCCCCGTCTGTCAGTCGTTGCGTGGCTCACGCTGTCCTCCCGGTGTTGATCACGTTGATCTGCTTGAAGCGGCTCGGCACGCAACCGTGGCTTACCGCGTTCGATTGTCCCGGCTGGCCCTTGCCGTCGTTGAAGCTCGACCCGAGCTGATAGCTCTTCTGCCCGCCGATCATGTCCATCGCGTTCCAGAAATCAGGCGTGCGCATTTGGTACGCGACGTCCTTGAGCATGCCGGCGATCTTGCCGTTCCTGATCTCATAGAAGACCTGTCCGCCGAACTGCGCGTTGTATCGCTGCTGATCGATCGAGAATGACCCGTCGCCGACGATCGCGATGCCGCGGTCGGTGGCCGAGATCAGGTCGTCCCATCCGATGTCCCGCGTGCCCGGCATGAGCGATACGTTGGGCATCCGCTGGAATTGCACGGAGGCCCATGAGTCGGCGTTGGAGCAGCCGTGCGAGCGCACCGGAGTTCTGTTCTGGTCGTACCACCACTTGAGCCAGTTGGCTTGTTCACGAGTGGTCTGGTAGTCGTTGAACATGCCGTTCTTGATGATGAGGAAGTCTTCCGGCTTCACGCCTTCGTCGTCGTAGCCGATCGTCGCGCACGCGCCGGGCTCCGACCGGTCGCCGCGCACGTTCATGAACTCGGGACCGTACTTGAGCTTGCCGAGCACCTTGTCGGGCGGCGATACAAAGCTCGTTCCGGCGTAGTTGGCTTCGTATCCCATCGCGCGGTCGAGCTCGGTCGGGTGGCCGATGGACTCGTGGATCGTGAGCCAGAGATGCGAGGGGTGGAGAACGAGATCGTAGCGTCCGACTTCGACCGGCTTGGCGGTGAGCTTCTGGACTGCTTCTTCGGCCCACTTCGGAGCATTCCCGACGAGATCCTGCTCGAGCACGTATTCCCACCCGCGCCCGATCGGCTGAATCATGCTTGTGCGGGTCTGGAAATCGGGCGGTGCAACCGCGGTGATGGTGAATGGAACCGAGGTGCGGACGATCGTTTGCGAGATCACCGAGCCGTCGGTGTTGGCGAAGTTCCTGTCTTCCTTCACGAACGCGAGTCCCGAGTTCACGAAGCGGACGCCCTTCACCGCCATCGC
>JACCRF010000116.1 GCA_013813715.1 Gemmatimonadaceae bacterium | reverse complement strand
AGCTCCTCGCAGAACAACGGAAGCTGATCGTTCCGGAATGCGCGTGATGTGAGCGTTACTCGTTCCGCTTGAGCGCGCATCGTCTCGAGAATGCGCGGATGGCAATGTCCTTGATTGACCGCCGAATACGCGCTCAGGCAATCGAGATAGCGCTTGCCCTCGACGTCGAAGAGCCACGGACCTTCGGCGCGCTCGACGACGATGTCGAGCGGATGGTAGTTATGCGCGCCCCACTGTTCTTCCAGTGCGACGAGCGACTCAGTGCTTTCCGTGATCTGCGCCGTCATGCCAGCTGCTCCTCATTTGAGTGACTCAATCAAAACTACCTATTAGAACTGCCAGCCAGATGCTGTCTCCCGTAGTCTTCGAGTCGGATACTTCACAGCAATCCACCGCGTGGCCGGGTCACGGGCAGGAGACGTGCGCGCCGCTCTTACTTCAAGGCGCCGCTGTCGACGACAATTTTTCCGTCCACCTTGATCGTCGCCCCACCCAGTTGAGAGGACAGGCCGAAATCGCTCACGTTCGTGCCACCGAATCCACGGTTGTCGCCTAGTCCGATTGCCACCGAGCCGCTCGCGGTCCAAACCAGCCGACCAGTCCCCACCGGAAGGCGCGTCTCCGGATTCAGCCCGATGTCGATGTACCCGAACTGATCCTTTCCCCCACCTGCGGCGTCGTACGCGGCCTTCAAACCTTCAACTCCTTCGCCGGTCATGGATACAAGCCGGCCCTCGTTATACGTCAGAGTGAGCTTTCTTATGACCTTGCCGTCATAAAGATGGCGATCGATTACCACCTTTCCGCTAGCGGTGCCGGGCTTGGCCGGTAGGATCAGCTCGCCTGCGGGGAGCCACGTGTTGGCGGCCGCGGCGCCCTGTTTCACCTTGTCCGCGGTGAGCATTCCGTCGGAGACGAAGCCACGGCTCGCGTCAACGGAAAACGTGAGATTCGTCCCATTGGGGTGGGTGAGTGTGACCTGCTTACCGCTCGCGAAGATCGAGCGCATCGTTTCTCCCTTCCCACGGAGCTCGGCGGGCGATGCGGCGGCTGCACGCCAGAAAACGTTCGCCAATCGCGCTTGAGGCACTCCCAGCCGGCGTGACAGCGTCGCCGTCGGATACAACCCGTTGCCAAGATTCACAAAGCGCACATTTCTTTCAAAAAAGAGCTTGTTTACCGGCTCGCCGGCCTTCGCCCGCGCGGTACGGCGCGACTGTGGTACTCCTGCCAATAATCCTTCCGACTCGCCGACGTCCACTGCGATCTGGACGTCGAACGTATTGACTATGGCAAGGCCGAGAGCGGGCGTCAGCGTATCGTACATCGCGGGTACTTCATCGTAAGAGCGCCGGGCGATTCGGTCGCTCGTAACTGAGATGAGAGTCTCCGCACCAAGCTTCATCGCCTCTATTGCGATGTCCTCCATAAGTTGAGCATCGCGAACGCTCCCGGTGATGAGCACCTTGTCATGTTGCTTGACCATTCCGGCGCGGACCAAATTGCGAGCGACCGCACGTCGATCTGGCGCTTGTCCGAATGCGTTCGTGTTCAGCAATGCGACCAGGAGTGCGGGGAACAACAGCCGGCGGAGCAGCACGTTGATGTACATGAGATGTTCTCCGTCTTGCGGTGGGCAGGGACTTGGCTTCGCCAGTCGTGCAGACTGCACCAATACTGGCTGGTTGCACGTCGACCGCGAACGTAAAGAGACCTGGCGAATGCTGCAAGGTATTGCGACCTGTAGGCGATACGATCACCATAAACGTCGGCGGGTCGATCGTCAGGCTCAAGGCGGCCCCGCAGCGACCGCGACAATAGCTATTCTCCGCTTTGGTTCCCGCGAATCTCTTCTTCGATCGCGTCCGAATGCATGGCAATCCTGTCCATCATGTGCTGGGGCTCAACGTCGCGAATCAGCTCCTGAATCTCTGGATCCCGGGCTTCGGGAAGTCCCATCCTCTCGCTGATCGCGACGACAAGCCGGAGAATGTGAGTCGTTCATGCTCGTTTAGAAGACTCACCTGGACGTCGAGATGATTTGGAGTCACACTCGATCTTCGCGCCGCAGTAAAGTTGTTTGTTTCCCTGCTTTCGACTGCGGGATCAACACGGTGATAGCATGACAGTGGTGCTCACTCGCAGCGACGTTCGAGAGCTCCTCGACATGGATACCTGCATCGAGGCAGTGGAAGCGGCCTTCAGGCTCCACGCGGCAGGGGCGACCTTCGGCCCAGGTGTCCTCGGGACTCACGCACTTCGCGGCGGATTTCACATAAAGGCTGCCGGCCTCGCGGGACCTCCGGCGTTTTACGCGGCAAAGATCAATGCGAATTTCCCGGGGAATCGCGATCTGTGGGATCTTCCGACAATTCAGGGCGTCGTGGTTCTCTTCGACGCGGGGAAGGGAATTCCGCTGGCGGTGATGGATTCCATCGAGCTCACGGCGTTGCGGACGGCGGCAGCGTCGGCGATCGCCGCGAAGCATTTGAGCAGAGCGGATTCGAAGGTGCTCTCGATAATCGGCTGCGGTGTCCAGGCGCGGAGTCACGTAATCGCATTGACCGCTGTTCGAAGCTTCACGCGGGTGCTCGTTCAGGATACGCATTTCGCGAGAGCAGAAGCCTTCGCGCGCGAGCTGTCAGGTGCGGCGAAACTCCCCATCGAGCCGGTCCGGGATGCGGCCGCCGCCGCCGCCGCGAGCGATGT
>JACCRF010000164.1 GCA_013813715.1 Gemmatimonadaceae bacterium | reverse complement strand
GAGCCCGTACATTGTCGCCCATGCAGCGATAATCCCTTGAACTCGCCCTCGGCGTAGCCGCCTGACCGGTTCACCACGCAGCAATACCTCAGCCCTCGCTGGGGACCATCTGCTGCAGCGTGATGATCACGAACTCAGCCGGCTTCAATGGCGCGAATCCGACCACAACATTCAATCTTCCTTGAGCAACGTCTGCCTGCGTCGTCGTGTCACTGTCGCATTTGACGAAGTAGGCCCTGGACGGTGTCGTCCCCCGGAACGCGCCCTTGAGAAACAGGCTCTGCATGAACGCGCCAATACTCAACCGAATTTCCCCCCACAGCTGCTCGTCGTTCGCCTCGGACGTCACCCACTGCGTGCCGAGATAGATACTCTCCTCCAGAAACAGCGCCATTCGGCGGACTGGGACATACTTCCACTCGGAACCCATCCCGTCGGCACCGTGAAGCGTGCGCGAGCCCCATACCACAGTCCCGTGACCGGGAAAAGTTCGAAGACAGTTGATCCCAAGCGGGTTGAGCTGGTCGTTCTGCGCGCTACTCAGCCTGGTCGAAAGCCCGACTGCGCCGATGAGACTCGCGGCCCGGCCTGCGGGCGCCTTCCACACGCCCTGGGCGGAGTCCGTGCGCGCGTAGATTCCGGCTACGAAGCCGCACGGTGGAAAATTGCGCTTAGCTCCCGCTTGAGAAGGATCGGGCCATCGCACCCAGGGAAAGTAGAAGGCTGAGTTCATCGCGTCGCCGGCGGTCAGGGCGCTCACCTTTGCCAAGACCGTTGCCGCCGTTTCCGTTTCTGGACAGTCCACAATCAGGAACGCCCGACGCGCCTTGCAGAAGCTCTGGAGTGAGGCGATCGTCGCGTGCTCTGTAAGACCTGGTACGCACAACAGATTGAACAAGTCGATCTGCTCGGAGGCGCCGCCGGGGCCAATGCTTGTCATCAGTGCGGCACTGAAATCGGAGTCGTCCACCTTCAGCACGGTGCCGTCGTCGCCGTCGCGCGCGATACGCAACACGTACGCGTCGGTGCCTCCGTTGTCGTAGAACTGCTTCACGGAGTACGGCAGCAAAGCACGGGAATCGAGACTGCCAAATTCGCTCTCGAAGTCGGCGAAGCTCGTCAACCGCACCGCTCGGTCGGTCGGGCCCTGCGCTGTCCACCCCATGAACAGCGCGATCGAGGTATCAACACCTGTAATGGTGTGCACGCTTCCCTAAGATGCGCGCGCCGCGGTCGGCCACAACTCCCGAATCACGCGCCGCCCCTGATTTCGGGTCTTGCGCATCACCTCCAGCCCTCTAAAATCAAAAGGACAAAAGACTCGGAGCTGACATGATGCGTCGCCTCACTCCTGCTCTGTTCCTGCTCGCCGTCGCGAGCCTGCCCGCACAGAGCCCGGTGCCCCTCTACACCGATCTCGGTACTCACCACCGATCGATCGCCACAAAGATTCCCGCTGCGCAGCAGTACTTCGATCAGGGTCTCCGATTGACGTACGGCTTCAATCACGCCGAGGCGATAAGGTCGTACACCCGGGCGGCTGAGCTTGATCCGGCTTGCGCGATGTGCTGGTGGGGAATCGCCTACGCCTACGGTCCTCACGTCAACGCGGGAATGGATTCTGCCAGCGGAGTGCTGGCGTATCAGGCAGTGCAGAAAGCCCTTACCCTCGGTCGGCAAGCTCCGGCCTGGCAGCGGGCGTATATCCAAGCACTGAGTGCGCGTTATGCGCCGGTTCCTCCCGCGAATCGAGCCAGTCTGGACAGTGCCTACTCACGGGCCATGCGCGCGGTCGCAAAAAGCAACCCGGGCGATCTGGACGCGGTGACCCTGGCCGCCGAGTCGATGATGGATCTCCGTCCGTGGAACTACTGGACCCCGGAGGGAAAGCCGTATCCCGGTAGCGATGAGATAGTGAGCCAGCTCGAATCGGTGATCAAGCGCCACCCCGAGCACCCGGGCGCCTGCCACTACTACATCCATGCAGTGGAGGCAGTCAAGCCGGAACTGGCAGTGCCCTGCGCGGAGCGCCTCGCCAAGCTCATGCCCGGTGAAGGACACATGGTTCACATGCCGGCGCACATCTACGTCCGTGTCGGGCGCTACAAGGACGCGGCCGCCAGCAACGTGCACGCCATTCATGCGGACGAGACGTTCATCGAGGGCCAGAAACAGACCACGGTTTATTCCCTCGCCTATTACCCGCACAACATCCACTTCCTTGCCTTCGTGTCGACCATGGCCGGCAAGAGCGCGCAGGCCATCGAGACCGCGCGCACGCTGAAATCCAAGATCAACATGGATGTGGCACCGAATGTCGGCATGCTTCAGGAGATGGTTCCATACTACGTTCTCACACTCACGACGTTCGGTAAATGGGACGACGTGCTGGCCGAGCCGCTTCCTCCCGCGGCGATGCGGTTCCCGACGGCGATGGCTTACTACGCGAGAGGAGTGGCTTACGCCGCGAAGGGCGATTTCGCCAATGCCAAAACTGCTCTCGACTCAGTTGTCGCAATCAATGGCGCCACTCCGGCTGACGCGGAGTTCAAGGCTCCGATTTCGATCGCTCTCCATGCACTGATGGCCGAGATGGCGGCGCGAAAGGGTGACCTGAATGAAGGGATCGCGCACTTCAGGGAAGCTATCAAGCTCGAAGACGCCGGGCTCTATTTCGAGCCGCCGAAGTGGTATTACCCCGTGCGGCAGTCACTCGGCGCAGCTCTGCTCAAGGCGGCCCGCCATGCCGAAGCGGAAACAGTGTATCGTGAAGATCTCAAGCGTTTTCCCGAGAACGGGTGGTCGCTTTATGGACTGGCCGCCGCATTGAAGGCGCAGGGAAAATCCGCGGAAGCTGCTGCCGTGGAGAAACGTTTCGAAAAGGCGTGGGCAGATGCTGACGTCAAGCTGATGGCCTCGCGGTTCTGAGAGGCGTGCCTGGGTGGTCGGAACACGGCTCGCCGTACGCTGCCGCATCCGTAGGGATGCGGCAGCTATTTATTTGTAACGGCGACGTTGCTACTGACGCGTGGCCTGAGTACGGAGGGTGACTACGGAATCAGCTCCCCTCGTATTGTAGCGCGCAATCGTCGTCCCCACGAGCCTGTCCCCTTCCATGTGCATCGTGCTGTGTGTCGACACCGACACGTCCTTGCGAAGAACGCTCGGGTACGGACCGTTATCCAGGACCACGCTGTCGCTATCCAGCGAGATAATGCGGGGCTCCATTGGCTCACGGCCGGGCAACGTCAATTTCCAACCCGTTTTGTCGTTGGTGGCCACGAGAGGGTAGCTGAGAAGGACTGTATCCTTTCCCTCGGGCATCACGGTCACCGTCCACGTCCCGGCGTAGTTCACCGGAATGGCTAGAGGTGCGCTTTCTGGAGATGCGGCTATGGTGGTGTCGGCAGGCGGTGCGTCACTCTTCGTGCATGCCAGCATTACTGGTATAACGAGCAGCAGTGCAGCGCGCGACATGGTGACTCCTGGGTTTGAGACTCCGTCAAGCGTGCAACAGGAGCCGCAAACGTACCGATGACGAAGTAACGCTGCAACCAGGGCTTTGCAGCCAGCTACTCATCGTTCGCAAGGCGAAACTCGACAATCTGAAGCGTACCCACTGGAAGAAAGTTCCTGCTCGCTACCATCCGCCTCCCAGTTCGCGGAGGTCGGCTGTCCGGTCGTCCCGTTTTCATCTTCCGGCGATGACGGTAGGCAGGGGGCCCGCCAGCGGCCCGCCCGGCTTATGCAGGCTCGCTCCCAGCCTCCATGTAGCGTTCGCCGAGGACGGCAGCGTGGTGCGAAAGGTGGCCGGCCGCGATGTACGCCAGCGCGCGGACGGTGAACGGATTATCGCTGGCAATGCCTCGGCGCATCCAGGCGTCGCGCGGCAGGTTCTTGAAGAAAGCCAGAGTCGCCAGACGAACCACGCGGAACTCATCGAGATGCCGAGCCCATGGAATCTGGTCGGCCACCGCTCCTCCTACAGCGGTGTTCTGGTCGAAACTCGGCAAGGGACTGGCGAACCCACGCGCGAACCAGAGTGCGCGGAAGACGAACAACCGCTCCGTGTCGTTGACATGGCTCATCACCTCGCGAATGCTCCACTTGTCCTGCGCATAGCGATGGAGTGAGCGGTCATCCGAAATCTTCCCTCCGAACTCGAGCGTCGTGTCCAGCTGGCTCTCGAGTACGGAGATGATGTCCGGGTCCTGAACACGATCGATGTAGGTGAAGTAGTAAGGCGCGGCTTCGCTTCGTTCCGGAAGCCCGACGATGGTGTTGCTCATTGCGAATGTTCTCCAGGGTTGGCCGTTTGCATTCACCCAATTTAGCGGCCTGCGAGCCAAAGCCGCACTCAGCGCGCGTTCAGCCACGGGCGCATTGAGAGAGGCGTATTTCGTGCGTCTCGGGTGATCGTGGCTCCTGAGTCAACGTCAGCTAGAGCGCTCGAGAAACCAGTCGACACCGCCGCGTTCGTTCCCGTCGATCCGAGCACGCGCCCCGAGGACGTCCCCCTCC
This sequence comes from Gemmatimonadaceae bacterium, assembly GCA_013813715.1. Taxonomy (GTDB): domain Bacteria; phylum Gemmatimonadota; class Gemmatimonadetes; order Gemmatimonadales; family Gemmatimonadaceae; genus UBA4720. The sequence goes on along the minus strand of JACCRF010000164.1, from coordinate 4,442 downwards.
ACGAGGACGTTCGCCGCCTCGCTGCGGCGCTGGGCCGGGTGATCGGCAGGCTCGAAGGCGCCCAAGCGTTTCACACCGTCGAGAATTTGCGTCGAGCATGCCGCGCCCGGCGCCGCGGCGACCCGGACGCGGCCGGGCTGCGGACGCTGCTCGCGGAAGTCGCGTCGTTGCCGATCGACCTCGCTGCGCTCTCTGCCCGCGCGTTCACCCTGTTCTTCCTTTTGATCAACACCGCGGAGCAGGTTCACCGCGTTCGCCGTCGGCGCGCGTACGAGCAGGATGAGAGCGCGCCGCCACAGCTCGCTTCTGCCCGCTGGGCGATGGCCGAGCTGCGCGCGAAGGGACACTCGGCGACGGATGTTGCGGCGGCCATCGAGCGGCTGGATGTGCGCCCGGTGCTCACCGCCCACCCGACGGAGTCCACACGACGTACGCTGCTCGCCTTGCAGGCACGGGTGGCTGAGCTGCTGTTGCAGCGTGAGTTCGTACCGCCGGCCGAGCGCGGAGGGCTCGAGGACGCGCTCGATGCGGAAATCGAGCTGCTGTGGCTGACCTCGGAAGTTCGCCAGGATCGGCCGACAGTGCTGGATGAAGTCAGTACGGTGCTCTGGTACCTCGAGACGCGACTTCTCGACGCGGTCGCCGGTGCGCGGGGCGCGCTGGTGCGCGCGTTCGAGGATGAGTTCGCCGAAACGGAAGCGGTGCGTTTCTCGAACCCGCTCCGGATTGGAAACTGGGTGGGCGGCGACCGCGACGGTAATCCGTTCGTCACCCCCGAGGTCACCATCGCCGCCGTTCGGCGCGGCAGCCACGTGATACTCGGCCGGTACCGGGATGCCCTCGACAATCTGGCGGAGCGCCTCTCTGTCTCGTCACGAATCGTCCGGCTGCCCGATGCGCTGCGTGAATCGCTCGAGGTGGATCGCGCGGCTCTCCCGGCGGTGTGGGATGCGAACGCCAGACGAAATGAAGACGAGCCGCTGCGGTTGAAGGTGACCTTCATGGCCGCGCGGATAGGCGCCGCTCGCGAGCTTGTCGCTGCACGCGATGCAGGGCGCCCCGCCCATATGCCAGCCGCGTATCCGGAGGCCGCGGCGTTCGAGAGCGACCTGCTTATCGTGAGCGAAACGCTTCTCGCAGCCGGAGCGGAACAGGCGCATCGCACCCTGCTCGAGCCTCTTCTCGCCAGCGTGCGCGCGCACGGATTCCATGGCTTCGTAACGGACATTCGTGATCACGCCGCAGCGCACTCCGCCGCGATCGACGACATTTCCGCGCAGCTCGGCGTCAGTTCACCGAAGGGGGCGGCCCTGCGCCGCGAGCTTCTTGGAAGACGCCCGCTGGTCGGTGCGCATCTACCGGTGAAGGAAGCTACGCGGCGTGTACTCGACACGTTCGCGGCAATCAGGACGATCCAGCACGAGCTCGGTGAGTCAGCGATATCCACCTGCATCGTGTCGATGACGACGTCAGCCGACGATCTCCTGCGAGTGCTCCTGCTTGCGCGCGATTCCGGGCTCGTAGATCTCGCAGCGGATCCACCCGTGTCACGCCTCGATGTCGTACCGCTTTTCGAGACACTGGGAGATCTGGAGCGCGCTCCGGAGATCATCGTGACTCTTTTCGCCGACGACGTGTATCGCCGCCAGCTCGCCGCGAGGGGAAACCGTCAGGAGGTGATGATCGGCTACTCCGACTCCGGAAAGGACGCGGGGATCATCGCATCGTCGTGGGCGTTGTATGTCGCGCAGGAAGCACTCGCCGAGGTCTGCCGGCGTGAAGGTGTGGACCTGCGACTGTTTCATGGCAGGGGCGGAAGCGTGGGGCGCGGTGGGGGCTCACCAGTGTACCGCGCGCTCGGCGCGCTCCCGCCGGACACCGTCGGAGGGCGCATCAAGATTACCGAGCAGGGGGAGATCATCTCGCAGCAGTTCGGGCTGCTGCCCATCGCCGAGCGCACTCTGGAGGTGACCCTGTCGGGGGTACTCCTGCAGGCCTTCAGCGACTGGCGGGACGCGGTGCCCGCGGAGGAGACGCAGCGTCTGAACGATGCGATGAGCCGGCTCGCCAGGCGCTCGCTGGAGGTGTATCGGGAGCTCGCGCACGAGAGCGAGGCGCTGTTCACCTTCTTCCAGAAGGTGACTCCCGCGGACGAGCTGGCGCACGCGCGCTTCGGCTCGCGGCCCGCGTACCGTCCCGGCGCGACAAAGGGAATCGACGGAATTCGCGCGATCCCGTGGGGTTTTGGCTGGACGCAGACGCGGATAATGCTCCCCGGGTGGCTTGGAGCAGGCAGCGCTCTCGCGGAGATCGCGGACGAGCCGGGAGGCCTCGAGCTGCTTGCCCGCATGACAAGCATCTGGCCGTTCTTTGATGACCTTCTCGCCAAGATAGAGATGGTATGCGCCAAAACAGATCTTGAGATTGGCGAGGCATACGTCGCGGAGCTTGGGGACGAGGCTGAGCGGGCGTTACTCGAGCGGCTCCGCGCCGAGTTCGATCTGACTGTGGCGACCCTGCTGTGCATTCGCGGGGCCGACCATCTGCTGGATGACAACCCGGTGCTGCAGGCTGCGATCGCGCTCCGCAACCCTTATGTGGACGCGCTGTCGCTGCTTCAGATCTCTCTCATGAAGAAGAAGCTGGCGGCAGGTGAAGCGGGTGCCGGCGAGGGTGAGCGGTCGGCGATTCAGGACGCGCTCGCGACGACGCTCAGCGGAGTTGCACAGGGGCTGCGCAACACGGGCTGAGGCTACGACCCTTCAGCTACGAGTCCGGCGCGATTGAACCGCCGGCCATCGGCTGTTCAGAAGCCTCCATGGAGAAGGTAGAACACGAGCATCGCCGCCCCGGCAACGAGCAGAAGTACCATCACCGACGACTGCGTGGTGCCAGCGTCTTTGGTTCGCGCTCGCCACACCCCCGCCGCAGCGGCAATAAGGATCGCCATCACGAGAAGCCCGATCAGAAGCGGAATCGACATCAGCGGTCTCCTTTCATTTTAGCGCGGCGAGCCAATTGCGGACGAGCTTCTGCAGCCATTCATTTGCGCGAGTTGCTCTTCGGCAGGCGCGGCTTTTTGCGCGAGCCCGGATAGCACCCAGGACAGGGGTTGGGCCCGCGATATTTGTGGCCACGAGAGCATTCCTTCCATCCTCCCCTGTTTGCTTTCGCCATCGTGTCCTCTTGAGCCTGATCAGCGCTGCCCGCTACCAGGAGCGCAGCGCGATCAGCATGTTATCGGCGCGATTGTCCCGGTTCACATCGACGAACTCAGCGACCGGCAGCGGTCCGGAATTCACCTGCAGCAGCTGTGGTCCGGTCGGCTCGGCGTACCACGTTCCCGTCAGCGGTTCGACGAGGCCCAGTGTGACTGCGTGGAGGGCGAGCCGGTTGAACGCAGTCGTGCCCAGCAGGCTCGCGAGAGCGCTGGTGACGAGACTGTTCCCGAACCCGCCTTGTGAGAAGACGATGTCGCCGAGGTCGGTCGTGCGTCCCCACCTGAAATCCTGATACGAGCCGAGGCCGAATCCCTTATCCAGGCACCACTGCCTTCCCCACACCGGGTGACCTTCTCCCGACCGGCAGAAGCTGGGGCCGCCTTCACGAAGGTCTTCATCGATCACGCCGACCCTCCACGTGCCGAGGTTTCGTGCGCTCTCGTCGTCGAGAAACACCAGACGGTCTCCCTTGCGGTTCGCTAGCCGCATTCCATTTCCATCCGGATCGATTCGAAGGTCGTCACCGCGGCCGCGCGCAAACGCGTGCGAAACTGCAGCGGCCAGGACGACGTCATGAGCACGACGGCTCGTGGCGAAGCGGCGGACTGACTGGGGCATGGTACTCGGTGAAGCGACGCGCGTGAACTTGTTTCGCGCGCTTCGGTTTTTTCCCTGCTCAACCCCCGGAGCGGTTTTTTCAATCCGCTTGCTGTACGCGCGCGAAGCTCGCTGTTCCTCCGAGCGTCCACGCTGCTGAGTGATTTGCTTCTCGCCGCGGCCCTCGGGTTGGCCCTTGGCCTTACTCTGGCCTTTCCCCTGTGCCTGTCTATCGCCACGGCCCTTACCCTCAGCCTGGGCCCCGCCACCCTTGCCTTTGCCACCGCCTTTTTCCTGGCCTGTCGCAACCTCCGGAGCCTGGCTCATGGCCAGCGCCAGAGTCACCAGAAAAATCGGTCCTTTGAGTCTCATCATTTGAACCCCTTTTTTTACTGCCGCCCTTGCGGCTCGCAATAGTCAGGGCAAGCCCTTTGCCACTGGTACTCGCCCTCTTCGGGAATGCTCTTCGAGACACTAATGTTCCGTGGGCGAGAGCCGGATGTGCCATGAAGTCACGAAGGACGGCCGACACCTCGACGCGATGCGATTTTCTCCGCGAACTATCGGGTACGGAAGCAAGGATCCGCTCGAAAACGTCCTCGGTCGATTGCCTAGACCACCGCC
>JACCRF010000105.1 GCA_013813715.1 Gemmatimonadaceae bacterium | reverse complement strand
TCAAGAAGCTTCTGGTTTGGCAGAAGGCCCACGCGATGGTTCTCGACGTCAACCGGGTTGCCGGACAAATCCGGTCGGCTCGCCATTCGGCACTGCGCGGACAGATCATGCGGGCCGCGATGTCCGTCACTGCAAATATCGTCGAAGGGGCCGGTCAGCAGAGTCCTCGCGAGTTCAGCCGCTTTCGCCGAATCTCAAGGGCTAGGAAATTCAATCGCCCCTGTGGGAGTATGGGGTGCGTCGCGGAGGGGTGGCAACCGATCCGCGGGACGACGGCGACGGTGCCGGCAAGGCTCGTCCGTGGCCCGAGGGTCACTGAGGGCTAGGAAATTCAATCGCCCCTGTGGGAGTATGCGGTGCGTCGCGGAGGGGACGGGCTTGTCGGCGGCTCCCACGCTGTGCGGTTCCCCGCGTGGACGGTGGCCCCCGCGCGTCCGCCCGCGTCCGGCGCAGGTGCTCAAGAATCCGGTCGATCACGGCGCGTTCGGTGAGGAACGCGAGAATGCGCATCGCGCCGCCACAGGCCGGACAGGTGAGCGGGTCCACTTCGTAGATGCGCCGCAGGAGCTCGGCCCACCGCCGCCGCGCCTCGCGGAGCGGCAGCGCCTCACGGCCGGCCACGGTTATCGGCGCCACGTCGGCATCCGTGGTCGCCTGGTGCCGCGTGCCACGCGGCCGGTTGGCGTACCACCCGTAGTAGCGCGTCATCACCTGGTGCTTGTTCGGGAATGTGCGTCACGAGGCGGGCCAGAAACTCCAGCGGATCGACGGTCTCCGTGCCCGCCGTCGGCCCGTCGCGCTTGTCGGAGCGATAGTGCACCGGCGTGATGGGCCGTCGTACGCCAGGCGCTCGAGCGCCACGGGGTTCCGCGCGCAGTACCGCGCGAGCCGCTTCGCGAAATCCATGTCGCCGTCCGGCACCCACACGCCGTCATGCACGTGCCGTCATGCACGTGAAACCCCGAGTGCGGCCACGCGAGCATGCCCTGCGCGTCGTCGGCCTCGAATAGGCCGCGCCGCACGAAGAGCCGGAGCACGGCGCGGCGAAACGCTTCGGTGAGGGCCGCCGTGTCGTGCGCGGGCCACGGGACGAACGTGCCATCGGCGCGAAAGCCGCCGTCGGTCACCAGCAGCTGAATGTGCGGGTGCCAGTTCGCGAGCGAGCCGTGCGTCTGTCGGTGGCGGAGCTCTACGTCCACATGTGCCCGGCGGGAGTGTATGAGCTCGACGGCGAACGTCTGGTCGTGAGCGCCGCGAACTGCGTTGACTGCAAGGCGACCGACGTGATCGGTCCGCGGTGGACACCCAGGGAAGGTGAGAGCGGCCCGAAGTACCGACTGATGTAATGTCGTGTTACGCAGTTACCCGGCTCCATGAATCACCGCCGCAGGTCGAGTGGACCTTGCCGGCAGGAATCGCGAACCAGGTGAGCTGAACTACTGTCGCTCGATAGTCTGTCAGCGGCCCGCCGTCGTTCGCTTCGTGGTACGCGCGGCCGCAGTGTCCGGGATCGCGCCACACGCGCGTTGTCAACGCCGCGGGATAAACGAGGCGGGCAAGGCCGCGGTTAAGCAGCATCGCGCCGAACCGCGCACGCCTCGATACGACCTTCGCTGTTTCGGCATCGATACCGGGGCCAAGGCGAGGGCCAATAGCGTTACCGAGGGCGACGGCCGCGAATGGAAGGACAGTCGCTGCGAGCGGCAGGAGGATTGCCCCAGCAAGCAACCTGGATCCTTTCACTTCCCCGAAAGAAAAGGTAAGACGATCGAGCGGATCGTACGGATCTGGCGCGCAGTACGCCACAGGGAAATAGCGCATTTCTGTCGCTGATCCGTTCAATCCACAGGATCGCCCTTGCCCCTTCAAGTGACGCCTTCGAACGGCTTGTTACATCACAGGTTTGTCAGTATCGGCGGTGCCCATCGGTGGCGTAAAGATCAGACCTTTGACATAGGGGCCGGGTTGGCCGGCCTTCATCTGCATGATCTGCTCGCCGTAAGCCTTCCGCGCATCCTCCACGGATCGCTTGCCCGTCACGATGTCGTTCGCCAGGTTGAGCGCCAGGAAGTTTGCGCCCTCCTTGTCGCAGCGCGCCGAGATTTCTCCTGACGTCCGTTCGAGGACGACGCTGCCGTCGTACTCCGCGAGCTCGTCGTACATCGATGCCGGCGCCTTGAAGTCTATCCACTGCTGCATCACGTCGGTGTGCGGGCCGGGGAAGTTGTGCTGATACTCCTTCCGGTAGATCGCTGTCCGCTTCCACGGGCCGGTTCGACCCCAGACCAGCATGTCAGCCGACGCGGCGGCGGGCATGCCGTATTTGTCCATCATGAACTTCGCCGCGTCGCGTGAAGCCATTGGCCAGGTAGAAGTCATTCGCGTAACCTGGTTTCTGTTCATTCGAGCTCCCTGAGCGGGGAGCTCGCTTCCCGCGAACGTCGCCAGTCCGGCCACGGCGACGACCGCCATCCGCATTGCGTATTTCATTCTGTTCTCCAGTGTGGGGACGGGGTGCTGCGACACCCCCCTTTCGTGTTTGTATACAAAGGCAAGATGCATTCCGTCTGCTGCAACAGTTGGTGCCACCGCCGCGGCTTTCAGAGTGCCGCAATGCCCTGCGGCGCTTCCGGTGCCGTTATGGGACGATCTGACGAACATGCCGCGAGGGTGAGGGCAACGAACGCGGCATGGGTGGCGAAGCGGTACTTCTGCATGGGTATCTTCACTGTGAGGCAGTCAACGTGATGTGGCATCGCGCCACGTGATCGATTCTGCCCAACGCAGAAAAGAGACCAACTGTTACCAGAATCTCTGTACCAGATTGCCCGATTTCATGCATCTGTTGCATTCTATCTTGACGAGCCGGGACAAGCCGACCAACTTTCGCCGCTCGCAAAAAAATTCCGTGAACCCGCAACTCTGGAGCGCCGGAGGCAGAGAGAGAACACGTCGACCTGGCCGACCGCCTGAGACAACGTTTCTTCAGCGGACTTCACCTGGGTGTGCTGAAATCCGGAGACCGCCTCCCGAGCGTTCGCGATCTCGAGCTGGAGTTTGGCGTCACTCGACGAGCCGTGCTCAAGGCGTATCGCGAGCTCGAGCGCGAAGGACTCGTCGAGCTGAAGCAGCGGTCGGGAATTTTTGTCAGCACAACAGGAGCCGGCCTCCAGAAGCTGTCACCGCCGGCGGAATGGGTCGTCGACGTGTTCGCGCGAGGACTCGCGATGGGCATCCCCGCGCCGCGATTCCCGGAGCGACTCGCCGCCTATGTCTCCTCACGCTGACTGCGCGCACTCTGTGTCGAATGCAGCACTGACCAGTTGTTGTCGCTCTGCGACGAGATGGAGTCGGATTACGGATTCGAAACTGCGCGCGCCGACGTGGACGAGTTGCTGGCGGAGGCGAGTCCGCGTGCCGATCTTTCGCGGGCCGATCTGATCGTCACCACCCAGTTTCATTCCGGCGAAGTGCAGGAGATAGCCGTCCGTGCCGGTCGGCCCTGGATTGCCGTCTCTCTGCGAACCGATATCTACTCTGAAATAGCGCGGATGCTCGACTCGACCGCAATTTACTTCATTGTGACGGACGATCGCCATGCCCTCAAACTCGATCGAATCTTCCGCCCGGTCGCCAGCGCTCATGGCTTCCGGGCGCTGGTCATCGGCAGGGGCGACATCGATCGCATCCCCGAGTCTGCTCCGACTTACATATCCCGTGCTGCGCGGGCGAGATTGACGAACAGGCGGCTGCTCGCGCGCGTAATGCCCGAGGCACGCACCTTTTCCCTCGCGTCTCAGCGGCAGATACTTACACTGGTTGTGGGAGCGAATATGGCCACGATCGAAGAGGAGCCTTGATGCGCAGCATGAAGATCGGAAGTGGGCGGGTGCAAGCGGGCGATCGATTGCCAGCGCCTCGCGCATCCCCCAGGGGCACGATCGTCGCCGCTCTCGCGCAACGAGTATCGAGCGGACTGCATCTCGGGATCCTCCGCTACGGCGAGAAACTGCCGAGCGCCAGGGCAGCGGCGCGAGAGTTCGCAGTTGATCCCAGGGTTGCGCTTGCGGCGTACCGGGAACTGGAAACACGCGGGGTCGTCGAGCTGAGATCACGCTCAGGCGTGTACGTCGCTCTGCCTCCCGCCGAAGATCACCTCGACACTTCAACCCGAGGGGGATGGCTGCTCGACATCCTTGCCGAGGGGATCACGCAAGGGATTCCCGCGAGCGAACTCGCCGAAAGAGTGCGGCAATCGCTCGCGACCGTGCGGCTCCGGGCCACCGTCCTCGAATGCAATGACGACCAGCTCTTCTCGGTCTCGACGGAGCTCGAGCATGATTACGGGCTCGACGTCATCTCCGTGGACATCGGCTCCCCGGGTGAGCCTCTCCCGCCCGATGCGCGACGAGCCGACTGCGTTGTTACGACGCGGCCGCACGCCGAGCATGCGAGAGAGGTCGCGGAGTCATTGGGGGTGCCGGCGCTGGTGCTTTCGATGTGCGACGACCTGTTCTCCGAAGTCCGGCAACTCCTGCCCTCGGGCCCGATGTATTTCGTCACGAGCGACGTGCGATTCGAGGCAAAGCTCCGTCGCATCTTCGAGGCTGACGCCGGGGCGCAGAATCTCCGCATCATGGTGCTCGGCCGCGACGACGTGTCGCGGATCCCGCTCGATGCTCCTGCATATCTCACTCGGCTGACAAGAAAAAAACTGGGCAAGCTGCCGCTGTTCGACCGCGTGATCCCCGAGGCGAGCGTCTTCAGCGAATCCTCGTCGCGCGAAGTGCTCGATTTCATCATCCGCGCAAACCTCGCGGCGCGATCTGATAGATATCGATCTGCTGTTTGATCGCCTCGACCTCGAAGGGATACGTGACCCTGGAGGTGATCGTCAGCCCGGCCTCGGCGCAGCTCTCGATGAACTCGGGCACGCCGACGCGGCCGGGGTCTGCGACGATGGCCACGCCGCCGGGCCCCAGCGCATCCCTGAATATTCCAGGCAACAGCCGCGCGTATTCCTTCTCATAAAGAACGTCTGACGCGACAATGAGATCGAGACCCCCGGCATGCCGCGCATTGCGGAGGCTGCACTCGATAAGTCGGGGCGACTGGATTTGAACCAGCGACCTCCTGCTCCCGAAGCAGGGCAATACACTAACCAACTACTACATTCTGCCGGACTCTAGAGGGAAA
>JACCRF010000104.1 GCA_013813715.1 Gemmatimonadaceae bacterium | reverse complement strand
GTCGCACCATATCCATCAAGGAATGTTGGAACCCCCCGGGCGTCCGCGTCGCGAAGCGCGTTGAACTCAGCGCTCATCACCCTCGCCCACGCGAGATACTCGGCGTGCGTGTCGAGGGCCGGTGTGCCGTCCGCGCTCCTGTTCTCGAAATCGAGCTGATGCGCGAATTCGTGCAGCACGACGTTCTCCCCATCGCCCGGATCGGACGCTCCGTGGCTCGCCGCATCCCACGCCAGCACCAGCGCACGCAATCCACGCGCGGTATGCCCAAGCCGCTCCTCAGGCCCTTCCTCCCATAGCCCACCGCCTACATGACGCTCAGCCTCCTCGGTGTAGCCACTCGGGTACACCAGAATGGACGTGAGGTCAGGATAGTAGTCGGTCTCCCGATGCAGGAGCAGCAGACACGCCTGTGCCGCAATGGTGACCCGCATCTCATCGGTCAGCTCGAGTCCCCCGCACCCCTCGAAGTGCTTTTCGGCCAGGAATACCTGAATATGGCCCAGGAGCTCCGATCGATCCTCTGGTGGGAGCCGCCGAAAAACGGGAAGGTTGCGCTCGAGCGCCGCGAGCCAATCACCAGGAAATGGTTCAGCGCGAAGACGCTCCCGGCGACGCTCAGTAAGAAACCCGAAGACCATAAAGCAATCTATCCAGTCGCAAGACGTCGTTCAGCGCGCGGAGTTGCCAGTGGACATCGCACGATGACTCCGGGAAATTCCCCCTCGTGAAACCTGAGCTCGGAATTATCGAAGGCTTCTATGGAAAGCCATGGAGCTGGGAAGCCCGCGAAGAAACGATCTCGTTCCTCGCCCCCCATGGCTACCGCTACTATATATACGCGCCCAAGGCCGATCCCTTCCTTCGTCGCCGCTGGCAGGAGCCGCATCCCGAGCCCACTTCCGAGGCGCTGAAAGCACTCGCTTTGCACTGCCGGGCAACCGGCGTTCGCTTTGGCATCGGACTTAGCCCGTACGAGCTCTTCAACAACTTCGACGACACCGCTCGCGAGGCGCTCGAGGGCAAGCTCGCCTTCTTCAACGACGTCGGAATCGAAGACCTCGCCTTGCTTTTCGATGACATGCGCGGCGACATCCCCGACCTCGCCGCACGACAGGTGGACATCGTCCATTGGGCGATCAATCGCACGAGTGCTTCGCGCCTGATCGTCTGCCCGAGCTACTACTCCGACGATCCTGTACTCGACCGCGTTTTCGGAACCCGCCCTCCAGACTACCTCGAACAGCTCGGCGAGTCCCTCGACCCTTCTATCGAGATATTCTGGACAGGAGAGGAAGTCATCTCCCGGCAATTCTCGCCCGGGCATCTCGAACGCGTCACGAAACAGCTCGGTCGAAAGCCGTTCATCTGGGACAACTACCCCGTGAACGACGGCCAGCGGATGTCACAATATCTTCACCTGCGCGGATTCACAGGCCGGCCGGCCACCATATCGGATCACATCAGCGCTCACGGGATCAATCCTTCGCTGCAGCCCACGCTCAGCCGAATCCCGGCGCTGACTCTTGCCGATAGCTATAGACTCGGAGATGCCTATCAGTACGGTCAAGCTTTTCGGCACGCCTGCTCGGCGGTGCTCGGCAACGACCTCGGATCCCTCGTCCGCGGTGATCTCCTCACCCTTCAGGACATCGGGCTCGACCGGCTTGGAGACAAAGAACAATTCCTTCGCGCGAGATACGAAGGAATCGAGCACCCGGGTGCACGCGAAATCATCGCCTGGCTCGACGGCAAATACCGGATCACCGAAGAGATAGTCGAAACTCAATAGACTGGTCGTGCCGTCACCTGAACTTCGCCGCCAGCTTTTTTACCGTTTCCAGGCTCCGCACCGTTGCGGGAACCCCGAGGGCCTTTGCGAGCGGTGGACTCGATGACTGAGATGCGCCGTGCCTCGAACGCCGCAGCCAGTAGATTTCCCGGCCGTTGATATTGAAGTCATCCTGGTCGGTGCGGCACGCGCGCAACCCGCGCTCAACGTTGACATTGGGGCGTTCAGACAGGAATACGACAAACATCGAGCTCCCAGGCGGCTGCGCGGCGTCAGCGGGAAACGGCCGATAGTCCACAATATCAGTGAGCTCGGCTGGCGTTCGAATGAAAGCATCGATCTCGTGCCCGGTTTCCTTTCGGAGGATGCGCGAGATCTGCGCTTCCAGCGGCTGAAGCCTCCCCACCGCCGTCCTGAAGCCGACGTTCCCGCTGGCAAAGAACGTTTCGACGCCGAGGAACCCCAGGCGCTCGAAGACCGTGTGCAGGGTTTTGCCATCTACAGCTTTGCTGCCGACCGCGATACCGCTCAGAAACGCTACGTATTGTTGCATCGAGGTGCCTGGTCTCCGCCGAGTATCCGGGCAAGTATGCAGCCAGCGCTGTCGCGATGCCGCCGGCTGCCCTCGGTTACCTGGCGATTGGCGGAGTGGTGCTCACGTGGCGCACGATCTTCCACGACCCGTCATCCTGCCGGCGCAGTACCACCAGGTAATGCCCGTTCACCGTCGTAGCCGGGGCGTTCGGGGGAGTCACCTGCTGCGTGAACTCGCCGTAGTCGTACGCCAGCGCGCCATTCACGACCAGATCTCTCGATTCTACCTTGGTGAGGCTGGTCACCGGAAACGACTGGGCAAGCGCGGCCTGGATTGCCGCTCGGCCGTTGGCGACCGCCGTCTCGGTTCCGACGAAAATCGCGTGCTCCGCGTACAGATTGGCAACGGCGGCCGCGTCGTCCCTGCCCGCCGCATCTACCCACGCATTTCGCAGCGCTTCGATCTGCGGCCGTGCCGCATCGTCGTTCATCGCCACCGGTGCAGCCGTCGCACCAGTGTCCATCGAGCGGCCCGTATCGGTCGCCACCCCCTTCTCGGTGCTGCACGCGCCCAGTACACATACTATCGAAAGGAAAAGCATTGGCCTTGCCATGGTACCCTCTTGTTCGGGATTGCCGGAGAGCGAACGCTTCCCGGCCCGCTTCATTCTGCGTGCGCCGGCCCACTAGTCAAGAGAAGCACGCTTCGGTCGATGTCTGCGATCGCCGGACGGCCCGTGAGCATCATCGCCATTTCGAGCTCCTGCCTCAGTATCTCTACCACCCGTTGAACTCCCGCCGCCCCGTAGATACTGAGTCCGTAACAGTAAGGCCGGCCGATCAATACGGCGGATGCACCGAACGCAATCGCCTTCAGGATGTCCGTCCCGCGGCGAATGCCGCCATCCACCAGTACCGGCGCACGGCCGGCGACCCGCTCCGCTATTTCCGGCAAAACGTCGAGCGTCGCGGGTGCTGTATCGAGGTTCCGCGCGCCATGATTCGAGACGATGATGCCTTGCGCGCCCGCCTCGAGTCCGCGCTCTGCGTCTTCGCCTGTCAAAATTCCCTTGAGGGCGAGCGGCACTCTGGCGATCGACCGGAGCCAGTCGACGTCCTTCCATGTGGGAACGACACGGACCGGGTTCATGATCGCCCGCTCCTTACCGATCGGCTCCAGATGCGGTGTCGTAACCCCCGGTCCCAGCGCGAACTTCGCCCGCGTCTGCCGATTGCGCGCTCCGAGTACAGGTGTGTCCACCGTCAGGCAAAGCGCCTCGCATCCCACGGCTTCGGCATGATGCACGAGGTCACGCGTGTATGCCCGATCGGGCTGCAGATACAGCTGAAACCAGAGTGGCGCCGTTGCAACCCTGGCGATGTCCTCGAGTGGGGTCGTCGTCGCCGTGCTCACTATCCACGTTGCGTTCGCCGCACCTGCACCCCGCGCAGTGGCAATCTCTCCCTCAAGATGGATCGCGCGCTGGAACGCAACCGGAGCCAGCAGTATCGGGAAGGGATGCTCCCTTCCGAACAGAGAGACGCGCGTGTCGATTGTCGCCACGTCACGCAACACCAGCGGCCTGAGCGGAATACGGTCGTACGCTTCCCTGTTCCACCTGAGCGAGATCTCGTCGGCTGCGCCAGAGGCAACAAACTCGTAGGCCATGTGCGACATGCACCGACGTGCGTGCTCCTCGAGCTCGGGCAGACTCAGAATCTCACTGACGTCGATTTCCATTGGGAATCGGCTATGGGTATCGCACATCCGGTACCGGGCACCGGGTATGATACAGGTTCATTGACGCGACGGCACCAGCCACCTAGCGTTGTCAGCCGTGAATACCCGTGCCCTTCTCGTTGTCATCGCCATTCTTATCGCGCCCCTGGGCCCGCGACCACTCGGTGCAGCTCAAGCCCCGTCCGCCCCTGCAGAAGCCATGGCGCAGAGTGAGGTGACACTCGATCCAGTCGCAGCGACCAATGCCTACCTTGCAACCATCCCGCCCGCGGCGAGGTTGAAGTCGGACGCCTACTTCGAGGGCGGCTACTGGATCTATCTCTGGAACTTTCTCATCACCGTCACCGTGATGCTGTTCGTTCTCCAGCTTGGTCTGTCTCGCGCGATGCGCGAGCGGGCTGAACGGGTTACCCGCCTCCGGTGGATCCACACCTTCATCTACTTCGCACTATTCACGGTCCTTACAACCCTGATCACTCTCCCGTGGACGCTTTACACTGACTTCTTCCGCGAGCACCAGTACGGCCTCTCCAACCAGACTTTTGGCGCTTGGGCCACCGACTACCTCAAGGCACTGGGTGTTTCACTCGTGCTTGGAGGACTCGCGGTGGCGGGGCTCTATGCCGTCGTGCGAAAGCTTCCACGAAGCTGGCCGATATGGGGCTCTCTCGTCGCGATGGCGTTTCTCGTTTTCGGTGTGCTCATCGGGCCGATCTACATCCTGCCGCTGTTCAACAAGGTCACCCGTCTCGAGAACCCGACGGTTCGCGATCCCATTCTCAGCATGGCCCGCTCCAATGACATCGCCGCGCAGAATGTCTACGTGGTCGATGCATCGAAGCAGACGAAACGCATCAGCGCGAATGTCTCCGGAATCTTTGGCACCGAGCGCATCACCCTGAATGACAACCTGCTCAACCGCACGTCCCTTCCGGAGATCAAATCGGTAATGGGACATGAAATGGGACACTATGTCCTCAATCACGTGTACGAGCTGCTCATTTACACGAGCATTCTCATCGCCGTCGCGTTCGGCATTCTGCGGCGCGGCTTCGATTGGGCGGCGAGCCGCTGGGGCAGCACCTGGGGAATCCGAGACATCGCTGATCCCGCCGGGCTGCCTCTCGTAATGCTGATAATGGCCGCCTTCTTCTTCATAGCCACCCCAGCCACCAACAGCATCATCAGAACCAGTGAAGCCGAGGCCGATGCGTTTGGGCTGAACGTGGCGCGTGAGCCAGATGGATTCTCTCAGGTGTCGCTCAAGCTGTCCGAGTACCGCAAACTCGACCCCGGCCCCGTGGAGGAGATGTTCTTCTACGACCATCCGAGCGGACGCACACGCATCTACAAGGCGATGGTGTGGAAGGCGGAACAGATGCGATCGACCCGTTGACTTCAGCTTTCTGCGTCTCTGCGTGCGCTAGCCTTTGCGTCTCGTTCATCGCGGCTTTTCCCGCATATGCACAGCGATCGCTCGAGTCGCATCGGCCCGCCGCCGATCAGCTCATCGATGCGGCCCTTCGTGACAGCGCCGCATATGAGCGACTCGGTCGTCTCACCGACGGTTTCGGTGCCCGCCCGAGTGGATCACAGAACCTGGAACGGGCAATCGACTGGATAGTCGCCGAGATGAAAAAGGACGGCCTCGAGAACGTCCACACCGAACCGGTCACCGTTACCCACTGGGTTCGGGGCGCGGAATCGGCCGTGATGGAGAAGCCGGCACGCATGCGGCTTCACATGCTCGGACTCGGCAGAAGCGTCGGCACGCCGCCTGGTGGAATCGCCGCGCCCGTACTCGTCGTTCGCGACTTTGCCGAGCTGCGCGCGCGGTCCGCGCAGGCAAAGGGCAGAATCGTCGTTTTTAACTTCCCGTTCGACACTGCTCTGCATCCGTTCGTCGCATATGGCGGAGCTGTCCAATACCGGGCCTACGGGGTTGACTCGGCCGCTTTGGTCGGAGCCATCGCTGTACTCGTCCGTTCGGCCACTCCCGTATCGCTTCAGACACCGCATACCGGCGGCCTTTCCTACGCCGACACCATTCGCAAGGTCCCGCGGATTCCGGGTGCGTCGATTACGCCCGAGGACGCTGAGATGCTGCACCGCCTCCAGCGACGCGGCGAGACGCCGGTGGTGCGGCTCACTATGGGGGCGAGGACGTTGCCTCCCGCCCAGTCACGTAACGTGATCGCCGAAATCCGCGGATCCGAGCGCCCCGACGAGGTCATTGTGCTCGGTGGGCATATCGATTCATGGGATGTAGGTACCGGGGCGATGGACGATGCCGGAGGCTGCGTCGCGGCATGGGAAGCTTTGCGCCTCATCAAGCAATCGGGCGTTCGCCCCAAACGCACCATCCGTGTCGTTCTCTGGACGAATGAAGAGATCGGGCTCGGCGGCGCATTCGCGTACCGTGATGCTCACCGCGCTGAGCTTGACCGGCACATCATAGCGATGGAATCGGACAACGGAGTCTTCAGGCCGGCGGGGATAATGTTCGCCGGTTCTGATCAGGGCCTGGCGGTGATGCGCGAGGTGTCACACCTGCTGAAGCGGGCCGGCGCCGATTCGATTCAGGCTGGTGGACCGGAGGCGGACGTATGGCCGCTGAATACGCTCGGTGTTCCGGCCGTAGCTATCAACGTTGATCCATCGCGCTATTTCTGGTACCACCATACCGAGGCCGACACTATAGACAAGATAAATCCGCGGGACATGGCCCTTTGCGTCGCGATCATGGCGGTTGTGGCGAACACTGTGGCAAACATGGAGGGCAGTGTGCCACGCGCGCCGGTGGCGGACGCTGACCTGAGAAGGTAGCGTGGTCGCTACTCAGCAGCCGGCGGCAATAGACCAAGTTCAACTTACAAAGACCGTCGTGGTGTTGCCGGGTGCACTCAATTCCCTAATGAGAAGCGGTGCCGGACTCGGTCTCATCCTTGGATTCGCGGCTTTCCACGTCGCGGCCGGCCAGTCACGGTCGCCCCAGGCCGGTTCCACTCAGCGCACATACATCCGCATCAACCAGCTCGGTTACCTCCCCAGCGACCCCAAGATCGCCGTCACCTGTTCGCTCGAGGCTGTCACTCTGCGCACCTTTACGATCCAGGACAGTGACGGCCGACTGATATTCGGGCCGGCGCCGGCGAAGTCCACGGGTTCGTTCGGACCGTGCGCCTCGACGCATCGACTCGACTTTTCGACCCTGCGCAAGCCTGGCCGCTACACGATACTCGCCAGCGGTGTTGCGTCTCCTCCTGTTTTCGTGAGCAGCAAGGCATACGACGATGCCGCCAACACACTGCTCGTGTACATGCGGCAGCAGCGCTCGGGATTCAATCCAATAATCCGCGATTCAGTCCACCGGCTCGACGGAATAATCGTCGACGACCCTGCCCGAGCCGGACAGTTCATCAACGTCTCCGGAGGGTGGGCCGACGCTTCCGATTATCTCCAGTACGTGACGACCTCCGCAAACGCGACTTTCGTCATGCTCATGGCCTACCGCGATAATCCTCGCGCGTTCTCTGACAGGTTCGACGCACGAGGTCTACCGGGTGCCAACACGATTCCCGACGTTCTTGACGAAGCGCGTCACGGACTCGAATGGCTCCTCCGCATGTATCCGGCGGACGACCGAATGTACAACCAGCTCGGAGACGACCGCGATCATGCGGTGTGGGACCTTCCCTGGACCGATTCCTCCAACTACGGGTGGGGAAAAGGAAAGCAGCGACCGGTCTATCCCTGCACCGGAAAGCCGCAGGGAATCGTCAAGACGAAGAACCGCTCAACCGGGTACGCATCCACGGCAGGCAAGTTCGCTTCGGCCTTTGCGATCGGGGCGACGATTTTCAGAAAGGGCGACCCTGCGTTCGCCGACACGCTTAAAAGAAAAGCGTTCGCGGCATACCGGCTTGGCAGACAGCATCCCGGGGTCTGCCAAACCGCACCCGGCGGTCAACCTTATTTCTATGAAGAAGACAACTGGCACGACGACATGGAGCTCGCCGCCGCTTCGCTCGTCGACGCCACGGGTCGGAAGCACTTCCTCGGCGACGCCCTAGCGCATGCCCGAAACGAGAAAGTCACTCCGTGGATGGGACGCGACACGGCTCGCCACTATCAGTGGTATCCCTGGCATAACAATGGTCACTATGAAGCATGGCGGCATGGATCCGCAGGCGAGAAGGCACAGCTCGCGTCGTTCTATAAAACTGGTCTCAAAGCAGTCGCTGCTCGCGCGGGCAATGGATTCCGGGTCGGAATTCCGTTCATCTGGTGCTCCAACAACCTCATGGCCAGCTTCGCGACGCAGGCGTATCTCTACCGCCGCATGACCGCCGATAACCAGTTCCGCGAGTACGAGGCTGCCGCGCTCGACTGGCTGCTCGGCGCCAATCCGTGGGGCGTCTCGATGATTATCGGCCTTCCGCAGTCGGGGAATTTCGCGCGAGATCCACATTCCGTCATTGCGAAGGATCTGAAGCTCCAGCTCACAGGCGGGCTCCTCGATGGCCCGGTGTATCGCTCTATCTACAAGAATCTCCTTTACGTGAATCTTCATGACCCCGATGAGTACGCGGCGTTCAACACCGGCTTCATCGTCTATCACGACGACGTCGGTGACTATTCCACCAACGAGCCCATCATGGACGGCACGGCGAATCTCTCATATCTGTTCGCCGCGATGGCCGGACAATAGGGGTAGGTGCCTGAGCTTCCCGATGTTACGGTGTACGTGGAGTGCATCACGGCGAGGATCGCCGGACGTCGCCTCGAACGCCTTCGAATAGCGAATCCGTTCGTCGTTCGCTCCGTCGAGCCCCCGATCTACGAGGCCGAAGGCAAGACAGTCCTCGGCGTTCGTAGAATCGGCAAGCGAATCGCGATCGCGCTCGAGGACGAGTTGTGGATCGTCATCCACCTCATGATCGCCGGCCGATTTCGCTGGCTCAAACCCAGCGCGAAGATTCCCGGACGGCTAGGGCTTGCTTCGTTCGATTTCGACAACGGTTCACTCATCCTGACCGAGGCCGGTACGACTCGGCGTGCCTCACTGACCCTCGTGCGCGGAGAAGCGGCACTCGCTGAGATCAACCGGGGCGGTGTAGAGCCCCTTGATACCGACATCGAGACTTTCACCGGGCGCCTGACCAGCGAGAATCATACGTTGAAGCGGTCGCTCACCGATCCGCGCCTCTTCAGCGGCATCGGCAATGCCTACTCCGATGAGATTCTTCACCGGGCGCGGCTCTCGCCTATCAAGCACACGTCGCGCCTCACGCCGGAGGAGATTGCGCGCCTCTATTCCGCCACACGCGAGACACTAATTGAATGGACCAACCGTCTCCGTGCCCAGGCAGGCGGCGATTTTCCGGAGAAAGTAACCGCTTTTCATGACGAGATGGCGGTGCACGGCCGCTTTGGAAAGCCCTGTCCTGTTTGCGGAACCCCGGTTCAAAGAATCAGGTACGCGAGCAACGAGACCAACTACTGCGCACGCTGTCAGACTGACGGGAAGCTGCTCGCCGACAGGGCGCTATCGCGGCTGCTCAGGCAGGACTGGCCAAAGTCGATTGACGAGCTGTAGCTGTCGTCACATCACCACAGGATGTGGCGTCGCTCCGTCGCACCCAATCCCGGTGAACAGGAGAAGCATCCGGAAAATGCCGTTTGGCCGCATCGCTAGGGTTTTCCACCACCCATCAGTCCCGACCTCATGCTGGCCAGCGATTGTCCGCCATCACACACCATAATCGCGCCGGTAATGAACCGAGCAGCATCGGAGCACAGAAACACGGCGAGATCCGCGATCTCCCGCTTCTGAGCGAACCTGCCAAGCGGAATCATGCTGGTGATTGTGTCGCGAGCTTGCGATGTCGGAGCCAGCCTCTTCATCCCTTCGGTGTCGTCAACCGATCCCGGCGCAATGGAGTTCACCCTGACTCCCTGAGGTCCCCATTCGAGAGCAAGTGTCTTCGTCAGCATGTCCACTCCTGCCTTTGCCGCGCACACGTGCGCCTGCATGGCAATCGGGATGAATGACTGCATGGCCGAGATGTTCACGATGGATGCGCCCGGCCGCTTCAAGTGTTCGAATGCCGCCCTGCACGTATTGAATGTACCCAGCAGATCAATGTCCACGACCGCTTTGAATCCGTTGGCGGACATGCCGAGCGCTGGCGCAGGAAAATTCCCGGCAGCTCCGCATACCACGATATCGATCTCGCCGAACTTCTCGCGCGCGCCTGCGATTGCCGCGGCCAGCGCGTCGTAGTCGCGCACATCAGCCGGAAATCCCGCCGCCTTGCCCCCTGATTTCACGATCTCCCCGGCCGCCGTATCCAGCTTCGCCTGAGTCCTTCCTATCAGCCCGACTGTCGCCCCCAGTTCGGCGAAACGTTCGGCGATCGCGAGATTGATTCCGCTGCCGCCTCCGGTAATGACGGCTACTCTGCCGTCCATGATCCTCTCGCCGAATACGGCACTCATCTCGATCTCCCCTTGAAAAGTGTGTTTGCCAACCGTCCGACTCTGGCCGCTAGCGCTTATTCGTGCGTCGGGTTCTTCGAATGACTTGCTCGCCTTCGAGGCCCGAGAACATCTCTTGTGCAGCTGCTGCCGATATCCTCTCGACGATGCGGCGATTCAGCGCCAGCACCACGCCATTCTCAGTGTCGGTTTCCTCGAGGAGGCCCGCTGAGCGAAGCAACTGAACGTGGTGCGAAATGGTCGGCTTGGATACGCCGAAAGTGCGCGCCAGCGCCACTGAAGTCATCGGAGTTCGTGCGATCATCGACGCCATCGCATAACGTGTCGTGTCGCCGAGCGCCTTGAAGGCAAGCGCCGCGCTCACCCACTCGGTGTCCGTAACCGCGAGATTTGAGTCGAACAGCGGAATGAAAAAGCGTGTTCGATGCTTCTCGTCCGGATATGCCGCCCAGAGCCGCGCCGCGTTGAACGCCGAAGGAATGACGATGATTCCGTTCACCGATCGCAATGCGACCCGGGTCGAGCCGCGCACGGAGACAATTGCCCCCTTAGCCTCCGTTATAGGCAACCGGGCTGAGTTGGCGAATCCCGCGAATCCTGCATCGGATAGCGACTCCGCCCATTGCCGCGCCGTATCCCGCATCTGCGGCTCGAGGCTCGCCCACGTCGCATCGAACGCGGCGTTCCAGAATGACTCTAACGCGCTGACCAGCCCCGCTCTGTAGGCGCCGGGATCACTTACCATCTTCGCGAGCGTCATCGCGCTCGGATTCTTTCGATCGAAGGGATACAAACCAAGCAGCGAGAGCAAGCGCCCCTGCGTTTCCGACTCGGCGGTAACGGTTCGGCCGAGGTCGGCGTCTCCCGACAAGAGGCCATCCACTGATCCCTGACCCTTGAACACGCCGCCCAGTACCGCCCGCTGAAACGGCGCATCGTCCATCTTGCGGAGGTAGTCGATCAGTTCCCTGGCATCGAGGGCTGGGGATGCGTCTCTCAGCGAATCCGCCAGCAGCGGCCAGAGCAGCGGCGATGGCGCGATCTCGTCGAGCGTTTTGCGCAGCTTGTTGGGAAGACGTCGCCGCGTATCCCGGCACCAGTCACGGGTACGCCCATCGCCGCCGCCGGCAATCGCCTGAAGCGCATAGAACAACTCGAAGCGCGGGGTTACTGTGAAAGTTACGAGGGGTCGGATGCTGGTCGGATCGGGCATGGCAGATGGTTAGATAATTGACTACCCGAGGTCAGGCAATCTTCTCCTTGCGAATTATGCGCCCTTTGCGTGGGCAATCCCCTGCATGCCGCACTACTCGATTCGGAACAGCCCATTGGTCGCGTCGATGCGGACGCGGCCAGACTTCCCGATATCGCTCCCGAGAATCCCGTCGAGAGCCACGAAAGTGGCGTATGCCGGTACGAACACGAACAGCTTCCTGAAGAGCAGCGGCTGCCCGGCGAGCAACAATCGGATCTCGTCGATGAAGCGGCCACGCACCGTCTGCGTCCCGCCAAATCCTCCGACGAGACGTCTTTCGCCAGCGAACGTTTTCGCCTTTGCCTTCCCCAGTAGTCGCTCAGTGGAATAAGTCTCCTGAGCACCTGTGTCCAGATTGAAATGGAGCGCCGTCCCCTTCGGCGTGATCAGACGCACGATCGGCGTCCCGACCCAGTAGAGATTTCGTGCGTTACGTCCCCGCGTCACAGCCGCTTGCGGCTTCGCAAGCGTCACCCTGCGATTCACATAGTCGATCCCGACGTTCATTCGGCTGATCACGTCGTAGCCGATGATACCGTCGATCTTGACGGCATTCGAGCTGTCGGCACCGTGTCGTACTTCCATCGAACGGCTATCGACGATCATAGCCGTCGAGTTCGAGATGACTATTCCTCCCATGCCTATTCTCGCAATCACGGCCGGCCGTGCCGCGACTCTCCCCGTAGCAGTCGCGATCTCCAGCGTATCGGCGATCAGCGGCTCGACCCCGAGTTCCGCCGCCACATCGGAAGCGACGATGGACATACTCGATCCCGTATCGAGCCAGAAGAGCCGCTGTCGGCCGTTGATGGCAACCGGTACCATTGGGGTTCCCGATGCTGACAGTGTGAGCGGAAGCACTACCTGCTGGAGCGGAAAAGACATGGCTCTCGCACCAACGTCCTTGAAGGCGTCAGCCCAGGATTCGACCCCGGCTCTGTCCCTTTCATCGTTGGTGAGACTATCGAAGGCCCCGACTGGATTCAGCTCCGACAGCACCTTCCACTTGTCCTGATACTGAAGCATCGCGGTAAGCATCAGCCGCGAAGCGACCCGCACGACCGAATCCGCTGAATTCGACCGCAGACTATCGAGCACAAGCTCGGCCTCGTCTGGCTCGCCGGCAATGATGAGACTCAGAGCGCTAGCGAATGCACGCTCCGCGTTGCTTACGCGATGCCTGTCCCCATAGTCGGGATCCAGATTGGACATCGCCTCCCAGAAGCTGCGGCTCGTGCCGGTGGCCGGCGCGACTATCCCAGCACCTTGCTTTGTGTCTATTGTGATGCTGGGCAGAACATCGACGACTACCGGCTTCGCGGGCGCGCACGCTGTCGCCGCGTTCGCCATGAATGCCAAGCCACAAGTCAGCCTGCCGCCTTTCATCAGTTCCGCCTCTGGAGCTAAACCGATTATTAATATGATGGAGTATTCGAGACCGCACTAAAGCCACTACCTATCACCAACCAGAGCGACCATGGCCGACAAGATTCGAAAGACCGACGAGGAGTGGCAGAAGCAGCTTACTCCGGAGCAGTACCGCGTCGCGCGAGAGAAGGGCACGGAGCGCGCGTTCACCGGCAAGTACAACTCCTCGAAGGAGCCTGGCACATACCATTGCGTCTGCTGCGGTAATGCGCTCTTCGACTCCGACGACAAGTTCGATTCGGGCACCGGGTGGCCCAGCTTCACGCGGCCAGTATCGGGCGAGAACGTGAGCACCGAAACCGACGGAAGCCTTTTCATGAAGCGAACCGAAGTTCTCTGCAGCCGGTGCGACGCACACCTGGGCCATGTATTCGAGGATGGACCCGCGCCTACGGGGTTGCGCTACTGCATCAACTCGGCGTCACTCGACAAGACCGACAAGACCGACAAGACCGACAAGACGGAATAGCGCGCGGTCGAGACTTCGCTCTCGTTTCCGGTTCTGTCCACTGCCGTGACTGTAACCACGTCCGGCGCGACCGAGGCTGATCCTCCGGCGAACATGTACGATCGCTGCCATCCCGGGAGCACCAGCGTCGTCCAGTCTGCGCCGGCGCGATAACGGAGCACCCAAAGCCAGGCTTTCTCCGCTCCCCGCGGCGTGATCTAGATCAAAGGCGCGCGTGTCGCAATGTCCCTCCGCATCGCGACACGTGGTGCGCGCGGCGGAATCCTGTCGAGCCAGGGCGATGCAGGAACGAGCGCCGGCCCTGCATACGGCCCCGCCATGAGCCGCTCGACGAGACTGTCGCGGCTCTGCATCAACGCTCTCGCACTGAAGTGAACATTGCCGCTCGCACCTGGCTCCATCCGAGTCGCGGAGATCTGATCGAGAATCTCCTGCGCCGTGAATCCCTGAGGTGCCGGCACGCCAACGCGGCTAGTGAAGTTCCCGGGCCAGATGTTGCGACCCTTCGTATTCTGGGAGATCCACCAGCGAAGAAGGACAGGGTAGCTGAGATCCTCGCGTCCGATCGGCCAGTAGAGCTGAGGGGTGAAGTAATCCAGCCAGCCTTCGTTGATCCATCGCTTTGAGTCCGCGTACAGCTCGGCATAGGCGTCGAAGCCTTTGATCTGTTCCGGATAACCCGGGCGCCAGACGCCGAACGGACTGATCCCGAATTTCACCCACGGCTTCAGCTTCTTTGTCGCCCGGTACAACTCGCGAACGAACGTGTCAACGTTGTTTCTGCGCCAGTCGTCGCGGGGCAGCTTTCCGCCGGCTCGCTCGTACCGCGCCCAGCTCGCGTCGTCCGGAAAGGCGATGAGCACCCCCGCCGAGTCACGCTCCTTGTAGGGATAGAAATAGTCGTCGATGTGGATTCCATCCAGATCGTAGCGGCGGACGACATCTATGATCACACGCAGCGAGTGGCTCCTGACAGCAGGGTCGCCGGGGTCGAGCCAGAGGTGTTTTCCGTACGCGCGAACAATTTCCGGGCGCGTATTGCTGAGATGCGTGGCGGCAATCTCGGACTTGGCAGATGGATGTCGCGAGCGATACGGATTGAACCACGCGTGCAGCTCGAGCCCCCGCTTGTGCGACTCTTCGACGGCGAATGCGAGTGGGTCATAGTACGGCTCTGGTGGGCGGCCCATCTGCGCCGAGAGATACTCCGACCAGGGCTCGAGTTTCGAATCGTAGAGCGCGTCCGTCGCCGGCCGCACCTGGAGTACAATCGCGTTCATCCGCAGTGCCACCGCACGATTGAGAATCGCGATCAGCTCAGCCTGCTGCTCCCACGATGTGAGGCCGGGTCGTGAGGGCCAGTCGATATTCGAAACAGTTGCTACCCAGATGCCACGAAACTCACGGGTGACTGGCGGCGGCTCCGCCGACTGTCCGTTGCCCGCAGTCGGCGAAAGGCCCGCAGCGATGACGAAGAACGCGGTTAGTGGCTTCATTCGAGTCGGTAAACCTATTCCCTGACGTGGCCATGCGTCACCGCCCGAGTCGTCTTGCTTACCGTATCGGCAGAGGATGCGCGGCGAGCGGAGCAAGGCTTGCAGGCGGAGTGGTGGCCGAAGCGTGCTGGCGTACTTGCGGATCCTTCTGGGCTACCGTGACAATCGCGCCGCTGAGCCAGAAATAGAGAAACGCAAGCACCGGTGCGTTGAACACGACGCCTGTCATGGCGTTGATCATGACGCCGATCGTCGTGAAGAGAACGACAGTACCGAGGAGGCGGCGGTATTTGGTGCTTGCGTAACGGGCGACCTTGAACGAGGCAACAGCTATACCAGCAAAGATCGCCAGGTGCGCGATCAATCCCTGGATGCCCAGCTCCACCGCGTACTTGAAGTAGCCGCTGTCCGCGGTAAGGGGCTCGACACCGAATCGAACAGCGGATTGATCTGTCGTTCCGAGCCCTGACCCCCATGGCTGCCTGAAGAACGCCTCGACGCCTTTGCTCCAGTCCTTACTGTGCGAGAGACTGCTTCCCGTTTGCCAGGTGAGCGTGTCCCACATGAACGCTGGCAGTCCGGGAACCACCAACAGTGAGACGAGCAACACGATCATGCCCGTCGCGACTCCGATAACAGCCCACTCGGGACGCCGCAGCATCAGAATCACGAGAAACAGCTGTATGACGCAGACAAGGATCGTCATGCGCGTGATACTGAGAAGCAATCCAATCCA
This sequence comes from Gemmatimonadaceae bacterium, assembly GCA_013813715.1. Classification (GTDB taxonomy): domain Bacteria; phylum Gemmatimonadota; class Gemmatimonadetes; order Gemmatimonadales; family Gemmatimonadaceae; genus UBA4720. Next base: position 10,902 of record JACCRF010000104.1, on the reverse strand, counting down.
GATGATCGCGTACTCGATCCTGATCGACCACGTGCGCCGCTCAATCGCACCGAAAGCCCACGCCGTCGCGGCTGGGAAAATGATCAGGAACGGCACCGCAAATCCCTGGCTCGACAGGTAGATCGAGCCGGCACGCTGCACCTCCACGTTCCCAATGCGCGTCCAGTAGTTCATCGGCAGTCCATACTCATTCCCCGCCGTGAACGCCGAGACGTTCAGAAAATCCTGGAAATACGACGCGACCCCCAGCAGTACCAGCGTGTCGGGCGTCACCAGCAGCCATTCCACAATCGCGATCGCACTCGTGAGGACCGCGATGATATACAGCCGTCTCAGTGTATCGGGGTCATCGGCGATTTCCGGGCTCGCCCGCCCCACGAAGTAGAGCAGCAGGAAAAACGCGATGTCCCTTATCCCGTACAGCTCGGTACCCCGCGGCAGCTCGATCCGGAGCCATGCCTCGCCTGCAATGAGGAACGCAAACGCGATGAGGAACAGCGCGCCCACGGCGAGATCAACCCACGACACCGACGCGCGCGGGCCTTTGCCGAGTATCGCACGGAGGACGACGATGCCGATGAGCAGCAGCACCATCACTTCCTTCCACGCAGCAAAAGCCCTCACTCCCGCTGCAGAGAATCCCAGCCCGCCGAACAGCACGGCGACGATCAGGCTGTGAAATGGAAGACCCCAGGAGAACAGCGGCAGTGCGAAACCGCTGAAGAAAGTTTTTCGGGGGAGGGTCGCGTCAGTCATTGGGCCTGTATCGAGAGGCGCCGGTCGGAATCGAACCGACGAATAGCAGATTTGCAGTCTGCCGCCTTACCACTTGGCCACGGCGCCGGAGACTCAACTTATCCCGTTAAGTTAACGCAGTTCAAGCGCACCCTTCGGCATTGACACCCGGAACAGGCCGGTTGATACTCACCGCGTGAGCACTGGCGCATCCGATGTGAGCGTCCGCAAAGCGGCGGAAAGCGATGTCCCCGTCATTCTCGATTTTATCCGCGCGCTCTCAGAGTACGAGCGGCTCGCGCATGCCTGTGTCGCAACGGAAGAGAGCCTGCGCGACACTCTCTTCACCGATCCGCCCGCCGCCGAGGTCCTGATCGCATCAATCGGCGGTGAACCAGTCGGGTTCGCTCTCTTCTTTCATAATTACTCGACGTTTCTGGCTCAACGGGGCGTCTTCCTGGAAGATCTTTTTGTCATTCCCGCTGCCCGCGGCCGCGGCGTGGGTCGCGCCCTGCTGGCAGCGCTCGCACAGATTGCGGTTCAGCGGAATTGCGGGCGTCTCGAGTGGTATGTTCTCGACTGGAACGAAACAGCCATCGGCTTCTACAGACGCCTCGGCGCCGTCGCCATGGACGAGTGGACCACGTTCCGCGTGACCGACGCTCAGCTCCGCGAGCTCGCGTCGGAATCACCCGCCATCACCTGAATACGCACATAGATTTGCCGTCATGCGCCGAAGACACTGGCGCGGCGGTAGAATTACGCAATGACATCGCCTGACGACTCGACCAGAGAGCCCGGAAGCAGGTTCCTGCGCGGACGCCGTCCCAGTCCCCTGCTCTCGATCTGGGGAGGCCTCGCGATCGTGGCGGCGATCGTTTACGCGTTCGAGTACCTGATGCCGGCCTTCCACGACCTCGTTATGTCCGTGTACTGGATCATGCTCGGCATCGCGATTGTCCTGACGCTTCGGTGGTTTCGCGGCCGAAGCGCCAGGAGGCGTGAAGCTGACCGACGTCTCGCCGAGCGCCGCGATGAAACTAGCGACGAAGGAGAGTAGTCATCCAGTCTCTCCCTGCACGTTGAGTCTCCGCCGGATGAGCCAGTACACACCGGGCCCCAGTGCTGCGGCGGCAAGTGCAGCACCGATAGCGGGAGCTCCGTATCCGCCGCCGCTGATCTCGATTGTCGTCACGACGAGAAGCACCACAACGGGCAACAGCGCGAGAGCCACGACTCCGCCCGTTCCGAGCGGTATTCGGAATGTCCCGCGCAGCTCGGGCTCTTTGATACGAATTGCTATCAATGCCGCGAACTCGAGAAAAAGGGCCAGCGAGTAGAGCAGTACGTCGGCCACCACGAGATATCCAAACGACAGCAGCGCAAATGCCGAGTAGCATATCGCCGAAACGAGGATGGCGTTACGCGGCGTTCCACGGCGATCCAGACGACCAAGTGCACCGGGGAGAAGGCCATCCCCAGCCATCGCGAATGGGATTCTCGAATACGCAAGCAGCAGTGCGTTGAAAAGCGATACTGCGCTCAACATACCGGCGATCGCGAGACACACGGCCAACAGCTCACCGAATGAACCGGCCGACATCCGAGCGATATCCGGCCACCCGCCTTCCTGCCATTTGGTCCAGTCGCTCGCGCCAAGCGTGGCGGTAAGCGGAACGAGATACCCAAGTGCAATCAGCGGAAGCGCGACGGCCAACGCACGCGGATAGCTCCTCCGTGCGTCTACGACCTCGCCCTGCACGGTCGATGCGTTGTCCCACCCGATGTAGTTCCAGAGCGCGATTGAGAGACCGACCCCAAGTCCACCCAGCCCGTTCGCACCGGGCTTCGCGAATGGCTCCCACGGCACGTGATCTATTCGCGGAATCGCCGCCAGCGCGAGCAGCAGGAACGTAACCAGGATGAACGATCCGGTCACCACCGACGCTCGTCCGACACGGCCAGCGCCACGAAGATTGATCGCAGTTGCCGTCCATATTACCACAAGCGATACGACCCACCTTGCTGCCGTACTCATTCCCGGCATGAAGAACGCCAGGTATTGATTGAACAGCACTGGGTAGATTGCCATGTCGACGAGCGAATACATCCACGTAAGCCACCCATTCTGAAAAGCCACGAATGGGCCGAACGCTCTGTAAACCCACCGGTAGTAACCGCCCTCTTCGGGCAGCATGCTGGCCAGCTCCGCCACTATCAGAGTCTCGGGCAGCGACCACACGAGCGGGATAAGGACAAGAATGAGCAACCCCAGGCCGGGGCCCGCCGTCACGATCAGGGATTCGGTCGTGAACGCGCCACCGGAGACATTGAAGAAGATCACGAACACGAGAGAAAGCGTCGTGAGCGACCGGCGGAGGGGAGATTTCATCCCGCCGGAAGCTATGATTCGGCCTATTCCCTGCAAGAAGACGTGGCTGCAATGACGAAAACCGCTGATACGCCGAAGTCGCATCCCGAAGAGCTCCGGATGCGGTGGGATCCCGTCTTCGATGCGCTGCGCGGCTCAGTTCGCCACGTCGGAACCGTACTCGGCGGACTCGGAGCCTTTCTGGTTGCCGGCATCGTCATCGCCACGAGCGCAACAGTAATGTTCGGCGAGCTCGCCGAGCGAGTGATGCAGGGAAATACTCAGGCCTTCGACAATGCGGTTCTGACATGGATGGGGGCGCACCGTTCACCGTTGATGGATGCCGCGATGGTCGAGGTGACCGCGCTCGGAACGGGGGTCGTTGTCCTGACCGTTGTGGGCATCGCGGCGCTGTTCCTCTCGCTCACCCGACACAGGTATTCCGCATTCCTCCTCCTCGTTGCCACCGGAGGAGGACTCCTGCTCAACACCGTTCTCAAGCTGTTCTTCGATCGACCGCGGCCTCAGGTGTTCGAATGGGGGACACACGCTGTCAGCTCATCGTTTCCGTCCGGGCACGCGATGAGCGCGACGATCGTGTATAGCACGGTGGCCTACCTCGCTTCACGCCTTTACAGGCGCAATTGGCCGCGGTGGGTCACTATGTTCATCGCCCTGTTCATGATCGCGATGATCTGCGCCAGCAGGATGTATCTCGGAGTGCATTACCCCTCCGACGTCCTCGCCGGCGCCACGATCGGGCTTGGATGGGCGGCATTCTGCATGGCGACTCTGGAGGCGATACAGCGTGTATCGCAGCGCTCGGCGCCGGAGATTCAGAAGGACGAAGAGCCGGCGCCAGAGCCTGCTAGGAGCTGACCGCCGGCGGACGCCTGCGCAGGCGAAACGCGAGCCCGTCCCACATCGCCAGCGGCCGGATCGCGGATACCAGAACATCGAAACCGTGATCGCGGGCGAGGGCAGCGACTTCCGCCGCGTCTGCTTCGTCGTCACCCAGGTACGAGTAGTTGAATATTACGAGCTCTCCGCCGGGCTTCAGCACCCGCGCCGCTTCCATGAAATACGTTTCTACGAGCGCCGCACCGGACTGCCGAAGGTAGGGGAACGTATCCACCGCAATCGCTGTGTCGAAGGTCGCGCCAGCGAACTCGTGCAGGTCATGGCCAGTTCCCTTGAGCAGGTGAACGTTCGGCAATGAACCGCATCGGCGGACGGCAGCGTCGATCATCCGCTTCGACACGTCGATGCCACTCACTTCACGCACGTACGGAGCGAGTTTTTGCACTAGACGCCCGATGCCGCACCCGATGTCGAGCACAGAGTGGTCATTCGAAACCCGGCCCCACTGCTCGAGTTCCGCCATGATCTCCATCGTCGCGCGCTCGAGAAGCTGCGGGCTGCCCAGCGAGTAGAGCGCGACGCTCGCTTCCTCGGACTGCTGCACCGACCAGTCAAACAGGCGCTCGCAGAACGCGATGCCTTCCTCAACCGTTCTCGCGGGTTCGGGAGAATCCATCGTTCCCTGAAGCATCTCCGCGATGCGCTCGCATCCTGGTTCGTTCTCGACCACCAGTTGCGTGAGATCATCCACCCGATCGCGGAGAATGCTGTCGCTCGCGCGCGACAGCGTCGCTGCCCGCCCTGTCACCTCGTCCACTGCGGCGCGAACGGCAGACGCATCCTCCGTATCGATGAGCATCTGCATCAGTGCCACCGCCGGCGACACCGTGCCGGAGAGACAGCGATTCAGAATCTCCTGCAAGGTGGACGGCGCGATGCCGGCGGTGAGACGACGCACCGCTGGAGACGGAGGCTCCCCTGCGAATCCTATGTGAGCCATCCGAGCCGCTGCATCTCAGCATGTTCCTGGGCGAAACGGGCGCCAATATCATTGCGATAGCGTGCGTTCGGTATCACCACTCTGTCCACGGTTGCGTATGCGTCGCGTCTCGCTGCCTCAACCGTGTCGGCAACTCCGGTGACAACCATGATATATCCGATCATCCCCGCAGTGACGAGTTGTCCATTCCGAAGCGCGACCTCTCCATAGTGCATCGATTCGCGCTGTAACCGGCTGAGTGGCTCTCGAAAGCAGATTGGAGTTCCCTTGCCAAGCTCGTCGTATCCGTCGGAATAGGGAAAGGGTGGAACAGTGATCACGACTCCCACGGAGTATCCGGCTCTCGTCGGGAGTCGTTCCTCGTCGCGGCGAAGCATCCGCGCGAATATCGTGTCCCATCCTTCATCGTGGAGTGAGTCGAGAATGGGAAATCCCGGGTAGCCGAACCGGCAGGTGAATTCCAGCGGCCAGATGCCAGTGTCGTTCACGATTGTGTTGAGATTGATATAGCCGCAGTATCCGGATTCGCGCAGCATCGGGGCGAATCGAGCGAGTGTCTCGCCGAACATGGGTTCCGCTCCGCGGTATGTCACCACCGTCCCCATCTCGCCGGTGAGCTCGCCAATGTCACCAGGAAAGAAGCGCTTGTGCTCCCAGTCCAGGTTGGCGGGGCTCATGAATCGTTCACCATTGAAAAACGCACCGACGCCGACCTCCACGCCCGTTACATGATCCATCAGCACGAAGCTCGGTGCTTCCTCGTTCTGCCAGTCGGCGCGCATTGTGGAGAGAAGGGCGATCATGTCTGCACCGCTGTCCATCTGTCCCACGTACGATCGAGTGGATGCCCAACCTGAACCATTGAGCTTGAACACATAGCGTCCCGGCGTTTCGGTGATGAAAGCAATCGCTTCATCGAATCCTCGAAACAGTTTGCTCTCCGCGGTGGCCAGCCCCGCCTCGCCCAACACCTGCTGCCCGTACGCGCGGTCTCCCTCCAGTCGGTCACCCAGCGAGCTGCCGCCTATGACACTGAATCCGTCACGCCGCAATTCGTCCTGCGCTTCGCCATCCGACGCAGTTTCAAAGAGAATGACTCCGTCGGCGCCGCCGTCTCGTATCCAGTCCAGCTCGCGACGCCAGTCGTCCGTGAACGCCAGCATGCCCTGCATGACGTCGCGCGACCGCTCGTCGGTAACGCAGACCTTGACCGAGTGTCCTCGCGCGGCAAGGCGCAGGTACATGTCGCCAAGATCGTTGGTTTCGCCAACCCCGAGGAATCTCACGCCGACGCAGCCGCCATTCTGTCGATGGCTCCGTGTAGAATAGCTCTCAGCCGCAGCTCGTCCCATCTATCGAGGAGCCAGGTTCTGACCGGTATCGGACAGCGTTGATTTACGAGTGTTTCTATCCCGCGTTTCGCAAACCGCTCGCACACTCCCTCCACCACATTTGCGATCTCGTCATCGGAGGGGTTCTCCCTCTCCTTTCTCGAAAACTCTCCGGCCATCAGGAGGTAGGCAAATCGCGCCGACTTGTCAGGTGCGACTGCACTCAGGGTCTCGTTCTGCTCGTTGATGAAGGCATGGGGCAGCGAGCGCAGATAGTCATGCACCGATCCCGAATACTCGCCGTCGGAGATCACGGTCACGAACAGCGAATTGAGCTGATACCCGGCTGCCGCGGCTGCCCGCAGGACGATCTGCGGATGCGACAGGCTGCACCAGGATAACGCGATCGCCCGTGGCCTGAGCCGTCCCGCGATCTCCAGCGTGCGCCGAAGATGCGCCGTTCCATCGGGCCCCGACCCGGCTTCAACCTCGAGGGTGTTTCCAGGCGGCTCCGGAACATATGGAGGATTACATACCAGGAGACGAGGCTGCCAGCCGGCAAGTAAGTCTGTCGTTTCCGGCGACCAGATATCCGCGCAAGCGAAGTGTGCTCGACCTGAAAGTCCAAGCATCTCCGCGTTTTGCGACGCAACGGCTGCGGCATTAGCATCGATGTCCAACCCGAGAAGGGCACTTCCCGTTTCTATTCGCAGCAGGTGCAGGCCAACAAGCCCGCTTCCCGACGTAAGCTCAGCGATTCGCAGAGAGGCGGCGGGCGTTCCGCCGCCGGTTTTGGGCGATCTCGCTCGTGACAGAGCCGCCTCCGACGCGCAGATGCACAACAGCGTATCCTCGGGCGAAAAGAACGAAGTGAAACGGAAGGGCGGCACGAACGCCCGTAGCCTGCTCGCCTCGGTTACCAGCGATGGGAGCCGGGAATAAGCGGGCGATGGTCGGGCGAAGCTGGAGAGCGTCACTGACCATCCCGCGACGTGAGCGAGGGCTCACCTCTTGCACTCGGAGACGCCATACGATTGTCTGAATGCAATCGGCGCACCGTTCGTCTTAGGGCGTCAGCACATCTACCACGAGCCTTCCTTGGCCATGTTAGAGTCGATCGAGCTCCCGTCGATAGCCCTCATCCCATATCGTACAGGCGCACAGCCGTCACGTACCCGGCTCAGCGAGTTGATGCGGTCGCTCCTTTCCGAGAAGCATCTCGACGACATCCTGGCTCACGAGCCCGATCTCGAGGACAGTCTGGTGAAAGAAGCGCGCCAGCTTGCCAGCCGGGCATATCCAGCTCACCAGACGACCGATCGGCATACCGATTCGTGGATCGATCACACCGCGCGCGACGAGCTGCATCGCGCCCTCGTCGTCCTCTACCAGCAGCATATGCTGCTGCCACTGGAGTCGCAGCTCGCCAACCAGCTTCACCCTCTTCCATGCCGGGTGCTGTACGAGCTCGAAGGGCCATGGGAGCGCGACATGCTGCGCCGTGCTCACAAGTCATCCGACCTGGCACTTCAATCCCTTCCCGAGGACGCGACTTCGTTTGCTGCGTGGTATCGCGATACCGCCTTCAGCCATCCGCTCTATGAGCACGATCTCTACAGCTTCCTCGCATCTGAAGCAACACGCGCACAACTCGAGTGGTTCTTCCGGATGGAATCAGCCGGAGAGGCGGCATTCGACGACCTCATCGCCCTTGCCCAGATTGGCACGCGCGGTGAAGTGAAGATGGAGATGGCCAGCAACTACTGGGATGAAATGGGCCGCGGCAGGACCCACGCGGTGCATACGCATCTCTTTCACCATTTGATCGAAGGACTCGATCTGGCGGCTCCCGACGCCTCGGAGCTGCCGTGGCAGGTGCTTGGCGGAGTGAATGTCATGCTTTGGAGCTGCATCTCGCGCCGGAACGCTTTTCGCGCGCAGGGCGCGCTTGGAGCAGTCGAGCTTCTCGCACCGCAGCGCTGCACGCGTGTCGTCCACGGCGCTCAGCGCGTCGGCATCAGAAAGAAAGTGGTGGTCTACTACGGGGCCCACGCGATTATCGACATTGGTCACGCCGAAGGCTGGCTTGCTCATGTCGTCGAGCCCCAGGTGCGCGAATGCCCCGAGTCGCGTGCCGGCATCGCCGAAGGTCTGATCGTACGCGCGGATGCGAGTCTGGACTATTTCGATTACTGTCTGGTGAACGCCAGAAATATCGTCGCCTAGTCAGTCGTCTTCCGCCCGCAAATCGGGCACAAAAAAAACCACGCGGAAATCCTAGGACTTCGCCAGGTATCGCTAGGTATCGCTAGGAAGTCGCTGTTCCCGACACCACCATGGGGCCCGTCGGTGCGGGCACACCACCTTCGGGCTCTTCGGTAATGGCCACGGCACGCAGCGCATTCCGCGCCAGCGCATAGTTGGCATGCATCACCGCTTTTCCGTCAGCGCCCGGCTTGAACGTGCCCGCGGAGATCTTCGCGTCATCGGTGATCAGCCACACTTGATACGTCCGGCCTGGCCTCGGCGAGCGCAGGTCGTAGGTGACCATCGTCCAGTCGTTGGATGTACGGTTCCAGAACATCCGGCCGAGTGGTTGCCTCGCTGACTCATTGGTCAGCGCGACTACTTTCACGTCGGACCCGCTGATTGCCGCGATCATCGCATCCCTTTCGGCGACTAACGCCGTGAGGCTGTCGTTGCGTGAAGCAGTGTCAAGTGATGCAGTGTCGCGCAATGCAATGTCCGCACGCATCGAGTTCCTGTCGGCCGTCACGCGCATCAGTTGCGCCGCCGTCGCAACCAGCGCAAGCGTGGCGGCCATCGCCAGCCACTTCACCAGCGAGCGATCTTTGCTCTCGTAGGACAGCGGTCTCGCTGCCAGCGGCTGGGAAGGCGTCTTCTGCTTCCCGCCTTCCACCACGAGAGTACGCTGCGACACCGGAGTGATTCTGTGCCCAAGCCCGGTAAGACTCGCCACGCCACGCGAAAGATCGGGCGGCCCCTCAGATCCCGCCGAATGCGTCTCGCGTTCGGCGCGTGCGCGCATCACAAGCCGCGAGCGAATCCCCGCACCTCGCCCTCGATTCATCTGCTGGCTCGGAACAAGCTCGCCAAGTGCCACGACAGTCGCTTCCATGGCCGTCAACTCAGGTCCGCATTCCGGGCACACCGCGGCATGCGCTCGAACCGCGTCGCCGACCTCGGTCGGTACAACGTCGAGCGCAACAGCAGCCAGCTCGGAGAAAGCCTCCTCGTGGTTCATGTCAATCATTCCGGTCCCTGCCGGTGCATCGATAATGGCTCCCTCAATTTCTGCATCCCGAGACGCATTCGCGTCTTTACGGTTCCCAGAGGCTGGCCTGTCGCATCAGCAATCTCCGTCTGACTCAGTCCGCTGAAGTATCCCAGCTCGAGCACTTCGCGCTGTTCAGCCGGCAGCTCCTTCAAAGCCGCCAGGACGTGCCTCCGCAGCTCGAAGCCCTCCGCATTCTCTGATGGGTCCGGCTCCGCCGATCTCAGATCGGCGAAAGGGCGATCCTGGCCGAACGGCTCTTCCTTGCGCCTGCGCTTTGCCCGGATGCGATCCAGAGCTTTTCGCCGCCCTATCGTCAGCAGCCACGTCGAGACTGCCCCGCGCGACGGCTCATACGCGGAAGCCTTCCGCCACGCCTGCCAGAACGTCTCCTCGACGACATCCTCGGCCTCGTCCGCATCCTTGAGAAGATGCATGACCAGCGAGTAGAGAGACCGCATCCAGCGATCGTACAGCGCGCCGAGCGCGGTCTCGTCAGCGTCACACATCCGCCGGATCAGCGCCGCATCTTCAGCGTTCGACCCGGTGTCATGTGGATACGATAGCTGCGGCTCGGATGGATTCATGGCCTTCGAATCTACAACCACGCGTTTTACATCGCCAAGATCGCCGATAGCGGATTCTCTACGGAGTCAGTACTTGGCCAAGTAGTTGTCGAGCTCCCACTGCGATACCTGGGTGATGTACTCCTCCCACTCCATTCTCTTCGCAGCGAGGAAGTTCGTAGTGATGTGTTCCCCAAGCGCGTCCTTGATCACCGTGTCTTTCTCGAGCTCGTTGCACGCCTCCTCGAGATTGTGCGGTAGATCGTCGATCTTGAGACGGCGCTTCTCACGGTGTGACATCTCCCAGATGTTGGTGTTCACCGGCTCCCGCGCATCCGCCTTGCTCTCAACGCCGTCCAGGCCGGCCGCGAGCTGAACGGCAAGGGCCAGATACGGATTTGCCGCGGGATCGGGGATGCGCAGCTCGACGCGCGTGCCGAGCCCTCTGCGATCGGGGATTCTGATCATCGGCGTTCGGTTCCTCATCGACCACGCGACGTTCACCGGTGCCTCGTATCCTGGAACAAGGCGCTTGTAAGAGTTCACCAGTGGGTTGGTGACGGCGCAGAATCCACGGGCGTGCCGGAGCAGACCTCCAATGTAGTGCAGCGCAGTCTCGGACAGCTCCCACTGGGCATCCTTATCCCAGAATGCGTTCAGTTTTCCCTTGAACAGGGACTGATGCGTGTGCATTCCGCTTCCATTCTGCCCGAACACCGGTTTGGGCATGAACGACGCCATCA
>JACCRF010000092.1 GCA_013813715.1 Gemmatimonadaceae bacterium | reverse complement strand
TGATGGTCAGCCACGCCCTCAACGAAGTAGCCAACTACGTCGAGCGAATCGCGCTGGTGATGAACGGTAGCTTCCGGATCGGGTCGGTGGACGAGATCATGTCATCGTCTGTGCTGAGCGAGATGTACCGCATCCCGGTTGACGTGGATTCGGTGAACGGCCACCGAATCGTGGTCGCGCGGCGCGCCGGATACAACGGCGACACCGCCCACACTCCGGGCGCAGCAGTGCCTCCCCACACACATGCCGGCGCCCCGCAACCGGATCGGAGCGCCACTGGTGCTTGATGCGGTCCTGCTCTTCCGCGAAGCCCTCTATGGTACTCTCGTTATCGCCGTCGCGTGCAGCGTGCTCGGAGTCTACGTCGTGTTGCGCCGCATCGTCTTCGTCGGGGCCGCGCTCGCCGAGCTTTCGTCGGCGGGCATCGCGATCGCGCTCTGGCTCGCCGGGCAGGGACTCGCCCTGGGACTGAGCACTCATCCCATCGCGCTCGCGCTCCTTCTGACAATTGCCGGTGTATTGTTTTTCGGCTCGGGAAGCGGACGCGGACGCATTCCTCCAGACGCTACGATCGGCGTAACGTACGCGGTCGCCGGTGCTCTCGGCATACTCTTCATCTCCAAAGCCGCACACGGTGAAGCGCACGACCTCTTCCTCCAAGGCAACATCCTTGGGATTACGCGCACGGACACCGTCGTGCTGATGGGGGTCGCAATCCCCGTCCTCATAGCCCACGCGGCGTTCTACAAGGAGTTTTTGTTCGTCTCGTTCGATCGCGAGACGGCGGGGACGCTCGGTTATCGTGTGGGTTTCTGGAATCTCTTTCTATACCTGACGCTCGGCCTGGTCATCGCGTTCGCGATGCAGTTCGCGGGCGTGCTTCTGGTCTTCAACTTCCTTGTCCTACCTGCGGTAACGGGCCTCCTCGTTTCACGCAGTATGGGCGGCGCATTTTTGTGGTCCATCCTCTCGGCCGTGGCCGCCGCAGTTATCGGGTTCTCCCTTTCCGTCCCCCTCGATCTTCCGTCGGGGCCGGCGATCATCGCCGTGTCAGGATTTCTCGCGCTCATCGCGTTTGGCGTGCGGATCGGGCAGCGCAGGTAGGGCGCGGCCCGGCGCGGCCTCCTATGTCAGAGCGGTGGAAAAGCGATTTAACGGATTGAACGGGTAGGGACGGATCAGGGACGGAATAGATAGGGGGAAAAAGGTCTGTTTCCGATTTCCCATCCATCCCTTTCCGTCCCTGATCCGTTCGATCCGCCAGATCGCTTTTCTACCCTTCTGACATAGGAGCCTTCCGACGACGGTGTCGGGCTGACGCAGGAGCCGGTTGACGGGGCCTTCCGGTGCCCAAAGACCCAAGTTTTTCGTAACTTGCCGGGTACATGAAGCGCCAAGACGCCCTCGACTACCACTCCTCGGGGCGGCCGGGGAAAATCGCCGTCGTCCCCACCAAGCCGCTCGGCAATCAGCGCGATCTCGCTCTCGCGTACTCCCCAGGAGTCGCCGAGCCATGCCTCGAAATCCAGCGGAATCCCGATGACGCGTACAGGTACACGGCGCGCGGAAACCTCGTCGCCGTCGTAACCAACGGCACCGCCGTTCTCGGACTCGGCAACATCGGCGCCCTTGCCAGCAAGCCGGTGATGGAGGGAAAGGCCAACCTCTTCAAGCAATTTGCCGATCTCGACGTTTTCGACCTCGAAGTAGGATCGGAGAACCCCGACGACGTGATCCGTTTCTGCCAGCTCCTCGAGCCCACCGTCGGCGGAATCAATCTCGAAGACATCCGCGCGCCCGATTGCTTTTACATCGAGGAGAAGCTCCGCGAGACTCTGAAGATCCCGGTATTCCATGACGACCAGCACGGGACGGCGATCATCTCGGGCGCCGCGCTGCTCAACGCCTGCGAGATCACGGGCCGCGACCTCGATGGCATCAGATGCGTTTTCTCAGGTGCCGGGGCCGCCGCGATATCTACCGCTGAGCATTACGTGCGGCTCGGCGTTCGGCGCGAGAACATCATTCTCACCGATCGGCAGGGCGTAGTGTACAAGGGGCGCCCCGGTGAGATCGACCGTTACAAGGCCAGGTTCGCGCAGGAGACCAGAGCCCGCACGATCGCCGACGCCCTTCTCGGAGCAGACGTGTTCGTCGGCCTCTCGGTGGCGGGCGCCGTAACCGGCGAAATGATCGCCGCGATGGCAGACCGGCCGATCATCTTCGCGCTCGCCAACCCGGAGCCGGAGATCCTCCCCGACGCCGTGCGAGCGGTACGGCCCGATGCAATCATCGCCACTGGGCGAAGCGACTTCCCGAATCAGGTCAACAACGTCCTGGGCTTCCCGTTCATCTTCCGCGGCGCGCTCGACTCCCGCGCGACCGAAGTGAACGAGGCGATGAAGATGGCGGCCACGAAGGCGCTCTCACTCCTCGCGAAAGAGGATGTGCCGGAAAGCGTCTCGCGTCTGTACGGACTACGGTCGGTCAAGTTCGGACCTGACTATCTGATTCCCTTCCCGTTCGATCCGAGAATTCTTCTCTGGGTTGCGCCGGCCGTCGCCTGGGCCGCCGTGGCCACCGGGGCGGCTGATGACTTCATCGAGCTCGATGACTACCGCGATCAGCTAGAAGCGCGGCTGGGACGCGCCCGCGGTATCATGCGCGGCATCATCAACCGCGCCGTTCGCGACCCGCGGCGGGTCGTGTTTCCCGAAGGTGAAGAGCCGAAGGTGATCCGCGCCGCGCAAGTCATTGTGGCCGAGGGCATCGCCTCGCCCATCCTGCTCGGCAACCGTGAGAGCATCGAGCGCATCGCCCGGGAGAACGGCATCCCGCTCACTGACATCGCGATCGAAGATCCCGCGACATCGCCCCGGCGCGAGCACTACGCCGACTACCTGTGGCGCCGGCGCCAGCGGAAGGGCCTCAGCCATAGCGAAGCGCACCAGCTTTTGTTCAGTGGCAACTACTTCGGTTCAGTGATGGTCGCGTGCGAAGATGCGGACGCGCTCGTATCGGGCGTCACCATGCATTATCCCGAGACCATCCGCCCCGCCCTTCAGGTGATTGGCGCCCACCCCAAGGCGGAGACGGTGAGCGGTCTCTACATGCTGGTTTTCGACAAGCATGTTATCTTTTGCGGGGACACAACGGTCAACATCGATCCGTCAGCCGAGCAGCTCGCACAGATTGCGTACTCGGCCGGCCGGATCGTTCGCACTTTCGGGATTACGCCCCGGATAGCGATGCTTTCCTTCTCCAACTTCGGATCGGTTCGGCACCCCGAGGCAGAGAAGGTCGCACGCGCCGTGCAGCTGCTGCGGGAGAGGGATCCGTCCCTCGCTGTGGATGGAGAGATGCAGGCCGACACGGCGCTCGACGAAGAGCTTCTGCGGTCGGACTACCCGTTCAGCTCGCTGAGCGAGCGCGCGAACGTTCTCATCTTCCCGAACCTCAGCGCGGGCAACATCGCGTACAAACTGTTGAACCATCTCGGCGGGGCCACGGCCATCGGTCCAATCCTCGTTGGTATGAACCGTCCGGTACACGTGCTCGAGCGCGGCGCCGATGTGCAGGACATTGTGAACATGGCTGCCGTTGCGGTGATGGACGCGCAGGAGCGCGACAGTGCAGGCCGGGCCGCCGCGGCGGTGACGAATAGCGACTCATGATCGAGGGATAGAAGAATGGCGATTGAGATGAAGCCGGAGCGCGCTGACGTGAAGCGCGAAAGCAGCGTCGGCCTTTCGAGGCAGGGACTGAATCCCCGGGGGCAGGTTCACTGGAACCTTGTGCCGGCGGAGCTGATGCTCGCTGCGGCGAGGCGCGGCGAAGGCGAATTCGCGGCGATGGGCCCGTTCGTCGCCGTCACCACTCCGCACACCGGACGCTCGCCAAACGACAAGTTCGTGGTTCGCGAGCCTTCTTCAGAGAAGGACGTTGACTGGGGCAAGGTCAATCAGCCAATCTCTCCGTCAAGTTACGAGGCGTTGCTGTCGGACATCCGCGCCTACCTCAACCAGCGCGAAGAGCTCTTCGTCGAGGACCTCTACTGCGGCGCAGACCCAGCATACCGCCTGTCCGTTCGTTACGTCTCGCCTAACGCGTGGCACATGGCGTTCGTGCGGAACATGTTCATCCGGCCGGAAACGAGCGACTTGCCGACCTTCGATCCGAACTTCACGGTGCTGCATGCGCCTGAGTTTCAGGCGGATCCGGCGAAGCACGGAACACGCACCGGAACCTTCATCGTCCTCAACATCGCCGCGCGCACCATACTGATTGGCGGCACGCGGTACGCAGGCGAGCTGAAGAAGTCAATGTTCGCGGTGATGAACTATCTCCTCCCGAAACAGGGGGTGCTCGCGATGCATTGCTCAGCCAATACCGGGAAAGCGGGAGACTCCGCGCTCTTCTTCGGGCTATCCGGCACCGGCAAGACGACGCTCTCGGCAGATCCTGAGCGGTCGCTCATCGGTGATGACGAGCACGGGTGGTCGAAGGACGGCATCTTCAACTTCGAGGGCGGCTGCTACGCCAAAGTCATCAACCTGTCGGCGGAAGGAGAGCCCGACATCTATCGCACGACTCAGATGTTCGGGACTATTCTCGAGAACGTGGTGCTCGATGCGGCATCCAGGCAGGTGCGCTTCGAGGATCAGTCCATCACCGAGAACACGCGCGCCTCGTATCCGCTGCATTACATCCCGAGCCACGTTCCGAACGGCCGCGGCGGGCACCCCAGGAACGTCATCTTTCTCACCGCGGATGCATTCGGGGTTCTCCCGCCGATCGCGCGGCTGAGCGCTGAGCAGGCGATGTACTACTTCTTATCGGGCTACACCGCGAAGGTCGCCGGAACGGAGCGCGGCGTCACCGAGCCGCAGGCAACGTTCAGCGCGTGCTTCGGCGGTGTGTTCCTCGTCTGGCATCCAACGAAGTACGCCGAGATGCTCGGGGCGCTGCTCAAAGAGCACGGCTCGACGGTATGGCTCGTCAATACCGGCTGGAGCGGCGGCGCCTACGGAGTCGGCGAGCGCATGAAGCTTGGATACACGAGGGCGATGATCCGCGCGGCACTCTCCGGCGCCCTCGACCGGACGCCCGTCGCGGTCGACCCAAAGTTCGGATTGGCTGTCCCGACTGAGATCCCCGAAGTTCCTGCCGGGGTGCTGGCACCCCGGGGCACCTGGGCCGACGGCACCGCGTACGACGCTCAGGCCAGCAAGCTCGCCGGCATGTTCCGCGAGAACTTCGGCAAGTTCGAAGGGGCAAGCGAAGCCATCCGGAACGCCGGCCCGAAGGGATAGTCCGGCAGGTCGCGCATGCCCTTCGAGATCCTGCGCGACCCGCTTTGGAACAACATCAGGGTAGACGAGCTCACCCTCGGGCTCGTCGACACCGAGGTCTTTCAGCGCCTCCGGTACATCCGGCAGCTCGGACTCGCGTATCTCGTATACCCTGGCGCGACGCATTCGCGATTCGAGCATGCGCTGGGCGCATATCATCTCACCCGCCGGACGATCGCCTTGCTCGGTGAGCGTGATGGCCTCAGCGGTGTGGACGATGAGGAGTTGGCTGTCGTGCGCGCCGCTGCGCTGCTTCACGACATCGGGCACTATCCTTTCTCGCACGCCCTCGAAGAGATCGGCCAGCTGCATCACGAGGACGTAGCGCGGCCGCTGGTGACGAGCGGAGAGATCGCCGACAAGCTTCGCGCGGGCATCTCGTCCGACGCTCCCGCGAAAGTGCTGGAGCTGATCCGCGGATCGAGTACAAGCCCCCTGCAGGGCCTCGTTTCTGGATCCCTCGACCTCGATAAAATCGATTACCTCAAGCGTGATGCGCTGATGTGTGGCGTGCCGTACGGCGAGATAGACGTCGACCGGCTGACGAATTCGATGCTCGTCCTCGACGACCCGGCGACGGGGAGGAAAGCCGTCGGAGTGCTCGAAAAGGGGCTGTCGGCACTCGAGTCGCTGCTCTTCGCCAAATATCAGATGTACCGGAATGTGTACTGGCACCACGCTGTGCGCAGCGCGACGGCGATGTACAAGAGAATGGTCGACGATGCGTTGCGGACGGGGGCGGTCGACGCCGAGCTGCTGCCGTCGTATACCGACGAGGGACTACTGCACCGGATGGAGCACGCCTCGCCGACACCGCTCCTCGAAGCTCTTCGGAGCCGACGCCTGTACAAGCGCGCGCTGGAGTGGCCGGCCAGCCAGCTCGACGATGATTTTGGCGAATGGATCGCGACCGACCGGGAACGTACCCGGGCGGCCGAGGACGAACTCGCGAGGGAATTGGGGCTTCAGCCGGCCGAAGTGATACTCGACTTCCCGATGAAGACCCAGATGCTCGGCCTGGACATTCCCGTGAGGCGGCGAAACGGCGTCGTGGAGCGTCTCACGAGCGGCGGCTGGCCTGGCACGATCAATCTGCCCACCCTGTCGGAGGAGCTGTACACCAGCGCGCGCTGGCTGCGCGTGTTCGTGGCGCGGCGCGTCGAGGTTTCGCCCACGCTGGTGAAGCGAATTCTAGAGTCGCACTAACTGCCGGGAAAACCAAGACTTTACCGCAGAGAACGCAGGGGAACGCAGAGGTCGGCTCAGCCAGTAAGCCGAAGCTCCGCCAGATTCTCGTAAAGTGATAGCGCTTCAGGATTCGCCAGCGCTTCGGTATTCGCAACTGGCCGCCCGTGCACGACATCCCGCACCGCCAGCTCGCTGATCTTCCCGCTTATCGTGCGCGGAATGTCCTGCACCTGAAGAATCACCTTCGGAACGTGCAGCGGACTCGTATTGTCGCGAATCTGCCGGCGGATCTTCTCGCGCAGCGGCTCGTCGAGGGCGAGCCCGTCGCGCAAGCGCACGAACAGGACGATCCGCACATCTCCGCTGGCGCCGTCGCCGATCTCCTGCCCGATGGCGACGCTCTCGACGATCTCCGGAAGCTGCTCGACCTGCCTGTAGATCTCCGCGGTTCCAATTCGCACCCCGCCGGGATTGAGCGTGGCGTCACTCCGCCCGTAGATGATCATCCCGCCGTGCTCCGTCAGCTCCGCCCAGTCGCCGTGCCGCCAGACGTTGGGATACTTTTCGAAGTAGGCCGCACGGTATTTCGCGCCGTCGGAATCGTTCCAGAACGCAACTGGCATGCTCGGGAACGGGCGCGTGCAGACCAGCTCACCCGGCTCTTCCACCACCGGCCTGCCGATTTCGTTGAATACGTGAACGGCCATGCCGAGGGCGCGCGTCTGCAGTTCTCCGCGGAACACCGGGGCGATTGGATTGCCGCCGGCGAAACACGAAACGATATCCGTACCGCCACTGATGCTGGCGAGATGGACGTCCTGCTTGATTCGCGCGTACACGTAGTCGAAGCTGTGACCGGCGAGGGGACTCCCCGTCGAGAGGATCGTCCGCAGCAGGGAGAGGTCGTTAGCCGCCCCCGGCTCGAGACCCTGCTTTTCACACATTGCGAGATACTTAGCGCTCGTCCCGAAGACTGTGAGCTTCTCCTGTGCCGCCATCATCCAGAGTGACTGAGGCTCGGGCGCGACCGGAGCCCCGTCGTACAGAACGATCGTGCATCCGACAGCCAGCCCGCTCACCAGCCAGTTCCACATCATCCAGCCGCAGGTCGTGAAATAGAACACGCGGTCGTCGCGTTTGAGGTCGGTGTGCAGCAGCAGCTCCTTGGTATGCTGGAGCAGTGTCCCGCCAGCTCCGTGCACCATGCATTTCGGCAGCCCCGTGGTGCCCGACGAGTACAGGATGTAGAGCGGATGCTCGAACGGCAGCCGGTCGAACGCGAGTTCATTCGCGCCGGGCTTCGCGAAATCGCCCCACATCACGGCACTTGGAATCGCCGATATGTCGGGTTGCCTGTCGTGATAGCCAACCACGACGATCAGCTCGATTGCCGGTATGCGCGCGGCGACCTCACGCACCCGTGCGATACAATCGAGGTCCTTGCCGGCGTAGGAATACGCGTCGGCGCAGAAAAGAATCCGCGGCTCGATCTGCCCGAACCGGTCGAGAACTCCCTGTACCCCGAAATCGGGCGAGCACGACGACCAGACGGCCCCGATGGAGGCGGCCGCCAGCATCGCTATCACCGCCTCGGGGATGTTCGGTATGAACCCGGCGATCCGGTCGCCGCGGCGCACACCATGATCGCGCAGTCCTGCTGCGACCCTGGCCACCTCGTCGTAAAGCTCCCGATACGATACGACACGTTGCCTCCCGCTCTCGTTCCAGGCAACGATCGCATCGCGCTCGTCACGATATCGGAGGAGATTCTCGGCGAAGTTGAGCCGCGCGCCGATGAACCATCGCGGTCCCAGCTCCGGATCCGGCGGCGCCATCCGGTCGAGACCGCGAACGACCTCAGACCAGGGTTCCCTCCCTTCTGCGCTCTTTTCTCCTTGGTCTCCCGTGTCTCCCTCTTCTCCCCCCTCCCCGATGATCGAAGCGAATCTCCACATCGTCGCCCAGAATTCGGCCGGATGCAGCACCGACCACCGATAGAGTTCCTCGTATGAAAGAGTTGCGCCGACCCCCGCCGCATAACGCAAAAACGCAGACATGTTTGCCTGCGCCACGCGTTCCTCGGACGGCACCCAGATCGGGTCAGTCACGGCCGTTGCCATTTCCCAAAAATCGTCATGCCTTTCTCTGGGCCTCTGTGCCTCTGTGGCAACCCGCCATATGCCGCTTCGCGCAAAATTACTCTCAGCTCGTCGGCGGACTGAACTGCTCGTGCTGAGAATCGAGCCACGACTTGTGATACGCCGGATCCTCGATCCCCATTGCCTGCTTCGCAACCTTCAGCGGGCGAAAGCTGTCCATCATCACGGCCAGCTCGTCCGTGTACTTCGCCCCGATGCTGGCCTCCGCCCGCCCCGGGTGCGGACCGTGAGGAATGCCGTCAGGATGGTGCGTGATGCTGCCGAACTCGATTCCCTTCCGGCTCATGAACTCGCTCGACGCGTAGTAGAGGACCTCGTCGGAATCCACGTTGCTGTGATTGTACG
>JACCRF010000052.1 GCA_013813715.1 Gemmatimonadaceae bacterium | reverse complement strand
ATGACGATGGAGCTTGGCGGAAAGGCCGCGAACATCGTGTTCGACGATTCGCCGGTGGATCAGGCGGTTGAAGGAGTGATCAACGGCATCTTCTTCAATCAGGGCCACGTGTGCTGCGCGGGTTCTCGGTTACTGGTACAGGAGTCCATTTACGAGCAGTTCGTTGCGAAGCTGCGTAATCGCATCGATGTGTTGAGAGTGGGGAATCCTCTCGACAAGAACACCGACGTCGGCGCCATCAACTCGAAGCCTCAGCTCGAGAGAATCACCGAGCTCGTCGAGTCGGGAGTCACGGGTGGCGCGCAGATGTACCAGTCGCCGGCGTGCCGGCTGCCGGGTAACGGGTTCTGGTTCAAGCCGACCATCTTCACCGGTGTTACGCAGAGCCATCGCATCGCGCAGGAGGAGATCTTCGGGCCCGTTCTTTCCGTGTTGACCTTCAGGACTTTGGAAGAAGCCGTCGAGAAGGCCAACAACACCATGTACGGCTTGTCGGCGGGTGTGTGGACCGACAAGGGTTCGCGGATTCTCAAGATGAGCACCGAGCTCAAGGCCGGTGTGGTGTGGGCGAACACGTTCAACAAGTTCGATCCGTCGTCGCCGTTCGGCGGATACAAAGAGTCTGGCTTCGGTCGCGAGGGCGGGCGGCAGGGGCTGCTCGACTACGCGAAGATCGTCTGATGGGATCGTCTCGACTGCCGATTACCAAAACGCCCAAGGTTTACGTGGGTGGTGCGTTCATTCGCTCTGAGAGCGGGCGGACGTTTTCCATTTTCGAAGACGGTAAGAAGGATGGGAAGTTCTTCGCGAACATTCCCCAGTGCACGCGGAAGGATATTCGCAATGCGGTAGAGGCCGCCGCGAAGGCGGGGCCTGACTGGGCTCGGCGCACACCCTATAATCGCGGGCAGATTCTGTATCGGCTTGGCGAGATGTTAGAGGCGCGTGCTCCGGAGATGGCCGAGGCTCTTGGTGCCGGCGGTACCTCTCGCGGAGATGCAGAGAAGGAAGTTGCTACGTCGGTCGATCGGTTGATCTATTTCGCTGGCTGGGCGGACAAGTACGCGCAGGTTGTGGGGAATACCAACCCTGTTGCGGGGCCGTTCTTCAACTTCACGGTGCCGGAGCCGATGGGGATCATCGGTGTCATCGCATCAGATTCGGATCCCCTGCTTGGGCTGATCAGTCAGATTGCGCCGGTGATTGTCAGTGGCAATACCGTAATTGCATTGGCTTCTGAGGCGCAGCCGTATCCTGCGGTCGTGCTCGGTGAGATGCTCGCGACGTCGGATCTGCCTGGTGGTGTTGTGAATCTGCTCACTGGGTTTAGACGCGAGTTGTTACCTACCTTCGCAACACATACGCACATTCGCGGCGTCAGCGCTGTCGTTGGAGCGGAGGAGCGGAAGGAGCTCGCACTCGGGGCGGCCGATTCAGTTAAGCGGGTGAAGACGAGGAAGGCGGAGGAGAAGCTCGACTGGTACTCCGAGAAGTCGCAGGGCGTCTACGACATCAAGGACTTCATTGAGTTCAAGACGACTTGGCATCCTATCGGCGTGTAGTACTGCAACAATTTGCTTATGCTCGGAGCATTCAGCGGTAGCGCTGCCAGAGTCCGCCGCCATCGTTTGCCTATACTCGTAATCTGATACTCTACTGTATCACGCTAATGGGGTCGAAGCGGCCTTAACAAACACTCGCAAGATAAGGCAATGGAACTGACGGCCAGGATTGAGCGGTATCGAGCCATCGAGTCTGCGCGCGGAAGGCCGCTGATAGTCTACGCGACAAGTACTCGCCAGGGTCTTCGTGCCATGATGGCGGGCGACGCGGTTCGTGAGTTCATCGATCAAATTGACGCGATTGCAGAATCTAGCAGTGTCGACGTCTTGATTCATAGCACCGGCGGAGATCCGCTGGCGGCGTGGAAGCTGATGTCGTTGCTGCGAGAAAGGTTCGAAACGGTTGCAGTCTTGGTCCCATTCATGGCGTTCAGTGCAGCGACAATTTTTGCGCTCGGAGCGGATGAGGTCGTAATGCATCCGCACGCGTCGCTGGGTCCCATTGATCCGCAAATCACAATCACTCAAGCCGACGGGAGTCAGCGAAGTTTCGCTTTCGAAGATGTGGGAGCCTTTCTTCGTTTTCTTAACAACGAAGTTGGGCTCACAGAGCAGGCAACGGTTTCCGCAGTAATCGATAAGCTCTTCTCGGTAGTCGACCCGGTACACGTTGGAGCTGCCAAGCGAGCGAGCGAGCTTTCCACGGAAGTGGGTGAGAGGCTGTTGCAGATGCACATGACCTCCGATGAGGAAAAGGCTCAGGCCAAGGTCATCGCGGAAAGGCTGAACAAGAAGTTCTTCGCGCATGCGGATGCCGTTTCAAGATCGAGAGCGCGCGAACTCCAGCTCAAGATTGCCGATAACAATCCCCAGTTGGAGCGTTTGATCTGGGAGGCATTTTGCGGCGTTGAGAGCTATATGGAACTAAGGAAGCCTTTCATTCCCATGCATCATTTCTTACAGAATGGAGGTGCACCCGTGGCAACAGCTGCTGCACCGCTTGTACTTCCGCTAAACGCTCCTCAAGATGTTCAAAACAATCTCTGGAACCATGTTGCTCAGCAAGCGTTGGCCGGAATGGCCGCGCCCGGTATCGAAGTCGCCTACACGCTCGTCAATGGTCTGATCGAGAGTCCCCGGGCAGCATCTGAAAACCGTACAATTGGCAAGATGTCTGCAGCAAGGGTTGGCGGGGGCGAAATTCAACTGTCCGCAGTGGACTCGTCGATCGAATGGGCGAAGGTAGATATGCCCGAAGAGAAGCCGTAGACGAATCCTTCTTCTATACTTGCGGATCAACTCATTCGATTCAATTTTAGAGATCTAATGGCGAGAATAGTGATAGGCCGGCCCATAGCGACGCAGCACAAGACGCCCTCTGAAGTGTTTCGCACCTCGCCGTTCGAATTTGCGGAAACCGCAAAAGGGTCATTTCAAATTCTGCGCGCCGGAAAGGCTCAACCTTCGGGTTCGCCGACGAACTCGCTCAGTAAGCGCACTATCGTCATTGCAACGACTGAATCTCCCTTCCAGAAGTAATCTGTGCGGAGCAATGACGTGATGGGAGTGTCGCGTCGCCCTCCTTGTCAGAATGCGGGCTCGACCAAGTCAGCCCCCGCAACGGTTCGGGCTCTGTGCGACGAGAGATCGAAGACGCCGCTCCGGCTAACGCACGGTGTTTTGGCACCCAGACCGCATCGAGCTGGCGCTCCGATCAGTTTGACTGCAAACTCTCTCAAGAGCTAGATACAAGGCTGACTGTCATCTGATCACTGAGCCACGGCTCCAACTCCGTTCTGCACGGGCGCCACTCCTATGTCGCAGGAGGTTTGCTCTGTCACAAAAACTCCCGGAGGACTTTGCCCGCGTCCTCGAGAAGCTGTTGCTAGAATTGCGCAGACGCGACTCACCGGCACTGCGCACGCACGCCGAAAGGGTCCAAGGACAACACGCGAAGACCAGCGAGGATGTCGATAGAATTGAGTTCTTGCTCGGCCGGAACTTGACCCGCGGCGAGGTTGTTTCCGACAGTAGTCGTGTCGGAGATCCGCCTGAGCCGCCGCTATGCTGAGCCCTGTAGTGTTAATGCCGTTGTTCTCCAATCCTTGGGACATAGCCTAAAGCTCGAACAATCCCCATCGTAGCTTCGTGTACGTCGTGAAGTTGCTGAGGCATGAGCTTAAATGCCTCTCGAGCGAGCAACAAGAAAAGTGGAATTACATCGTGCCCCGACTTGTCCGCGAGCAGTGCTCGAAGGAGGAGTACGGTTGCTTCTCGCAGCGACACAGATACAATGGGGGTCAGCCCGATTGCCCTCAGCGCGGCCACGGCGACGCCTACCGAGGAACTAACATCTAATTCTGGATCGGCAAGCCGGGAAATCACCGACTGAGCTGTCCTTCGATCCTTTCTAAATGCGGTTAACACGGTCTGCGGACGAATCGGAATAAAGTAGTGCTTCAGCAGAATCAGTTGGATCGTATCTTCCTCGTGATCTTGGTTGCTAACCTCGCCTCTTTCAAGAAGAGCTGTCGAAAAAGCTGCGGTAGAAAACGACTGTACGCCGAATTCCGCCTTTGCGACGCTACGTAGGCCCCAATCATCCGCGAATAAGGGCGTAGATTCTGCGCGCGCAATCGCAACAGCATCGAAGGAGCTCGAGCCGAGCAAATTCTCGCGCCACTCCTGATCCCTTGCTTTTAGGGCCGATAACGGCCGTCTCAACACGGTTCCGCGAGACTCCAAGTTGGCGCTAGCATTTTGGAGCTTGAGAAGCCAAGGAGCAGCCTCTCCTGGCTTGATTTCGCTGATGCCAAAGCCACCGTCGGTTTCAAACATTCCTATTCGGCCTTTCTCGACTAGCGTAGAGTATTCATCGATCTCGGCATGTAGTTCCTCTAGTAGGCTAGCGGGAACCAACACCTCATGATCCGCGAGGATCCTGTCGAGCCGTCCGATAGTGAGCATTGTCGCAAACGATTGGCGTGTAATCACCAGCCGCGAACTTTCCTGCGCAATCCGAACGCTTTCGGCAAACTCAGCGGTATGGGGCGGGTCGGTGAAAACGTAGCGATTTGGGGCTGAAGCGATCGCGCCAATCGTCTGTCCTAGCGGCCGTTTCAGAGCAACAGCTACAAGGCAGATAGGAAGGCGTTTAGCATCGTACTCGCCCCAAATTCTGTCGCTGTAATCGCTACTCGCACGCAAGGTGGCCAATAGGGGCGCCAACGTCTCAAGTGTAGGTTTCTCGCCAACATCGTACTGTTGGATAAATGGAGTGTCAGGAAAGCGCCCCTCAAACTCCGTGATGTGTCGGCGAAAGACCTGAACAATCGCTGGCAGAATTTCGTCAACTCTGTAGTGGCGTTCGTTCCAGCGGCCCGGGTTTCGAATTATCACGTCGCCACGTTTCTTCCCGACGGTATCCTGCACCACTGCGTCTGACACCAAGTATTCGTTCTTGCCGGCTTCAACGGGTGGCGACGCATAGATGAAATACTCGATGGGCGCCGCTCTGTCAGGGACCAGTCGTACCCAAGAGTCCGGAGTAACGGCGGTAAGGCCCTCGGCTTCCTGCGCTTCGTTCACATCACCGTGACCGCGGTGATCCAAACTGGCATTGTCCGCTGGGACATCGGATTCGGTCGCTAATACGATCACGAAGTTCATGATCATGCGCTTGTCATCAGGTTTGTACCGGAGTGCTTTGAAGGCTTGGGAAGCCGCGTTGGCTTTGGCTTTGGTCGCCTGAAATAGATTTGCGAGCTGCATCCTTTCTTCAGGGGTCAAGTCGTCGCGGCCGGCCAGTTTGCTCAACAAGGGGAGTGCCGAGTCTTCCCTTCGGATGCTCAGGTACGCAGACGCGAGTAGCAGTTGTGACTCGATGTCCTGTTCTTCGTCGGCGAGCGGCTGGACGTAGTGAATAACTTTGAAATAGTCCTCTTGACGCCAAGCAATGTCGACCGCCATGCGCAAAGCCCAATGGGGAAGACTCGCGATGCCGCCCTCCCCTTCGGTTTCCGAGCCCTCAATTAGTGACAAGACCTTCTCATAGGACTCCGCTCTCATTAGGGCACGCAAATACGAATGGAACCCGCGGTGATGATAGTGACCTGATCCGACTTCCTCGTAAACAGCAACTGACGCGGCGAAGTCTTTAGCCGCATAGAACGCAGACGCCAGCTCAAGAAGGATGTCAGTTCGTTCGCTCTTGGTGGTAGCGGTCTTCTCGGCTCGTCGGTACGCCGCAACGCCTTGCTCAGTATTTGCGCGATCAAACGCAATGCGGCCTTCTAGAACGGCTCGGAAGGACTCCGATCCAGAATCGGACGCCCGCCGCAACGCTTTCTCGGCTAGATCAGGAGCCGCAATCCGCGTGGTAAGTTCGGCTATGTTGAGACAGATGCTCAAGCTGCTACGGTCTGTCTTAGGCTCAAGATGATCCAAGGCCGCTTCTAGATCCCGCCGCGCGGCCAAGTGTTGCTCAGCTCCGATGCTAACATGCGCCCGAAGCACAAGCAGAATGGGACTGCCCCGAACTACTTCATCGCTAAGCAACGCAAGCCCACCCGCGTAATCCCCGCTCTCCTCCAGCACGTTGACCTTCCTTCGAAGAAGGTTTGGATTGAAGGGAGCAATGGCCTCTACGCGCGCATAATCAGCGCTCGCATCCGAGTTTTTTCCCATTGCCTCAAGGATCGCAGCGCGGGCGACCAACGAATCAACAAGATGATTGTCTAATTCCGTATCTTCCAGTCGCTCTATGGCAGCCGACCCCGCCCGGTCGGCCGAAAGGAGTCGTGCCGCGTGGTCCGAAGGATTTCGCGCTAATAGGACGGCATTCGCGAATGCCGTTGCACGCAAGGCGAATAGCTGGCCACCACGGCGGCCTTCGGAAACCAGCTTCGTAGCGATGTCCGCTGCCTTGTCCCACTCCTCTTGCTGCATTGCGACAGCGACTTGCGCCTCTCGCAACTCGGGTGTGTCGGCAATTTCAGAAGGTATCGATATGGGTTCCAGGTGACCAGAAAACTCTAGCTGGGCGGCTAGGGCCCACGCGTTAGGGCGAGCCGGGCGGATGAGCAGAACAGGCTCGATTGTCGCGGCGGCGCTCTCCGACTGGTCGGACGAAAGGAAAGTACTCGCCAGGTTGGTCGTAGTGTCCGACCAGTTAACTCCCGGCTCTTCGTCTCGGGCTGAAGCACCTGCTGCAGGCGGTGGCAGGTATTCCAAGGCACGCTCGAAATACTTTATCGCCACAAGAGGTTGATGGTTCTGATGGAATGCCACGCCGAGGCTGTTATTTAAGCGGGCGCGAACTCGCGGGCCTACAGCCTTCCCGCGCAACTCTTTTTCTAGTTCCTCAACCACTCCTTTCGCTGTCCTCGGACGATCCTGTTTGAACAAATCCCTTATGTGATCAAGTCGTAACTCCCATCTCGCATCAGGACCGACGGGGCCGAGGGCAAATTGCCTCGATCGCAAGAGGGTGGCGACTGCGGTCCGCGTGATTTGGCCGCCCTTACAGATTCGAACACCCTCCGCCACGAGGGTGTCCCAGGCGCTTTCTGCGTCTTCCCGATTCTCCAAAACCAAGCGGAGGTTAGCGATAGCCGCCTGCGTACCACTCGAACCTAGACTCTCAAAATCCAGCGCGATCACACGCAACCGCCGAAGCAGCACGTCCGCACTATCCAGCTTTTCAAGGATGCCTCGCGTGATGTGTCGTAAGT
Organism: Gemmatimonadaceae bacterium; assembly: GCA_013813715.1. Lineage (GTDB taxonomy): Bacteria > Gemmatimonadota > Gemmatimonadetes > Gemmatimonadales > Gemmatimonadaceae > UBA4720. The sequence goes on along the minus strand of JACCRF010000052.1, from coordinate 11,085 downwards.
CAGATCTGCCCTGACGGAATCGAATCACGTCACTCGCGAACGTGTCGGCTACCTCCGGGCTCGATCCCCCTCCAACTAGGAGAACAATCTCCTCAGTGGTTTTCGCCCCGGCCGACCTGGCAGCTATTTCCGTCAGCGTTTCCAATAGTGCCTTCGGCCCTGAGAGACTTCGTTTCGCTTGGACTTCAATTACCGGTAGACCGTCGCAGAGCATAACTCGGAGATCGTCGCCGGTACCACCTGTCTCTCCCGAAAGAGTCTGTGGTCGGTCGTCTTGCAGTTCAAGCCAGTTGAGTCTGGACTCTGCAATCATATGAGCCATTACCGCTGCAGCAGCCGATGCCTGAAACGAAGCGCCTGTAAAAACTGATCGCCCCCCCACTCGCAGCCTCCCTTGGTCGGATAAACGTCTGGCTAAAGGTAAGTCGCGGTGGCGCTGCGGAGTTGGCAGGCACTCGGGCAAGGCGATTGCCGAAATCGCGCGCAGTGGTGCGGCGACGTGATTAGTATCTGCCGCCTGACGAAATTCGTTGCTGCCGCGCATTTTCCGGATGCGACATTGTCGCAATCGTGGTAACGGCTTGCATCTGAACTAAGGCAGTTACATGACCACAATCAATGGCGTCCGATATGCCAACAGCGTCTGACGTGCGCGCCGCCGTCTCGGAGTTTAAGCACTTATTCCGTCGATGCAGGAACCGGAGTGGCACACGCATCCAAATGAAGCGATTAAGGGGCGCGGAGCGGCGAGACGTATGCGCTGGGCGAATGCTGCCGGCATATACGCTTTTTTTAGCGGGACGGGGAGCTCCGATACATCGGACGGGCACTCTCTGGAGTCGGACTCGCGTCCCGTGTACCCGATCACCTAAAGGCGTCGTGCCGTGGCCGCGAGGACTGGGACAAGGTCCTCGACGACATGAGGCGGTGGTCGAAATCTGTGCATTATCGGCGGAGGACAGTGTATGGGTACCGTCGCTTGAATTATTCCTCCGCGAGAGGTTCACCGGTCTAGTGAATCGCCGCCGCAGCTGATTAGGTAAGAGTGCAATGTTGGCCACCAACGGCAGCTAACCGCTGAAGAGTTTTAGAGAAATAGGGTGACATCTTATAGAGAACTCACAAGCCGGTCCGTTTCGTAGGTACGACGAGACCGGAGACTGCCTCCCATTCCCTTGAGAAGCTCCGGTTTCCCCCCGAAACCCTCGTATGCTCACGGAGGACTGCCTCCATCAGATACAGCACGGGAAATGCCATTTATGGTTGGTGTCTATTAAGGATTTCATCGAGTTCAGGACGACTTGGCATCCGATAGGGGTCTGACGCCTCAGATTGCGTGGCATTCCCCCGCAAGAACGCTTACTTTTATCACTGTAAGCCGTCCACGACATGACGGCCACCGGCAAAAAGGTTCCTCCCCAGCAACAAGAGCCCATGGGGCTCTTCCCCAAAAGGGATAGCTGGGGAGGTCGCATTTTATACCTCTTCAGTAGAACTCTTCGGAGTCGGGCGAATCGTACACGCGGGTTTCGCCCCTTATCATTGATTGGATGGTCGAGTATGGGCGCATCTCCCCATTAGACCATTTCTTGTAGATGGCCCACATGAAATAATCCGCGGCCTGAAGGCACATGTGTGCGGAGCTCGACTGGTGGACAACTGTGAATGGCCGATCTCCCAAGGCAGCTCTGACACGTTGCTTGAAGGCCTTGGCAACGGCCTGGCGCTTCTTTGCCACCGGAATGTTGTCGGTGATGAGAACAATCCGGCCGCAACCGGGAAAGCGCTTGAGCACCTCGTCAATCAGGTAGCCGACGAAGTAGACGTAGAATTTCTCGATTGGATAGAAACGAGGCGGCACCCTCCGCTTGTCTATGATGATCGAGTCGAACTCCAGGCGGTCGACGACTCGCAGTATTTCGAAGACGCGGTTCCGGATCGGCTGCTTGTCTTCAGTCGCATGGAATCGCTCAATTTCGATACCTTCTTCGAGCAGGTCATACCGCAATTCCGAAAGCGGAACCAGGAGCGAGCTCGGAGATCGAGTGGCAAGGCACCCGAATCCGTAGAATTCGGTTCCGTTCTTGGAGAAGTCCAGATTCCCGGTTTCGTCAAGGAAAAGAAAAAGCGTTGGTGAGCGGCGACGAGTCCCGCAAATCCGGCCGAGAACCGCGTTGAGTATTGACATTGGCCTGCTATATAACAAATATATCAGATATGTCAAAAGCCAATATCCCAGCGACGCTCCGCGGAATTCGAGGAAACTTGAATCTTACACAGGAACGGCTCGCCGAGCGCCTCGGAGTTTCGTTCGCCACTGTGAACCGGTGGGAAGGAGGTGCAACGAAACCTCAGAAGGCAGCGCTCGAAACAATAATTGCGCTAGCGGGCGAAGCTGGGGTCGAGACGGACGCTACCGCTGAGGATCACGCAACGGCCGCAGCGCAGGTAACGCGTCGACGAAGTGCCCGGCGGTCGGCAACCCCTTCGACCAAGTCCATGGAGCAGATGCTATGGGACGCAGCCTGTTCCATCCGCGGCGAAAAAGACGCTGCGAAGTTCAAGGACTATCTGCTGCCGCTCCTATTCCTGAAGCGCTTGTCCGATGTGTTCGACGACGAAATTCATCGTCTCGCCGAAGAATATGGCGACCCTGGGACGGCCTTGGAGATCGCCGAAGAAGATCACGAGCTTCTTCGATTCTATCTGCCGCCAGAGTCGCGGTGGGCGATCATCAGCGGCCGCCAGCAATATGAATGGCCGAACGATGAACATGGTCGCAGCACGAGGCCAAAGGATATCGGCGAGCATTTGACCAAGGCGGTTCGCGCCGTTGTGCGACAGAATCCATCGCTTTCGGGCGTCATCGACGTTGTCGACTTTGCGGCCGAGCGAAACGGTGAGCGCGACATCAACCCTGCGAAACTCGCCCAGGTTGTGGAAACGTTTTCGGACTCGCGCTATCGTCTCGGTCTCGCTGACGTACAGCCTGATTTCCTTGGGCGCGCGTACGAATACCTGCTTCGGAAATTCGCCGAAGGCTCGGGTCAGAGTGCCGGTGAGTTTTTCACGCCGACCGAAGTCGGGTTTCTGATGGGACACATCATGCGCCCGAAGCCAGGCGACGAGTGCCATGATTACGCATGCGGCTCGGCCGGACTTCTGGTGAAGCTTCAGCTTGTGGGCAAGGAACTCGACCCGACAAGCAAGGTGCCGCTCAAACTGTATGGCCAGGAGCTCACCGCCGAGAGTTACGCTGTCGCGAAGATGAACGCGATCATCCACGACATGAGCATCGAGATGGCACGTGGCGACACGATGATCAATCCGAAGTTCAAGACTCCGGACAGCAAGCTTCGCACGTACGACATCGTGGTCGCCAACCCGATGTGGAACCAGCCCTTCAACCCCGACATTTTCGACGACGACCCGTTCGACCGGTTCCGCACGCAGGGTGGCAGCACTACCGGCAAGGGAGATTGGGCGTGGCTTCAGCATACGATGGCCTGCCTGAATGAGCGGGGTCGTGCTGCGGTAGTGCTGGATACTGGAGCCGTAACGCGCGGATCAGGGTCGAAGAACGAGGACAAGGAGCGCAACATCCGCAAATGGTTTGTCGATCGGGATCTCATCGACGGCGTGATCCTGCTGCCGGACAATCTTTTCTATAACACGTCGGCTGCTGGCGTGATTGTAGTGTTGTCGAAGCGCAAGCCTGCATCACGCAAGGATAGGATCGTCCTGCTGAACGCTTCACGTCGAGTGGAGAAGGGAAAGCCCAAGAACTTCATCCCCGAGGATGCCATCCGCCCTTTGGCGGCTAGCTATATGAGGGGAGATCCAGTTGAGGGGCAGATCGCCGTCATGACGCGGCAACAGGCAGAGGAGGCGGATTACAACCTTAGCCCGAGTCGGTGGGTGGGGAACGCAAAGCCCGAGGACCGGCGGCCGATCCAAGACATCGTTGCGGAGATGCTCCGGCTGGATGAAAAGGCGGCGAAGATTGATACGGAACTCGCGAAGCTCTTGGTTGGAGTTGGAGGACATCCATGATCCCAGCTGGTTGGACGGTAGAACCCCTTGCTGACATCGCTGACTACAAGGCCGGCCGGACCCCCGCTCGTGCAAGCCCTGAGTACTGGGGTGGTGCGGATGATGGGGTGCCTTGGGTGGCGATCTCAGACATGAACGAGTTCGGCACGATCAACGAGACAAAGGAGAGAATCACCAAGACGGCCTTTGACCATGTATTCCGCAGGGAAGCGGTGCGGGCCGGGACTCTCATTATGAGCTTCAAGCTGACGATAGGGCGCGTCGCCACTCTCGGCATCGACGCATGCCACAACGAGGCAATAATCTCCATCTACCCGAAGCCGGGCGTGGATAAGCGCTATTTGGGCTATTTCCTGGCCCAGATCGATTACGACACACTTCAGGACCGCCAAGTAAAGGGAAATACGCTCAATCGGGAAAAGATAGATCGCATCGAGATATGGCTTCCGCCATTGCACGAGCAGTCATCGATTGCGGACGTACTTGATCTGATCAGGCTTGGTATCCAACTGCAAGATCGAAGTCTAAGGGCCGCAAGAGAACTGAAGCGCGACGCGATGCGAGTCCTATTCTCTCAGGGCCTACGAGGTGAGGCCCTGAAGGAATCGGAGGTAGGACCGGTGCCCGAGAGTTGGCTGCTTGAACCGCTTGGAGCCCACTGCTTGGTCGCCTCAGGCGGCACACCGTCACGCGGCGATCCAGCCTACTGGCAAGGCGGGAAAATTCCTTGGGTTAAGACTGGGGAGATCGCCTATTGTGTCATCAACGAAACGGAAGAGCACATCACGAAGGCTGGTCTGGATGGATCAGCGGCCAAGCTACTACCAGCTGGAACGCTGCTAATGGCGATGTACGGACAGGGTGTCACGCGTGGCAAGGTAGCGATCCTTGGCATTGAGGCGGCATGCAACCAAGCGTGTGCTGCGATGAGACCGTCCGACGACGCAGTAGATCCCAAGTACTTGTATCACTTCCTCACTTATCGCTACGCGGCCATCCGCCAAATGGCACACGGTGGACACCAGCAAAACCTGAACTTGGACATCGTGAAAGATCTACCAGTCGCCTTTTCTCTCGAAGAAAACGAGCAGCAGGAAATCGTCGCAATCCTGGACGCGGTTGATCGCAAGATTGAACTCCACCGTCGCAAGCGAAACGTCATCGATGAACTCTTCAAGGCGCTGCTGCACAAGCTGATAACCGGTGAGATCCGCGTGGCCGATCTCGATCTGTCGGCGCTTGAAATCAAGCAGGATGCGAAAGTGGAGGCAGCGTGAGCGAGCTCAAGATCAGCGAAGCTGGCTCAGTCCAGTTCCCCATGGTTGCACATGCCGTAGCCGTTGGCTGGACTCCCATCACGTCGGAGGCCGCGAAGCAGAAGCGCGGTGGCGAGGAAGGAATGATCCTCCGTGACGAGGTCAAGGGGGCGCTGTCCCGGTTCAATCCATGGATGTCCGCCGAGGCCGTTCGTCAGGTCATCGAGAGGCTCGAGGCAATCCCGCCGACCATCGAAGGCAACCGAGAAATGCTCGGATGGCTGCGCGGCGAGCGGCAATGGTACGATGAGAACGAGAAGCGACACCGCCGCGTCCAGATCATCTCCTTCGATGCTCCAGGCGACAACGTCCTCCACATTACCTGGGAGTGGAAGCTCAAGCCGCCCGCACGGAAAGGCAATCGAGCCGACGTGATGTTCGTGATCAACGGCATTCCCGTCTGCATCGTCGAGCACAAGAACCCAAAGGACGGCGGGGCGATCGACCGCGGTGTCACACAGCTCAAGCGCTACGAGACGGAAACGCCCGAGTTGATCGGTGCGCCGCAGCTCTTCAACGTCACGCACCTGCTCGACTACTGGTACGGCGTTACCTGGAACGCGAATCGTCGCTACATGGCCCGCTGGAAGCAGAAGCCTGAAGAGACTTACCGGTTCGCGGTACAGGCTTTCTTCGAGCCAACCGATTTTCTCCGCACACTCCAGCACTGGATCCTCTTTTACGTCGAGGACGGGGAGACGCGCAAATCAGTTCTGCGTCAGCACCAGCGGAGCGCCATCGACAAGATTGTGGAGCGTTGTGAGGACACTAGTAAGAAACGGGGACTCGTCTGGCACACGCAGGGGTCGGGCAAGACCTTCACCCTGCTCACGGCAGCGAAGTTGATCCTGGAGGACAAGGAGCGCTTCAGGAACGCGACGGTCATCCTGATCGTAGACCGCACCGAGCTTGAAGGTCAGCTCAACGGCTGGGTCGAGAAAATGCTCGGCGAAATGCAGCAGCAGGATATTCCGGTCTGGCAAGCGAGCTCGAAAGCCGAGGTACAAGAGCTGCTCAAGACCGACAAGCGCGGTCTGATTATCTCGATGATCCACAAGTTCGAGGGAATGGAGAAAAACTCGAACACCCGCGAGAACATCTATGTCTTTATTGACGAGGCGCATCGCTCGGTCGCCAAAGACCTGGGCACCTACATGATGGCCGCAATTCCGAAGGCGACTATCATCGGCTTTACGGGTACGCCGATCGCATGGACAGCACAGGGCGAGGGTACCTTCAAGATCTTCGGTACAGACGACGAGCAAGGGTATCTCGACAAGTATTCGATTCGGGAATCAATCGAGGACGAGACGACTCTTCCCATTCGGCATACCATGGCGCCGAGCGAAATGACTGTGCCCGTCGAGCGCCTCGACAGGGAGTTCTTCGAGCTCGCCGCCGCCGAAGGCGTCACCGACATAGACGAGCTGAACAAAGTTCTCGATCGCGCGGTCGGATTGCGCACCTTCCTGACCGCTGACGACCGGATAGAGAAAGTTGCCGCCTTCGTCGGCGACCATTTCAGGCAGAACGTCCAGCCCCTCGGCTACAAGGCATTTCTTGTGGGAGTGAACCGCGAGGCATGCGCGAAGTACAAGCGCACCCTCGATAAGCTGCTGCCGCCTGAATGGTCAGAGGCGGTCTACACGGACAACCCGTCAGATGTCGTAGAACGCCCTCTCGTTGCCGAGCTCCAGCTTTCGCCTGAGCGCGAGAAAGATGTGCGCCTCCTGTTCAAGAAGCCGGGCGAGAATCCGAAGATTCTGATCGTGACGGACAAGCTTCTCACGGGATACGACGCGCCGCTGCTGTATTGCATGTATCTCGACAAGCCCATGCGCGATCACGTTTTGCTTCAGGCAATTGCCAGAGTAAACCGTCCGTATGTCGATGCGAACGGCGTTCAGAAGCGAATCGGTCTTGTCGTTGATTTCGTTGGCGTTCTCCGCGAGCTGAAGAAGGCGCTGCAATTCGACAGCGCCGATGTCAGCGGGGTCATCGAAGATCTCGACCTCCTGCTGAAGGACCTCCTCGTCAAGATCGAGAAGGCGCGAACCGATTACCTCGAAGTCGGTGACGGACGAAGCGCCGACGAGCGACTTGAGATGCTCGTGTACGGTCGATTCATCGAACCCGAACCGCGAAAGGCGTTCTTCGAGGCCTATAAGGAGATCGAGGCACTGTGGGAGATCCTGTCGCCTTCGCCCGAGCTGCGCGATCACATCACGGTCTTCAAGGCCCTCGCTCAACTCTACTCGGCTGTCCGGAATGCCTATTCGGATCGCGTAGGATACGTCGCCGATCTCGCCTACAAGACCGGGTTGCTCGTCAAGGAGAACGCCGCGCAGTATGGGCTCGGCCAGGTCATCAGGACGGTGACGTTTGACCTGAAGACTCTGGAGGGACTGCGCAGCGATCCGGGCACTGACGAAGGCAAGGTGTTCAATCTCGTTCGCGGCCTGCAGAAAGAGATTGACGACGACCCCGATACTGCGCCCCTGCTATACACCTTGAAAGATCGAGCGGAGCGAATCCTCAAGGATCTGGAGAATCGAAACGCGACGGGTCTCGCCGCCATGGACATGCTGGCGGCGCTGGCAAAAGAGAAGGATGACGCGATCAGAGCGGCAAAAGACAGCGGGCTTTCGACCCGCGCTTTTGGTGTCTATTGGAAATTGAAGGATGACGCCGCGCTTCTCGGAGCCGGCATTTCGGCAATGGAAATCGCCCGGGAAGCAGAAGCACTGCTTGCCCGGTTTGCGAATGCCAGGGTCAACCCAGACGAGCAGCGAAAGCTTCGCGCGGCGCTCTATCGTCCTCTTCTCAGTCTGTCCAAGGGAGAACGCGGGCGGGTTGTTGACAGCGTTCTCGCTGTCCTGATCGAAGGCGATGCCAATGCGGCGGCGTGACGTTCGGCGTGATCATCTTCGTAAAAGAGTCGAGTACTGGTCTGCGCGTCTAAAGGTTGAGCCTCGCATTGTGCGAGTGCAACGCATGAGGCGGAAGTGGGGTTCATGCTCGACCAACGGTGTGATTACTCTTGCCCGTGACCTGGCCAGCAGGGAACCGGGTTTCCAGGATTTCGTTATCGCTCACGAGCTTCTTCACCTTCGTGTCCCCAATCATGGGAAAGTATTCAAAGCGCTGATGAGCCTGCACCTGCCGAATTGGCGAAAGCACGACGTGTCAAGATTCAGACAGCGGCCGCCGGCCGGCGCGGTGGAATCAACGGGCGATTGAGAAACACCGTGAACGCAAGGCTGAGCGATGGTCGCCTTTCTCGGCCTACGAAGTCTTTGATAACATCCCGGATGAAGAGATTCGCGAACTCGAAGGTGCTTTCAGCCACATTTACAAGCGCGATGCGCAGGCCGATCGTCTCAACGTGGCTCGGGGGTTCAAGTCCAGTTACCTTGGTCCTAACAAAATGGTTACGGTCAACATCCACGAAGCAAAAACCCAACTCTCCAGACTCGTCGACCAGGCCGCAAAGGGCGAAGCCTTCGTAATCGCCAGGGCAGGCAAGCCGGTTGTCAAAGTTGTAGCGTTGGACTCGCCCGCGAAGCCGAACCGGCTGGGGTTCCTCGCCGGCGAGATATCTGTGCCCGACGACTTCAATAGTATGGCCGAGAACGAGATCGCTGCCCTGTTCGGTGCCGGGGACTGAAGCCTTGGAAGCAACAACTCCGTTCGGGCGCGGCACACTGCAGCGTTGAATCCGGAAACACACCCTTTTGATTGCCGACGCCGCGAAGTGATGTCGGGATAAGCCTGCAGCTTCCGAGATTTGCGGGCATACCACTCGCGGAGATCGGATGAAAACGCCAGCCGAAACAGTCAAAGCCGCCTTCGACGCCCTGAATATCGAAGATTGGGCCGGACTAATGGCCGCGTGTGATCCCGTCAGTCTCCGCGCATTCAAGCGCGAAACTGTCGAAGACTTGTCCGAAGAAAAGCACTACGACATCACGGTTGACGATCTCCGGGAGATCGATCCTGATATGCCTCGGGAAGTCGCCAAAATATCAGGTACAGGAGGTGAATCGGCGTACCAGTACCGGGTATCGTTTACAGCGTGAGCTGCTAACCGTTACAAGTCTCGATGAGCTTCGCGAAATGACGCCAGGGAAAGTTTTCACCCAACGGGTTCAGGCGCACTCGCCGCACCGGCGCCTTGAAGCTGAGTCCGTGACGCGCGAGCCGTGGGAGGAGCGGCAAGCTGGGGGGGAGCCAGATGCAGGGTCTCATTTCTGCAAGACTACACGGTCATACCGGTACGCCGTGATCGGACACGTTCTCGATGCCCCCGATATAGCCCATGTGCTCTATCGAAGTGAACAGACGGCAGAGAAGCTCTTTCCCGAGGAGTACCGGGCGTTGCCCCCACACCAAAGAGCGCGCGCACCTGCAAGTCGAGGGTGACGCTTGGATCACCAGCCTCCATCTTCGCAACACGTGATTGGCTGGACCCAAGCTGCCGAGAAAGCGGTCTGCGAGATCTTTAGTTGCGTGGCATGCCGCCGCAGAGTTGTGCCGCGCGTCAAAGGCCATTCGAAAGAAAGATGCAGCGTCAGTTCTAGCTGGGGTTTCCCAGTTTATCCGTGAGAATACAGCCGGGACCGTCTGAACTGGCTGCTAGCTTTGCTGATGCAGTTCGGTGGTGTGCAGCTTTGTCAGACCCCTTCGCTAGGATTGGACGATGGAGCTCTTAGGCTATGGTGAGGATGCCCTCACGTATTGGGCGATCACGCAACGATTGGACGCCCTTTTACAACCCTTCGGCGATTCCGCGGCGGCGACGGGTACGGTCTTCTTCCGTCCGAGCTTCGGTCGCCGATCGTCGAGCTGGAATGAAGACCCCAGTCGCAGAGGAGCCCAGTTCGGCGAGTTTGACAGCATCATCTCCACTGAGGCTGCTGTCTATCTGATTGAGGCGAAATGGAGTAGCTCCGGTGAGGTCGAGCCGGATAGAATTGTGCTCCGGGCTGAGCAGATTCGGCGCCATCGCGTTTTCGGCAGGTACCTGACTCTGTGGGGTGAACAATCGCCAGCTACCTGGGAGGAGTTTCACTCCAGGAACCCTGCGCTGGAAATACAGGGGCTGGCAGGGCGTTCAGAAAGCTGTGAGACCGCGCCGGTAGGTTCCCGTTTGGCGCGGAACCTGACCACCGTCCTCACGTGCTGTGCACGAGTAGGGAAACCCGTCCGGGATGTCATCCTGGTAGTCCATCCTGGGGCTCAGCCAGAGTTGAAGCCCAGGAGCGGACCAGAAGGGTTTCAAGTTGTTGAAATTGACTGCCCTGCCATGCGCGACGGCTTCATCCTGTTGGGCGATACATAACGAGAATCGCAATGAACCTGGCGCACCGCGAAGCCGTAGCAGGCTCGCGTCCAGCCCTAAGCCCAATGACCGGCACGGTCTAGCTGCCTGCCCGTTCGCATACGTGATTGCCAACTCCTGAGGGAAGCCAAGCTAGATCACACTCAAATTTCCTACGGCGACAATGTCTGATTCCCAGAAACTTCGACGAGTTTTTCTCCGGCTCCAATTCGGGCTTGAGTGTCGATTTGGTTGCCGGCAAGTCTGAGGGCGGTGGTCTAGGCAATCGACCGAGGACGTTTTCGAGCGGATCCTTGCTTCCGTACCCGATAGTTCGCGGAGAAAATCGCATCGCGTCGAGGTGTCGGCCGTCCTTCGTGACTTCATGGCACATCC
>JACCRF010000001.1 GCA_013813715.1 Gemmatimonadaceae bacterium | reverse complement strand
CTGGAGGGCGAAGCGCCCCCTTCCACGGGTGCACTCGGCGCACATGCAAGCGCTCCGGCACAAGCCGTCGCAAGAAAAAGAATTCGCTTCATTCGCGTTCATCCCTCAATGAAATTGATGGCCAGCTCGCTCCCGCTGAATGTAGGGGATACGGCGCGGACCGGAATTTGTCAAACGGTTCCGCCGGGGGCGTCACAGCCCGGCCGCTACTTCGGCTCCTTCGGAAAAAGCGGCGCGCCCTTCGTCACGGCCCAGCCAGCCGGGTCAAGGGCACCGGATGATGCGAATCGCTGGTCGTGCACCGACCCCGGGGCGCCCAGGCGCCGCCATAGCTCTTCGGCCCTCTCCGGCATGAACGGAGCGACGTGAACACATTGCCGCGCCAACTGGAGGGCGAGGGAACCCAGCGTCCGGTCGAGCTCGGCGGCGGCGGACGGGTCGGTGGCCAGCTTCCACGGCGCCTGACGGTCGACGAACTCATTGCCGCGCGCCACCGCGCGCCAGACCGCCTTCAGCGCGTCGTGGAGCATGTAGCCGCTCGCCCCGTTCATATTCTCGTGGTAGACGCTGAAATCCGCCTCGTCGGCCGCGTCGATCGCTGAATCGCCCCCTTCCGGAATCACGCCGTCCCGATACCGGTCGATCATCGATATCGTGCGGCTGGCAAGGTTACCCCATGCATTGGCTAGATCGGCGTTGTACCGCTCCTCGAACCGCTCCCACGCGAAGTTTCCGTCGGAGTCGAACGGAACCTCGCGTAGGAGAAAATAGCGAAAGGCGTCCGCGCCGAACCGATCGATCGCCCCGTCGAGGTTGAGCCTGACGCCCGCCGACTTGCTGAACCGGTCACCCGCCAGCAGTACAAACCCATGGGCCCATACGCGCCGCGGCAACTCGAGCCCCGCCGCCATCAGCATGGCCGGCCAGATAATGCTGTGGAAGCGGGTGATGTCTTTGCCGATAACGTGCAGATCAGCCGGCCAAAGTCCGGAATACGAATCGGCGGGGTATCCGGTCGCGGTGAGATAGTTGGGAAGGGCGTCGAACCACACGTAGGTCGTCTGCGTTTCCCCGTCGCTCGACGCGCGCGGGAAGGGAACCCCCCACGTAAACCGCGACCGGCTCGCTGAAATGTCCTCGAGCCCCTGATCGAGCAGCGCGAGCATCTCGTTCCGCCGGCTCCGCGGCCCCAGAAAATCAGTCTCCGATATCAGCGCTCGCAGTCTCTCGCTGTAAGCAGAAAGGCGAAAGAACCAGTTCTTCTCCGCGACCCACTGGAGCGTTCGCGTCGGGTGCAGGACGCACTTCCCCTGAATGATCTCGTTGTCCTGCTTGAACGACTCGCAGCCGACACAATACCAGCCCTCGTACGCCTTCTCATAAAAGTCGTCGGGAGAGCGTGCGAAGATGGCTTCTATAAGCGCCCGGACGCCCACGTGGTGGCTTTCGCTGGTGGTCCGGATGAATTGGTCGTGCGAGATGCCCAGGCGGCCCCACATCGCCTGGAACCGACCCGAGACAGCGTCGACGAGCGCCTGCGGCTCAACGCCGCGCTCAGCTGCCTCGAGCGCGACTTTCTGACCATGCTCGTCCATTCCAAGGAGAAAGCGCACGTCGTTCCCGCACATCCGTTGGTATCTGGCGATTACATCGGCGCCGATCTTCTCGTAGGCGTGCCCCAGATGCGGATCGCCATTGGCGTAATCGATGGCGCAAGTGAGATAGAAGCCTCCCACTTCAGCGCTCTCCCGGCTCGCTGCCCCTTCCGCGGCGTCCGCCGCGGCGGCCACGGCGGCGCCGCGAACCGGACTCGTCGCGATCACCGCTGCGCGTTGTGGCAGACGCATCGATCTCAGAAGAGGGCGGGTCACCGCCATCGCGCAACGGTGGTTCCTCGACGGGTGCGACCGGGTCGACCACGACGACCTCGCGAACCATCAGCATTTCGTGCTCCGCCGTATACATCAGCTCGGGCGAAATCTCGTAGCCGTTCTCAGTCCCGTCAGGCTCGTCTGCAACGGCGGTCGCCGCCGGAGCGTCATCACCCGGCTTCGTTGCTAGCGACGACATCTCGAGTTTGAAATCCGCCAGCGAGACCACCCGTGTTTCGCCTTCGGCCGCGCGCAGAGTGAGACGCTCGCGAAAGATGTCGATCGACATGACCTTCTCTTCGCCGCGCGCGGTCGTGACTATTCTGCCTTCCTTGGGAAACCGCTTTCGGCTTTGCACGTAGAATTCGTGCTCGTAGCGCAGGCAGCACATGAGCCGGCCGCACGCTCCGGATATCTGCGCCGGGTTGAGCGACAGCCGCTGATCCTTGGCCACGCCGAGGTTGACGGGGCGCAGCTCGGGGAGCCATGAGGCTGAACAAAACTGGCGGCCGCACCGCCCGACCCCGTCCAACCGTTTCGCCTCGTCGCGCACACCGATTTGCTTCAGCTCGATGCGAGCGCGAAAAAGCGCGGCGAGATCGCGTACGAGATTGCGGAAATCCACCCGCTTTTCAGCCGTAAAATAGAATGTCAGCTTTTTCCGGTCCCACTGCCATTCCGCGTCTGACAGCTTCATCACCAGGCCGTTGGCTCGCACGCGCTCCGTCGCCTTGTGCCGCGCATCGTCGTTAAGCCGGCGCAGCTCTTTAGCCGACGCCTTGTCTTTCTGGTTCGCGAGCCGCAGTGCTTTCCTGGTTGGCGCCGACGTTCCGCAGCCATGCGGGCAGCCGCCGTTTCTCAGCTGTGCCTGCGGCCCAAGCGAATGGACGTAGCCGAGATCCTCGCCGCGGTCGGCATCAACAATCACAGCCGCCTTGAGGGCAGGCGGATCGGGGTAGTCCCAGAGGAAAAACTCCTTGCGGTTTCCCCCGAACGCTATTTCAACGAGATGGGCCAATGATTATCCGGGGAAAGCGATTGGGCGGATTGAACAGATCAGGGGCGCAACAGCGGATTCTTGTGTGAGCCTCCGGACGGACGGTCAAGTGCTCCTGTCATCGGGGGCCATTGCTATCGAAGTCTACTCGGTCCACTGGCCGAGGCGGAGATATTTCTGCCGGCGGCGGCGCACCAGTTTTTCGGGGCGCAGCTTTCGGAGCTCCTCGAGATGACGGTTAAGCGTCTCCTGTAATACCTTTGCGGCCTCTGCATGGTCCACGTGCGCGCCGCCCGGCGGCTCCGGAACGATCTCGTCGATCACACGAAGCTCGAAAAGGTCGGGAGCGGTGACCCGTAGCGCTGTCGCCGCCTTTTCGCGCATCTCCGGACTCTTGCCGTCCTTCCATAGAATCGTCGCGCACCCTTCGACGCTGATGACGGAATAAACCGCATTCTCCAGCATCAGCACCCTATCGGCGACGCCAAGCGCAAGCGCTCCTCCCGAACCGCCTTCGCCAATCACCGTCGCGATGATGGGAACGGTGAGCTGGCTCATCTCGAGCAGGTTCCGCGCGATCGCTTCCGACTGGCCGCGTTCCTCGGCCCCGATGCCGGCCCACGCTCCCATCGTGTCTATGAACGTAAGGACGGGCACGTGAAACTTCTCGGCGAGCTTCATCAGGCGCAGCGCCTTGCGGTAGCCCTCCGGGTGGGGCATTCCGAAGTTTCGCCTGAGGAGCTCTTTCGTGTCGCGTCCGCGCTGCTGGCCCATCACCATGATCGTTTCGCCGTCGAGGCGAGCCCAGCCGCCGACGATAGCGGGGTCGTCGCGGAATGCGCGGTCGCCGTGCAGCTCGATGAAGTCGGTAAAAACCAGCTCGATGAGCTCGGAGGTGAACGGTCTCCTGGAATTGCGGGCTACCTGGACTCGCTGCCACGGCGTGAGATTGCGGTAGATCTCCTCGCGAAGCTGGGTGAGCTTGCCCTCGAGCGGCGCAATCTCGTCGGCGACGCTCATCTGCCGTTCTCCGGCGAGCCGCTTGAGCTCCTCGATCTGCTTCTCGAGCTCGACGATTGGCTTCTCGAAGTCGAGCGTCTGACCCGAAGTCGCCACCTATTTGCTCCCGCGTTGCAGGCGAACCGAATCGATCCCAAGGAGCGAGCGCAGCTCGCCCAATGCAGTGCTGTTGACGGCGAGTGTCAAACTGCGGGACCTGAGTCGGGCTCGCAACCCGTTCCCATCACTATACTGGAGTTCGAGCGGCACGGTACCGGGGAAGGCTTCAACCACCGATCGAACGTCGCTCATGAGCTGCGGCGTGCGGGTCGGATCCTTGAGGAGCTGGATCGCGATCATGACCTGCCCGTTCGCTCTCAGCTCGGCGAGCTTCGTCAGAGATTCGACCACGAACGCCGGATTCTCGGCGTCTTGGTCGCGGCGCGGATACCCGCCGCGAAGCAATATCGGCACGTCGGTCTTCACCTGGTCGCCCAGGGCGGCCCATTTCTCGGCGAATACGAGGACTTCGGCCGACCCCGAGAAGTCCTCGATGGTGAGCCGAGCGAACTCGGCGCCCGTGCGCTTGCTCGTCTGGCGCTTGATGGCGGTCACCACTACGGCGAGCGCCATTGGATCGGCCGTCCACCCGCTGATGTTGGCGACCTTGTGTGTCGCAAACAGCTCACATTCCGTGGCAAACGGCTCGAGCGGATGGCCGGAAATGTAAAAGCCGAGGATCTCTTTTTCCTTCGCGAGCCGCTCCGACTCGGTCCATTGCGCGACGTTGGGCAGCATCGGCGCCGAGCTGCTGCGACCCGTATCTTCGGACGTTGCGCCGAACATGGAGACCTGCCCGGTGAGCGCGTCCTCCTGTTGAAGCGAGGCCTCTCTAATAGCGCCATCGAGAACCGCCAGGAGCTGCGCCCGGTGGCCGAATACGTCGAGCGCACCAGACTGGACGAGCGCCTCGAACACGCGCTTGTTGCAGACCCTGAGGTCTACGCTGTGGGTCAAGTCGAAGACGGAAACGAATAGAGCTTTCGCCCGCGCCGCGAGGATGGAGTCGATGGCCGACTTACCGACGTTGCGAATCGCCCCCAGCCCGAACCGGATCCGCTTGTCGCCAATCACAGTGAACTTGTAGCCTGACTCGTTGACGTCGGGTGGCAGGAGCTCGATTCCGATCTCGCGGGCTTCGTTGATGTACTTGACGACGCTGTCCGTATCGCCGATCTGCGACGAGAGCAGCGCGGCCATGAAGTCGGCCGGGTGGTGCACCTTGAGCCACGCTGTGTGATAGGCGACGATCGAATACGCGACGGAGTGCGCCTTCGGGAAGCCGTACCGCCCGAAAGTCTCGAGCTGGCTGGCGATCTCCTCGATTATCTGGCGGTCGTACCCTCTCGCGACGGACTTCTCGACAAACTTGCCGAGCTCGGCGCGGATGAGCACCGGATCCTTCTTGCCGACGGCCTTGCGCAGCACGTCAGCTTCGGTGAGCGAGATTCCCGCGAGCCTCTGCGCGATACGCATCACCTGCTCCTGATAGGTGATGACGCCGTAGGTCGTATCGAGGATCTCCTCGAGCTCGGGAAGGGCGTAGCTGACCTTTTCCTCTCCCCGCTTCCTTCGGCAGTACACCTTGTGCATGCCGGCGTCCAGCGGGCCGGGACGCATGAGCGCATTCGACGCGACGAGATCGTCGAAGCGGTCGGCACGCATGCTCCTGACCATGTCGGTCGCCAGAGGAGATTCGAACTGGAATACTCCGGCTGTCTTTCCCGCGCGCAGCATCCGATACGTCTCGGGATCGTCGAGAGCGAGGTTGTCCATGTCCGGAGCGCTCCCCGTCCGCGCGCGGATGGACGCCAGCGTATCGTGGATGACGGTAAGGGTGGTGAGGCCGAGAAAATCCATTTTCAGCATCCCGACCTTCTCGAGCGCGTTCATGTCGTACTGAGTAACGACAATGCTGTCGTCGCTTCCCGCAGACGTACCCTTCGATCCCTGCGTGCAGACGGGCACGTACTCGTCCAGCGGTCCCGGCGCGATAACCACTCCTGCCGCGTGCACACCCGCGTGCCGCGAGAGGCCCTCGAGCGCGATCGCGTAATCGAGGAGCTCGCGATACCGCTCGTCGTCGCGGTACAGTTTCTTCACCTCGGGAACTTTCGCGATCGCCTCCTTCACGGTAAGCGAGAAATTCGGCGCGTTGGGAATCAGCTTCGCAAGCGCATCAGTCTCAGCCGGCGTGAATCCAAGCGTGCGTCCGACGTCCTTGACCGCCGCTCGCGACTTGAGGGTTCCGAATGTGATGATCTGACCGACGGAGTCGCGCCCGTACTTGTCACGCACGTAGTCGATTACTTCACCGCGCCGCTCCTGACAGAAGTCGATGTCGATGTCCGGCATCGACACGCGCTCTGGACTGAGAAACCGCTCGAACAGCAGATCGAACCGGAGGGGGCAAACGTCCGTGATGCGCAGCGAATACGCGACGATCGAGCCGGCCGCCGACCCTCTGCCGGGCCCCACTGGTATACCCTTGTCGCGCGCGGCCTTGATGAAATCCGCGACGATGAGGAAGTACCCGGCATAGCCGGTGCTGGTGATTACGCCGAGCTCGTAGTCGAGCCGGTCGCGGACTTCCAGCGGGAGCGTGTCGCCGTATCGCTCGCGCGCTCCCTTGTCGGCGAGCTGGACGAGCAGCTCGTTCTCTGACGTCGCGCCTTCGGGCAGCGGGAATGCGGGAACCTGAATTTGTTTGGACAGCTCGATGTCCGCTTCCTCGCCAATGCGGAGCGTGTTCTCAATGACGTCGGGCCGGTCTGGAAACGCGGCCTTCATCTCCTCCGCGTTCTTGAAGTACAGGCCCTCGTCGTAGTGCATCCGGTCGGGCGACTTGAAATCCTTGCCGAGTCCGATGCAGAGGAGGACGTCGTGCGCCTGATGGTCTTCGGCGCGCAGGAAGTGGGCGTCGTTGGTTGCAACGACTGGCAACCCGAGTTCCGCGGCGAGCTTGAAGACGCGCCGGTTCAGCTCCTCCTGGCCCTGGGTCTGATGCGCCTGGACCTCGAGATAATAGTCCTGAAAGGTGTTGGCGTACCACGCTGCGGCTTCTCGGGCGGCGTCCCACCGGTCGGCAATCAGGTGGGTGGCGACCTCGCCCGCCATGCAGGCCGACGAGACCACGATGCCCTCCCTGTAGCGGGCGAGGAGTTCGCGGTCGACCCGGGGGCGCGAGTAGAAGCCTTCGGTGAACCCAAGCGAGGAAAGCTTGACGAGATTCCGGTAGCCGACTGCGTTCTTTGCGAGAACGACGAGATGATAGTAGGGCTTGCGGTGGCCCTCCCGCTCCTTGATTCTGCGGTCTCCGGGAGCGACATACGCTTCCATCCCGAGGATGGGACGGATGCCCGCTTTCTTTGCTTTCTCCTGAAATTCCCACGCCCCGTGCAGGTTGCCGTGATCGGTGATTGCGAGCGCGGGCTGTTCGAACTCCTGGGCGCGCAGAATCAGGTCATCAATTCGGTTCGCACCGTCGAGAAGAGAGTACTCGGAGTGGCAATGGAGGTGGACGAAGGACACACGATAAGAATACGTCGCGCTCGCCAGATCGGACAAGGCGGACCCCGATCGCGCCCGGCGCAAGTGGCTGGGATATGAAGCCGCTCCACACGATTTCTGTCCCGAAAGTCCTTCCCGAAAACGCGCACCCGAAATCCCGAAAACGCGATCTTGCCGGATCGCGAGACCGTCAGCATACTGTAAGGGAAATGTAAGGACACCGTGTCTCGGCGTTCGCCCGTGGCGGGTGTTTCGGCATTCACTCCCTAACCCCGAGGTGAGCATGGCCATCTATCGTCGGTCTAGTGCCGTTCCACGATCTGAATTCGCTGTTAGAGCTCGTGAGTTTCGGCGCGGTCTGAGTTTCCTGCTCGTCCTGGCTGTATTGCCAGTCGTTGCCGGGGCCCAGACTGCAACCATTACTGGTCAAGTCACGGACCGGGCAACCAGCCAGCCTCTGGCCGAAGCGCAAATCCTGGTCGCCGGCACTCCGCGCGGATCACGCACCGGCGCTGACGGCCGCTTCCGGATCGCCGGAGTTCCAGAAGGAAGGGTGCAGGTCAGGGCAATTCGCATCGGCTACCAGGCCCAGTCGCAGACTCTCGAACTCTCCGCGGCACAGGCCGTCACGGCGAATTTTGCACTGGTTGCGTCGGCGACCACCTTGGACGAAGTCGTCGTGACCGCCATTGGTGCATCGGAGCTTCGGCGCGAGAGCGGAGTAACGGTTGGACGTATCGAAACCTCGAAAGTCCCGCTGGCCACCACGCCAACGCTCTCCAACGTACTCAACGCGCGCAGTCCAGGACTTTCGGTGACGCAATCAGGCGGGACCACCGGAACGTCTTCCAGAATCAGAATACGCGGCTCGAACTCCATCAATCTGTCGAATGAGCCATTGCTGATCATAGATGGAGTTCGCATCAACAACTCGACGACTTCTTTCTCGGTCGGCCTTGGCGGTCAGACGATATCGCGGTTCGACGATGTCAACCCCGAGGAGATCGAGTCGGTTGAGGTCGTGAAGGGTCCTGCCGCGGCGTCGCTTTATGGTACGGCCGCGGCGAACGGTGTGATCGTTGTTCGCACCAAGCGCGGCGGAAGCGGGCCGGCACGATGGAATGTGTATGCCGAGACTGGAACTCTGAAGGACGTGATCGACTATCCGGCCAACTACCGGCAGATCGGCGTTACGCCAACTGGAGACAGGGATACACGTTGCACCATCGATGCCCAGGCACGGGGCATATGCACCCCGAAACCGGATTCCCTCCTTTCCTTCAACCCGATCGAGACCGTTTCACCTCTCCGCAATGGATTCCGTAACTCTGTAGGGGCGAACGTCGGCGGCGGCAGCGATGTCGCAACCTACTTTCTCAGCGCCGAGCAGGATTACGAGCAGGGAGTGTACGACGCCAGCAAGCTCAAGCGGATAAATCTCCGCGCTAACATCAACGCTCGCCTGGCCTCGCGCGCGGACGTGCAGGCGAGTGTCGGGTATTTCTCCAGCAGGAGCCGGTTCCCGTTCAACGACAACACTGCTTTTGGTGCGATCTCGGCTGGTCTTCTGGGAAAGGCCTTTGATTGCAGCACGACGACCTTCAAGCAGCAGACGCTTTGCGGTACCGATTCGCTGAGCCGCGGGTACTTCACGGCAAACGTGGGCCCGGCCGACTATTTCGTCATCCAGAGCAAGCAGGCGAACGAGCGGTTCACTGGGGGCCTGAACGCAAACTGGCAGGTGCTCTCCTGGCTTCAGGCCATCGGTCAGGCTGGGATGGATATCGTCCAGCGCCACGACGACCAGCTCACACCGGCGAATAGAGTGGCCTTCAGCCCGACGACGCTCGAGGGCTCGCGCTTCAGCAACCGTCTGTACGTACCGACGTACAACTCGTCCGGGAGTTTGGTTGCGACCTATCAGCTCAGGCAATCGCTTCAGGCCACGACGTCGGCAGGTGGTCAGTACACCCGTGAAGACTTCCGTTCGACGAGCGGCTTTGGAGCAAAGATCCTCGCCGGAACGGGTTCACTCGGCGGTACGAGTGCCCGGTTCGCGGTAACCGAGTTGAACCAGCAGGTAGTCACTCTCGGGCTCTATGCGCAGCAGAAGTTCGCCTGGCGCGACCGGCTTTTTCTGAACGCGGCCGTCCGCGGTGACCAGGGTAGCACCTTCGGCGCTGAATTCGGAAAGATATACTATCCCTCGTTCGGCATTTCGCACGTCGTGTCGGAGGAGCCGTGGTTCCCGCGGTTTGGCGCGCTGGATCAGTTCCGGTGGCGGATCGCGACGGGCCGGTCCGGACAGAGGCCGTCATTTCGCCAGGCGGAGACGTTCTTCTCGCCGGTGTCCGTAAATGTGTCGAACGTCGAGTCGCCGGCCATTACACTTGGCGGCACGGGGAACGCGATTCTCAAACCCGAAAAGACTGATGAGCTGGAGGGTGGCTTCGACCTCACGGCTTTCGGAAGTCGCGTGGCCCTGGAATTCACCGCATACCGCAAGGTCACGGACGATGCTCTGATCGATCGGCGGCTGGCACCTTCACTGGGCGCAACTCTGACACGCGTCGAGAATCTCGGTAACGTGCGGAACACCGGCGTCGAGGGGCTTGTGACGCTCGTACCGCTTTCGCTGGAAGCGCTCCGGTGGGAAAGCTCCATTTCTGCATCTCATAACAAGAACAAGCTCATCCGCCTCGGCGAGGGAATCACCCCCGTCATCTTCGGTTTCAGCAGCGTCCAGCAGTTCCGGAGCGGCTTCCCAGCCGGCGGCTTTTTCCAGCGCACGTTCACATACTCCGACCTCAACGGTGATGGGCTCATCGGCCGCGTCAATTGTCCGACGGTCGCCGGCGTTGCCAACCCTCAGGTGGCGGGCGGGGCGGCTTGCGAGATCACGCTCAGCGACTCCGTCGAATACCTCGGAACGCCAATCGCGCCCACGCAGATCGCGTTCAGCAACACGATCTCGCTCGGCAGGATCGTGAGGCTTAGCGCGCTGCTCGACATGAGAAAGGGCGTCAAGCAGTTCAACTCCACGCGCGAGTTCAGGTGCTCGCAGTTCCTGAACTGCCAGGACATTCAGGACCGAAATAGCTCGCTCGTCGACCAGGCCAACGCCGTAGCCCGGTTGATGGGCACCGCCGCCGGCTATATCGAAGACGCAGACTTCGTGAAACTGCGAGAGGTTGCTTTGACCTTCTCGCTGCCGGCATCGCTCGCGGCTTCGTTACGGAGCGAGGCGCTCAGCCTGACTTTCGCCGGAAGAAACCTCAAAACGTGGACGAATTACTCCGGCTTCGATCCGGAAGTGAACAGCAACTCGGGCGCCAATTTCACGACGTCGGACTTTCTCGCCCAGCCGCCCGTCCGGGGTTTCACGGTGCGGCTGAATGCCAATTTCTGATAACGACCATTCCAACTCCTATATAGAGATGACCAGACTAATCACATTCAGGCGCCCTGGATTGAGCCGCGCCGGCAGGTTCGTGCTGGCGGGCGCTCTCTCGCTGGGTGCTGCCGCGTGCGACAGCGACGAGATTCTCGACGTTCCAGATCCGGACGTCGCCACGCCGGAATCCGTGCAGGACAAGGCCGCGCTGAGTGCGGTACTCGCGGGCGCGATTGGAGATTTCACGGTGGCCTATAGCGGCCAATCTGGAGGCGACAGCCAGATCAGCCTCAGCGCACTCTTCACCGACGAGTTTCAGTGGGCCGAGACGTTCCCGACTCGTCAGGAAGTAGACATCCGCAGCGTCCAGCCGGTCAATGTCACTATGGACGGGCTCTTCAGAAACGTTCAGCGTGCGCGAACATCGGCAGCGCGGGCTGCCGATGGCTTTGCCCGCTTCGATCCAATTGCTTCGGGTTACGGCGAAGCGCTGAATCTGGAAGGAACGGTCTATAATCTCATTGGTGAGAATTACTGCTCCGGCGTGCCCTTCAGCGAACTCGTCGACGGACAAACGACCTACGGAAATCCTCTTCCGCGGGACAGCATCTTCACCCGCGCCGTGGTGCGCGCCGACTCGGCACTCAAGGTATTGGGAGTGGCCACGGGAGCAGCGTTTGCTGATCAGCGGTTTTTTGCGCGGATCGTTAAGGGTCGGGCGCTCGTGAACCTCGGCCAGCACGCCGCCGCTGCCGCGGCGGTCGCGGGCATACCGACGAACTTTCAATACTCCGCCGTGCACTCGGAGAACAGCGCGCGCCAGCACAACGGTATCTTCAGTCTCGTCTATGAAGGGCGCCGGTTTACCGTGAGCGACAGTGAGGGCGGCAACGGGCTGCCATTTCGAACTCAGCAGGATTCTCGAACTCCCAATGCGCGCGGCACGGGATCGCTGGCCAGTGGATTCGATGGCACCACGCCGTTGTTTCTCGAGCAGAAGTATCCGGCGCGTACCACTGCTGTCACGGTCGCGAGCGGTATCGAGGCGCGTCTGATCGAAGCCGAGTCGAGCCTGCGTGCGGGCAACTTTGCGTCAGCGCTGGCCACGCTCGATGCGCTGCGCGCAGGTGGAGGATTGACGAGCCTGACAGATCCAGGCACGACCGCTGCTCGCGAGAACCTGCTATTCCGCGAGAGGGCGTACTGGCTCTGGCTGACGTCGCATCGCCTGGGCGACATGCGGCGGCTTGTGCGTCAATACGGCCGGAACGCCGAGACGGTGTTCCCGACCGGTCCCTTTTTCAAGGGAGGAGTCTATGGCCCGGACGTGAATTTTCCGATTCCGTTCGACGAAACGAACAATCCCAACTTCACGACCTGCCTCGACCGAAACGCATAGCTTCACATCCGGCCGGGTGATCGCCCGGCCGAGCTCTACCAGGGTTCCGACGAGCCAGGTGCAGGGACGCAGGCGGCGTAGCGAGTACGTCGCCTCGTTCGTTATTGCTACCTTTCCGGCGGCTTGTCGAGTGGATGCGTAGTCATCCGGCGGGATCGAGCAGCGACTCCTGCTTTTCATTGTTGGATACGGCTTCTATTTTCCGTCCTTCAGCAAGCCAGACTGCGCCATCAAGGGATTCTCGATTGCGGGCTGCCAGCCGTCTGGCATTCAGCTTTGTCGGCTGCGTAAGCTTTCGGCTGCGACGGGAAGGAATAACGACATAGTGCTTAGAAGCCAGCTTGGTCAGCGCTCAGCCCCGCGCTCAAACAAACAGCTTAGCAATTTGCCCGGTCTGTACCGCTGGCCGAGCTCGCCGCAGGTCGCTGACCAAGCTGAAAGCTACCAACTATGCGTTTATTCCTTGCCCGTCGTAGCCGGGTGCCGGGAAGCTGGCGAAGCCGGATGCCAGACCGCAGGTTGCTGAATCAACCCCGAGTCGGGCTCCAAGATCTAGTCCCGGTAATCTGCGAACGAACCAACTTTTCTTGGGAGGCAGGTCGCGTAAACGACTGGTAGCCGGACTGGCCGGAGCAATCGTTCTGCTGGCAGCGCTCACGCCCACGGGCTGTTACCTGAGCCGCGCAGGCTGGGAAGAGGGCAAGATTCTGGCGCGCCGGCAACCGATCGCCAAGCTCGTCAACGACCGCTCGATCGAGCCGGCCGTACGGCGCAAGCTGCAAATCGTCCTCGACACCAGGCAGTATGCAAAGGATTCGATCCGACTCCGCACCGAAGAGAGCTTCACGACGTATTCGAAGCTCGACCGGGACACACTGGTACTCGTCCTCTCGGCGGCATATCGGGATCGACTCGAACCTTACACGTGGTGGTTTCCGATCGTCGGTCGGGTGCCGTACAAGGGCTACTTCGACTTCGGGGAAGCGAGGAGAGCAGCGAAGTCGCTCTACGATGAGGGCTACGATGTCGCGCTGCGGCCATCCGGGGCGTTCAGCACCCTGGGATTCTTCAATGATCCCCTGCTCAGCACCACCCTCTCCCGCGACAGCCTGGAGCTCGTGAACACAGTCATCCACGAGGTGACGCACAACACGTTCTACGCACCGGATCAGGCGGTCTTCAACGAGTCGTTCGCGAGCTTCGTGGGAGCTCGGGGAGCGGCGGCGTTCTTCAGATCGCGCGGCCAGAACGAGGCCGCAGCGAAGGTCGATGCAGAGTGGGAGGATGACAAGCTGCTCGGCGCGTTCTGGTCGGCGCTTTCGCAGTCCCTGGAATCGGCCTACGCCCGCCATCCGGAGAGCAAGGCGGCGCGCATCCTTGCGCGCGACACGGTCTATCTGAACGCCCGACGTGCCCTGGTTAGCGATATCGGACCGCGGTTGAGAACGATCAGTCCACTTTATGTACAGAGCGTGCCGCTCGACAACGCGTCGCTGCTCGCGCGAAGGGTTTACGCGAAGGAGCTCGACCTGTTCGATGCGGTGTACCTGCGGGAGGGCCGCGACCTGAAGCGTTCGATTGGGCGGATCATCGGGCTTGCAAAATCCGGCCGCAGCGACCCCTATGCGGCGTTAAGACGCTGGGTCGCGTCGCGCTGATTTCGTGTCGCCGCGACTGGCTCCTATGAAAAAATATTAACCACGATTGGGCGGATTTGAACGGATTAGAAACGCATCGGAGATTGAAAAAAGGCCAAACCCCAAGTTCAATCCGTCCCTGATCCGTTCCAATCAGTCAGATCGTTTTAACCTTGGTTCTCGGATGCCGCGTGGCGGAGAATCGCCAGATCGTTTTCAACCAAATTTGCCGCGCAGCAGCGCCCGCAGGTCGAGGAGCGGCGAGACGGCCGGCGCTTCGACCGGGCGAACCGCCTGTTCAGAGCCGAGCGCTACGCGTTCCATCCGGTCGCGCACGCCGCGGTCGATGAAACGCGAGAGCTGGTCGATCGAGTAGTTCGCCCCGCGCCGTGTCGAATACGCGTTCAAAGGGTAAGTGACGCTGAGATAGTTTCGCGCGCGCGTCATCGCTACGTACATGAGCCGGCGCTCCTCATCGGTGTCCTCGTCATTGTCGAGGCAACGCGCGGACGGAAACCAGCCATCTACCGCCCAGATGACAAACACCGCATCCCATTCCTTGCCTTTGGCCGAATGGGCGGTGCTCAGGATGAGGCAATCGTCGTCGTCGCGTGATGCGCCGGCCAGATCCTGCGTCGCCTGAGGGGGCTCGAGAGCCAGTGCCGAGAGAAAAGCGGCACGGTCAGGGTACCCGGCGGCGATTGTCTGGAGCTGGTCGAGGTCGGAAAGCCGCGGCTCCGCTCTGTCGTACCGCTCGCGGAGGATGCTGTCGTACAGCGTCCTGACGCGTGCGATGTCGGCCGTCACTTTCGCCTGGTCGGCGTTGGGATCATCGCGAAGCCCGTCGAGCAGCGCGACGAGCGCGGTGTGTGCAGCGCGGGCGCGCGGCGGAGGCTGATATCTTCCGAAGGCCGCCGATTCCCACGCCGCGCTCGCCATCGCCTCGATCGCCGATCGCGCGGTTGCGTCACCGATTCCAGGAAGCAGCAGCAGGATTCGATACCAGCTCACCTCGTCGCGCGGGTTCTCGAGAATCCGGAGAAACGCGAGAACATCCTTTACGTGCGCCGCCTCGAGAAACTTGAGGCCACCCCATTTCTCGAACGGGATCTTGCGATTGGTGAGCTCGATCTCGAGGTCGGCGGACATGTATCCGGCACGAAATAGCACTGCGATCTCACTAAGCGGAATACTCTCCTCGTGCAGCTCGAGGATGCGATCCACGACAAACCGCGTCTGCTGGTGTTCGTCCTGTGCCGCGACGAGCCACGGTGTCTCGCCGCCGGCGCGCTCGGTCCACAGGTTCTTGGTGAACCGCTCCGTCGCACGCGAGATCATCGTGTTGGTGACCTCGAGAATCTGGGGCGTCGAGCGGTAGTTCTGTTCCAGCGTGACTATCGTCGCGCCGGCGAACTGCTTCGGGAATCCGAGAATGTTCCGGAAGTTCGCGCCGCGGAACGAATAAATGCTCTGCGCATCGTCGCCGACGACGGTGATGTTCGCATGCGTGCGACACATGCCCCGAAGAATTCGTGCCTGGAGAACGTTCGTGTCCTGATATTCGTCCACCAGCAGGTGGTCGTACATGCCCGAAATCTTTGCAGCGAGCTCCGGAGACGCTTCGAGCATCAGCGCCCAGAACAGCAGGAGGTCGTCGTAGTCAACCAGGTTGCGCTGCTGCTTACGATCGGTGTAGTCGGCGAAGACCTTCCCGAAGTCCTCGAGGTAGTCCACGAACTGCGCGTACTCGTCGCGGACGATGTCCTCTATCGTGATGCCGGTATTGATGTGACGCGAGTACACGTACTGGAGTGTCTCTTTCTTCGGAAAGCGCTTCGATCTGGTCGCGTAGCCGAGCTGGGAACGGGAGAGCCGCATGAGGTCGGCAGAATCTCCCTGGTCCATGATCGTGAAGTCCTTCGCGAGTCCCGCCGCCAGTCCATAGCGGCGCAGCAGCCGGTGGGCGGTGGCATGAAACGTCCCGCCGTGAACTTTGCGGCTTGTCGATCCGACGAGCCGTTCCGCGCGAGACAGCATCTCCTGCGACGCGCGGCGGGTAAAGGTCAGCAGAAGAATTCTCTCGGGCCGCACCCCGCAGTCGAGCAGGTGCGCGACGCGATACACCAGTGTGCGGGTCTTGCCAGTGCCCGCACCCGCGATGATGAGGAGAGGACCGTCGCCGTGCGTTGCGGCAGCCGCCTGCTGGGGGTTCAGATCCGCGGCGAGGTCACGCGCCGGGTTGGAGTGGACGACTCGCTTCCGGGCGGGGTAAACGCGGGGACCCGCGGCTTCAGTCATCCGACGTAATATAGGTCCGTTTCCCGAAAAGGTGCCGAAGATTCTCGGCGGAGATAAGATACCGCAGCCTTATCTGCGTATTTGGCCGAATTGCTTCTCTGCCCCTTGAAACGCAAAACCGGTTTTGGCGACAGGATTCCGGAGCTTTGCCCGATCATCCACGGCGGGCTGCCGGGACACCCGCCCTTGGCACCTCGAAGCAGCATTGCGGCTCTTCTTCGACACTGCAACAGCTATTCACCGGAGCGCCGGTGTATTCCGTGAGCAATCCCTCGAGCACCTTGCAGGCAGCACGATGCTCGGAAGTGAGCGCGGCGAGGGGACACACCGGACTTTGAATCACGAAAGTTCCGTTTCGGGTGCGTACGTCGGCTAGTCCGCCGAAGCTTTTCAGCAGGCGGGCCGCTGCGTGGACACGAAGGCCGATATCGCCGATGGGTTTGGGATAGCGGGCGGCGAGCGACTTTCCGGTTTCCCTCATGAATGTTTCCAGTTGCTTTCCCGCGCACTGGCCTTCGGCCACCAGCATGAATTGCGTGAGCACCGGGAGGTAGATCGTAGAAAACTGAATCTGTCCCTCGAGGGTTATCGCATAGAGCGCCGATGGCTTGCTCACTCCGGGACGCACCCCGGTTCGAGTGACCAGCGCCGCGTCCTGAAGCTTCCGAAGCTGGTTCCGAATTGCATTGTCTGTAAGCCGGAGGACCATTGCCAGATCCTCCACTGTCATCGGTCCGCGGCGAAGCTGCGCCAGCACTTTGCGGGCTGAACTGTTCGGACGAACGAGCGCCATCGCCATACGGCCGGAACGGGTCAAGGAATCACGCGGACCGGGAAGATTTCCCGGCTCAACAAATAAAAGTTCCAGAAGTGCGCCGCGTGAGCAAGGCATGGAAGCTTGCGCCGCCAAAGGGAAACAGCGGTCTTGTCGTTCGCGGCGGCGCTCGCCAAGCGTCCCGTTTCGCATGCCCTGGGTCAGATTCTTGCAGATAACGCAGTACGGACTTGCCCATCCCTCGCGCCTAGCCGATATTTTGGGAAGGGCGTCCAGTCACCTTCTCTGCCACATTGATCAGGGGTGTCAAATGTCCACGGGATTCGTTCGAGCGAACCAGCGTTTAGCACGTCTCGGCCAGTTGCGGTGGCTCGCTGCCGGGTTTGTCATCCTGTTCGCCGCGGGGTGCACGTCGCCGATCGGTCGAACGAAATGCCGCCCGAAGGTCCGACAGACGCGAGAGTCGTTGCCGAGGACCGCTCGCCCCAGGCCATAGCGGCCGGGCAGCGGATATTCCGCTTCGACACCTTCGGCGACGAACAATTCTGGACAGATACCGCTCGCCTGCACGAAGTCATTCAGAGTTCGGTAAGCCCGACAACGGCTTTATCGGTCGGGCTCAAGGTCGACGCCGATGCTATCCCCCCCGATATCGCGGCGGCGATAAAGGCCGGCCAGGTGGATCTGAACGATCCGGCGACCACCGTCACGCTGCTCAAGTTGAACGCTGTGGTCGGAGTTCAGGGCACCGTCGAGACGGTGAATGGCAAAGACGTGCTCAAGCGCGTAGGAATAACCTGTGCACTCTGTCATTCGACCGTTGGCAACCCTTCTCGAAAGGCATAGGACACCGCAAGGATGGCTGGCCGAACCGCGATCTCAATGTGGGAGCTATCATCGCGTTATCTCCGGCGATCACACCGGCGCAAAAGGCGGTCTACAACTCGTGGGGCCCGGGGAAGTACGATCCGCGCTTCAACATCGACGGCAAGAACACCCCGCTCGTACTGCCTCCCGCCTATGGCTTGGCGCGCGTGCGAAACGAGACGTACACGGCGGAAGGTCCCGTCTCGTACTGGAACGCCTACGTTGCGGTGACGCAGATGCACGGGCAGGGCAACTTCTCCGATCCCCGTCTGGGCATCGATATCCGCCAGACCCCGGACCTGGTCGGCCCGAAGCTCCCTGCCTTGCGTGCCTATCAGCACAGCCTGGAGGCGCCTGCGCCACCTGCGGGGAGCTTCGACTCGGACGCTGCCCACCGCGGGCGAGCGGTGTTCAAGGGCTCCTGTGCACCATGCCACGTTGGCGGCAGCGGCACCGATAACAACTCGGGTGTGCTCCACGCCGCGGCGGAGACGGGAATGGATGGTGCGTACGCGTTGCGTACGACGAACAAGGCATATCGAACTACACCGCTCCGGGGCTTATGGCAGCATCCGCCTTATTTCCATGACGGCAGTGCTGCCTCGCTCGAGGCCGTGGTGGCGCACTACAATACTGTCCGCCACCTGAATCTATCCGCTGCACAACAGCGCGACCTCGTCCAGTACCTGAAGTCGCTGTAACGGCGATCTGACGGATGGGAACGGCTCAGGGACGGATAGCCGAAGCTCTTTCAGTCAATCTCTAAACGCGTTCCTGATCCGTTCAAATCCGTTCAATCGTTCCTCAACCTTTTTCATACGAGCCAGTCGTGGCGACCTCAAGCTCGCCCGCGGAAACGTCGACTGGAGCGAGATCGAAGACTTCCGCGAACGCCGAGGACGCAAGATCGCCGACGGATTCGACACTCAAGCTGACTGGCGCCGCATCGCTCCGCGTCGAAATCTCCTTCGAGATGGACGTCATCTCGACTCCCTGAATGCCACACGGCACGATGAGATCGAAATACGAGAGATCCGTCACGACATTGAGGGCGAAACCGTGCCAGGTCACCCAGTCGCGGGCGTGTACGCCGATCGACGCGATCTTGCGGCCCTTCGTCCAGACGCCGGTGTACCCCGAGCTCCGTTCTCCCGATATCCCATATTCACTGACAGTCCTGATAAGAGCCTCCTCCAATTGGCGCAGGAACCAGTGGAGGTCCTGGCGGTGCCGCTTGAGATCTATGATCGGGTAGCCCACGAGCTGGCCCGGGCCGTGGAACGTGGCGTCGCCGCCCCGCTCGACCTCGAACAACTCGACGCCGCGCGACGCGAGGTAGTCGGCGCTTGCGACGAGATTCTTCTGCTTCGATGAGCGTCCGAGCGTGACGACGGGATCGTGCTCGACGAGGATCAGCAGATCCTGAGGGATCGCTCCGGTGATTCTGTCTCTCGCGGCGGCGCGCTGGAGCCCCAGCGCCTCTTCGTAGCCGGTCCTTCCGAGGCGGACGACCCAAAGCTCGCGCGATAAGTCCGAGTTGCTCCGGCCGTCGCCGCTGTCAGGCGTGGATCACCCTGCCCAGCGAATCCAGGCAGGCCTCGGCTACCGCCTCGGAGAGCGTCGGATGCGCGTGCACCGCCAGGTCCACCTCTTCCACCGTGAACTCGTTCTCTCTCGCTACCACGAGCTCATGCAGCAGCTCTGTCGCATGCGAGCCGATGATGTGAGCGCCGAGTATCTCGCCGTACTTCGCGTCGCGGACGATCTTGACAAATCCCTCGGTTTCTCCCGACGTCCGGGCCCGTCCGTTGGCGGAGAAGGGAAACTTGCCGACCTTGTACTCGAGCTTCCTGTCCTTGCACTGCTGCTCGGTAAGCCCGACGGATGCGACCTCGGGATGGCAGTACGTCGCGTTTGGAATGTTGCCGTAGTTAACCAGATGGGGCTTAGCGCTTCCCGCCAGCAGCTCGGCTAGCACGGACCCTTCGCGAGAGCCCTTGTGGGCGAGCATCGGCGGGCCGGCAACATCGCCGATCGCGTAGATGCCCTTCATCGTCGTCTCCATGCGCTCGTTGATCTTCACGAATCCCTTGTCGGTGAGCTGGACTCCAGCCTCGTTGAGGCCGATGTCCTCCACGTTGGGCGCACGTCCAGTGGCCACGAGTACCTGCTCGACCTCGAGCGTCTGCGACTTTCCGCCGGCCTCGATCGTCATCGACACCGACGACTCGCCGATCTTCACGTTGCCGATCTTCGCGCCGGTGATCACCTCGATCTTGCGCTTCTTGAATGCCTTCGCGAGCTCGGCCGAACACTCAGCGTCCTCGAGCGGGAGAATCGCCGGTGCTACATCCAGCAGTGTCACCTGGGTGCCGAAGGCATTGAACACGTCAGCGAATTCGCAGCCCACCGCGCCTGCGCCGACTATCGCCATGGTCTTCGGCGCTTTCTCCAGAACGAGGACTTCATCCGATGACAGGACGTTCTTCCTGTTCAGCTCGAGCCCCGCCTGCGGCAGTCCCTTGACGCGTGAGCCCGTGGAGATGACGACGCCCTTTTTCGCATCGTGCTTCTCGTCTTTGCCCTCCGCTGTTTTCACCGTCACGGCGTTCTTGCCGGCGAGCTTCGCCGTGCCCTTGATGTGGGTGATCTTATGCTTCTTGAAGAGAAACTCGACCCCCTTCGAGTTCTGGGTACTCACCGCCCGCGACCGCTTCATCGCGACGCCGTAGTCGAACTTGGTGTCTCCGACCGTGATTCCGAACTCCTCTGATTTCCTGATCTTGTTGGCGAGGGACGCCGATTCGAGCAGTGCTTTCGCCGGAATGCACCCCCACAGCACGCAGGTGCCGCCAAGCGCTTCGCGCTCGATCACGGCAACGGACATTCCGAGCTGCGCTGAGCGGATCGCGCCCACATAACCGGCGGGACCGCCACCGATGAAGATCACGTCGAAGGATGCCATTACCGTTACCCGTTGCCAGTTGACCGTTGCTCTAGATAACAAGCAACAGCGGATTCTCGAAATACCTGCGCACGGTCTGGAGGAACTTCGCCCCCGTAGCGCCGTCGATCACTCGGTGATCGCAGCTCATCGTGACGCGCATTCTCTGCCGCACGACAATCTCGCCGTCGACAACCATCGGCTTCGCTTCAACCGCGCCCACGGCGAGAATTCCCGCCTCGGGCGGATTGATGATCGCCGTGAACTCCTCGATGCCAAGCATACCGAGGTTTGAGACCGAGAATGTTCCTCCGGTGTACTGCTCGGGCGTGAGTTTTCGCTGGCGCGCCTTTTCGGCGAGCTGCCGCGCCTCGGCCGAGATCTCAACCAGTGTTTTGCGGTCGGCGTCGAAGATGACCGGCGTTATCAGGCCTTCCTGGACGGCCACGGCCATCGCGACGTGAACACGATTGAAGTGGCGGATGTGGTCGCCCATCCAGTGAGCGTTCACTTCGGGGTGGTCTGACAGAGCGCTCGCCACTGATTTCAGGACGATGTCGTTAAAGCTGGCCTTGTAATCGTCGCCGAGTTCCTTGAGCTGCGCGCGCATTTCCGCTGCCTGGCCGGCATCGAGCTCGGTCGTGAGGTAGAAGGTCGGTACGGGTCCGATTGACTCGACCAGTCGCCGCGCGATCGTTTTCCTGATCTGCGTGAGCGGAATGTCCTGGTAATCGCCCTCGCGCGAAATGAACCGCGGCGCAACGACGGCGGTCCCGGCGGTACCAGGGCGAGCCGTTCCGGCTGCGGCCGCGCTCTCGACGTCTTTCTTTACGATCCGCCCGCCCGGCCCCGACCCGCGCAACCGAGCGAGCTCGACGCCGCGCTCGGACGCCATCCGGCGCGCGAGCGGGGATGACCGAGGGTGGGGAGCAGAGCGATGAGGGGAAAGGGCGGGAGAAGAGGGAGAACCGCGGGCAGGAGAAGCAGGGGGAGCAGGGGGAGAAGGAGGAGGAGGAGTGGGCGCCTGGGCTGTTTCCTGCGCGGGCGCCGCCGCTTGCTCCTCGGCTGATGCCGGCGGGGCGGGAGACGGCTCGGCGGAAGACGGTTCCGAGGCCGCTGGTGCGGCGCCCGGCGCCTCAGCGGGAGGCGCCTCCGCCTTCGGGGGGCCCGCGACGAGTGCGTCGATGTTCTCGTCGGCCGCAGCTATTACCGCCAGCAGCGTTCCAACCGGCGAGGCGTCGCCCTCGCTTGCCAGCCGCTTCCGCACTATGCCATCGCCGCGGGCAACCAGCTCCATTACCGCTTTGTCGGTCTCGACTTCGGCGAGAATATCTCCGGTCTTGACCGCATCACCTTCATTCTTGAGCCACTTGACGAGGCGGCCTTCCTCCATCGTCGGAGAGAGCGCCTCCATCACGACCTTGGTTGCCATTGGGTCAGTCGAGATACATGACTTTCTTGACCGCGGCGATCGCCTTCGCCGCGTCCGGCTTTGCCGCCCTTTCGAGGTTCTTTGCGTACGGCATGGGAACGTCGGCCTGGTGAACGCGAACCACCGGCGCGTCCAGGTCGTCGAAGCACTCGCGCTGGATGAAGTCCACCACTTGAGCCCCGACGCCGCAGATCTCCCACCCTTCCTCGAGAACGACCGCGCGATTCGTCTTCTGCACTGATACGCTGATCGTTTCGATGTCCATCGGCCGAATGGTTCGCAGATCAACCACCTCCACAGCGATGCCTTCCTTGTCGAGGGCGTCGGCTGTCTGCATCGCGACGAGTATCATCTTGCCGTGCGCCACGATGGTGCAGTCTCCGCCCTCACGCTTAACCTCAGCCTTACCGATCGGGACAATGTGCTCACCATCCGGTACTTCCCCCTTCGTGTTATAAAGCATTTCACCTTCGAGAAACACGACAGGATTGTCGTCGCGAATGGCGGACTTGAGAAGTCCCTTCGCATCGGCAGGCGTTCCGGGAGTGCAGACCTTGAGCCCGGGGATGTGGGCCAGCCAGCTCTCCCACGCCTGTGAGTGCTGCGCCGAAAGCTGCAGCGCCGAGCCGTTCGGGCCGCGGAAGACCATTGGCATGGGGAACTGCCCGCCGGACATGTACAGCATCTTCGCCGCCGCGTTCACGACCTGATCGATGGCGAGGAGCGCGAAGTTCCATGTCATGAACTCGATTATCGGCCTGAGTCCGACCATCGCCGACCCGACACCCATGCCCGCAAACCCGAGTTCCGTGATCGGCGTGTCGACGATCCTCATCGGCCCAAATTCATCGAGCAGCCCCTTCGACACTTTGTACGCTCCGTTGTACTGCGCGACTTCTTCGCCCATGAGAAAGACTCGCTCGTCTCGCGTGAGCTCTTCCCTGAGCGCCTGCGTAAGGGCCTCCCTGTAAGTGAGTACCGGCATTCGTCAGCTGGTCGTGTCCACGAGCACGTCCGCATGCAGGTCGTCCTCGACCGACGGCTCCGGGCTTCCGTCGGCGAAGTCCCACGCGTCCTGACAGATCGCTTTCTGCTCTTCATCGAGCTTCGCGAACTCGCCTTCGCTCAGCTCTCCATCCTTCCGCATCAGGTCGTGCAGCACGACGATCGGATCGCGCTTCATGTTCTCCTCGAGCTCCTCGCGCGACCGGTAAGTTCCGCTGGCCGCGTCGGACATCGAGTGACCCATGAAGCGATACGTCCGCATCTCGAGCAGCGTCGGACGCTGCGCGCCGCGCGCGACCGCGACCGCGCGTTCGACCGCATCACGCACGGCGAATACGTCCTGGGCGTCCACTGACTCGCCGGTCATCCCGTAGGCGGCAGCGCGCACGCTGACGTCTTCGTTCGCGGTCGCGCGCGAGATGGCAGTGCCCATGCCGTAGCGGTTGTTCTCGATGATGAAGACCGCGGGCAGGCTCCACAGCGAGGCCATGTTGAGCGCTTCGTGGAAGGCGCCGATGTTGACTGCGGCCTCCCCGAAGAAGCAGATGCAGACCTGGTCACCCTTGCGGTATTTGATCGCCCACGCGACACCCGCCGCGAGAGGAATGTGCGCGCCGACGATTCCGTGTCCGCCGAGGAAGTTGGCACTCTTGTCGAAGAGATGCATTGAGCCGCCCTTGCCGTGCGAACAGCCCGCGCGCCTTCCGAACAGCTCGGCCATCACGGACCGCGCCGGGATTCCTCTCGCCAACGCCTGTCCGTGATCGCGGTACGACGTCACGACGTAATCGTCGGGGCGAAGAACCGACATCGTGCCTGCGGATATCGCTTCCTGCCCAATGTAGAGATGGCAGAATCCGCCGATCTTGCCGAGTGCGTAGGCTTCGGCGCAGCGCTCCTCGAAGCGCCGCTGGAGAAGCATCGACCGGAGCAACTCCCCGCGCAGAGATGCCTGCGACGTAGTCGCGGACGCACCGTTGTCGGTCTTTTCCGGAACCGGCAAGTCAGTCTTCGTGGGCATCTCGGTCGAGAGAGTGTCTGTCACACGCCCGCCGCCTGCACCTGCTCCCATGCGTGATAGCTCGAGCGGACAAGCGGGCCCGACTCGACGTGCCGGAATCCCATCGCCATACCCGTCTCGTACAGCCGCCGGAACTCCTGCGGAGTATAGTAGCGGTCGAGGGCGATGTGGCTGTCGGACGGGCGCAGGTATTGTCCCAGCGTCAGAATGTCCACGTCGACCATTCGAAGATCCTTCATCACAACTTCGATTTCCTCGACTGTCTCGCCCATCCCGAGAATCATTCCAGACTTGGTTGGAATGTCCGGGGCGAGGCGCTTCGCGATGCGAAATATCTCGAGAACCCGTGCATATCGGCCGCCGGGCCGCGCCCTCTTGTACAGACGCGGAACGGTCTCGGTGTTGTGATTGTAGATATCGGGACCTGCGTCGAGTACGGTACGAATGCTTTTTTCGCTTCCCTGAAAGTCTGGCACCAGCACCTCGACGGAGCACCCCGGCACGCGCATATGAATCTGACGGATCGTTTCGGCGAAGATATGCGCCCCGAAATCCGGCAGATCATCGCGATCCACCGACGTGATCACGGCGTGCTGGAGCTGCATCTGCGCGATGGCTTCGGCGACGCGGCCAGGCTCGGAGATGTCGTACTTCGGCGGCCGGCCGTGAGCTACCGCGCAATACGCGCAGTTTCGCGTGCAGACGTCGCCCAATATCATGAACGTGGCGGTGCCATGCTCCCAGCATTCGCCGACGTTGGGGCAGTGTGCCTCCTCGCATACGGAATGGAGGTCGAGCTCACGCATCAGGTGCTTGAGCCGGAGGTAGTTCGGCCCGCCCGGCGCCTTCACCTTGAGCCACGAGGGCTTCC
Source organism: Gemmatimonadaceae bacterium (assembly GCA_013813715.1). Taxonomy (GTDB): domain Bacteria; phylum Gemmatimonadota; class Gemmatimonadetes; order Gemmatimonadales; family Gemmatimonadaceae; genus UBA4720. Next base: position 60,533 of record JACCRF010000001.1, on the reverse strand, counting down.
GATCGGGCAGCGGCTCGGCGCGGTGGCGGCCCATGATCTGGTATAGCACTTCGGTCATGTGTCTCGGGGAATCTACGCTAAAACCTGGCCGGGCGAAATTGAGCGAGGTCATGGCCTACTGTTCCCCCGGAAACGATCGCCGCGACGACGTCGCCGGTGAGCGGGGCAAGCAGAATTCCGTTGCGGGAATGTCCGCACGCATAGACGAGACCCGGACGTTCCGCATCCTGCCCGAGAAGCGGCAGCATGTCGGGTGTCACCGGGCGCAACCCAGCCCACGCCGATGCGACAGGAGACACAGCGAGCGCGGGCGCAATCTCTTCGGCGGCCGAGCGGACGTGTGCTATTCCCTGGGCGGTCGTGCTGGCCTCGAATCCCACGTTCTCCATCGTGCTGCCGGCAATCGTCGGCCCCTTTGCGCGCGGCACGACGTAGCCGCGTGGTCCGTAAACAACGTGCCTGAGCCCGACTGGCTCAAACGAGACCAACTGCCCTCGAGACGGCGTGACGACACGAAGGGCCGGCGCTCCCCGGATGTACGATCCCCACGCCCCGGGAGCGAGCACAACCCACATGGCGTCGAGCGATTCTCCCGATCGAAGCGTGACCGATTGGCTTGCTGCGTTCTGAGAAACCGAGACGACCGAGCCATCCAGCCGGCGGATGCCGGGCAGCATCGCGGCAAGCTCGGTGAGAGCGGCCATCAGAACAACATTGTCGACCGCTCCGTCGCCGGGATTGACCACCGCGCCGAGGGCATGGCCGAGGGCCGGCTCGGTGCGGGTGAGCTCGGTGCGGTCAAGCCACTCGCTTTCCGGGCCGGCCGCCTTCTGGAGGCCCCGCATTCCGCGCTCTGTAAGGGCCACCTGGAGCACACCGAGCTCGTTGAGCGGAACGCGGATCCCGACGTCATCAGCCAGTCGCTCGAGGTACGAAGGGTAGAGGTCGCGCGCGGCGACCGCGAAATCGTGCGCCGGCCCGTCGGCTCGCTCGACTGATGGCGCCAGCATTCCCGCCGCGGCTGAAGACGCCTCGCCCTTTCGGCTTTCAGAGACGAGCACGACCGACAGCCCCTTTCGCGCAACCGCCGTAGCGACGCAAAGGCCCACGATTCCCGCACCGACGACGATCGCGTCCGGGTCGCGACCGCTCATTGAAACCGCCAACTTCGGCGCTCCGTAGGAATGGCATCAACCCGATTGGAGACAGCTGCGATGCTCGGCACAATATTCATGACTGGCGTACTGGTGATGCTCGGCCTCTTCGCGCTTGGTTTCGTATTCAAGATATTCGGCGGCCTGATTGGCCTGACTTTCTGGCTTCTTGGATTCGCAATCAAGGCGCTGATTGTCGGCGGGATCGCGTATCTAATCATTCGTGTCGTGAGCCCTGACACGGCGCGACGCCTTCGCGAGAAGTGGTCGGCAACAAAGGCAGACCGGTACTGAGTATTTCTACTTCTTCGCCTGAGTGTAGGATTTCAGGAACAGAGTGAGGGTGCCGAACGACAGGCGCGTCCTGATCTGAAGGATCATGCGGGCCGGGTCGTCCGATATCCAGACCTCGGCGTGACCCTTCTCAGCGAAGATTCCCCTCGTCTTGATTATCGGCTGGAGAACGATCGCATTGAAGGTGCCGGCCGGCACGGTCAGTCGCTCGCGCCGCAGGACCCGGATGCGGACGGGATTGCGATCGGGGATGAAGTAGCGGTTGAAGTCGTACGTCTCTCCGACGCGGAGCGGAATCGTGCGCGCGAAGTAGAGGAATGATCCCTCGTCGAGCGGATCGCGGACGCTTCGCTCCTCCTTCGAATCCTTCCGCGTCCGCTCGATGTAGGTCTGACGCTCGGGAAAGATCTCGTACTGTTTGGCGCGCTCCCGGGTCCCCTCCTCGATCTGCGTTATGAAGAGGAGCGACTCGAAGGTGCGCGTGTCGATCCAGCTTTCGAAGAGATCGTCCACCTTGTAGAAGAAGGTTCCTCCCTGAACGCGGAATGACGTATGCCACGCGTCTCGTCCGCGCACGCTCTCGATGCCATGAACGTGCATCTCGCTGCTTCCGACCTTGAGATTTCCGAACCGGACCTCGAACAGGAACCGCTCGCCCGGCCCGAATGGGACTGCGGCAGGGGCGGTGGACGAAGGCGAGGGCGCAAGCGACTGGCGCGCCGCATCGAGATTCGGAGATGAATTGAGCGACTGGGCAGCCGCCACGGTAGCCGGCCGCGCCGCGAGGTCTGCGTGCACAGGCATGAGGAGCGCAAACCCGGTTGCAAGAGAACGCCGTCCGTGTCGCATCATCGAGACGCAATTCCCGATGTCGGCGCGGGCGCCGCGACGCTCGTTCCGCGAGTCACCGCGAGCGTCGGCGCGACTATCCGGCGGCCTTTCGCCTGTCTCGCGAACCGGTATATCGCCATCGCGTCTGAAAACGGCCTGATCCGTGTCTCGCGCACGCGTACGTCGTAGCGGGACGCAAGGGTCAGGCGCTCGAGCCGGCGCGCAAGCGGTACTGTCTGCATCAGGAGCTCGACATTCGCGGCCCACCCGTCGGTTGTGACGAGGGGTCTGTCGCCGAAGGTCTTGATGAGCTCCCGGAGGAGCGAGATACGATAAAGCCGGTAGCCTGCGAACGGATCGTCAATGCCGCTTATGGGGAGGAGAAATCGCAGCGCCCACGGAGCGATCTGCCTGAGGCGCCTGACCTTGGCGGGCCCCTCTGTCGGTTCTCGCTCGGCGAGGACGATGTCGGCGCCGCCCTCGAACCGCTTGATCAGCTCCGGAAGGTGCTCCGGCTGGTCGGTGAAGTCTGCCTGCATCACGACCATCGCGTCGCGCCGCGGATACTTCGTACGGCGGGCGGCCTCGCGGACGAGCGCGTTCAGCGCATGGCCATAGCCCTTGCGGCGTTCGCCGCGCATGACCGTCAGCGGCGTTACGTCAGCGTAAGGCTGGAGTGTCTCTCGCGTATCGTCGGTGCTCGCATCGTCATAGACGAGAATCTCGTACTCGCGCGAGTAGGCCTGGAAGATCTTTCGAATTCTCCAGAGCAGAACGCCAATGGTTGCGCTCTCGTTGTATGCGGGAATGCAGATGTAAAGCAAATCGCCTCTTGAGGGGTTACGCGGTGCCCTGCGCAAGATAGACGACTGGGACGGAGCCGCCTACCCTGCAAGCACGGCGTAATACACCGCTTCAATACGCAGGGTCATGGTCGCCGCGTCGAATTCACTCGCTCGGGCCCTGGCGGCGAGGCCAAGTCGCTCGCGTAGCGCGGGATCTTCGATGAGCCGCGTAGCGGCTCGGCCGAACGCGGCGGTGTCGCCCGGCGCTACGAGCAGGCCGCTCACGTCGTGTTCGATCACCTCCAGCAATCCGCCGACGGCGAATGCAATCGGTGGAACTCCGAGCGCCATCGCGTCGATCACTGACGTGCCGAGGCCTTCAGCGCGCGACGGGTGCCAGAGAACGTCGAGTCCCGCGATCGCAGAACTGATCTCTTCCACGAAGCCCACCGCGCGTGTCTCCACCGGGCTCGCGACCTGCTTCCCATTCGTGGATGCCGCCGCCAGGCCCGTCGTGCCGCCGATCAGCACCAGGCGTGCAACGCGCTGCGCCTTGGACGAGAGGGCGATCGCAATATCGTTGAGTGACGCGAGGCCTTTCTCGGCAGTCATGGCGCCGACCACCCCGCAGACGATGCTATCGGCAGGCCACCCGAGTTCAGAGCGCCAGGCGCGCGGAGCAACGCGAGCCGCGGGGAGCTTGACTCCCGAATGCACGATGTCGATCCGCGACGGCGCGATTCCGCTTGCTACCATCGCGTCACGCACCGCGCGGGAAATGGCGATGAATCGCGTGACACGCTCGCCGTACTTCATACGCACTGATTTCGGCGTAAAGGGGACGCGCCGCGTGACAATGAACGGCGTTTCGCGGCTTCCGATGAGCGCCATCAGCGCGACGGCATGTGATCGCGCGTCGTGCGCATGGACGACGTCGGCTTTCCACGCACGCATCCTCGCCCTGAGTCTGCGCGCGGCCGCAACGTCCCAGTCGCCTTTCATGCGAATTGACGCGACGGCGAGACCGGCGCCTCGCGCGCGCGCTACAAGCGGAGAATCCGGTGCGCCGATAACGAACGGCTCGTGTCCGCGATCACGGAGGCCCAGCGCAAGAAGCAGAACCTGTCGCTGTCCACCGCGCCAGGTGGTGCCCGAGTCGAGGTGGAGGACCCTAAGCCGTTTCAAACCTCTGCCAGTCTGTCTGCGAATGCCCTGAAAAGGCCGCGGTCCCATGACTCTGGCGAATCGTTCATTTCCTCGGGGTGCCATTGCACGGCGATCACCCACCATCCGTCGGTGTCCGACTCGAGGCCTTCGATGATTCCGTCGGGTGCCCGGGCTGTGACGCGGAGGCCGGGTGCGACGTCGCGCGCGCTCTGATGGTGGAGCGAGTTCACCGATATCCGTGTAGCGCCCATCGCCCTGCCGATGCGGGAGCCTGGCTCGATCTCGACGTCGTGCACGCGTGACGTGCGTCGGTCGGCCGCATCGTGTACCAGCGAGCCGGGAACATCGGAGGAGATATCCTGGTAGAGCGTGCCACCGAGGGCGACGTTGAGGATCTGGGGTCCGCGGCATATCGCCAGCACTGGTCTGTGCATGTGTCGGGCGGCCGCGATCAGCGCGATCTCGGTGTCATCGCGGTCGCGGTTTGGCTCGCCGCCCTTTTCATGCCGGGCTTGTCCGTAAAGCGCTGGATCGACATCTTCGCCGCCCGTGAGAACGATGCCCTCGACTCGGGAAACAATCGACCTCGCCGCCTCAGGACGAGACAGCGGCGGCACCACGACTGGTACGAGCCCTGCACTCTCGAGGGCGATGATGTAGGCGCTGTTCAGGCGGACGCGGTGGGCACCGCCGAGCGTGGAATCGGCGGTCGATGAAACGGCTACGGCCGGGGCTACTCTCAGCCCCAGGCGGCTTCGTTTCGAGTCGGGTATTTCGTTCACGAGGGTTGATGACACGTTGAGAACTCCGGGTGTTGGCTTTCTCGCAGTTTCCGCGGCGCTCGCTTCGTACTCCGTTCGCCTTCCGGCCCAAAGTCTGGAAGGGGGCGCCGTGCGGTGCAAGGGGGAGGTGATCAGCCGCATCGAGGTGAGTGCACGGCCGCCCTTGGAGATTGCCGGCTCCAAGTATCAGCAGCGTGTTGCGCGGCTGGTCACCGACCTGCATGCGACAACGAATCCCTCGATCATCTCCCGTTTCCTGGTGCTGCGGCCCGGCATGAAGTGCACCGAGCAAAGGAGGCTGGAGTCGGAGCGCATCCTCAGAACTCAGCCTTACATTGCCGATGCGACCGTCACTGCGTACCCCGACGACGCAGGGGGCGTGTACCTCGCGGTAATGACCGTCGACGAGACGTCTCTGATCATTGGCGGGGGGGCGTCGGGTCAAACTCCGTACGTTCGTGCCTTCCGGCTTGGCGAAGCGAACTTCATGGGCGAAGCCATGTCGGTCGTGGGCAACTGGCGGTACAGCGAGAATTTTCGCGACACCTGGTCGGCACGAATCCGGGACTATCAGTTCGCCGGCCGTCCTTACCAGGTGTCGATCGAGGGCGCGCGAAGAGATCTGGGCGGCGAGTGGGCGTTCGAGGCAAGCCACCCCTTCCTCTCCGACCTCCAGCGGTATTCCTGGCGCACCACCGCCGGTTCGCGCGACGGATATCGCAGCTTCATCCGGCCGGATGCTGAACCACTGGCGATTCGGCTGAAACGCTCGCACGCGGACGGCGGCGGAGTAGTGCGGATTGGACGACCGGGCCGGCTCGCACTAGTGGGCGCATCGGTCTCGTACGAGCGAGAGCTGCCCGAGCCATTCGCGACGTCCCTCGGACCGGGACCCACGGAACCCGATACAAGCGACGTCTTGTTGAACCGGTATCAGCGACTCGGCACCGCTCGCATCAATGCACTGGCCGGTCTACGCGACGTGAGCTTCATGCGGGTGAAGGGATTCGAGGCGTTGGAGGGTTCGCAGGACGTGCGAAAGGGTGTTGAGCTCGCGACGCTCTTCGGACGCGGAATTGATGCGTTTGGCGCCAGCGAGCACGACGACTTCGTGTCGGCCAATCTGTACGTCGGAGTGGGATCGCCTGCGGCGTTCGGCGCGGTAGAGATTCTCACCGAAGGCCGCCGCGACGGTGACACGAAGCAGTGGGATGGTCTCCTCGCGAGCGGACGTGCCGCGACTTACTTCAAGCCGACAGAACGTCAGACGTTGCTGACGAGCGTCGAATGGAGCGCGGGCTGGCGGCAACGAATCCCATTTCAGCTCACCTTCGCCGATCGCGACGGCGGTCCGCGGGGTTACGCCGATTCCTGGCTTGCCGGTGGACGCCGTGTGGTAGTTCGTCTCGAGGATCGCGTTCTCGTTGGCCGCATCAAGCAGTTCGCATCGGTCGGGGTCGCTCCGTTCGTCGACGCGGGCAAACTCTGGGCGGGTGACGTGCCCTTCGGTGTGGACAGCAAGCTCAGCGTCTCGGTCGGAGTAGGCCTGCTGGCGGCGTTGCCGCCGAGGTCGCAACGCCCGTGGAGGCTCGACCTCGCGATCCCGGTCAACCCCGAGGACGGTGCGCGATGGAGAGTCATCGTAACCAGTCGCAACTTCACCCGGATGTTCTGGAAAGAGCCGGGGGACGTACAGCGCAACCGCGAGAGGTCGGTTCCGACCAGCATCTTCAACTGGCCGTAACTACCGGGGGGAAATCAACATAGAAAGACAAAGATGCGAGGGCTGGTTTCTACGTTGCCCTTAGCGGTTGCCGGCCGGGGTATCGCTCATCATTCTCCGTATCGGAACGATGAGAAGGACAAGTATCCCCGCGGCCACCATCAGCGAAATGGTAGTCGTCGTGAAAAGTTGCGGCATCTGGTCCAGCTTCTCCGGGTCGACGTGACCTCCCACGCGTCCGCCAATCAGATTGCCCAGTGCGGAGGCGAGAAACCAGATACCCATCATCTGGCTTACGTACCTTCGCGGTGAAAGCTTCGTCATCGACGACAGGCCCACCGGGCTGAGGCACAGCTCGCCGATGGACTGGAAGAAGTAGCTACCGACCAGCCACCATGGGGAGACGAGCGTGGCACCGCCGCTCGCGACGACGGCATTCGCGGCGAAGATCATGATCAGGAATCCGATGCCGGCCAGGAACAGGCCCAGCGAGAACTTGGCCGGACTGGAGAAGTCTCCGCCGCGCTTCGCCAACCCGACCCACAGCCCGGCGAACATCGGCGCGAAGATGATGATCATGAGCGGGTTCACCGATTGGAACCACGTCGCCGGAATTTCGAACCCACCCACCGTTCGATCCGTGAAGTCTCGCGCGAAGAGGTTGAGCGCCGTCGGTGCCTGCTCGAACGCCGACCAGAAGATCGCGGCGAACGCGAATAGCACGACGATCACTCCGACGCGCTTCTTCTCATCGCCCGAGAGGTGCCCGAACACGAACACGAACGCGAAGAAGCCGACCGCCATGGCTATCATCGCGTACGTCATGTACTCGGCGATACCGGCTGGATTCAGCTCGACCGCGCCAGTCGCGGCGAGAGCGAAGACCAGGATAATGGAAACGAGAAACGAAGCAACGAAGGTCTTGACCGTGCGCTCCTGTTTCGCCTGAATAGCTGGATCCGCATGCCGGCTGGGCACCATGCCGATCGGCCCGAGAGTCTTGGTCGCGCGCAGCCCGTAGATGGTGAGTCCGATCAGCATCGCGACGCCGGCCGCGCCCATGCCGATGTGCCAGTTTACCTGCTCGCCGAGGTAGCCAGTGACGAGCTGGCCGAGCAATGCGCCGACGTTGATTCCCATGTAGAAGATCGAGAAGCCGGCGTCGCGCCGGGCACCGCCTTCGGGATACAGATCACCGACGATGGCCGAGATGTTCGGCTTGAGCAGCCCCGTGCCGAGCACGATGAGAATGAGTCCGGCGAAGAACGGCACCTTGCCCGCGCCGAGCCCGAGCAGGCCTGACAACCCGATGCTGATGTGTCCCGCCGAGATCAGCGCCGCACCGATGAGAATCGCGCGACGCAGTCCCAGTAGCCGGTCGGCCACCCATCCGCCCGGCAGCGACATGAGATACACGAATGCGGCATAGATGCCGACGATCGCGGAGGCCTGCGTGCGGTCGAACCCGTAGCCGCCGTTGAGGACCGTTGCCGACATGAACAGAACGAGCAGCGGCCGCAGCCCGTAGTAGGAAAATCGTTCCCACATCTCGGTGAAGAACAGCGTCGACAACCCTCGCGGATGCCCGAAGAAACCGCGGTTTCCCGTCCATTCCTTGAGATCGGGAGTTTCGTCGAGTGTCACTGTGCCGGCCTTCGGTTGCTCGAACACGCTCTTGTCTGGGCTCATGGTTGCCTTGCCACGGTAAGGGGCTGGGTTAGTGTCTGGAGAGTTGTTCGACGACGGGAAGATATCGTTCGGGTGGGTTGACGCCACCCGCCTTGAGCTGTTCCTCCCACGAAACTGTCGTTGGCACTTGCTTGATACACGCCGCGAAATGGCCGGGTGCCTTTTCCTCGAGTGGCGGATTGATCTTCGAGCAGGCGGCGTCCCTGGCGGGATGATGGCATCGCGGATGGAAGACGCATCCCGAAGGGGGCGACGCCGGCGACGGCACGTCGCCTTCCAGGATGATCCGCTGCTTCACCACCGTTGGATCGGCGACCGGCACCGCCGACAGAAGTGCCTGCGTGTACGGCATGAGCGGCTCACGATAAAGATCCTCGGCCGGCGCCTGCTCGACGATCTTACCGAGGTACATCACCGCAACGTGATCGGACATGTGCTTTACCACCGACAGGTCGTGAGCAATAAAGAGATACGTCAGCCGCCGCTCCTTCTGCAGGTCGCGGAGGAGGTTGATGACCTGCGCCTGCACGGAGACATCGAGCGCGGAAACCGGCTCGTCGCACACGATGAAGCGCGGTTCGACGGCGAGGGCGCGCGCGATTCCGATACGCTGGCGCTGGCCGCCGGAGAACTCGTGCGGATAGCGCGAGGCGTACTCGCGCCGCAATCCCACCTCATCGAGCAGCTTGCCGACTTTGGCGTCAGCGGCCGCGCCCTCGGCGAGGCGGTGAATCGCGATTCCCTCGCGAATCGCGGCGCCGACTGTCATCCGTGGGTTGAGCGACGAAACGGGATCCTGAAAAATGATCTGCATCTGCCGACGGATGGCCCTCAGCTCGGCCGGGCCCATCGCGAGAATATCCTTGCCGGCAAAGCGCACTTCGCCCGACGTCGGCTCGATGAGCCGCAGAATCGCGCGCCCGGTGGTCGTCTTTCCGCATCCCGATTCACCGACCAGGCTGAGCGTTTGGCCCTCGGCGATCTCGAACGAAACTTCGTGCACGGCGCGCACCTCTCCGACCTTTCTTCCGAGAATGCCGCGCGTGATTGGAAAGACTTTTCGCAGGTTGCGAACTGATACCAGCGAACGGGCGGATTCCAGAGGCGTGCCGGGTGGCGAGTCAGATGCGTCGGCGGGCGGCCGGTTGGTCGCGGTCGTCATACCGTCGCGTTTGCCTGCTCGACGAGCGGCAAATGAGGATGCGCGCGCCGCTCCGGCTCAACCGCGAGATGACATCTCGAAGTGTGGCTCCCGGATATCTGGTACAGCGGTGGATGCTCGCGCTCGCAGCGCTCCCAGGCATAAGAGCAGCGGTCACGGAATCGGCAGCCGGACGGCCATTCGGTTGGGGAGGGTACGGTGCCCGGGATCACGTTCAGCCGCCCGCGAGACGCCGTGATCTGGGGCATCGCATTCATCAGGCCTTCAGTGTAAGGATGGTGGGCGCCAGCGAACAGCGTCTTCACCTCAGCCTCTTCCACCACCTCGCCTCCGTACATCACCACAACTCGCGAGGCGGTCTCGGCGATCACGCCGAGGTCGTGCGTGATCATGAGAATCGATGTGCCGAGGCGGTTTTGGAGCTCGACGAGAAGCTCGAGAATCTGCGCCTGAATGGTGACGTCGAGCGCCGTCGTCGGCTCGTCCGCGATGATCAGTGCCGGGGTCATCATAAGTGCCATCGCGATGAGCACGCGCTGTCGCATTCCGCCGGAAAGCTGGTGGGGGTACTGTTTCGCGCGCTCTTCGGGCGAGGGGATGCCGGTGAGCGAGAGCATCTCGACCGCGCGGTTCCACGCGTCCTGGCGGGATCCGTTGCCGTGAACGCGAGCCACCTCCGCTACCTGATCGCCGACAGTGAATACCGGATTCAGCGCAGACATCGGCTCCTGAAAGATCATTGAGATGCGGTTGCCGCGGATGCCCCGCATTCCCTTGTCGTCGAGCGTGACGATATCTTTGCCCTCGAACATGATCCTGCTGCCCGCCTCGATGCGGCCCGGTGGCTGAATCAGTCGCAGAATCGAGAGCGCTGTGACGGATTTTCCGCAGCCGGACTCGCCGACGATGCCTAGCGTTTCGCCGGCGCCTATGGCGAAGGAGACTCCGTCGACCGATCGCGCGACGCCGGAGCTGGTGTGAAACCACGTTGAGAGATTCTCGACGGAAAGGAGCGGTTGCGTCATCCAGTCTCGATCTGCCGGGGCCGAAGTTCCCTCAGAAGAGCATCCCCCAGAACGTTGAACGCCATCACCGTCAGCACAATCGCAACTCCCGGAAAAAGGGAAATCCACCAGTGCGCGGCAATCTGGTCTGATCCGTCCTGGATTATGTTGCCCCAGCTCGGATCAGGCGGTCGCACCCCAATTCCGAGATAGGAGAGACCGGCCTCCAATACTATCACGTGCCCGAGCCCCAGGGTCGCCGCGACCACGACGGGCGTAAGCACGTTCGGCAGAATGTGGCGAATAATCACCCTCGCCCGGGTTGCACCGAGCGCATGCGCCGATGCGACGAAATCCTGCGCCTTCAACGCAAGAACCTGACCCCTGACGAGGCGCGCGAGCCCGTACCAGCCGGTGACGCCGAGAATGAGGATGAACCCCTTGATGGGAACTTCGCGCCATGCTGCAAAGACTGCGATCAGGAGAAGCAGGCGAGGAATCGAGAGCAAGGCTTCCAGGAGCCGCTCGAGCACCGCCCCGGAAATTCCTCTCGCGTATCCGGCGGCCGCGCCATACGCGGTGCCGAGTGTAACGCTCACCAGCGTCGCGAGGACCGCAACAAGCAGTGACACGCGCCCGCCATGAATCACGCGACTCAGCACGTCGCGGCTGTACGGGTCGGTTCCAAATGGATGTGCCAACGACGGGGGCTGGCTGGACGCCAGGATATTCGGTTGCACGGTCGGATCGTAGGGAGCAATCAGCGGTGCGAGCGCGCAGGCAGCGATGATAATCACAAGGACGACCGAGGCTGCAACGGCTGCTCCACGCGACGGCTGCCAGCCGCGAAGAGGGGCTACGCCTCGGGGCTGAACCAGCGGAGTGTCAGAGTTCATCGCGGAGCCGGGGATCGAATCGCCGGTACAGCAGGTCAGTGAGAATTCCGCCCGCGACCACGAACGCACTCCCCAGCAGCACACAGGCGGTCAGCAGCGGATAGTCGCGGCTGTCGATCGCGTTGACAATGGTGAGGCCCATCCCCGGCCACGAAAAAACCTTCTCGACAAACACCGCGCCGGTGAGCAGCGCTGGAAACGCCAGCCCGAAGAGCGCGATGACGGGGAGCAGGGCGTTTCGCAGAGTGTGCCGCGAGAGGATGGCCTTTTCCGTCAGGCCTTTCGAGCGGGCGGTGGTCACGTAGTCGGACGGGAGCTCGTCGAGCAGTGCGGCCCGCTGATGGCGGGCGATGAGCGGAAAGTAGAGGAGGGTGAGTGTCAGCGCCGGCAACACAACGTGGTTCAAGCGGTCAACGATGCGACCCGCTGGTCCGAGCAGATCATGACTCGTCGGATCGACGGCGCCGCCGATCGGAAAGGGACCCCAGTACGCGAACAGCGTGAGGATAAGCAGTGCGAGCCAGAAGTCGGGGACGGAGAAGAACAGAAGAGAGACGCCGCCGAGCACGCGATCGGAGAGGCGCCCTCGGCGCCTCACCTGCGCGAGGGCGACCGCGATTCCCGCGGCGAAGCTCGCGATGAGCGCGACCGCCATCAGCAGCAGTGTATTGGGGAGGGCATCGGCGAGCACCGACCGTACCGGGCGCTGAAGCGAGAACGAGAATCCGAGGTCGCCCTTCGCGACGCTGGCGACGTATCGCAGGTATTGCTGGGAGATCGGAAGATCCAGACCATACGAGCGTCGCCATTCATTTCGCACCGACTCGCTTATTCTCGGATCCGCCATCGATGCTGCGAACGGATCACCCGGAGCGAGCCGTATCAGCAAGAAGACGATTGTGGCCACCAGCGCGACGACCACGGCTCCCTGCGCGATCCGCCGGCCAAGGAACGCGGCCATTCGTTACTGCGCCGCGATGGTGCGATCGCGCGCGATACGTCTACTTCGGGGAATCGACCATTCGCCGACGTGCGCCCACCACGCGTCGGGCCGCATTCGTACCGCATCGATGCGGCGGTGCAGCGCCATCACGCGGTGCGGCTCCGCCATCCAGATCGCGGGGGCGTCGTCGATGATCGTCCTGTAGGCCGCGGTGAACCACCTGCGGCGCGCGGCCGCGGTCGTACTGTTGAGCGCGCTGTCCACTTGCGCGTCGAACACAGGATTCTCGTACGATCCGTAGTTCGATCCGCCGCCGGCACGCGAGCCGGCGCTGCCCCACGTCTGGCGAATACCACCCGGACTGGCCTCCGCATGCCAGCCGCCGAAAACCGCATCGAAGTCCCGGCGCGTCTCCCTGTCGATGAACGCGGCGAACTCGAGGCGGTCAATGACGAGCTTTACTCCGACTTGCTTCAGCTGATCCTGGACGAGAACCGCCATGTTTATTCTGGCCTTGCTCGAGCTCGGAACGGAGAGGGTGAACTGGAGCGGGCGGCCGTTGCGTTCGCGAACGCCCCCACCCTTTGCCTTCTTCCAGCCGAGCGAGTCGAGAATCCTGCGGGCCTCGTGGGGTGCATGTGGAATCTGACGAAGAGCAGTATCGGTAGTGGGGTAAGCTCTCACAGTCGGGCCGACGGCCAGCGAGGCGAGAGTATCGTACACGTTCCTCACCGTCGGGCCGCGGTTCACAGCCAGCGTGAGCGCGCGGCGCATGGCACGGTCACCAAACACGGGATGCGCACGCGACCGGTTCTTCGGGTCACGAAGATTAAATTGAATGAAGTTGTAGTCGAGGCCGGGCGACGCTATTGCGCGCAACTGCGGATTGGCCGCGAGCTGCGCGACGTTCACCATCGGCACCTGCTCCAGCATGTCGGCTTCGCCGCCGAGCACTCTCGTGAGGGCGGTGTTGAAGTCGGGCGCGATCGTCATCAGCACGCGGTCGAGATGCGGCCGCCCGCGGTAGTTCCCGGGGTCGGCGACGAGCTCGACCGCCGAGCCGGCGCGCCACCGCACGAATCTGAACCGACCACTTCCGACCGGTGCGCGGGCAACCGCCGCCGTCCTCAGCGCCGGTCCGCGCACCGCCCCGACAGCGTGTTGAGGAAGAATCGACATCGGATACACGGCATCGAAGAACTGAAGAGGTGACCGCGACTCGAACCAGAACACAGCAGTGAGACTGTCGCGAACGCTCACCGAATCGATGCTCGCGACAACCGAGGCGAAAGGGGAGCCGGAGGCCGAATCCGAGTAAACGCGATGCGTGAATTGGACGTCGCTGGCGCTCACCGGTATACCGTCGTGCCACTTTGCCGCGGGATCGAGATGGAACGCAATGGACAGCGAGTCGCGGGCCCACTCCCAGCTCCGCGCGAGGCGCGGTTCGAAACCGGCGTCACCGACGGTATTCAGTGAATCCCCGATCTCGGCGAGATGATCGAATACCAGGTCGTTGATGATCTTTCCTGGAATCGTACTCGTAAGCGGCGGGAAAAGAATGTCCGGATCACCGCCCGTCGAGATCACCAGCGTGCCGCCATCCTCTGACGCTGCACCTCGATCAAGCGCCATATCGCCGCCGCTGCACCCAACCGCAGACGCCGTTAGAAGAGACAAGCATGCCAGGATGCGAATCGTCACGTCTCACTAAGTTGCGTGCTCACCGCCGCCACGTCCACCGTTCGCTTTTGTATCGTTGGACGAGCGTCAATGCTGTTGCGCGGATCTCGTCCTCGTCCATCTCGGTTGGTTCCGCATCCTCGAGCGCTCGCACCGCGCCGAAGAGCGCCGCCGCGACGTCATCCAGCGTGGGCGCATATCCAAGGAGGGAAGCAAGTGTCGCTGGGCGAGCCGATGCCGCGGTAAGCGGACTGCCGATGGCAAGGCCGGCGATCGACGATTGGTCGTCGTGGATGAGAATTGAGCCATGCTGCAACAGCGCTCCGTTATTCCGCCACTGCGCGCTGCCGACGAGCTTTCGCCCTCCGGCGACGAGCTCTCCCCGGGCGGGCGCGGCGAAGCAGGGGGTAGCGCCTGGCGCAGGCGTCCGTTCTTTGGGATCGGCCTCCGCGACTGGCGCTCCGAGCGCCGCGAGCCCCGCCGCCAGGACGGCGTTGATGCGATGGCAGGACTCACGCAGCGGTACGCGGGGATCGATCGGAGCCGTGACGCTGTATGTGACTTCGCGATGGTGGAGCAACGCCCGGCCGCCGGTGGGCCGCCGAACGACGTCGATTCCCCGGGCACTGATCAGGTTGAGGTCGTAGCGGCCGCGCGCCTCCTCGTTCCGTCCCAGCGACAGTGTCGGAAAGGTCCATGAGTAAACGGAAAACACCGTCTCCCCGGTCGTCCCGGCGCGACCCATCAGTGCCGCGTCGCGCGCCATGTTCTCTGCGCCCGATCGCGGCGGAACGAGGAGCAGCCGCCATCGTTGACGGGGGCGATGATCATTCATGCCATCTTCCACGCTGATCGAGTGAAAGAACAGAAAATAGAACTACCCTGCTGCCGGCTATCGGCCACAAAAGGCGCTGCCGGCTTCCGGCGCGACCAGAACGACGCATGTTGGACTCCCGGAGTCAGTCTCGACCACAAATGTCTCCATCCCGTCCCTGATCCGTTCAATCCGCTCGATCGCATTTCCAGCAGTCTGGCTCAGCCGGCGGCAGGTAGCGCCCTACCGAGCCAGCGCCGGCAGCCTGGTTGTTCTCGGTTCCGTAGTTCGAAGCACATCCCTAAACTCCGCCATGAACTGTTAAATTGACCTCACCATGGCCACGACAATCAAGCACATCCGTAACCCACTCGCTCCCGCCGACTCCTTCGTTCCGCGTCACGTCGGACCGGGTGCCGAAGATATCGAAGCAATGGTCGCGACTCTGGAGTTCAGCTCGCTCGACGAGCTCATTGACGCGACGATCCCGGAGAAGATTCGATTCCGCGGCGGGCTGGCCCTGCCGGCGGGAAGGGCCGAGCACCAGGTGCTCTCGGAATTCCGCGAAATGGCTGCGGCAAACAAGGTATTCCGATCGTTCATCGGGATGGGATACTCTGACTGCATCACACCTCCCGTCATACAGCGGAACGTGCTCGAGAACCCGGCATGGTACACCGCCTACACGCCGTACCAGGCCGAGATCGCGCAGGGCCGCCTCGAAGCACTGCTCAATTTTCAGACGGTGGTCATCGACCTCACGGCGATGCAGATCGCCAACGCGTCGCTGCTCGACGAAGCCACCGCTGCCGCCGAGGCGATGACGATGAGCTATGGCATCCGGGGAAAGGAGGGCAGGGAGACTTTTTTCGTTTCCGACGCTTGCCACCCGCAGACCATTGACGTCGTGAAGACTCGTGCCGCGGCCCGCGGGCTTATGGTGAGAGTCGGCGACTGCCTGTCCGAGTCGATCGGCGAGGATGTGTTCGGGGTGCTCGTCCAGTATCCAGCGACCGATGGGGCGGTAATCGATTACCGTGACCTGTGCGAGCGAGCCCACGCCGTGCGGGCCCTCGTCACGGTCGCCGCCGACCTGCTTGCGCTCACACTGCTGATACCACCGGGTGAATGGGGCGCCGATATCGTCGTCGGCAACACCCAGCGTTTTGGCGTTCCGCTGGGATACGGCGGACCGCATGCCGCCTATTTCGCGACGCGGGACGAGTTCAAGCGCCAGATTCCCGGCCGGATCATTGGCGTCTCGCGGGATGCGGACGGACGTCCCGCGCTGCGGATGGCGCTCCAAACGCGCGAGCAGCACATCCGCCGTGAGAAAGCGACGAGCAATGTCTGCACTGCGCAGGTGCTCCTGGCCGTAGTGGCAAGCATGTACGCGGTATATCATGGCGCGGACGGCCTTCGGCGCATCGCGTCGCGTGTCCACCAGTTGGCGACAATTCTCGCCGAGGGATTGCGGCGGCTAGGCTTCGCGATCGCGCATGAAGACTATTTCGATACCATCCGCGTAGAGGTCGGCGCTAGGAATTCCGCCGAACTGATGTCCGCCGCGCTCGCGCGCCGGATAAACCTGAGGGAGGTGGGCGATCACTCGGTCTGCATTGCCCTCGACGAGACGGTGGACGAGCACGACCTCGCGAATCTCTTCGCCGTCTTTGGAGGGAGTGCGGATATGACGCCGGCCACGGTCGCGGAGGGCGCCGACCCACGCTACGACGAGCGATTCAAGCGAACGACGCCCTACCTCGAGCATCCGGTGTTCAACACGCACCGATCGGAGACGGAGCTGCTCCGTTACATGAACCGGCTGCAATCGCGCGATCTCTCGCTCGTGCACTCCATGATTCCGCTCGGCTCATGCACGATGAAGCTCAACGCGACGGCGGAGATGATGCCGATCACGTGGCCAGGCTTCTCGAAAATCCATCCCTTCGCGCCGGTGGACCAGACAGAGGGATACCAGCACCTCTTTCAGGATCTGGAAGGTGCGCTCGCCGAGATCACCGGCTTTGCAGCGGTCTCGCTTCAGCCGAACGCCGGTTCGCAGGGCGAGTATGCCGGCCTTTTGGCGATACACGCTTACCATGCTTCGAAAGGCCAGCGTCACCGCGATGTCTGCCTGACGCCTCAGTCAGCGCATGGAACCAATCCGGCAAGTGCAGTGATGGCGGGCATGAGCGTCGTCGTCGTGAAGACGGATGTGCGCGGCAACATCGATATGGCGGATCTGCGCGCGAAAGCCGAAGAGCATCGCGACGATCTGGCGGCGCTGATGGTCACGTATCCCTCCACCCACGGCGTGTTCGAGGAAGGGATCGTCGACATATGTCAAATCATTCACGAGTTCGGCGGCCAGGTCTACATGGACGGCGCGAACATGAACGCGATGGTCGGCCTCTGCCGTCCGGGTGACATCGGCGCGGACGTCTGTCATCTCAATCTGCACAAGACCTTCTGCATTCCGCATGGCGGTGGCGGCCCGGGCATGGGGCCCATTGGCGTCGCGAAGCATCTCGTGCCTTTTCTTCCGGGACACGCGGTCATCGCGCAGCAGGGGCGGACAACGGTCGGCGCGGTGTCGGGCGCACCCTGGGGCAGTTCCAGCATTCTGCCTATATCTCAGGCGTATATTCGCCTCATGGGCGGCGACGGACTCACGCAGGCGACAAAAGTGGCGATTCTCAGCGCGAACTACGTAGCGCGCCGCCTTGAGCCGCACTTTCCGGTTCTCTACAAGGGATCGCACGGCACTATCGCCCATGAATGCATAGTGGATACCCGCGTCGTGAGACCAACGAGCGGTGTCGAGGTGGAGGACATCGCGAAGCGCCTCATGGACTACGGCTTCCACGCCCCCACGGTCTCGTTTCCGGTGGCTGGGACGCTGATGATCGAGCCGACGGAGAGCGAGTCCCGGGCCGAGCTGGACCGGTTCTGCGACGCGATGATCTCGATTCGCGAGGAGATCCGTGACATCGAGCGGGGGGCGGCCGACCGAAAGAACAACGTCCTCAAGAATGCGCCCCACACTCTCGAGAGGGTCACCGCCAGCGAATGGGAATACCCGTACACACGGGAAAAGGCGGCGTTTCCTGCAGAGAGGTCGCGTGATTACAAGTTCTGGCCCGCGGTTGCGCGCGTCGAAAGCGCGTATGGCGACCGGAACCTGATCTGCTCGTGTCCGCCGACCGACGCCTACGCTGTTTAGACACAGAACCAGAGAAGGGACGGACAAGAAAACAGATTGCGGAACGCTCGCGTCGGGAGATCTTCTCGCTGGCAGTCACTGGCCTGCAGCACTACTTTAGCGAGTCCGGCATGCGGGCCAAACCGCTTGCGCATCACGCCACAATGCTGCTCATGGAGCCGGTATGAACAAGGCGGAAATGCTGGAAGCGCTGCAGAAACAGACAAAGCTGCGGCCGACACACGTCAAGCGCGTAGTCGACGCCATTTTCGATCCTCAAGACGGTGTCATCGCCCGGCAGGTGAAGCGAGGGGGCAAGGTCACGATCGCTGGATTCGGCACGTTCGACCGGCGCTCCCACAAGGCTCGTGAGGTAAACAGCGTATTCACCGGCCGGACGGTAAAGGTGAAGGCACGCAAGATCCCGGGTTTCAGGGCGGGAGTCAGCTTCAAGGAAGCGCTTCGCTGAACACAGTACATCCCGGCATACGGCGATATTCGTGCTGGGAAGGGCGGAACAAACGACCTCGCCGCCGGCGGCCGGCTCGATGGGCGATGCCTGCTGCCGGCTGAATCGGGATTGGCCTACCCGATGATCTTGCGGTAACCCTCAGCGTCCAGTAGAGACTCCGCAGCGGCTACATCGTCGAGGCGCATACGGATCATCCATCCAGCCCCGTACGGATCGCCATTCACGAGCGCGGGCTCCTGATCGAGCCGCGAGTTGACCTCCGTCACCTCGCCCGCAAGCGGCGAGAAAAGCTCGGACACTGCCTTTACCGCTTCGATGGTCCCAAACACGTCGTGCGCGCCGAGCCGGGTACCCGCGGTCGGAAGCTCGACGTAGACGACGTCACCCAGCTCTCCCTGCGCGTAGTCCGTGATGCCTATTTCGACGACCCCGTCCCCTGTGGTGCGCACGTACTCGTGCTCTTCCGTGTACCTGAGATCGTCGGGTATGCTCGCCACTATCGCTCCTCTTCGGGTTTAGCCCGGCGCGCTACGCGACCGTATTGGAGAAATTGCCGGGCGCTGCCGGATGCGCGGGGAAGATATCAGCGTGCGTTCGCGGTATCGAGTCTGGAGACGCCGTTGCCGCCGAGGGACTCCCATAAACGGCCGACCTCGACCTCGAGCTCCTCGAGCGTCCCCGAGTTCTCTATCACGTGGTCGGCGCGCGCCCGCTTGAGGTCGGCGGGCATTTGCGCCGCGATCATGTTCATGGCCTCGGTTTCGTCGAGGCCACGGTCGCGCATGATGCGCTCGAGGCGCATCGCGCGAGGAGCGTCCACAAGGACAATCGCATCGAACTCGCCAGTGTGGTGTCGCTCGAAGAGCAGCGGGATGACGCAAACGGCCAGTTGCGCGCCTCGTGTACGAGCGGCCTCGATTCCCACATCCCTCAGGCGGAGCACTTCGGGGTGGACGATGTCGTTCAAGGCGTCCAGCTCGGACTGGTCCTTGAAGACGATGCTTCTGAGAGACGCACGGTCGAGGTTACCGTCGTCCGCGAGCACCTGCGGTCCCCAGCGGCGCTCAATTGCTTCGAGGGCGCCAGAGCCGCGCTTCACGGCTTCGCGTGAAAGTACGTCCGCATCAATTATCGTCGCTCCTCGCTCGGCGAGGAGATCGGAAACCGCCGTCTTGCCGCTGGCAATGTTTCCGGTCAGCCCAATTACACGCATCGGTCAGGGGGGTTATAGACCCAACTAAGGTAAAACATTCCCGTGGATGGACATACAGAAAATAACCCGCCGGTGAACATCTGATGTTTACGGGGAAAGCGATTTGGCGGATTGTTGCGGATAAGCGACGGAGCCGCTAACGATGAAACTCGGGGTGTACCGGCACCAGCGATCTTTCCATCAATCGATTCTGCCCCTGATCCGTTCAATCCGCCCGATCGCTTTCCACCCGTCAAAGCAGCGACGCCTGATGGGCGTCCCTTCGCGGAATCGAGAAGCACATACGACAGCGCGCCTCGTAGGATTCGGTGCCGCCTACCATTATCGTTGGCGAGTCGTAGGGGGCTGGCCGCCCGCCAATGAGACGCTGATTGCGGCTGGCCGGCCCCCCGCAGAGGACGCAGATGGCGTGTAGCTTATCCACCACTTCTGCGATGGCCATCAGATCCGGCATCGCCCCAAATGGCTCGCCGCGGAAATCCGTATCGGTTCCAGCGACGATTACGCGGCGACCACGCGCCGCCAGCGAGGTCACCAGCGGAACGACCCCTTCGTCGAGAAACTGCGCTTCGTCGATCGCGATAACATGCGCCATCGGGTCAATCTGAAGCGCGATCTGCGCCGCCGAGTCAGCGGGCACAGCATGCACGGTTCGACCATCGTGACTGGAAATGCTGTAGATGCCCGCGTACCGGGCGTCGAGATGCGACTTGAATACCTGGACGCGCTTGCGTGCGATGATCGCGCGTCGCACCCGGCGAATCAACTCCTCGCTCTTGCCGCTGAACATCACGCCGGCGATGACTTCGATCCATCCTCCGGTCTGATGGAAAGCCTGGGTCATGGACGGTCGCGCCGCGGCGGGCGCATGAATCCGTCCCGTGGCGGGCTGCCGCCGTCATTGCGTGGAGGACGGCGGTCGTCATCGCGCGGAGTCCGGCCACGGTCATCGCGCGGGGGACGGCTGCGGTCGTTGCGCGGGGGACGGCCGCGGGCATCGGGCGGACTTTCTGCGCCGCGCGGCGGGCCACCGCGACCGCGGCCGGCACCTCCCTGCGGACGGTCACCGAACGGCCGAGAGCTCGGGCTGCTGCCGCGGTCGAAACCGCCGCGAGCTGGCGCCGCCGCCGGCGGTGTTACCGATCGCGTCCGCGATTCAACGCCGGTGCCCTTTCGAAGCATCCGCTCTTTCTCCAGGAGCCGCAACGCCGCAGCGGCTATTTCGATGCCATCGTGCCGGTCGAGCAGGGGCTCGAGCGCAAGCACCTCGCGCGACGCGAGCCCGGAGTCGAGCACTCCTGCGAGCTCCCGGCGGATCGCCGCTTCCCGCTCGCGCGCTGAGGCTCCAGGAGCGCTCAGGGTGAAGGGCTTCACCTCGCCCCCAGCGAGTCTTCGCATGGCACTGACTTCTCGCGGCTCTGTCAGTGCGACGATGGTCACTGGGGACGCGGCGACGGCGGGCGACATCAGCTCTCTAGCGCCTGGCACATCGAAAAAAATGACGGCGTGCGTTCCTGCCTCGACCTGGCCGCGAGACACTCGCACACTTGAAGAATCGTCGGCGTAGCCTAGCAATCGCAGTGTTCGCCGGACTTCGACTTCCGCCTCCTCCGAGCTGACGATTACCGCCGCCGACGGCGGATCGAGGTCGTCGAGGAGCCGCCGCAGAGCCGCCGCCCTGCCGGTTGGCGACACGGTCAAGTACTGAAGCGAGATCGGCTCGCCCGCCATGTCCTCGGCCACCTCGCGACGGGCACGCCGCAAGTAGCGTTCTGCGAAGGCGTTGACTCGGCCCTCCGACCGGCTCGTGACGACTACTCGCGCGGCGTCATTCGGGAGCTCGCCCATAATCGACTCGAGTGCCTCGATTCCGGCCGGATCGCCATTCAGTATCTCGTCGGCCCACGCCAGAACGATTGTCCGTATCCCCGTCATCTTGATGTGGCTGCCGCGCACCAGGTCCTGGATGTCGCGCGGAGACGCGGCCACTGCGAGGACTGGCCGGCCCGCCATCAGCCGCGCGGCACGGCGTGCCGTCGTCACCGGGAAAAGCTCGATGCCGCCCGGACCGGTCATCCGGAGAACCGTCTCGGCGAGCGTTACCGCGCTCTCCGGGTCGGAGGTTATTACGAGCACCTGAGTCTCCCCTGCAGCCGGGTCGGTTCGCTCGAGGGGACCGGTCAGAAAATGGGGCACGGAGGCCATTGAGCGCGGAAGGGTGTGAACGACGTTCTGACTGCGGCCGGAGCCGCGTTCCTCTCTCTCTTCCGTTTCCACCTGCGTGCTCCTGAATGCGACATGGCGCAGTTTCCGCCGCGCCGATACTGTTATTATCTCTAGCTCGGGGCGCGTTCGCACCGAATTGAAGTATAGCATCACAGGTTGCGTATCGCCCGCCGCTCGATCAGCTGCCGCCCCACGTACTCGCCTCAATGATCACAGCAATCGTTCTGATCAAAGCCGAACCGAAGTCCATTCCTCAGTGCGCGACGAAGCTCGCGGGAATCGAGGGCGTTTCGCAGGTGTATTCAGTATCGGGCGAGTGGGATCTGGTGGCGCTCGTAGAGGTGACCGACTACGAGAGTGTGGCGCGAGTCGTGACAGAGAACATCACGTCGGTGCCCGGGCTCCGAAGTACGCAGACGCTGACAGCCTTTCGGGCTTACTCGAAGAAGGATCTGGAGCAGGCGTGGGACATCGGGTTGGAGTGATACCGCAATCATCCGAGCGCGGCGAACGCGAGGCTTGGCCGGTATCGGCGCATGAAGCGCGGCGGTTCATTCAGAGTCATGTTCCCGGCTGCACGCCGGTTGATGCGCCGCCCGGCGACGGCGACATTTATGGTCGGAGCGATGAACCGCCGGTCATGGTCCAGCCTTCGCTCATGGAAGGCACCAGTTTCAGGGCGATTCGCGTCGCTGATCCTCGCACTGTTCGCGGCTCCAGCGGATTCGGCGGTTTCCTGGACGGCACGCAGCAGATTGGCATCGTGAGCCACATGGGCGGGATACCGATCGTGTGGGGGACGGTCTCGGCTGCCGTGCGCGTGCGCGTCGACCGGCGTCTCGTCGCCTGGCAGCGTCGGGCCCCGACTGTGGCGCGGCGATTCTACGTTCCGATTCGCTATGTGGACGCAATTCCTGTTGAGCTCCGGCACGACGGCCGGGTGGTGGATACGGGGGTGCCGGATGCAGCCGGCAAGTTTCCCTCGCGCCACCCCGCGGCCCTCATGGAGCGTGCGGTGCAGCGGATACAGCAGGATCGCGAGCTGCTCGAGCAGGAGCTCGCCGAGGAATGGTGCGGCTCGGAAGAGGGAGTTCTCTACGTTGACGGAAGTATCACCGCCAATGGCTCTGTGGCGGGATCACGTCGCGCCGTCGGGATAATCAAGAGCCACCGCCGGCTCTACGCCGAGGGCGATGCGTTCGAGGTCATCGTCGGCCTCGCCGCCGGCGAGCGATCGTCCATCTTCAAGGTGTCACCGCGCACGAGGCAGGCGGTCGCGAGCTGGTATCTTCGCGTGCGGAACGCCAGCGGGCGCGATGCCTTGTTCGGCCTCGTGCGGGTTGAAGCGGCTGATGGCGAGGACATCACGTCGCGGGCCGATGAGATATCGCGCTGGGTCGTGGCCGAGGGCTCGCCACTCGCACTTCCCGACGGGCGGTGGGACAAGATGGCGTACGGTATTCGCGACACCGAAGAATTTCTGAGAGCGATATCTTGACCGCTCCGCTGGGCCGGGTCGTCGCGACCGAGCGTAAGCCAAACACGCCACACGAATTCCATTTCTGGACGGCGCTCGATTCTCCCGTCGGAATCGGGACGATCGTGAGGGTGGATGGAGCGAATCCGATTGGCGGACAGGTTCCGCACATCTACGGAATCGTCGTCGAGGGTTTCAGCTACACCGACCTTCAGACGCCGATGCACGACGTGCTCGGCCACGACGGCTCTCCAGCCAATGCGGGCTTTTCCGTCACTGAGCGCGCGGAGATCCGACTGTATTCCGCCGCTGTATTGCGTCAGATACCGGAGGAGCCGCTTCAGCCGGTTCCGATGGGTGAGGTCTTCCTCGCCGAGGATGAGGACGTCGCCACGGCGCTGCGGATGGACGGTTATCTCCGTGAAGGCTCCAACACCGGGATTCCCGTCGGTGTGTATCGCGCGGGCGCAACCGATTCGGTGATCTACCTCGATGCGGATTTCCTTCTCGGTCCCGAGGCGGCCCATCTCAACATCTCGGGAATGTCCGGCCTCGCCACGAAGACGAGCGCGGTGGAATGGCTTCTCGCTTCGGTGTTCGCGCACTTTCCTGAGAGCAAGGGCTCGATTGCCGCGGTCTGCTTCAACGTCAAGGGGCCGGACCTCTGTTACCTCGATCAGCCTGGCCAGATTGACGACCGCGACCGCGCGCTCTATGAAAAGATGGGCGTCCGGGCCGGGCCGTTCGAGAAAGTCACCTACTACGCTCCGTATACCGCGAAGGGATACGCGCTCAATACCCTTCGGTCGAACGAGGAGCTGCTCGACAACGTGGTGCCGCTCACGTGGGGTCTGCGCGAAGTGCTTCAGTTTGCGGAGGTTCTTCTCAACAAGGACGACATCGACGCCAAGGCCGACGCATTGATCGACTTCATCACCGAGCGGGTGGTGAATCGAAAGTTCGATGCTGATCCCCACCTTTCGCGCGAGCACACTGTTCAGTCGTTCGGTGATCTCGAGAACTGGTTCCGCGACCTGCTGCGCGGGCTCGAGCGCGCGAATGCCGACTCGTGGCGTACGCATCACATCGCGACGATTCGTAAAGTGCGGAATCGGCTGTCGAATATCTCGACGCGGTGCGCCGGGCTGGTGACGGATTCCGGCGAGGTCAGCGACCTGCCGTTTGGAAGCTTCGACGACCGCGCCGTGTATGTGGTTGACGTAGCGACGCTCGAGGAAGACGCGCAGGACCTCATCTTCGCGCGCGTCGTCTCCAAACTCCGCGAGCACCTCGAGCGCCGGGACCTCGGCGTCAAGCATCTCATCGTATTCGTCGACGAGCTGAACAAGTACGCTCCGAGCGACGGCCAGGACACATACGTCCGCAAGATGCTGCTCGACATCGCGGAGCGCGGGCGATACCTGGGCCTCGTGCTTTTCAGTGCCCAGCAGTTCCGCTCGCAGGTGCACCGGCGGGTCGTCGGCAATTCCGGCACGTCGCTGTTCGGCAGAATGGACAGCGACGAGCTCGCGACTCCCGGCTATGCCGTGTTGAGCCCGGCGACGCGGACCAAGCTGGCGACTCTGGAGAAGGGTCAGTTGATGGTTCGTCACCCTCATTTCACGCAGCCGATTTTCGTGCGGTTTCCGCGGCCGGCGGTGATGCAGGGACGCGATGGCGCCGAACGCTATCCGCAGGCGGCTGACGTCACGCTCGAGGCGGCGCTGTATCGCTCGCTTCGCCTACTCGATCCGTCGGTGTCGCTGTCGTGGGCCAAGGACATGGTCGCGCTCTACGATGAGCCGGAGATACTTCGCGCGCGCAACGCCGTAATGAAGGCGAAGCCCGCGAAAGTGAAGGCGTACTTCGAGTCGCAGTTCCGGAAAATCGTGCCGTCGCAGCCAGCGCTCGCGACCACCTCGCGAAGCGAGCCTGCTGCGCTCAAGCCCCTTCCGCTGGGCGATCCCTACGATGTATAGAGGAGCGCTGGCGGTGGCGATGCTCGCTGCTGGAATGTCCGTTCCTGACGCAGCTGCGACGCAGGCGGTGCTCCTTCAAATCAGGCCGCGCTCGGGCGATACGCTCAGCGTCCGCCTGAATCAGAAGGTCGAAATGACCGGCACTCCTGCCGGCTGCGTGACGGTGGATGCGGCGCCAGGACGCAACACCGCTCCCGCGGTGCGTCCGCTGCCCTGCGCGGCGGGCACGCGGCACATGACGACGCGCACGGAAGTATTCAGTCGCGCCATCATCGGCAGAGCGACGCCGGAGGGAACCATGGTGCTCGCCGTCACCGATTCGGTGCGCACTTCGGCAACCAGCTCACAGAACCGCGATGTGGAGCCGACGCGTCGGAGCGTACCGCAGAGCTCGGTCGAGCTGAGGGTGTCGACCGATGGAGGGGCGGAGGTCGTGGATGAGGCCGCAAGTGATGAGCTGCGGACGATTTTCGGCCAGATGCCGGCGATGTTGTCGCGAAAGGCGGTCGCGGTAGGTGAGAAGTGGGTGCGACAGATGCGGATTCCGCTTCCCGGCGAGTCGGGCAAGAGCGGGCTGGTGCGCGCGACGTTTCAGCTCGACTCGCTCGGAAGCGGGGGCGACGTCGCCTTCATCTCGATGCGCGGCACCATGTCTCACGATCATGTGGATGGCCGGGACTCTGAACCTTCGGGGCAGCTCGCGGGAACCATTCAGCTCGATCGTCGCCTGGCATGGATCACCGAGACGCGGGCGGCGATCACCACTCAGTCAACTGTCACGCCCGCCAGCAGCGGTCAGCCGATGCTGGTTCGCACGCGAGTGACGCAGCTTCTCAGGGCGACACGTTGAAGGTCGTACATCTATCCGACATTCATCTCGGGTTCCGCCAGTACCAGCGGCAGACCGCCTCGGGAATCAATCAGCGCGAGGCCGATGTCGCTGCTGCATTCCGCAAGGCGATCGACAGGATAATCGAGATCCAGCCTGACGTCGTCCTCGTCGCTGGGGACGTATTCCACACGGTGCGGCCGACCAATCCGGCGATTCTAAGCGCGTACAAACACTTTTCGCGACTTGTCGAGATGCTGCCGGACACGAGCGTCATCATGGTGTCGGGCAATCATGAAACGCCGCGGACGACCGAGACCACGTGCCTGCTGCGTTTGTTCTCTCAACTTGGCATCGAAGTGGTGGAAGGGGAGCCGCGGCGAGTCAGCGTCAGGGGTGGTGAGTTATCGGTGCTGGCGGTTCCCTACAGCCTGCGCGGATACCCGGTGTTCGACCCTAATCCGTCGGCGCGCTACAACGTCCTCCTTCTGCACGGACGCGTCGAGGGTGTAATTCGTTCCTTCGGGGGGCTCGCCGAGCGGCCGGCCGGCGAGATCACGAAACGCGAGCTCCGCGGCGATCGCTGGACCTACATCGCCCTCGGCCATTACCATGTCTACCACCGGGTTCTACCGAACGCGTACTACTCAGGGTCGTTGGAGTACGCGAGCACGAACGTGTGGGGCGAAGTTGACGACGAGATTGCGAATCGTGTTCCTGGCAAGGGCTTTATCGAGCATGATCTCGCTACCGGGTCGCATCGGTTTCACCCGATCCAGCTCGCGCGCCGCGTGATAGACATTCCGGAGATCTACGGTGCGGGAAAGAGCGCGTCAGAGCTGAGCGCCGAGATCTGTGCCGAGGTGGACGGGCTGGAAGGGGGCATCGACGACCGTATCGTCCGGATCGTGGTGCGCGACGTTCCGCGTCATGTGCTCCGCGACATCGATCACCGCCGGATCCGTGAGTACAAGCGGCGCGCGCTGCATTTTCTCCTCGACGCGAGGCGCCCGGAGCCGGTGCGCACCGAAGCAAGCGGTGCTGCCGGGAGGCGCGCATCGCTGACTGAGACCGTCAGGGCAATGCTCGAATCGCGCGACCTGACGCCGGGAATCGATCGGACGTCGCTCGTGGAGCTCGGGCTTCACTACCTTGTCGAAGCAGACCGGCTTGCCCCTGCGATGAATGGAGAGCAGTCGTGAAGCTCAGCTCCCTCAAGCTTAGGAACTTCCGGCAGCATGTCGCGACGGAGTTGACCTTCAGCTCCGGGATCACGGGAATCATCGGTCCCAACGGCGCGGGTAAGACCACTATCCTCGAGGCAATCGCCTTCGCGTTGTACGCATCCGGACGAACCACCCGCGAGCAGATGCTCTCGCTGAGCGCCGAGCCGCGACAGTCCATGAGCGTAGAGCTGGAGTTCGAGCTGGCGCGGCACCGCTACCGCATCGTGCGGGGTCGAACCACGGCCGAGCTCTATCTCGATGACGAGGAGGCACCGATTGCCGACTCGGCGGGCGCGGTCACCGAGCGGCTTCAGCGGACGCTGGGAATGTCGCGAGATGAGTTCTTCCGCACGTACTTCACCGGCCAGAAGGAGCTCGCTCTGATGGCGGCGATGGTTCCGTCCGAGCGCGGCCGCTTTCTATCGAAGGTACTCGGTTACGAAAAGCTCAGGATGGCGCAGGACATGATCGGCGAGCGCCGCCGGACGTTGAGCGCGGAGATCGCCGGGTTGCGCGCGGGAATGCCCGACCCGGAGGCCATCGAGCGCGCCGTATCGGACGCAACAATACGCGTGGAGAAGGCGACATCACTGCTGCAAAGCGCCGAGCACCGTCACACACTGTCACAGGGGGCCGTCAGTACGATCAGCCCGCGGTGGGAGCTCGCTCAGCAGAACCGGGAGAAGGCGCAGTCGATCCTCGCCGACATCGCGGCCAACGAGAGAGAGGAGTCGTCGGTCCGCCGAAACGTCGACCGCGTTTCGATGGAGCTGGCGACGATCGCCGAAGCTCGCGCCGAGCTCGCCAGGCTACAGCGCGCACTGGAGCCGCTCGGCGAGCTGCGTGACGAGCTCGGCATCCTGGATGAGATGTACAGGGAGGACGGTCGCCGAAAGACGCTCGTCGAGAGCGAGCAGGCCCTTCGCGAGGAGCTTGACCGGCTGCGGTCACGGCACGCGCTCATCGAGAAGGCGCCGGCTCACGAGGAAGAGGTGACCCTGGAGCTCGAGAAGAGGCGCGCGGAGCTCGAGGACGCGCAGGGGGAGCTTGAGGCGCGGCGCACCGAGTGGGTGCGCGACAAGCAGGAAGCGGATACGAAGCTGCACGATCTCAGGAAGCAGTACCTCGAGGTGCAGGAGCAGCGAGAGCGCGTCATCAGCCTTGGCGCGGATGGCGCCTGTCCGACGTGCAGCCGAATGCTCGGCGAGCACCTCCATACCGTCGTGGATCATCTGACCGAGACCAGCGAAACGCTTGTCGTGGACGGCGCCTACTACCGGAAACGCGTCGAGCAGCTCTCTGACATGCCTGCCAACGTCCAGGCGCTCGATGAACGCCGTCGCGCGCTGACGGGCGAAACGGCGGCGCTCGAGCGCAAGCTTGCCCGGGTGCAACTCGCGGTGCAGGAGCTGGGCGGGCTGATTCGTGAGATCGCAACGAAGGATCGCCGGATCGAGCAGATGCGGCGTGACATCGCGGTGATTGCGCGTGGATTCGACGCAACGAGATACGACTTCGTGAAATCTGAGATCACGCGACTCACGCCGCTCGATTCACGAGCGGCTCGATGCGGCGCCTTGATCGATCGCGAGCCGCAGCTGGTCGGTGAACACAAGGAGTACTCGGACACATTCGCATCGATCGGCTCACTCCTCGGCACGTTGCGCGTCAGGCACCGGCAGATGGCGTTCGCCGCCGCCGATTACGACCGGCTCAAGTCGGCGTTCGAGAAATACTTCGCCGAAGGGCGTGCCGCCGAGCTCGAACTCAATACAGCCGCGGGAAACCTCGCGAACGCAAAGGAGTCGCTTGGCAAGGCGATCGCCTCGAACGAGGAATCGCGGGCGAGACAGGCGACTGTGGCCGAGCGCGAAAAGGACAGGCGGCTTCATGAAGAGCTGGACCGGGCGTTCAACGAGATGCGCGCGCAGCTCAACGCCGAGCTGCGTCCCGAGCTATCTAAGCTCGGCACGACGTTCCTCCGCCAGCTGGTGGATTCACGCACAACGGAGATGGAACTGGACGAGAAGTACAATGTCACGGTGCTCGAGGATGGCATTGCCAAGCCCGTGCTTTCGGGCGGCGAGGAGGACATCGCGAATCTGGTGCTGCGCCTAGCCGTATCGCAAATGATCGCCGAGCGCTCGGGCCAGCCGTTTTCGCTGCTCATTCTCGACGAGGTATTCGGATCGCTCGACGAGACGCGCCGGTTCAACGTCCTGGAGCTGCTGCGCGCACTTGGCGACCGGTTCGAGCAGGTGATTCTCATTACGCACATCGAGTCGGTTCGCGATGGACTCGATAAGGTGATTTCGGTGCGGTACGATCCGGCAACGGCATCGTCAGTGGTAGATCACAGCGATGGCGGTGCGGGCGCCACTGCCGACGAGCGGGAGGAGCGGTTCGCTCTCGAGACCGCGGGAGCGGGGTGATGGCTGTCGCGCGGACCTGGCGTCAGTCGAAGGTGCCCGTGGGCCCGCATCGCATTCTCGAAAGCGACATTGCGGTTCTCAACGGAGTTTTCAGCGACGCGTTTACCGACCGCTACCGACGCGACGGGATGGCGGGCGTGCGTGTGCCGCACCTCAATCCCGCAGTGTGGCGCTTTGCGATCGCCGATGCGGGGCCGGGCGCCATGCTCTGGCGGGACGAACGCGGCCAGGTAGCGGCATTCAACGTTGCGCATCTCTCCGGAGTGGAGGCGTGGATGGGCCCTCTCGCGGTTCATCCCGATTATCAGGGTCACGGCGTCGGCAAGGCGGTGGTCGCCGCCGGGCTGGATCACCTCAGGTCGAGCGGCGCGCGCGTTATCGGCCTCGAGACGATGCCGCGAACGATGGACAACATCGGATTCTATTCGTCTCTCGGACTTCTGCCCGGCCATCTCACACTCACCGTCACGCTCGATGGCGGATATGCGTCGGCCATCTCAGGGGGGCTTCGCGGCGTCCGCCTCGGGAGCCTGCACGCGGACGAGCTCGATGACGCGGTCGGAGAGTGTTTCTCTCTCACCGAGCGGATGCTGCCGGGATACGACTTCTCGCGCGAGATACGGCTCACCGAGGAGCTGTCGCTTGGCGACACGCTGATGTTGTGGCGCGGCGACGACCTTTGCGGCTTCGCTGTCTGCCATTCAGTACCGCTGGTGGAAGGCCGGGTGCGGGAGGAATTGCGGGTGCTCAAGCTCGTCGCACGCGACGACGAGGCGTTCAACCTTCTCGTGACGATGCTCACCGACCACGCGCGGCGAAGTGGCACGCGCCGGGTGGCTATCCGGATGCAGGGATACTATGCGGAGGCATACCACCATCTCGTGCAGCGCGGCGGCCGAGTTCGCTGGTCCGATCTCCGCATGACACTCGAGGGCCGCGAGGAGCTTAGGCCGGAGCGCGGGGTCGTGCTATCCAACTGGGAGATCTGAGTGCTACCTCAAACTGTTGAGGAAAAGCGTCATCTGTGTTAACGCTTTCTCGTGCACGCTACCCGAAGAGCGATTTGATCGCCGACGAGACGGTGATCTTGCGCAGATAGAGGAGTTCCTCAGGCGCAAACGGCGTTGGGGTTATGCCGAGCGTTTCGGTGAGATCGTTCTTATCGATGACGTTGTCGATCTCGAGGAGATCCAGCAGGCCAGTCGTTACCGGCGGATGGGGGAGCACCTTCTGGGCGAGCGCTACGACAGGCCGGAGCGCCGTCACCGGAACGCCGACGAGAACTCGCGATGTATTCATGGCGATGAGGATGCGCTCTGTCATCTGGCGAAGCGTCAACGGCGTGGATCCGCCGAGCGACCAGGTGCGGCCCACCGATTCGGGATCGGCGAGCACCTTCACGACCGCTCGTGCCACGTCGCCGACGGCAACTGGCTGAAACTTCGCGGTCCCGCCGCCCGGCAACGGGAAGACAAGGGGCGACAGCTTCACCATCCGTCCCAGCACGTTCACGAACTCATCCTCCGGTCCGAAAATCACCGAAGGGCGAAGCACGGTCCATCTTGATCCGCTGCCCGCGACCATTTCCTGGGCGATTCCCTTACTGCGCAGGAATGCGTACCGGGAGCCGGCGTCCGCCCCGTTCTGCGACATGTAAACAATCCGGTTCGCCCCGGCACTCTTCGCGGCGTCGAGCAGGATACGTGTGGCATCGGTGTTGACATCGGCGTAGCTCTGGCCCGGCTTCTCGATGGCTATCGCCGCCAGATGAATCAGCGAGCCAGCGCCGGTGAGCGCGGCGCGCATCGAATCGGCGTTGCGAATGTCGCTGACGCGAATCTCGATCGGCAGGTGCCCAAACCTCGACGCGGCCTTCGCCATATCGCGCACGACAGCGCGCACCTTGAACCCCGAATTCACCAGAGTACGGCAGACGTGAGTGCCGACGAGTCCTGCAGCTCCAGTGACGACGACCGGCTGGTCTCGTACCGTCCCCATGGACTGGGGCTGCTCGGCGACGGCGACAGATGACATCTCGCTCGCCGCTTCCATTTCCGCCCCCGGATAACCGCCGTGGGGAGTCACGGTATTCGCCTCGAGACCCTACTTCTTGAGCGTGGAGCGCGTCCCGGGAGATCCGCGCACGGTGATGCGCCAGATAAGCACGAAGACGCCGATCGTAAGAAGAAGGTGTACATACCCCGGCGCTTCCGTCGCGACCGTGAGGACAGCCCAGACAAGCAGCATCACGACTGCGGCAATGAGTCCCAGGTCCATGCTCGTTTCGTTGACGGTGAGTTGGCGCAGCCGTAAATTACAGCCGTTACGAGGATGGTGGGTACCTGCCCTCATCTTCGAGGGACGGAGAGATCATCTTTTTGAGCCGATAAGTCCTCCGAGAGGGTCCAATAAATCGTGCTGACGTCATGCCCCAGTGCGGGGAAGGCGGGAGGCAAGAGTGAGGATCCCAAAATTCGACAGGGCTTCAAAATCCCTCTTCGTTCCTGTTGGAAGCTCCGCCGTCGCCGTAACGTGCCGGCGGGGCTTTTTTTCCGCTCACTCCCCGGGAATAATGACGAAGCGCGTCACTGTGACCCGCCGGCTCCGGTTCAACGCCGCGCACCGCGTGTTCAACCCCCAGTTCTCCGATTCCGAGAACGAGGCGACGTTCGGGAAATGCAATAACCCGAACTGGCACGGCCACAACTACACGCTCGACGTGTCGGTGGAAGGCCCGATCGATGAATCCACCGGCTACGTGATCGACCTCGGCAAGCTCGGAGCGATCGTGGAGCGCGAGGTGGTGGACATGGTGGATCACCGCAACTTCAACATCGACGTTCCCTTCATGCAGAGTACCATTCCGACGGCCGAGAACATCGTCGTGGCGTTCTGGGGCATCCTTGTGCCGGCCGTCGCTCCGGCCCGGCTCCGGCGGCTGGTACTCTGGGAAACTGAAAACAACTATGTCGAATACTCCGGAGACTGACGAGCTCGAGGAGCTCGTCCGCCGGCAGCTCGAGCTAATTGGCGAAGACTCGTCACGCGAAGGGCTGGTCAAGACACCCGCCCGAGTCGCGGCATCATTGCAATGGCTTACGCGCGGTTACGAGCAGGATGTGCGGCTGGTCATCGGCGATGCAATGTTCGACGACTGCCACTCGAACATGATCATGGTTCGCGACATCGAGCTGTACTCAATGTGCGAGCACCACATGCTTCCATTCTACGGAAGGGCGCATGTCGCCTACATCCCGAATGGGCGGATAGTGGGATTGTCCAAGCTGCCGCGGGTAGTGGACGTGTTTGCGCAGCGGCTCCAGGTTCAGGAGCGCCTCACCGAGCAGATCGCGGAAGCGCTGACGGACGTTCTCGATCCCCTCGGAGTCGGGGTGGTGATCGAAGCGTATCATCTCTGCATGATGATGCGGGGAGTGCAGAAGCAGAACTCGAAGACGATCACGTCGGCGCTGCGCGGTGTCTTTCGCGACGACTCCAAGACGCGGGACGAGTTCCTGCGCCTGGCCCACAACGGAAACTAGAGGTTGACGGCCGTCGGGCTTGCGTCGCGGACTGCGCTCGTCACTGGCGCGTCCCGCGGCATCGGAGCGGAGATCGCGCGGTCGCTCTCGGCCAGTGGGGCCCGAGTCGCATTGCTCGCGCGGAACGCGGACGCGCTCAACACGCTCGCCGCCGAGATCGGCGGCCGTTCGCTGCCCGTCCGCTGCGACGTCACCGATGCCGCATCTGTCGCGGCCGCGGCGGCCGTCGTGCGATCGGAGTTTGGAGAGGCGCCGCACATCATCGTCAACAACGCGGGATTCTTCCGAGTCTCGCCGCTCGAATCAATGACCCCGGAGGAATTCGTCGGATCCGTCGAGACGAACCTCGTCGCGCCCTTTCTCGTCATCAACGCCTTTCTCCGAGAGATGCGCGAACGGAAGGACGGCCACGTTGTCACAATCGGCTCATTGGGCGACAGAACCATTTTCCCGGGGAACGGAGCCTATTCGGCCAGCAAGTTCGGGCTGAGAGCGATGCACGAGGTGCTGCTCGCGGAGACACGCGGCACCGGCGTGCGTGCCACGCTCATCTCTCCGTCATCCGTCGATACAAGTCTGTGGGACCCCATCGACACTGATGGCGAGACCACACCTTTCCCGGCGCGTGCCTCCATGCTCAGGCCGAAAGCCATCGCGGAAGCCGTGCTTTACGCTCTCGCCCAGCCACCCACGGTAAACGTAGACGAGCTCCGCCTGTCGAGCAGCTGAGCCGGACTCGTGCACATCGAGCTTATCGACCTGCTCCGGTGTCCGCGGCCGCATGAAGACAGTTGGCTCGTGGCGTCTTTCGCGCGGATGGATGGGCGACTCGTCGTTGAAGGCACGCTCGGGTGTCCGGTCTGCGGAGAGCGATACGCCATTCGGGATGGGATCCCCAGGTTCGACGCAGCTCCTGAGGAGCTTCCCGAAAGTCCGGCCGTCCAGGGCGGTGCCCGGCACCCGGTACCCGTTACCCGGAACGCGTTGCCCGACACCCAGCCGGGCATAAGCGAACCGGCCGCGGAAGGCGCGATGCGGATGGCGGCAATGCTCTCACTCACGCGTCCAGGGGGGCTCGCAGTACTCGAGGGCGAAACATCCCGATTCGCGGGCGAGGTGCGTAACCTCGCCGCCGCGCGCGTTATTGCCCTCAACCCACCTGCCGGCGAGCTCGACGAGCAGGAAGGAATCGCCGCCGTCGAATGCAGCAGCGCTGTGCCGCTCGCGCGGGGCTCTGCCGATGGTGTCGCGCTCGATGGCTCCGCCGCCCCATCGCTGGTGCTAGATGTGGGGCGTGTGCTCCGACCGGGAGGGCGCCTTGTAGTAGCGCCGGGCACACAGTTGCCGCCGGCATTTCGCGAGCTGGCTCGCGACGAGCGCTACGTTGTGGCGGAGCTTACCGGCGAGCTCGTCAAGCTGTCGCGATAGACGGAACAGTCAACCAGCGTCTATCGCCGGCTCGGCGTAGAGTGAATCGATGACCTGCTTGTAGTTCTTGTCAATCACCTTTCGCTTCACCTTCTGGGTTGGTGTGAGCTCCCCGCGCTCGAGTGAGAAGTCGTGCTCGATCAGAGCGACTTTTTTCGGGGTCTCGAAACTGGCGAGGCCCTCGAGCTGGCTGTGAACTTCTTCAGCGATCTTCGCCGAGATCGCCGGCATCTTGAGAAGCTGGGCGCGGTCGGCCCAGACGATGTTGGCCTTCTTCGCCCACGCCTCGAGTTGATCAAAGTTGGGAACGATCAGCATCGACGGGAACTTCCGCTTGTCGCCGATCATCACGGCCTGGGTCACGAACTTGTTCGTCTTGACCCGGTTCTCGATCGGCTGTGGCGCGATGTTCTTGCCGCCGGCGGTGACGATGATGTCTTTCTTCCTGTCGGTGATGGCGAGGAACCCGTTCCTTAGCTCGCCGATGTCGCCGGTGTGAAACCAGCCGTCGGGATCGATCGCTTCGGCGGTGGCGACGGGATTGTTGTAGTAACCCTTCATGACATGAGGGCCGCGAGTCAGGATCTCGCCATCGGCCGCGATCGTGACTTCGACGCCCTCGATCGGCTTTCCCACGGTGCCGATGACGAAATCTTCCGGCGTGTTGACCGACATCACGGGAGACGTCTCGGTCAGACCGTAACCTTCGAGAATCGTGAGTCCCGCGGCGAAAAAGAACTTGTTGATCTCGTCAGCGAGGGGAGCCCCGCCGGAGACGAAATAGCGGAGCCTCCCACCGGTACGCTCCTTCAGCTTTGAAAAGACCAGCTTCTGGGCCATTGCGTACTGCCTGGAAAGCACTACGCCGGGCTTCCCGCCGGCGAGTCGCACGTCGGCGTATTTTCCCGCGACTGATCGCGCCCAGAAGAAGATCTTCCGCTTCAGATAGCCGCCGGAGAGAGCGCCCTGCAGCACTCTCGCATACATCTTCTCGTAGAGTCGCGGAACCGAGAACACGATCGTCGGCCGCACCTCCTGCATATTCGCCGGTACCGTGTCCAGACTCTCGGCGTAGGCGATGGAGGTTCCTGTCGCGAACATGATGTAGTCGGCGGTCCGCTCGAAGACGTGCGACAGAGGCAGAAAACTGAGCCCGACATCGGTGGAAGCGAACGGAATCTTGTTCCGCGTGGCCATCACGTTCGAGTGGATGTTGTCGTGCGAGAGCATCACGCCCTTCGGAGGGCCGGTCGTGCCCGACGTGTAAATGAGGGTCGCGATGTCGTCCGGTTTCACCTGGCCAGCCTCTTCACGGTACCTCGCAATCGCGTCCGGGGTCTCGGCGCTCACTCCTTTCGCCTCGAGGGCGACCAGCGTCATATCCGCGAGATCACCGACGTCGTCGAAGCTGATGACGGACACGAGCGCCGGTACGGTGCCGCGGATCTCACTGATCTTCGCTGCCTGCGCGGCGGTGGACACGAATACCGCCACCGCGCCCGCATCCTTCAGGATGTACGCGATCTGTTCGGATGGGAGGGTTGGATAGATGGGGACATCGGTGAGCCCGCTCGTGAGGCACGCGTAGTCGGAGATCGCCCACTCCGGCCTGTTTTCTGACAGAATTGCAACCCGGTCGCCGCGCACGACGCCGCTCGCCCTCAACCCGAACGCAACACGCCGGACCCGCTCGGCGATCTCTCGATGGGAGATGGGATGGTATTTTCCCGCCGCCTTGAACTGGAGCGCGTCAGGCCTGTCGAAGCGCTCGATCGCCTCGAAGAAAAGTTGATTGATGGTGCCGGGTACCGGGGCCGGCCCGCCACTCGTTATCGATTTCGTCTCGGGGGGAATTCTGGTCATGGCGTACGCGGCCTCACGATGAGTACCAGTCTTACCGGACTTCCGCGGATGTGGGCGCCGCGATACTTGACACTCGCCTGAAGGACTACCGAATCACGCGCGGATGTCACCCGCGCGGCGTTGAGCCGGATCCTTCTTCCCGCCACGCCTCCGGCATCGGTCGTGTCCGTCAGCGACGCGCGGCCGCCTTCGTCGACAAGCCGTGCGAGTGCGGTATCGCCGGGGCTTACGATCGCAAATGTGACGAGCCAGGCCTTGACCGCGCTGTCGCTCGACCCGAGGCCGTGGCGCACCCTGACGGTGAGCGGTGTCGACACGTTCACCGTCGTATCGATGAGCGAGTAGAGAAGACTGTCGCGGGCCGCGACGGCTGCTACCGTGTCGGGTCGGAGCGTTACGTCGAGAGAGAAGGGCGCCTCGAGGGTGCCGACTCTCGCGACAAGACGCGCCGGTGTGGAGCGAAGACTGTCGCCGGTCACGATGCCGGTCACGCTGTCGACGCTGACGCCGCGGTCGCGCGTGCTGAACCTCACCGGCACGTCCGGAATCACGGCGCCCTGGAAGTTGTACGCGGTGACCGTAAGCGGCGATACCACACCGGCGGTGTCGCGCAACGAATCCCCGAGCACTACCGAAGGAAAGGGAAGGGAGTCGACGGAGAAGGACAGCACCGCGCCGGGCTCGGACGGAATGTCCGTACATGCGACGACTGCCCCAGCCATCGCCGCGGCTGCCGAAACGAGAAGCGTAGCGCGTCCGGTCATATGAAGCGTTCCGCGAGCTGCGAAGCGAGCTCGATGTAGGCCAAAGAGGCGGCATCGGCCGGCGTCCGGAGAACCACCGGCTGACCCGCCGCGAATGCATCGGTGGTGGCGATCGTCCGCGGGATCACGGTATTGAACACGATGTTCGCCGGAAGGTGGCGGCGCACGTAATCCACGACACGCTCGCTCGCCGCGTTTCCCGGCTCGAACATTGTCATCAGTATTCCGTCGAGAGTGAGCCGTTCGTTCGTCGCGACGACGTCTTGAATGCCGCGAAGGATCTGCGGCGTGGTCTGGAGCGCGA
Organism: Gemmatimonadaceae bacterium; assembly: GCA_013813715.1. Classification (GTDB taxonomy): domain Bacteria; phylum Gemmatimonadota; class Gemmatimonadetes; order Gemmatimonadales; family Gemmatimonadaceae; genus UBA4720. The sequence goes on along the minus strand of JACCRF010000001.1, from coordinate 22,646 downwards.
GAGGCTCGCATTGGAGCGGCACGATTACTCGCTGGCTCGTTTCGAGGACTTTCCGCGTGATTGGGCCAATGCCAGGAGGGGCGTCCACCACCACAACGTGACATCTCTGTCTCGCGGTGGCGAGCAGGTCGGGAAGAACGTCGGTCTCGGCAATGAGCTGCTGGTAGGTGGCGTGGTCGGCGGCGTCGGATACGGAACCTGCAAGAATGACTCTGAGCCATGGCAGCGCAGTGGGAAGGATTACTTCGCGCAGGGATTTCTGACCGTTCAGGTAGTCGGCGAACCCGGCGTTCTGATGATCGCGCCGGAGTCCGACGCCATACCGAACAGATCCCTGGGGGTCAACGTCTATTATCAGCGTCTTGAGCCCTCGCCTCGCGAACGCAGCGGAGAGGTTTACCGCCGTTGTCGTCTTTCCGACACCTCCCTTCTGGCTGACGATGGCGAGCACATCACCCATCTACTCCGACGCCTCCGGGTACTCCCCGGTCTCGATCGCGTCCTCGGGCTGCTGATCCGTCGTTCGAATGCGATCGAGGGTCTCCCTGGCGTGCGTTACCCAGCGGTCTGCCTCAGCGCCTGGCGGAGGCGGATCCATGAGAAACGATTCGAGGTGGAAGGCCGCGTCACTTGTTTCGCCGCGCCGCAGCAGCAGGAAGGCGAGCCCGTAATGGGCGCCTGAAAGTTTCGGCTGGATCTCGAGCGCCCTCCGGTAGCAGCGAACGGCTTCGGTCTGCCGTCCGGTGCGGGAGTAGGCGATCGCCATGTTCTGCAGAACACGATGGTTGGTGGGATCGTCTCTGAGCGCAAGCTGATATGAGGTGAGGGCGGCCTCGAAATCCCCCTGACGCTCGAGCGCGAGCCCCTCGCTCAGGTAGTCGAGGCGCTTCTGCTCGCTCTTGGACTTCCCGCCGCTGAAGCGACTCCAGAAAGACATCGCTCCGAATCTACCGTCGCGTGTGGAAGAGAGCTAGGTTCCGAACTGCATGTCACCACGCAAGCAGACGGTCGATCCCGCTCAGGGAGTGCTTCACGTCGAGTGGCCATTGTTCGGCGAGCTCTCGCGCGCGCTTGCCCTCAGGGTATCGCGGGAATACGACCCCGATGTAGTCGTTGGCGTCGCAACTGCGGGCGTCATTCCCGGCGCGGTTGTCGCGGCGATGCTGGGCCGCGAATTCCATTCGATTGTCGTGAGCAGGAAGTACCGCACCGAGCACGTGAGGGAGACACCGGCCGTGTTCGGGGCCGCCCCTCACGAGGTGCGCGGCAAACGTGTCCTTATCGTCGACGAGACCTGCGATTCGGGTGACACAATGCGCCTCGCCGTCGGCTCGATCATCAATGCCGGAGCGAAGGAAGTGAGAACCGCGGTGGGCTTCCGAACAGGTACCTATGAACCGGATTTCCACGCGCTCGCGACGGGAAGCACCATTGTGCTGCCGTGGGACAGGGAAGTGATCGTGGATGGTGAGCTGAGACTCAATCCAGCATATGCTGACGCACTAGAATCGCAGTAGGGACTGGTACCCGGTCTACGTCTCTCTACGTTTCTGCGTCGCTGCGTCGCGCAACGCTCTTCGTTTCTTCTTCCCATTTGTACTTCATCACATCGGCGTTGCCCATCTGGAAACGGCAGCGTGAATTGCCCGCAGCCGAGCACTCAGTCTCGAGAACTGCCACAGGATAACCGGCGATTCGCCCGAAAAAAGCGGCAAGCATTCCGGTTGTGATATGACAGCCCGGCCAGTCGACGGCGGCTGTGGCGGGGTCCTCGCCCTCCCAGCAGTGGGCGATATCCAGAGCGGCTGTGCCATTGCTCTCGTCGGACGAGAACGTGACATCCCCCCAGCCGGCGTCATGAAAGAAACGGGACGTGCGCTCGCCAAACTCCGCGAGCGAGAGACTCGCCGCCCGTCCGGCACTTTCGCCGGCCGACGACGGGCTCGAATACCCCGATTCGCCAAGCCACTGCTCGAAGGCGCGGTACACGGCATCGCCGCCGGCAAAGCCGGCCTCGCGGAGTGTGCGCACGGCGTCGGCTGGAGCAGATGCCGCGAGCACACCCGCTCGCAGCTCGCGCAGCAGGGGAACCGCGACGCCGATCAGTTGTGGAGTCCGCATGTACTTCATGATGCCTCAACATTAATCGGACCACGCCGGTCAGGGCGAATGGCCGATCCTGTTTCGGAGCTCGGCCTCGTCGATTATCTCGACACCGAGTGTTTTCGCCTTCTCGAGCTTGCTGCCTGCCTCCTCTCCGGCGACGAGAAAGCTCGTCGTCTTCGAAACCGAGCTGGTGATCCGGCCGCCTGAGCGCTCGACCAGCTCCGTTGCCTGATTGCGCGAGAGAGTCGGGAGGGTGCCTGTAATGACGACCGTCTTGCCAGCCAGGGCACCGCCGGCGGCTACCTGCCGTGGCTCGGAGAAGTTGACGCCGGCTGCTCGCAGCTTTCCCACTAGCGTATTCGCCGCGGGGTTTCCGAAATACCCGGTTATGCCTTCGGCGATGATGTTGCCCATACCGCGGACGTCGTTGATCTCTGCCTGGGTCGCGCTGGCGATAGCGTCGAGCGTGCCGAAGTGCCGCGCCAGGATCTGCGCGGCCATCGCTCCGACATGCCGGATTCCAAGCGCGCCGAGCAGGCGCGACAGCGGTTGGGTTTTCGACGCTTCAATCGCCGCGATGAGGGCGGTCGCGCCCTTGTCGGCGTAGCCCTCGAGCTCGAGGAGCTGATCCTTGCTGAGCGAATACAGGTCGGCGGCGTCGTGCACCAGGCCCGCCTGAATCAACTGGTCGATGCGGGAATATGAGAGACCCCGGATGTCCATTGCGCCGCGCGATGCGAAGTGAACGAGTCCCTCGAGCTGCCGCCCTGGGCATCCCACATTGGGACAGTACATGGCGACTTCCTCCTCATCCTTCTCGACGTTGGTCCCACAGGATGGACACTTCCGCGGCATGCGCCACGGCTCTCCCCGCGGCTCGCTCTTCTCCGGAACGGAAGCGATGATCTGCGGGATCACGTCGCCAGCGCGCTTGACCTGCACGACGTCGCCAATGCGTAGATCCTTTCGCCTGATCAGGTCCTCGTTATGCAGCGTCGCGAGCTTGACGGTGACTCCCCCGATCTCCACCGGCTCCAGCATCGCGTACGGGTTGAGCGCGCCTGTCCGCCCCACGTTGACGCGGATGTCGAGCAGCTTCGTTTCGGCGATGTCAGGCGCGAACTTTCGGGCAATAGCCCAGCGTGGCTCACGCCCGCCGATGACGCCGAGCTCGTCTTGAAGTGCAAGGCGGTCAACCTTCACGACTCCGCCGTCGATCGCGAAATTGAGCGATCCGCGAACGGTGTGCTCGATGCGGTGCGCCCACTCGAACACATCCCCCAGTGCCTTGCACCGCAAGCGGTGCGGCGCTACTGGAACGCCCCAGCTCGCGAGCTGCTCGAGGAGCTCCCATTGGGTCCGGAACGGAAGAATCGAGGCATCATCCGCAACGGCCGAGTACCCGAAGAATCTCAACGGGCGGGTGGCCGTGATGCCCGGATCCAGCTGGCGAAGGCTCCCCGCAGCGGCGTTGCGCGGATTCGCGAACACCGGCTCTCCCGCCTGCACCCTCGATTCGTTCATCGCCTCGAACCGGTCGAACGGTAGATAAATTTCACCGCGGATCTCGATCCGGCCGCGCGGCGCGTCATGGAGGAGCCGGAGCGGGACGTCGCGCACCGTGCGCAGGTTTTCCGTGACGATTTCGCCGATGCTTCCGTTGCCGCGGGTCGTGCCGGTCACGAAGACTCCGTCTTCGTATGTAAGGCTGACGGCGGCACCATCGATTTTCAGCTCGACGGCGTAGCCGGATTCAGTGACGTCTCTACCTCCGATTCGAACGAGCCGGTCCTGCCACGCCTGGAGCTCACCGTCATCGAACGCATTGGCGAGTGAAAGCATGGGAGCGATGTGCGTGTGCTTCGCGAGGTGGCTTTGCACCGCGGCGCCGACGCGAACCGTCGGTGAGTCATGCGTTCGCAGTTCCGGGCTCGCGCGCTCGATGTCCTGGAGCTCGCGGAACAGCACATCGTATTCGCGGTCGGAAAGCGCCGGTGCGTCGAGGACGTAATACTCGTGAGAGGCCCGGTTAAGCAGCTCCCTCAGCTCCGACGCGCGTGCCGCCGGGCCATTCGCCAGTGTGCCTGTCACCTGCTTCGGTCGTGCCGGCATTCCCGTCGGTTTCGGCCCCGGTATGGGCGTTGAATTCAATGCTGTCGAAGCGCACGACGCGATTCCGACCCAACTCCTTGGCAACGTACAGTGCGTCGTCGGCGGCCTTGAGCAAGTCATCCCGCCCCTTCACGCGTGGATGCGGCCACGCCGCTACTCCGCAACTCATGGTGCGGGTGATCGTGCCGCCCTCGTACGAAAATGTATGCGAGTCGACACTCTCCCGCAGCCGCTCGGCGAATGTCACTGCTGCGTCGAGCACTGTCCCCGGAAGAAGTAGAAGAAACTCCTCTCCGCCGTACCGCCCCACCCGGTCAATCTCCCTCGCTTCGCGCTTCAGGATTGCCGCGAACTCCTTGAGCACTTCGTCACCGGCGGCATGGCCGTACGTGTCGTTGACCTTCTTGAAGTGGTCGATGTCACACATCACGCACGCAACCGGCTCATGCAACCGCAGTGAGTGCTCGAACATCTCATGCAGGCGCTGTTCGAGCGACCGACGGTTGTCCACGCCGGTGAGGCCGTCGGTAAGCGAGATGTGCATGAGCTTGTCGTTCATCTCCGAGAGCTCGCGCTCTCGCTCGGCGAGATCCTCCTGAAGTTTCTTGATGCGCAGCAGAGACCTCACCCTCGCCTCGAGCTCGGCGAAGTTGATCGGCTTGGTGACGTAGTCGTCGGCACCGGCCTCGAGCCCGGCCACCATCCGCTCGGTCGAGTCGAGAGCGGTCTGCATTATCACGGGAATAAACGGAAGGGTCTTGTCGGCCTTGAGACGCCGAACCACCTCCATGCCGTCCATGTCCGGCATCATGACGTCCAGAAGGACAAGGTCGGGGATCCAGGAGCGCGTTGTCTTGAGCGCCGACACGCCGTCATTCGCGCCCTGAACATCGTAGCCGCGCGCCTCCAGTCGAGCGCGCAGGACTTCCACGTTGTCTTCGTGGTCGTCGACAACGAGTATCCGCTTCCTGCCGTCGGACGAGCGCTCGCTTTCAGTAGCCATTGTCGCGGCCCAGGAATCGCTGGACTTCCGCGACCACCGCCCTGGGCTCGCACGGCTTGGCGAGATAACCGTCACAACCGACTTCAAACGCCTTCTCGCGATCGGATGCCAGAGCGTGCGCCGTCAGCGCGATAATCGGGATGTGCCTCGTCGAAGGATCGTGCTTGAGAACCTGCGTCGCCTCCCAGCCATCGATTATCGGTATCGAGATGTCCATGAGTATGAGATCGGGGCTGGCAGACCTAGCCTTCGAGATCCCTTCCTCACCATTCCAGGCCTCGGTCACCTCGTACCCGAAGTGCTTCAGAATGGTGGAATACACGATACGGTTGTCTTCGTTATCCTCAACAAGCAGAATCATCTTACCTGACTCGCTCATTCAGCGACCTCGCATGGGTATTGCAAGTTTTCAACAGGAAGCAAATACCTTACCACCCCTATCAGGACTGCCATGAAAGCCAATGGTGACGACAGCCCGGGGGGCGCACGCCCCGCCGATCGCGCGGCTAAGCGCCCTGCAGGACGCCCGTTCCGGCGTGTTCCTGACGCGCGGTCAGTAAGCATGCTGGGGGTCGGAATGGTGGTTGGAGCCGTAATCGGCGCCGGTGTGGCGCTGCTCGCCGCCCCTGGGAGTGGATTGGACACGCGGGCGCGCCTTCGCCGCCGCGTGAAGGGACTTCGCCGGGAAACAGGAGTGTGGAGGAAGCTGAGCAGAGAGCTCAGGCGGGCCGCGCTTGTAAAGCGCAAGTTGCTGGAAAAGAGGGCGGAGTGGAAACGGATCGAAATGGCGAAGGGCGACGCGCAGAGGGCGGCGCTAGAGAGAAGCGCAGAGAAGGCACCTTCGGCCTGAGGCTCGGCCGCGGCTGAATCTTCCCGCCTGAGTTTCGGCTAAATAGAGCCGAGCGCCCGCCGCGCCTGCGCCTTGTAGTTCCGGTCGTTTACGTCGGTTTCGGGGAGGCGAAGCGCAGCCTCGAAGGCAGCGCGTGCCTTCGCCTTGTCGCCGACGTCCTTGTAGATCTCGCCCATCTCCACCCGATGGATGACGCGCTCCGGGTCGGCGGCCACCGCCTCCTCCATATAGCGCACCGCTTCCTTCCAGCTCGCCGATCCGAACACGCGGCCGCCGAGCAGGTTCTTCGCAATCATTCGCGTGAACCCGTTCAGCCGCATCACCTCGGCATTCCAGGCTCCCATCACATGAAGGCAGCCCGGATGTCGAGCACTCCGCTCGAGGCACTCGAGCGCGTGCGCCCGCACCTCGGTTCCGTCTTTGACGCGGCCCTGCGGACTGCGGGTCAGCGCCGTCTTGCCGAGCGCGCGGGCCACCGCAAAATGTCCCTCGGCGTCGGCGGGATTCACTGCGACGGCCTTGCGCGCGTATTGTTCGGCGCTGGCGAACAGCTTCGTGCGGCGAGTGGCGTCGGAGATGTAGGAGCCGACGTCGACCGCCGACCGGGACGCTTTCCACAGCGCCTCGTAGTTGCCGGCGTCGGCGGCGATTGCCTGCTCGTAATGGCCGAGCGCCGCGGCTGCCTCGAGCGCGTTATACTCCCGGTCACCCATCGCGATATGCTCGAGAACTCCCTGACCGTTTGCCGTCCGGCCTGCGGCGAGCATGGCGGCGAGGGTGATCAATCGCAACTGCATCCCGTCCCCCAGGAGTCACTAAGGTGGTCAACGTCAAGCGTACCCCGGCTCGCGAAGAATGATCGTTCCGCGGCTCATCGAACGGAAGCGCGACGGCTTGCGTCTGGAGGAGGACCAATGGCACGAGCTGATCGCCGCATACGCAGATGGACGGGTGCCCGATTACCAGATGTCCGCACTTATGATGGCGATCCACTTTCGCGGCCTCGACGCGCCGGAGATGGCCGCGCTCACCGACGCGATGCTGAAGAGCGGCTCGACGCTCGACCTCGGGCATCTCGGCCGCCCGCGCATCGACAAGCACTCAACCGGAGGCGTCGGCGACAAGGTTTCTCTCCTGATTGCGCCGCTCGCCGCCTCGCTCGGCATAGCTGTTCCGATGATGTCAGGCAGAGGCCTCGGACACACCGGCGGCACTCTCGACAAGCTCGAATCCATCCCCGGTTTCAGAACGGCGTTATCGCTGGCTGAAACGACCCGCCAGATCGAGTCGATCGGGTGTGCCCTGATCGGCCAGACAGACGAAATCGCACCGGCGGACAAGAAGATGTATGCATTGCGCGACACGTCGGCCACCGTCGAGGTGGTGCCGCTGATCGCCGCGAGCATCATGAGCAAGAAGCTGGCGGAGAGCTTGACCGGGCTTGTGGTCGACGTGAAGCGCGGCTCGGGCTCGTTCATCACGAATGAAAAGAGCGAGATCGCGCTCGCCCGGGCGATGATCGAGCTTGGCGCCAATCACGGCTGTCCGGTTGTCGCGCTGTTTACGGCAATGGATCGCCCGCTGGGATTTGCGTGCGGAAACTCGGTCGAAGTTGTCGAGGCGATCAGGGCGCTGAAGGGCGACGGCCCGGAAGACCTCATGACGGTGACGTATGCGCTTGGCGCGGAGATGCTCCTGCTCGCCGGCCTCGCGTCCACTGCGGCCGATGCGTGGCGAATGATGCGAGTGGCGATAGAGTCGGGCAGCGCGCTCGAGAAGCTGGGGCAGATCATCGAGGCACAGGGAGGAAATCCGCGGGTCACCGACGACTTAGGCCTTCTGCCACGCGCGGCATTCGAACGCCAGTTTCTCGCCGGGCGTTCCGGTTATATCCTCCGCGTTGCTCCGCGAATTGTGGGCCACGGGATCATAGCCCTCGGTGGCGGTCGTCGGACAATCGAGGACTCGATCGACCCGTCGGTCGGCTTTGTAATAACCGCAAAGCCCGGCATGCTGGTGGAGAAAGGCGAGCCGCTGGCGATGATACACGCTCGCGACGAGCAGGGTCTGGCGATTGGCGAGAGAGTGCTGCGGGAAGCAATAATCATTGGCGATGGCGCGGAAGCGTCTCTCGAATTAGTGTCGTACCGCGTCACCGCGACGAGCAGGGAGCGATGGAAGGCCCCGGCGCCGAATGGCCAATGAGGGAGGGGCACTCGTCGCCGTGGCGGAGCACGACCTCTCGAGGAACCCGCAGGATCATTGGGCTGCCGATGCGGACTGAGTCCTGGTCCACCAGTCGGCCGCTTGTTCCTGGCTCCACGCGGCAACATTGATCGAGTCGAGCGACCGCGATAGAGCCGCGGCGCTCGGCGGACGATCCTCGGGTTTTTTCGCCAGGCACGAGAGTACGACGTCCTCGAGCGCATGGCTCACCTCGACGCCTGCTCTCACCGACGGCGGCACGGGCTGATTCCGCAGGTGCTTCGCCACCATCTGAAAGGTGTTCTCCGCGTCGAAGACGAGCTTGCCGGTGAGGAGGAAATAGGCGACGCAACCGAGTGCGTAAATGTCGGAGCGTGCATCCACTTGCTCGCCGAGCGCCATTTCGGGAGCCATGTAGGCGGGAGTGCCCGGAGTGCGCCCGACGGCTGTTGCAAGTGAATCCCCGTCGCGCTCGCCTTTGACCGATTTCACGAGACCAAAGTCGAGAACCTTCACGAAGTCGTGCTGCATGCCGACGCGTCCGACGTGAATGTTCGCCGGCTTGATGTCCCGGTGGATGAGTCCCTGCGAATGCGCTTCCTCGAGCGACTCGCACGCCTGACGCAGTATGTGAATCACGCGGGCCGCGGGAAGGGGTCCGTGCTCCCGCACCAGCGACTCGAGGTCCATCCCTTCGAGCAGCTCCATTACGAAGTACAGGGTCTGGTCGTCGGTGACGCCGAAGTCGAAGAGCTCGACGGTGTGGGGGCAGCGGAGGTTCGCCGCCGCTTCAGCCTCGCGGCGGAATCTCTTCACCGTCAGCTCTCCCTTGTCCTCGTCCTGGGCACCGAGCATCTCCGGTCGGATGAGCTTGATGGCGGCGGGGCGTGCCAGCATGCGGTGGGTCGCCTTGTAGATCTCGCCCATCCCGCCTCGCTTGAGGAGATCGCCGAGCTGGTAGGCGCCCATCTCGCGTGCCTTGCTCACCTGTTGGCCGAGGCGCGTGACGACGCGCGAGATTACCACCGCAACTCCAGCGAGCAGGAAGTCGGGGTAGTGCATCAGCATGCCGGTCGTCAGCGCTTCGAGCGGTGCGAGCCCATGAACGTTTGTCACCATCATCGCGAGCGGGCTCATCGATGCGCCGATGAGCGAAGCTACGAGCATCTCACGGGGCGCGACGGGCACGATCGCCGCGAACATCAGCAGCACAACGCCAATCCATGAGATCTGCGGCTGCAGGCTCTCCGTTGTTGGGAGCCCCACGTGCATTACCAGCGCGATAGCGAGGCAGGTTGCGACCATGTAGATGAGACCGACCCGGAGAAGCGGGTCGGGATTCCGGCCGGGCTTGCGCATGTAAACAAAGAAGCCCAGCGACGAAGCAGCGCTAATCGCGGCGATCGCGTCGGGTGCGGCGAGCCCTCGCCAGGGTTGGCCAGGATGGAAGTAAAACCATGTCGCATGCCAGAGCACTGTGCCGAGTATCCAGAGAACGGCCGCCATGAGTGCCATGATGGCGAGTCGTTTCGACGCCTCGCGAAGGAGATCGGTCGGGATGGCCCGTGCACTTCCGCGCGACGCGATTGCGCCGGGTGTGGTGGGGGGTTGAGGGCCGATCAGCTCGGGCGGTGGCATGGTCAGGCCAGAATGGATTCAGGGCGGCACAACCCCGGCATTCCGCGACGAACCCTAAATGTCCAGGTTGCTCACGAACTTTGCGTTCTGCTCGATGAACAATCGCCGCGGCTCGACCTCGTCACCCATCAGCGTCTGAAAGGTCTGATCAGCCAGCACAGCATCCTCCATCATCACCTTGAGAATCGTGCGTGTCTCAGGATCCATCGTCGTCGCCCAGAGCTGCTCGGGATTCATCTCGCCAAGGCCCTTGTAGCGCTGGATGTTGACCGTGCCCCTGGCGTCGCCGTTGCTGAGTCGCCCGACGTAGTCATCCCGCTCCTTCTCGTCGTATGCGTAATACTCGTCCTTGCCCTTGGCGACGCGGTACAGCGGCGGCTGCGCGATGTAGATGTAGCCGGCATCGATCAGCTCCGGCATCTGCCGATAGAAAAACGTCAGCAGCAGCGTACGGATATGCGCCCCGTCCACGTCAGCATCGGTCATCAGGATGACCTTGTGGTAACGCACGTTCTCGACCGAGAATTCCTCCTTGATGCCGGCGCCGATCGCGGTGATGATCGTACGGATCTCTTCATTGGAAAGAATCTTGTCGATGCGCGCGCGCTCGACGTTGAGAATTTTCCCGCGGAGCGGCAGGATCGCCTGAAATGCGCGGTTGCGGCCCTGCTTAGCCGATCCGCCGGCGCTGTCGCCCTCGACCAGATAGATCTCGCACAGCGACGGATCGCTGAGCGAGCAATCCGCCAGCTTCCCCGGAAGATTTCCGACATCGAGAGCTGACTTCTTTCGCGTCAGATCGCGGGCTTTTCTCGCGGCCTCGCGCGCCCGCGCAGCCGAGACGGCCTTCTCGATGACTATATTGGCGACCCGCGGGTGCTCCTCGAGGTACGCGCCCAGCATCTCGTTCACAACGGTCTTGACCGCTCCTTCCACTTCGGAGTTGCCTAGTTTGGTCTTCGTCTGTCCCTCGAACTGCGGCTCGCGGACTTTCACCGATAGAACAGCCGTGAGTCCCTCGCGCACGTCGTCGCCGGAGAGAGTCGTCTCGCCGCCCTTCTTCGTCGCATTCTTCGATGCGTAGGCGTTGATCGTGCGTGTCAACGCCGACTTGAATCCGGTAAGGTGCGTGCCGCCTTCGTGCGTGTTGATGTTGTTGACGAAGGAAAAGACGTTCTCGTTGTAGCCGTCGTTGTACTGGAACGCGAGCTCGATCTCGACGTCGTCGCGCTCAGCCTCGATGTAGACGATCTCGCTGTGCAGCGGCTTCCGGGCGGCGTTCAGGAACTGGACCATCTCCTTGAGCCCGCCCCTGGCAAGGAACACCTCCGACTTCTCCTGATCCGCGCGCTCGTCGTGGATGTGGATTTCGACACCCTTGTTGAGGAACGAGAGCTCGCGAAGGCGATTCGCAAGAATGTCGTAGTCATAGCGAAGCTCGGTGAACACCTCGGGATCCGGCTTGAACCATACTTTCGTGCCGGTGTCACGCGGGGCGGTCTTGCCGAGCACGGTCAAGCCCGTGCGCGTGTAGCCGCGCACGAAATCCATGAAGTGCTCCTTGCCGTTGCGCTTCACCCACACCTTGAGCTGCTCCGACAACGCGTTGACAACCGACACACCCACGCCATGGAGGCCGCCTGAAACCTTGTAGCTGTTCTTGTCGAATTTCCCGCCGGCGTGAAGCACCGTCATCGCGAGCTCGACGCCTGGAATGCCTTCGGTGGGGTGGATGTCGATCGGGATACCGCGCCCGTCGTCGATAACCGTAATTGAGTCGTCCGGGTGGATCGTGACCTCGATCCGCTTCGCATATCCGGCGAGGGCTTCATCCACCGAGTTGTCCACGACTTCGTAGACCAGGTGGTGAAGTCCGCGTGAAGAGGTGGAACCGATGTACATGCCCGGCCGTTTACGAACTGCCTCGAGACCTTTCAGTACCTGAATCTGACCCGCGTCGTAGCGGGTGTCGCTGATCGTCGCCGTCTTGGCCATGTATGCCGGGATGGATCAAAAGGTAGGACCGAACACAAACCGAAGACGCCGGCGCTCGGCAGATTTGATAATCTAACGCTCAAGCGGCCTCCACGCAATACCGTCACATCACTTTAAAGCGTTGTGCCGGAATGACTTAGCGCTGGAGCTGGAATCGGATTTTGCGCACTTTCGCTTTCCCGTCCACGGTGTTAAGCGCGCGCAACAGCTCGGGCTCCATCAGCGACAGCTCGGTCATCCACCCGTGGGTCGTGACGGCGACGAAAAGGGTGCCGTCGGGGGTCACCGACATGGGCTTGGTCGCGGCCGCTATCTGTGGTCCAACCACCTCGGGCCAGGCGGTGATTGCCTCCGCCTGCTCAACGCGCTTCGCCAGCCCGCGGCGTTTGAGAAAACCGCTTAGCGCTTCGGAAATCGGCACCGGACGCCGCCTCTTCTCGTTCACGCCGCCGCCTCGATCCTGCCGCCGGTAATGCGCCGTCGCTCGAGATCGACCAGGCCGGGCGGAATATCCGTCGCCCTTGGAACAACGAGGATCGTCTGGCCCAGCCCGGTACTTCGCAGCAGCTCGAGAATATTGCCCGAACGCCGCTCGTCCAACTCGGCGAACGGATCGTCGAGCAACAGTATAGGCTCCGCTCCTTCCGCCGCGCGGAGCGTCGCGCCCTCGAGCATTCGAAGCGCGATCGCCGCCGTGCGCTGCTGCCCCGCGGATCCGAAAACGCGAAGGTCGCGTCCGGCAAGCGCAAGATCCAGATCGTCGCGGTGCGGGCCGGAGTGCGTCACGCCGCGTTTCAGATCGTGCTTCCGCTGACGCGCCAGCGCCGCCTCGAGCGTTCCGCGTACATCGTCTTCGCAAAGGCTTCGCGTGTTTTCCTTCTCTGCGCCTGGGCGCGGGTCGGCCTCTGCGTCCCGCGGTACCCTCGTGTAGGACATCGTGGCGTGTCCCGCCTCGCCTATCGCTGTCGCGAGGCGCGAGAAACGCTCCGCGTTCTCGCTCGCCCATCGCGACCGCTCGCATACCAGCGTCGCCCCATTCTCGGCCAGCGATGGCTCCCACACCGCGATCGCGGCCTCGTCGCCTCCGCGGCGGGCAACATTTCGCAGCGCGGCATTGCGGCGCGCTAGCGCCGCCCGATAATGCTGAAGCGCGGCTAAATAGCGCCGCGACGAAAGCGCGAGCACGAGATCGAGATACCGGCGCCGCTCGCTCGGTGCTCCGGCGACGAGCTCGATGTCGCGTGGCGAGAATATCACCGACGGAAGGGATCCGAACGCGTCGCTCAGGCGTGCCGCAACCGCTCCGTCGCGGGTCACCTTCTTCCGCTTTCCAGCGGTCTCGAACGCCGCCGTGAGCTCGTGCATCGAGTCGCTTTCGACGCGGCCGGCAATGTGAAACGCCCGGGCCCCGAAACGCACGAGGTCGTGATCTCTCGCGCCGCGGACGCTCCTCAGCACCTGCATGTAATAGATGCCCTCGAGCAGATTCGTCTTGCCCTGTCCGTTCTCGCCAATGATTGCAAGACCGGCATCCGGAAGCTCCAGGTCGAGCTTTTCGAGGTTGCGGAAGTCGCGAAAGGAGACGCGATCGAGCCGAACGCGCGGCTCGCTCAACTCCCCCTGAAAGCGGGCGCCCGTTTGTCGAGAAACGCCGCCATCCCCTCACGCATGTCGTCGGTTGAGGCGACAAGACCGAAGTGATTCGCTTCGAGGATCAGGCCGTCGTCGAGCGACATCTCGAGCCCGCGATCGACGGCCTCGATGCAGAGCGTGACGGCGAGCGGACCGTTGGCGAGGATCTGCCGCATCATCGCGGTCGCCGCGCCGATCAATGCGTCGGGTGCCACGATCAGGTTGACCAGCCCGATGCGATATGCTTCGGCTGCATCGATCATTTCAGCCGTGAGAAGCAGCTGCAACGCGCGGCCCTTTCCGACGAGCCGCGTGAGCCGCTGCGTTCCGCCGTATCCCGGGCCGATGCCCAGCTTCACCTCGGGCTGCCCGAACTTCGCCTTGTCGGAGGCGATGCGGATGTGACAAGCCATTGCCAGCTCGCATCCACCGCCGAGTGCGAAACCGTTCACTGCGGCGATAACCGGCTTTGGGGAAGATTCGAACCTCCGAAAAACGTCCTGCCCCGCGCGCGCGCGCGCCCTCGCCGCGAGCGGGGTTTGGCTCGAAAGCTCGGCGATGTCTGCACCGGCCACGAAAGCGCGCCCCGCCCCGGTGACGATGACACCGCCGATGTCGCCGCGCGCGCGCACTTCGTCGATCGCGGCGCCAAGTTCGGCGATCGTCGCGTCGTTGAGGGCGTTGAGCTTGTCGGGGCGGCTGACGGTCAGGGTGGCGATGCGGTCGTCCACCGCCAGCGTGACGAATTCGTAAGGCATGGCGCGCGAGTTGAGGTGGGACAGTGGACGCTGTAATGTACGCGGGCGAAGAAACCTTCGCCCACACGGAGCGGCATGGCGCCAAAATGGATTCTGCGGAAGGGAACCAAAGCAGGCGGGTTTCGATATTCCCGCCCGGACGGGCGTCCGATCCGGGGGAAGGACACGCTCGGCCGCATCGACGCGCTTCGAATTCCGCCCGCATGGCGTGATGTCCATGTAGCCGCGAATCCGCGGGCGCCGATTCAGGTCTGGGGGCTCGATGCACGCGGAAGAAAGCAATACCGATATCACGCCCGCGCGGTCGAGAAGGGCGAGCGTCGCAAGCACTATCGGGTGAGGCAGATGGCGAAGGAGCTTCCCGCAATCAGAAAGAAGCTGCTCAAGGACTTCCGGCGACGAGGCTTCCCGGAGGAAAAAATCTGCGCCGGGATCGTCCTTCTCATTTCCGAAGCATTCATGCGCACAGGCAGCGACCGGTACGAGCGCGAGAACAATACGTTCGGGATCACGACTATCAGGAAGTCGCACGTGTCGTTCGAAAACGATCGGCTATTCTTCGACTACGTCGCGAAAAGGTCGATCCAGCGCCGCCAATTCATCGTCTCCGAGCGCATGATCAGATTCGTCGAGTCGCTGATGGCCACGCCGGGGCCACGTCTTTTTCGATACCAGTATGACGGCGGGTGGATGGACGTCGATTCACGCGAGGTCAACGAGTATCTCCAGCGTGTGGCGAAGTTTCCCTACACGGCCAAGGATCTGCGCACATGGGGCGGGACACTTCGCGCAGCAACCTGGCTCGCCGACCAGCCGCCGGCGCGATCACCGAGCGCGCGAAAGAAAAACGTGCTGATGGCTGTCCGCTCGGTAGCGTCAGAACTCGGCAACACGCCCGCGATCTGCCGCAAGTCATACGTCCACCCGGCGGTCCTCGCACGCTACCTGAAGAACGGTGCCATCATCGAGGTCCCTGACGGTCGCGCGCGGAGGCGGGCTGAATGGGAGAACACCGCCGAAGAGGAAGCGCTCATCGAGTTTCTCGACAGGCATTTCCCGGAGCGGCGCACCGACCCCCGCGGGCGAGCGTTGTCTGAGGCTGAGAGCGCTGCGTGAAGCATGTTCTCGCTATCGGCGCTATACTGGGCCAGGAATCCGAGCTCTCTGGAGGAGCATTGATGCGGCATGCACGTATGTGGCTGCTGGTCACGACGATCTCGGCGGGCGCAGCGGCATGCGTAACGCAGAGGTCACTTTCGGAGAGTGCGATGCCAGAGCCCGTCGCTGCGGAGCCGGTGGGCGAGCAGCCGGCGGTTCTCGCGACGCCAACTGGCAACATCGCCGGGACGCTGCGAAGTCCCGACGGTCGTGGCCCCGTTCCCGTCGTCCTTATCATCGCCGGGTCGGGCCCCACCGACAGAAACGGGAACACTCCGGCTCTGCCCGGATCCAACAACAGCTTGAAGCTGCTCGCCGATGGGCTCGCGGCGCGCGGAATCGCATCGCTGCGGTACGACAAACGGGGAGTTGCAGAAAGCGCCGCTGCGGCGACGCGCGAATCGGAGCTTAGGTTTACGACCTACATCGGCGACGCGGCGGCGTGGATCAGGCAGTTGCGCGGGGATCGTCGCTTTTCGACAATTACCGTCGCGGGGCACAGCGAGGGATCGCTCATTGGAATGGTCGCCGCGCGCGAAGCCGGAGCGGACGGATTCGTTTCCGTCGCGGGAGCCGGACGGAAGCCATTCGAGATCATCAGCGAGCAGCTTGCGGCGCAGCTTCCGAAGGAAACCGTTGACATCGCGCAGAGCATCATGCGGAGGATCGAGGCCGGCGAAAAGCCCGATTCGATGCCGCCGGTGCTCCAGCCCCTGTTTCGTCCGAGCGTTCAGCCGTACCTCGTCTCGTGGTTCGCCTACGATCCTGGCGCCGAGATAGCAAAGCTCGACATACCCGTGCTCATCGTTCAGGGAACGACTGACATGCAGGTGAACGTAAAGGACGCGCAGAATCTCTCCGCTGGGCGTCCAGCGGCGCGGTTGCTGATGGTGGAGGGAATGAACCACCTCATGAAGGCCGCGCCTCCCGGCAGGCAGGAGCAGATGCAGTCGTATATGGATCCCAATATCCCCATCGTGCCGAAGCTGCTCGACGAGACAGCGGGCTTCGTTCGATTGGTGAAGCGGAAGTCCGCCTGAGCCCCCGCCACAGTGGGCGTAGAGGCGGTCGTCTCGGAATTCTTAGCATCCTCGCGGTGACCATCTGCCTTGGACCGATGACTTCCGGGGCGCAGACGACTGTCACTGCGAGAGTCGGGGTGCGGCCTGCTCGAACTGTCGCTGAGGGCTCCGAGGCCGAGCCGTGGACGGGACCCGACAAGGTGAAGCATTTCTTCGTTGCTGCATTTGTGGAGAGCTTCGGGTTTGCCGGGCTGCAGGCGATGGGGGCGGGCCGCGGTGCGGCCTTGACCGGTGCGATCGCTGCTACTGCAGCGGCCGCGGTTGGCCGGGAGATCTACGATCGGCGCGCGAAGGGAGTGTTCAGCCCATCGGACCTTGCGTGGGATGCCGCCGGTGCGGCGGCAGCGCTGCTGGTGCTGACTCGAACGCAACGCTAGTAGAGTCGGGAGACCGGCACCTATTTTTGTCAGAGACAACCGGGCGGTGTGTTGAGGGCGGCCCCGCTCGCGGCCGGCTCCTCAACCGATCTGTATGATCGGTGGGCCACTCCATATATTCCTCCTCGTGAACGCGCGGACGAAATTCATCTTCGGCGGAGTGCTCGTGCTCGGAACGGCCGGCTACCTCATGGCCAGCTCGATCCGCGACACCGCCGTCTACTATCTGACTCCCGGCGAGCTCTCCGCGAAGACGGTGGCCGACCCGTCGTTCTACGAGACCGGAGTGAAGGTCGGCGCGCGAGTCGTGCCCGGCTCCATCCGGCGTGAAGCCGGCGGGCGACAGGTGGCCTTCGCGATGACTGATGGAGCCAAGACGTACAATGTCGTCTATCGCGGCATCACTCCCGACACGTTCACTGACGGCGTGGATGTCGTCGTCGAGGGACGACTCGGCCGCGATGGCACGTTCCGCGCAACGACGCTTCTTGCCAAGTGCGCGTCGCGGTACGAGAATGCGCCGGAGAAATACAAGGACACACCCGGCTACCGCGCCGCGGCCAGCGGCGCGTGATTCTCGTCGGTGAGCTGTCGCTGTGGGTCGCGCTTCTCATGGCGACCTGGGCGGCGACGGTGTCGTTCGCCGGCGGCGCGCTCCGCCGCAACGATCTCGCACGGAGCGGTGAGCGCGCGGTTCATGCGACTCTCGCGATGGTCGTTCTGGCTTCGGCTGGACTCTGGACCGCGCTTTTCACGCACGACTTCTCCATCAAGTACGTCGCGTCGTTCAGCAGCGCCAATCTGCCGACGGTCTACACGTTCACGGCGTTCTGGGCCGGCCAGGCCGGCTCGATGCTTTTCTGGTGTTTGATCCTCGCGATGTATGCATCGGCCGCGTTGTACACGAATCGCGCGCGCAACCGCGAGCTGATGCCGTATGTGTCCGGAACGCTCGCCGTTGTGCTGCTGTTCTTTCTCGCGACGATGTGCCTCGGCGCCAATCCGTTCGAACGGCTCGACTGGATTCCCCCCGATGGCCGCGGGATGAATCCGCAGCTTCAGAATCCCGGTATGGCGATCCATCCGCCGACCCTGTACCTGGGTTATGTCGGAACGACGGTGCCGTTCGCGTTCGCGATCGCGGCGCTGCTCACGCGACGCCTCGACGCGGAATGGCTGGCCGCAGTGCGCCGCTGGACGCTGTTCTCGTGGTTCTTCAACACAGTTGGAATTGTCCTCGGCATGTGGTGGGCTTACGTCGAGCTGGGATGGGGTGGGTACTGGGCGTGGGATCCCGTCGAGAACGCGTCGCTACTTCCATGGCTTGTGAACACAGCGTTCCTGCACTCGATAATGGTTCAGGAAAAGCGCGGCATGCTTCGGAAGTGGAACGTCACCCTCGTGGTGTCAACATTCCTTCTCTCGATATTCGGAACGTTTATCACACGCAGTGGCATCATCTCGAGCGTCCATTCGTTCGCGCAGTCGCCCGTTGGAAACTGGTTTGCGGGATTTCTTGTCCTGGGCATTGCGGTGACCGCGTACCTCGTCACGACCCGGCTCAAGGACCTCGAAGCGAAGGCGAGCCTGGAGAGTATGGTCAGCCGGGAGGCCGCGTTTCTCTATAACAACGTGATCTTCGTCGGCATCGCGTTCTCGGTGCTATGGGGAACGATTTTCCCTATTATCACCGAAGCCGTTCGCGGCGAGAAGATTACCGTCGGTCCGCCGTTCTTCAATGCGGTCAACGTTCCGCTTGGCCTGGCGCTGCTGCTCCTCACCGGCATCGGACCGCTGATCGCGTGGCGGCGGGCATCGGTTGCGAACCTTCAGCGACAGTTCGCCGGGCCGGTCATCGGAGGGCTCACGGCTGGTTTCGTCGTGCTCCTGTTCGGAATGCGTGACTTCACCGCGGTGCTCGCCTACACTTTCGCCGGCCTCGTGGCGATGACGATAGTGCAGGAGTTCTACAAGGGCGTGGGGGCGCGGCGGCGGATGTACTCGGAAAATGTGGTTCAGGGATTCGCGCGGCTCGTCGCGCGCAACCGGCGGCGGTACGGCGGCTACATCGTGCATGCGGGGATTGTCGTGATCTTCGCGGCGTTCGCCGGTCTCGCGTTCAAGAAAGACTTCGACGTGACGCTCCGCGAAGGTGACACGAGAGAGCTGACCGACCCGTTCGGACACCGCTGGAAGTTCGTCAGCCAGGGCGTGTCCGCGTACAACCTGCTGAACCGGCAGGTCACGGCACTCGCCATGGATGTCAGTCGCGATGGGAAGAGCGTGGGAGTGATGACCAGCGAGAAACGGCAGCACGTGGATAGCCGGGGAGCTCCGACCTTCGAGCCGTCAACCGAGGTTGGTATAAAGGGATCGTTCAGGCAGGACGTCTACGTCGTACTCGCCGGCGTGCGGGAGGATGGAGGCGCGGAAATCCGCGTCTCGTTCAATCCGCTCGTGCGCTGGGTCTGGCTGGGCGGCGGGCTGATGGCGATCGGCGGCCTGATCGTGATGTGGCCTCAGGCCAGGCGCCGGCGTGTCGAGAGCGGCTATGCGGCGGTGATGCGTCCGGTCGATACCGCGGCCGAGACGAGGGAACTCGTCGAGGCGTGATGCAAAGCCGCAGGGAATTTGTGGGAGCGGTCATTGGGGGCGTGACGACTCTCGTGGCGGCGACCGTTCGCGCGCAGCAGCCGGCGCAGACGATGTCGGGGCCGATGGAGCAGGATGCGTATCGGCCGGTTAAGCTCGGGGCGAAACCGGAAGCCGCAGCGGTGCTGAGCGACGAGCAGCGGGACGATCTAGAGCATCAGATCAAGTGCCAGTGCGGTTGTGTGCTCGACGTCTATACCTGCCGGACGACCGACTTCTCATGCGCGGTGTCACCAGCGATGCATGCCGACGTAATGGGACTTGTCGCGGGCGGTTACGCTGCCAGGGAGATACTCGCCGCGTTCCAGGCGGTGTACGGCGAGCGAGTTCTCATGTCGCCGCTCAAGCAGGGATTCAACTGGGTGGGATACATCATGCCGTTTGCTGTCGTCCTCGCGGGCGGTATTGCGGTAGCGGCTGTCTCTCGCCGGTGGAGGCGCCGGGCGGAGTCGGCCGCACCTGTTTCAGGCGCGACTGGCGCGGCAGTAGCGGCTCGGGCGATCGATGCGACTCCGGACGAGCTCGAGGCGTTGAGTGCGGCGGTGCGAGACGACCGTTGAGTGCGCTGATAATCGGCACGGTGCTCGCGCTCGCCGCGCTCTCGTTCGTTCTCTATCCGTTGCTTGTAGCCGGCCCGTCAATGGTCAACGTGAAACCCACGGCGGCCGAACCCGCGAGTGAATCGCCACAGAACAGCGCCGTGGAAGCGCTGCGCGAGATCGAGTTCGACCGTGCGACGGGCAAGTTGTCGGACTCGGATTACAGCGAGATGAAGGAGTCGTACACGCGGCGCGCGATCGAGGTTATGCGTGGCGGAACAGGGACTGACTGCGAGAACTGCGGCCCAAGGCCGGAGACTGACGCGCGGTACTGCTCCAATTGCGGACTTGCGCTTGCGATCGGAACCACTTCGTGAGATCGCTGAGCCTTCCCACGCCGCGCAGTGCAGCGCCGTGCCCGAGTCGTGACCGGGGGTTCGTGGATCGAAGCCCAGCTCGATCATCAACGCGACGGCCCGCGCGTCGCCATTCCACGCCGCGTCGGTGATTGCCCGATGGTCGGCCGCCGTCATGGACTCGATAAATCCCGGGATGCTCGCGCAACATCGATCGCGCACCCGCGTCGTCGCCGCGCCTACGGAGAGGAGCGTTGGGCCGCGGTCGGGCTGGTGCAAGGGATCGAAATTACCGTGGTCTACACCGATCAGCGGACTACCGAAGGGGTCGTTCGCTGGATCATTTCCGCCCGCAGGGCAACGCGCTATGAGCGTGAAACGTTCCACGGCGGGGGTTCCCGCTAAGCGGAAGGATCAACCCCGCATGGCGCCGCGCGCGGGGACGGATTGGGCTCGCCTCCGCGCGATGACGGATGCTGAGGCGGATCGAGGTGCCCGGAGCGATCGTGAGAATCCGCTGGCGGAGGCGAGTTGGTTGGAGGCCGGCGGTCTCGTCGAGCCCGTCCGCAAGCGAGCGATTTCGCTCCGCCTGGATCCTGACGTTATCGAGTGGTTTCGAAGTACCGGCCCGCGCTACCAGTCACGGATGAATGCCGTGCTCCGGGCTTTCGTCGAGCATCGTCGACGTGACGTGGCGACACCATCCAAAACCACGTCATCGGGTCGTTCGCGCGGACGGTAGCAACGCGGCCATCGGATTCGACGATACGTCCACGCCACCGATTCGGACTGTGCCGGCCGTGGGGCGAAGGATACCGGCGATCATGCGGAGAGTTGTCGACTTGCCGGCGCCGTTCGGACCGAGGAAGCCGAACAGCTCACCTTTGGGAACGGTGAGATCGATTGCGTCCACGGCCGTGAAGGCTGCGTAGCGCTTGGTAAGTGCGTTGAGTTCTATCATGGGGTCACCCTAGGACGAGCAGAGGGTGGGACGCGTTACGCGGTACCCGGCATCCCGGTACCAGGTGCCCGTTGCGCGTTACCGGGAGCGCGGCCTGCGACCGGGAACGCCGATGTCTGGACGGCCGCCTGAAGGATTGTCGATCCTCCAATTCTCGAACGCCAGCTCGAACGCCGTGCGCAGCAGCGATATACCGCCCGGCTCGCTCGCAGCAATCAGTCTCCCCGACGCGTCGACCCACGCGGTGACCGGCGCCTCCGGGCCGCCGAGCCGCCACCCACGCACCGAGTCCTGATGCGCTTTGATCCAGCGCCCGCTCGTCGGGTCGAACGACGCACTGTCTGCAAGGAGAAAAAGCGAGTCAGTCTGAAGCTTCAGGGTCACTTCGCGCACCGTGCGTCCGATGGGATCGTACATCGCCACCAGCGCCGAGTCTCCGAGCCGCGGCTTTCGCCGGAGCAGCAGGGGGGCCGGTAGCATCGTAGGAAGAAACACCGGCGTCGCGGCGATCGACTCCTGAGTGATTGGCTTCTCGCCCTGCGCATCCGCGGTGACGCGCAGCGTCTTCTCCTCGCCCTCCTGCATCACGCCGCGGAGCGTAAATGGCGTGAGATCGCCGTCGGCGCGAATCAGGAAATCTCTGAGGCGGAGACCGCGCGTGTATCGTGCTTCGGACCTGGCCTCGAGACGCAGCGTGTCGTTTCCCACCGGCACAGCACCGCGCACGAAATCCACCGACACGATCCTCGTAATGGTTGTGTCGATCGAGGATGCGGCCGCGCCCACCTGCCGGCCGCCTTGCTCGAGCATGTAATAGTAGGCGGCGGGTGCGATGCGAAGTCCCGCCTCCGTGAGCGACTCCTCAGGCGTGCGCGTGACGTTCCGGCGATAGAGCATTCCAAGCCCTGCAATCCAGATCGCGATAATCGAGATCGCGACTACACGGCGCGTCACGCGATGGTGAGGCTGGTCTCGCTGTTGATCCAGCCGAGGTAGCGCTCGAGGCCGCCTGTTACGGGGATCGCGAGGAGCTCGGGGACCTTGTAGGGATGCAGCTCGGCGAAAGCGCGACGAAGTCCCTCGATGCAACCCGAGCGGGTCTTGAGCATGACGATCGCTTCCTGCTCGTCGGCGATCTTGCCTTCCCAGCGGTAAATCGATCGCGCTCCTTCCTGCACCGTGCCGCACGCGATGAGACGGCGGTCGAGGAGCTCGCGGATGA
>JACCRF010000115.1 GCA_013813715.1 Gemmatimonadaceae bacterium | reverse complement strand
GGTACTTGCAGCTTCCGAAGCCGATGATGCTCGGGCCCCACATCTTCGGCTTCGCGCGCGTCGCCTTGGTGAACATCGCGACGAGGGCGCGGCAGTCGTCCATCCGCGTCCCCGCCGCGCGCTCGAGGAAGGCCTCCACACTCGCGCCGGTCGCCTTCGTCTTGAGCTCCGCCATTCTCCCGCTCCTCCGCTGAGTCGCGCGCCGTCAGCGCAGGTCGACGCCCAATCGAAGCGTGCGCCCCGCGCGCGGCAACCCGCACTGCTCATATACCGCGGCGTTGGTGACGTTGTCCATCGACGCCAGCACCTGCGAGGCCCTCTTCGTGCACATCATGGACATTCCATCCAAACGCGGCGAGGACCGCGCGCGCCGACTGCGGGAGGTTCTCGTCGAGCTTGAATCGCACGTCTACGCGGGAATCGGCAGAATGCGATCGTGTGCGATCTCGGCGGCGAACGCGAGCGACGCCCGAATGTGGACGCGGGTCAGCGTCGGATACTCCGCAAGGATTGCCTCCTCGCTCTCGCCGGCCGCGAGGTTATCGAGGATGACGTAGACAGGGATTCGCGTACCGCGCACGCAGTCGTCTGCCGCGCGTGAGTTGGATAAACGCCGTAGTCATCTCCATCAGATTGCGGAGTGTGATTCCTCTGAAGTCCGGCGCAGCTCAGCAAAGGGACAAGCTGCTAGGGATTCATCGCACGAAGGATGTTCGCGAATTGCGACGTGTGTGAAACTTGCCTATGCAGCCTCTATCTTCTTCTCAACGTGGTCTAGAATACTTCTAAGTAGCGTTGCACCGTGATGATCCAGGAGCGATCCGAAATCAAGCGCTTCGGGCTCAGCCGCGTACCTATCCAACGCGAAAGAAACCGCATCTTGAAGCGCTCCTAATTCGCCATTCACGGTGTCCGTGAGCTCCTCGTCTTTCAAGGCTCTTAGTCGGAGGCTTAGCGAACTTTTCAGCCTAAAGAAATGAGTATTGAAGGAGTCCATCGCCGAAGCTAGGCATTCGACGATTTGCTCTTCACTCGATTGGGATGGCTTGAGCCTTTTTTGCGCGTACTCGGTGAACAACGGACCTGAGTTCTGTATGAAATTTTCGATAGCGTCACGGGCTGGATCGATGACCCACCGATCGTAATAGCTCTCGACCTTGTTGCGTCTGCGATCCGCATGTTCTTCCCTCGCCAGCCATGCGGCTAATCCCGTCGCGACTAAAGCCGCTATGGCAGCCACGCTACTTGAAACAGCAGAAACCGCATTCCAGTCGGTCAAAGCGGGCTGCTTGTATTAAGAGCCTCCTCAATGCCGTCGTTCACAACTCGTGATATGTCTCTTCCAACGAAGCGATACTTGGCCCGAAAGCCTGGTCCACCGAGCGATCTGATCGAAGGACCGAACAGCCCTAAGAAAAAAGACGAGTTCACGGAAAAAACGTCGGCAGGTACGGACACCTCGACCTCTCCCGGTTCGATATCCATATCGTCCAGCATCGCCTTAATTCGAACTTCGCGACCGCGGTCTCGACCGGCAAACACCCGGGATCCCGCAGAACGATAAGTGTTAAGATCGAAAACTGTCATCTGTCGTATCTCCAATCTTTTTCAGATGATCTGCGTCCAGGTAGAACCTTAGGCTTATGAGCGTTCCGGGAAAATAGTGGTTTAGCGGGCGGACGGCCCGAAAATCCGGCTTCTGCCCTAGGTCGTTCTCTTTATTAAAAGCCAGAATGCGCCTCCGCGTGCCCGAAGAGGTTTCGCGGCGCTCCATCGTGTAGTTTCCGTCGAAAACGACGTGCGTCTTCCCGGAGACAAAACACATCTTCGGCTTCGCCACTGCAGCTTCGCTCTGACCCAATCGTTGAAAGAATTCAATCATGTCAGCGGTTCCCTGACCGCGATCTGAGGCGAGCATCGCCTTACCCGTGTTGAAGCGGCTCACCCCTTCTTGCAAGGCGTACAACGTCCACAAGTTTTCAGGTGTCCAATCCTTATGAAACAGGCCACGCTTTTGATGGGTACCGACCAAGGATTCTATTTGGGTCCGCAGCAGGGACTTTTGGGGCAAATATTGTAGACTCTCAAATACTGTTTGGCCAAAATTGAAAAGAGTTATATGACAATCGCCAAAGCCTGAGTCGGCCTGATGGTGCAAGTAAGCAGCTGCCCACCAATTCGGTTGTCGCGAATGATCCTCTGCGTTCCCTATTACCTCTCCAACGATGGACGCAATGAACTCCTCCGCGCGCGGCATTAGCCTGCGGCGATATCGACCGACACACTGATTGACATACTCGGTAAGGCTGGTTGATACGAGTTCCCGCTCACTGCTCTCGTATGCGGATTCTTTCCGTCTTCGACCGTGAACTAGTCCAAACGTCAGAAAGTCGGACTGTTCCGGCAGGTTGACTCCGAGGTGTCTCGGAAGACCGCTAGCGATGATGATCGCCCTTTGTTGCTCGTCCGCGGGCAATATTCCGCGAAAGCGCACTTTGAGGCGCTCTCGGGCTTCTACAGCCAGCGCACTGGTTACGGCCTCAGCGCAGAGATCGATCTGTGTGCACTTATGCTGATCAATGCTGACGGTTCCGACCCTGCCGCCGTGAATTAGGCTGGCAAATTGTGTTACCGCCTCGATGGCATTGTCAGGATCTTCGATGAACGAAAACACACTAGGGACATTGAGTACCCCCTGTTGCCGTCGTTTCTGCGCCTGTATTGAGAGTTTTGCGGCAATGAATTCCAGTACGGAAGATCGACGCGGTCGCTTGGATACGCGTGGTGTGTCATCTAAGCCGCGAATCCTTCTTCGTTCCCTCTCCTGTTGTAGACGAACGAGGCGCTCCTTCCGCTCCTTAGAGACTTGCTTCAAAGAAATTGTCCTCGAGAGTCGCCATGGCCTTTCACATCCGTCCGAGCTCAGTGTTGGCTCAATTCGGAACGCCCGGCGATGTGCGTAACTTGGTTCCCGCCCGCGCGAGATCTAAGTGGGATGTGTGGTGAGTCGTTCCGTGTTCGTCAGCATCGCGCCAAGCTACGAGACGCCGTCGGTAAGCTCAGTGGATCTCAATGCCCGCGCGGGTGTCTCTAACGGCTCCAGTACAGCCAAATCACCGACGCTGCCTGCGACGCCCAGTTCTTTGAAACGTCTGGCTGAGACAAGAACTCTCGATTCCAGCGTCCCCACTGCGCTGTTGTAAAACTTCATCGCTTTTTCCAAGTGGTTTCCCAAGTCGCCGATATGATCGTCGAACTTGCAAAGGCGGTCATAGAGCTCCCGGCCAAGTTCTGCAATCTCAGCTGCGTTGCGCGCAATGCTTTCCTGCCGCCAGCCATAAGCGACCGCCTGAAGCAGTGCAATTAGAGTCGTCGGCGTAGCAATGATCACGCGATTGTTCGTAAAACTCTCTTCCAGTAACATTGGATCCTGCTCGAGCGCTGCGCTGAAAAACACCTCGCTCGGTAGAAACAGAACGACGAACTCAGGGCTTTCGTCGAGCTTCTCCCAGTATTGTTTCTTCCCGAGTGCATTAGAGTGTCCGCGAAGCTGGCTCGCATGGTGCTTGAGCTTGAGCTTTCGACCATCGTCGGTGGTTTCCTCAAGGGATTCGAGGTAGCCAGTTAGTGGCACTTTCGCATCGACGGCGACGGCCCGTCCTCCCGGCAATTTGATGACGACGTCAGGCCTGGCGTGATTTTCTCCGTCCTCAAGAAATTTCTGACTATCAAAATCGCAGTGCTCCAGCATCCCGGCGACTTCGATCACACGTCGCAACTGCATCTCTCCCCATCGGCCCCGTACTGACGGCGACCGCAGCGCGCGAGATAGAAGTTGGGTTTGCTGTCCCAAATCCACACTAGCCTGTTCAACGCGCCGAAGCTGACCTGTCAAGAGCCCGAACGTTTCGTCGCGTTCCTTGGCTAGTTGTTCGAGCTTCGCGTCATACTTAGAAAGGCCTTCCCTGATTGGCGAGATCAGGGAAGCAAAAGCCTTTTCTTTATCTTCGAGATCCCTCTGTGAAATCGATCGAACACCCTCAAGTTCCCGCTTCGCGATCTGCAACAACGTGTCGTTTGTGGACTTTAGCGCCTCAGCCGACAGCGACGCAAAAGCGTCCTTCATCCGATCGTGAATTCGGCCAAGTTCCTCGAGGCGAGTTTCAAACGTTGCGCGTTCCGTCTTTAGCCTTGTCAGTTCCGAATCCAGCGCTCTTAGCTCGGTTTCCTTCCCTCGGAGCTGCACATCAACCCCCGACAGGCGAAGAGCGAGGTCGTCACCTCTGAGTGTGGCCGCACGCGCCTCGCCGGCCGCCGCAGCGCTAGCTTGAGCAGCCTTGGCGGGTATGAGCTGTCGGAGAGCCATGTACACCGCCGCTCCGCCCAACAACGCGCCAAGAACAAAGACCGACACCACCACAAAAGCGCTCATCGTCACTCCACGTTACGGCCGCTAACACCAGGCACCGGTCAATCGGCGCCAAGTAGCAGGGAAATACCCGCTTTCTCGCGATTCCCGCAAGCGTATTCGTGGCCTGTACTGACCTATTCTGCCGCCTAATGATCTTGCGAAGTTCAAGCGCTTTTTTCGAGTGTGTCAGTAGTTACGGCCAGATGCGCGTGTTACGAAGCCCGTGATGCCCGGCTATCTCATGCGCCGCGATGAATGCGAAATCCACATGACTTCAATGACCCTCGACGTGAGCAACGACCTGTACGACAGACTGCCAAGCCGCGTCGGTATCGAGCCGACAACTTCCATAGTCAATAGAGAGAAGCTCATCACTGAGGAACACGTGATGCTTTTCAATAAGCTTGTTCAATACAGTCCCGGCCAGCTGCACAGCGTCAGCTGGGCCTTGGGCCGCGAGAGCGCGGATGTGAGGGATCATCGCACTGGCACTGATATCGTTGACGACGATTGCGATACCGTCAGATTCAACTGAAAGGTGACGATCCCGGAGCTGGACAAGCAGGGTGTCCATAGCACGGTCTCCCGCCCAGCAAAACAGTGCGACATTGTTGTCGTACTCAACAAGCGGCATCCGCTCGAGCTGATATTCCGCGTATGCGTCGCGCCCTTCCTGTAGCAGCGTGCGCGCTTCCGGATCGAGGAAGGACGGCACAAATGTGGACTCGTAGACCGCCTTCATCTCCTGCCGAACGCGCGCGTGAACGTCGGCTCCTCCCCCCGTAAATCGTGGTGCGCGTCCTGCGGGCGACGGCTCCAGATTCACGATTCGACCATCGACATCTACACTGAGGACGCGCCACCGCTGTCCAGCAAAAATGATGTAGCTCCCGTCAGACAAAGGATGCGAGATGGGGAGAGTTCCCAGCTCATGACCGCCAGACACTAGGTGATACTCCTCAGGAGTGACGAACGCCGTGTAGAAGCTGTAATGATTGACGATGCGCTCGCCTTTTGCGCCGAGGAGCAGCGTGCCATCTGATGATTGGACGATGAGGTCATGCGCCCCGATCTGTCGAAGCAGCATGGTAAACACCTCTTCTGTCACCGCTGGGAATGCTCCGTCGCGACACAACACGCGCCACGAATCAGCCGCGGTCGCCCCACCAAACTGCGCGATTAACGAAAGAAGTTGTTGGACTAGCGTCGAGAGGTGCAGCGCACCAGCGTTGGGCGGCTCGCACCACTTCATCATCAAAAGCCGAACCATAGCAGTGGCTTCAACGAGCTCTGCACGCAGGCGATCCTGTGGCGGGCTGTCCGGTTCAATCTCAGGTTCTTCGATGTAGATCCGGATGACTGACGGTTCCCCTCGCCGTCCGGATCGCCCGAGACGCTGGCGCAAACCCGCGACCGTAGGCGGAACCCCAACCTGCGCGATCGTTGCGACGCTCCCGATATCAATCCCCATCTCCAGGGTGGTCGTACACACTACTGACGCCGGAGTGTTCGGATCCTTCAACACGGTTTCGGCATGCTCACGAAGTTCTTTGGAAAGGCTGCCATGGTGCGGCCAAAACTCATTTGGAATACGCTCTTGCTCGCACATCAACCGCAGATGATCGCCATAGATCTCGACATTACGTCGGCTGTTAGCGAAAATCAGGTTGTCCTCGCCGCGGAGAACTTGGAAAAGATGGGCTCCAATCATTGGAACGGCCGCATCATCCAATGGATCTACATCGGCACCGTCACGTTCTGTAGCGGGATCGGGCGGCTTTACGCGATACCCGCGGATCTGTAGCCGCACCTCCTGCCCGGCTTCGCTAGAGACAAGGATGTCACAGGGCAAGGTTCTGCCCGGTCGGAGAAACTCCGCCGCCAGATCCATGTCGCCAAGGGTGGCGCTTAGCGCGATTCGCGGTACGCGCCGTCGAAGTACCAGCTCGATCCTGCTAAGAAGCGACTGGAGTTGCTGACCGCGCTCAGAGCCGATGAACGAGTGCAGCTCGTCCACGACCACGAAATCAAGTCTGCCGAACAGTTTGCCGATCGCTGTTCCGCGAAGCACGAAGAATGCTTCGAGCGATTCTGGTGTGATCAGTAGGATGCCGTCAGGGTCAGAGAGAACCGCCCGCTTTCGACTCGACGACACGTCGCCGTGCCAGCGATGCACAGGGATCTCGAGCCGCT
This sequence comes from Gemmatimonadaceae bacterium, assembly GCA_013813715.1. Classification (GTDB taxonomy): domain Bacteria; phylum Gemmatimonadota; class Gemmatimonadetes; order Gemmatimonadales; family Gemmatimonadaceae; genus UBA4720. The sequence goes on along the minus strand of JACCRF010000115.1, from coordinate 8,152 downwards.
CACAGAGCCGTTCGAGCCGGTCGAACTGGTCGTTGATGAGCGCCTTCAGCGGGCTCACGTACAGGGCGCGCACGCTACCGCTCGGCTGCGCCATGATCCGAGAGCAAATGGGGAAAAATGCTGCTTCGGTCTTACCGCCTGCGGTGGCAGCTGCGATGATGACATCCCGCCCGCCATCGAGAATCGGTTCAATCGCTTGTTCTTGGATGTCGCGCAGCTCCGCCCAGCCCTGGTCCCACACCCAGCGCTGAATCTGCTTGTGCAGGCGCCCAAACCCGGCGGATTTGTGCCCGCCGGAACCGCTGTTAGAGCTTGAAGGAGGTGAGGTCGTCATCGCCTGCCTTAGCGTGCTTGCCGAGAGATGGCTGCTCGCCTTCGTCCTCCAGAGGCTGCAAGTCAGGATTCGTGTCCGGCATGACTTGAACTTGCCCTAGAAGGTGTTGCCATGACGCGTCCGGGTTTTGCTCGAGAACCGCGAGGAGGTTTAGGAACGCTGTGACAGTATTTCGAGGGGTGCGGAAATACGCATCACCAATCTTCTGGGAACAGTGTTGCATGAACGCCTGAAGACCATCGTCAGGGATCAAATAGCGATCGGGCAGCCCAGACGCATAGATGTGGCGCAATTTTCCAAGGAGCACGAAGAGATCTTCCGGCGCGAGATTAGCGAGTCGCAGTACTGGTCCTGAATAATCCATTAGTCCGTCTTTGACGAACCGATTCTCGGCAAGGCGCGATTGAAGCGCCTGATAGCTGTAGAGACCCTTTCGCGTGTCCAAGAGAAACTCCGGCGTGCCGCCCATGAGAAACCCGAGGCCCTCTGCAGATCCCTGGAGGCAATCGTTGAGAATGCGCAGAATCTGCTCGTAGTTACTGTTGCGGGCCTTTGTGTTGGCGAGCTTGTATAGGTTGACCAGCTCGTCGCAGCACACGACGGTTCCGGCGAATCCAGCGAGCCGAACGAAACGCGCGAGCAGCTTCAACTGATCGTAGACATTCCCATCGTCAACGATCGTTCGCACGCCAAGCGCCGCACGCGCGTCGGTTCGCGTCGAGAACTCGCCTCGCAACCAACGGACAGCGTCGGACTTCAGCGCCTCGTTGCCGGTGTCGTGTCCCTTCCAATAGGCAGCAATTACCTCTGCAAAGTCATAGCCGTTCACCATCTCGGACAGTGCTGCCAAGCGCTCGCGAATGACGACTTCAGGCTTGACGTCGCGTTCACGGGACGCGTCGACTGCGGCGGTAACGAAGCGCTCGACTACACTCGACAAGGCGCCGCCATCCGGTTTAGCGCGCGTCGACATGTTTCGAACCAATTCCTGATACAGCGCACGGGCTTGGCCACTGGTAGCCTGCAGGCGCCGATCCGGTGTAAGGTCAGCGTGGAGCGTGACGAGTCGTTTTTCGAGAGCTATCGAACGAATGAGGTAGAGAAAGAACGTCTTTCCGGATCCAAAGTCGCCGATGACGAATCTGATGCCTGAGCCGCCGTCCGCAATTCGGTCCAAATCTGCAATGAGCGCTTTAACCTCTTCGACCCGCCCGACTTGGATGTGCTGTTGGCCGCTCCGAGGTACGACGCCAGCCCGAAGCGACTGAACAATTGCATCCCGCTCACGCGGCCTGATAGGCGGCGTGGTCACGTTAACAGTTCCTTTGCTATTGGGGCATCAACCTGCATGGGGTCGTCACCCTCGAGCACCGGGGCACCCGAGTGCTCGAACGCCGCCTCATTGAGCGTATCGATCGCTCCATCCGGCAGCAGCCGACATTCAGCAGCGATTGTTTCGAACTCGACTCGGCTCCACTCAGATCGCTCGACGAGCCGTGACAACAGAACACCATGCGCCAATGACAGCTTTGCACCGGTCGCCGCCAAGGCACTTGGCGTCGGCGAAGTGACGACTTCCTCATCTGTGAAGATATCGTCGAGGATTGCCGAGATCTGAGCGGATTCAACGAGTTTAGCGTTCACGGCGGTCATGTCGAGTCGAACGTTCTGAGTCGGAACCGGGCGCGATGGGATGGCATATCCCTCCTGCGCGAGCCCGGGGATGATCGTAACCGGCCCGGTAGCTTGGACGGTGGTCGCCCCTCCTGCGGTCATTGCATGGACGTCACTATACACCTGTTCAGCGTCCAGGCCCAACATCGGGTAAACCTTGCCGACTGTTCGGATCTCCGCGGGGCTGATTTCTCCGTCCGCACCTGCAACGCCGATCATGAAACTCGCAATCGCCGAGCGCTGACTCTGATCGAGCGGGTCGAGGCGCTTTTTCAATGCGGTTAGACTCGGTGGCGACTGCAGTAGCCAGCTAAGGTGCGCTGATAGCCTAAGCCGTTCGGCGTCGCTTAGCGCCAGCGCTTGCTGCAGGTGCTGCTGAAGATGCTGCTCTTCGGATGGCGAGATTGAACCATCTGCAGCCGAAACCGCCACCGCGAGGTGGAGCAAAACGGTGGCTGCCGAGTATTGTGGCGAAGCGATCGCTCCGGCACCGGACGGGAGTTTAAAAACGATGGCCGTTCCCCCTGGCGTCAGGGGAGCGCCCCCAAATCGCACATCAGGCTCAATGCCGTAACCACCTTTCTCAAGCAGTTGCGCTAATAACACCGCCTCTGATTTGGCAAGCTTTCCAGCGCCAAACGAGGCGCAGTGCCGGAGTAGATCATTCGACTCGCAAACAGCCCGCTCCTGAGCGCCGAGAGTGTTCTTGATCCACCTCCACAGTTCCCTTGCCTCTTGGCTGTCGTGGGTGGTCGCCAGTTCTGGCGGAAGGAGAGCAACTGCCGCAATCGTCTTGGGCGCGTCGACATTGCGACCGACCCAACGACTGAAGGCATCGAGATCCGTTGCGCAACTCTCACCAATTTGGCGAAGCTTCGCGATCGGTGAGGTCAATGCGGCCACATCTGGCAAGTCCATGCTCAACTCAACGTGCCCACCAAAGGAGGCACTGGCCGGAGCGATGGACATCTTCAGCCTTGTGCTGTTTGGCTTTAGCCTCAGACCCTCTCCGAACTCGCGCGAATAACGGATCCGAAACAAGTCGTTAAACTCGGAAGAGCAGCGAAGCACGGACGTTCGAAGCGATATCGCAGGATGCGTGAGAAACCAGCTAAGAGCCCAGTCGGATGGAAGTGGTTTGCCATTGGCAACGATTCGACCGACACCGACCCGGAGCGAAACCGGCAATTCGTAGCCCGTTCGCTGGGTTGGCGGCTCAATGTCGTCGCCTGTTGCGGCGAGAATCCTCAGGACATCAAGAAGTTGAGTTGCGTACACGCGAAATGAGCGACTGCCGCCGTACACCTGCACAAGTTGCTCGACCTCGCCCATGATATGCGGAAGGTCCTGCTTCGCTCGCTCCGACTTTGGAGCTTCGGCAAGAGCGCGGCGTTCCAAGCCGTAAAAATAGAGGAAGACGTAGCCAATGCAGGCGGTCGGATCTCGTCGGCCCGTGGCAAGCCAATCAAGATAGGCGGCTCTACACTCAGGCGAGATTGAACTGTAGGACGGCCAGTACATCATCCCGGCGCCGATATGGTCCGGGCTAGAGCGGTTGACCCGCAGCGAAGGGTCAATCAAGGCTGGCTCGAAGCTCTGGCCGGCGATCGACGATAATCGCTGTCCCATGTACAGCATGCCCCCCTGAATCGTATATCCCGCAACGGTTGCGTCACCGCCAGGAGGAACCCAACAGTCGTCCGCGCTCATAGATCTAGATCCCTTCACGGCGGTCCCTCTAGTTGGGGTCGGACTTGTTGATCGACTGGTAGCTCGCTGGCTGCTGACGGATGGAGGGCTTGACATGGCGCGCAAGCCTTTGGCAACGAACCAAATGACGAGCGCAACGATTCCAAGAGGGAGGAGGATCTCCATTGGTTGAGTATAGGAATCACGCGCCCCGCCCGACAGCCTTTCGTGGCGCCGCTCGAAGCCGCATCGCCTCTGACGAATTGCCGCTGTCACGAAACACAAAAGCCGATTCGTGATGCGGGGCGATCTTCCCGAAAGTAGGTTTTGATACGCACCGCGCGGATATTGTCGCGGCTCCTCAGGACGACCGGGACAGCTCCGCGCACGCACAACGGGAAACTCCTACCCATGACTGCTACTGGATCCTCTGGGGGTACGGACTGGTGCGATGCATCGGTCCCGGTCGTGTCGAGCCGTGGCCACCCGGCTAACGAAGCCCTTCGCAATCAGATTGTCGCTTTTTTGCGGACGGCAAGCGATGGCAAGCTCAAAATCGCTGAACTCGAGGCCCACGTCACCAGCATCGTTCAGGCGTGGGTCAAGCAAGAGGCCAAGGGCAATGCGGCTGAATAGCATAGAGCTCGAGTGGTTCCGCGGCGCGGCGGATACTGTGTCACTAGATGTCGGGGGCAAGTCCGCCGTTGTTTACGGAACTAATGGCGCAGGAAAGTCATCATTTGTCGACGCGGTAGAATACATCATCAATGAGGGTAGAATTGGGCACCTGACTCATGAGTACAGCGGGAGGAAGCAGGAACGTGGCGTGATCAACACGCATACACCCACGCTGAGTCCAACCCACGTTTCGATCGAATTCGCAAACGGAACCGGGGTTAGAGTCGATGTGAAAACCAGCGGGGCTTGTACTAAGTCCGGAAACGGATTGGCTGAGCTTATGACTTGGGACTACCGCCGGGTCGTGCTTCGTCAGGATGAAGTCGCAGCATTCGTTAGTAGCCCCAAAGGCGCCAAGTACTCGGCGCTTCTACCTCTGCTTGGACTCGAACCGCTGGAGTACGCCGCCGAGAACGTCCGGCAACTTGGCAAGGGCGTTGAAAAATCCACGCAAATAGTAGAGAAGCGAGAGCGGCTGCGTGCTGCGACGGAGGCGGCTCAGATCTTTTCCAAGGGTCACGGAGATATTTCCGCCGAGCTTCGGAAAATTCACAGTCGCTACCTACCCGATGTATCGTTCAAGGCTGATCGCCTTGGGGAATGCCAACACCTGCTCAAAGCGATCCGGCGACGAGTGGAGTCTTTGTCTGCTGATGGTCGTTCCTACGCCGCCTTATCTGAAATAGCCGGAATTCCACTTGCCGAAGCCATCTCGGGAGTCCGGGATGCGGGGGCGGCGCTCGCTCAGTCCACAGAGACACTGATTGAAGAAAGACTAACCGTCCTCGATCATGCTCTCCGGTTCGTCACCAAGTCTGGTGCCCCTAAACACATTGCCTGTCCAGCTTGCGGGCGTGACATCCAAGCCGCCGAACTGGAGTCGCATCTGAAAGCGGAAAACGAAAGGCTCCTAGAGGCTGCCACGCTCTTCTCCCAGTACCGATCCGCGAACAATCGCCTGGGTGATGCGCTTTCGAGGCTACAGTCTGCCTTCACGAAGGAGGAAGTGTTAGTCTGGGCAACATCGCGGAACGATGGGGGCAAGCCTCAGACGGATTATCTGGCCACCCTTGACGCTAGTGCCATACGTAAGGGTTGCAACGCACAACAGCTCCAGGGCATTGAGAGTCTCATCCTGCCGCTGATATCTGCTGCGGCTGCATCGACTGGCAATCAGCCGCCAGAAGCTCCGGAGCTGCTCTTGGATAGGGAAACCGTCGTCGCGGCGGAGGCTGTGATCGCAGCGGAAGGACTTTCGCACGAAGTCAAGAGCGTTGATGCGCTACTTGATTGCCTCCTCGCCGTCGAGAAGGGCGTGCGTGACCAGATCCGCTTGCGGTCCGACGAAATAATGGCGGGGATTTCCGGGGACATTCAGCGCATGTGGTCGATTCTCCACCCTAACGAGGCCATAGAGGGCGTGCGACTTAGTCATCCCGATGATGCCGACAAGGCCATTGACATAGAGCTGACCTTTCACGGAGTAGAGCAGAAATCCCCGCGATTGACCCTCTCCGAGGGGAATCGAAACAGTTTGGGCCTGTGCGTTTTTCTATCAATGGCAAAACGAGACGTCGCAGATACCCCGGTCATACTTGACGATGTCGTAGTGAGTCTCGACCGAAACCATCGCGGGATGGTGGTCGATCTAGTCGAGCAGGAATTCGCGGATCGACAGGTGCTCATCTTCACGCACGATCGAGACTGGTACATCGAGCTTCGCTCTCGACTTGAAGCAAAGGATTGGAGGTGCTCCACACTCCGGCCTTACGGAAAACCCACTAACGGTATTACGTGGTCCACAAAGTCGTGGGGGTTCGACGATGCGCGGGCACTGCTTGAGGACTCACCCGATGCAGCGGGTAACACCGCCCGCAAAATCATGGATGTGGAGCTCGCGACACGAGCTGAGAAACTAAGAATAAAGATGCCGTATTTGCACGGATTTCGTAACGACCTTCGAATGGCTCACGGGTTCTTGGAAGCATTAGCTGGTGCGAGTCAGCAGGCCCTTCAGAAAAAGAGTGGAAAGGGATACGAACCATTTGCCCAGGCCGCGAATGCGTTAACTGCTGCCGACAAGTTGCTGACAGCATGGGGAAATCGCGCCTCGCATAGCTTCGATGTCACACCTGTCGAGGCAACCAAGCTCATCGAAGCGTGCGAGGAAGCTCTCAGCGTGTTCGACTGTGCAGCCTGCGGCAAGCCGGTTCACAAATTCGATGATGGCAATGGAACGCTCCAATGCGCCTGCAGCGAGCTCCGATGGCGATACAGTAAACTCTGATCTAACTGAATGGCCAATTGGCCAACTAAACAATCGCGGGCGAAGCGAGTTTCACTGCATCGCTTTTCAGCTTCAACGAGTTAAGACGGCGGAGAGGGTCGCCACTACTGAGACCAGCAATCAACTACTGTCTCTTGAGAGATCGGCCAATTCGATCTGCTATTGGCTGCAGCAGCGCAGCTTGGTCTTCGCGGAAGGAGACGGTAACAGTGAATGAGCGCGAACCGTCCAGGTTGGCGGCGAACGCAAGATCACTTGTCTTGTTCACGTATCCTACAGTTTCCATTCGCGCGACTACGCTGGCCGCAAGCGTAGTCCGTTGATTGTCGCTGATAACTACCAAATTGCGCGGAAGCTCGACTGACACGGATTGCAGTGGTCTTCTCCCGTATCCGGAGTCACTTCGAGGTTTAGGCTGAGAGCCGCTCAGCTTCATCGGCTGGTTAGGCATTACCTCGGCACGAACTTCTGGACCCGCATGCCCCAAGCATCAACGATATAGACGGCGCCATCCTGAGAAACGGTAATGTCGTGGCCGAGGCGGAACTGCCCGTCGTAGTTACCAAAGCGACCGAAGACGGCCTCAATCGCCCCGTCCATCGCGAGCCGGAATGCGCGAGAGCGATCGGGAGCATTCACCGGCTGGTCCCCGCCATCGATGATATACGCCTTCGCATCTGGGCCAATTGCTACAGCATAGGGTCTTCCGAGTACGGAATTTTTCCACTCCGTGATGAAGCGGCCTTGCGCATCGAATACTTGCACACGCGCGTTGCTTCGATCTGCCACGAACACTCGCCCCTCGCCATCAACCCCAATTCCGTGCGGGAGGTCGAACTGCCCAGGCCCGGAACCCTTCTCGCCCCATTGAAACTGGAATTGGCCGGTCGACGAGAACTTAGCTACGCGGGTGTTGGCGTAGCCATCGCTGACGTAGAAACCTCTATCTGGCAGCACGGCGACATCCGTCGGGAGGTTGAAGTGCGCGCTGTCGGCCCCAGGAACGCCCGCGGTGCCAACAGTGAGTAGCAGGTCACCGCCGTGCGTGAACTTGAAGACTTGGTGGCGCCCCACGTCGGTGACCCAGATATTGTCCTGGCTATCGACGGTGAGGCCGTGCGGCATGACAAACCGATCCTGGCCCCATTCCGCGACCAACGCGCCGGAACCACCCTCGAACGCCATGATCGTCGCATTGCGAATCGACTCTTTGGGAAAGGGGTCGCTCCACTCACGCCCGGCCCGATGAAACACGAACACGTGGTTGTGGGAGTCGACTCCAACTCCCGTCGCCTGTCCAAGTATGCGACCTTCGGGGAGGATGGGCCACCCGTGAGCGACCTGGTAATCCGCACGGCCCGCCGTCGCAGAGTCGTTGATTCTGTCCGCGCCGTGCATACTGACTTGGCACCCGGCAACAGATAACGTGAGAACGACAATCGATCGCCCAATCTTTCTCATAGTGATCCCTTTAGCTGGTGATGCCTAAC
>JACCRF010000103.1 GCA_013813715.1 Gemmatimonadaceae bacterium | reverse complement strand
GCGCCGGGTCGCGCTCGATAAACCCCTTTCTGGCGAGCGACTGCAGAAGATCAGAAACGGTCTTCGTGGATTTGATGTGGAATTTCTTGCCGATGTCGCGAATGCTCGGCTGGTACGTGTTCTCGGCTGTGAAGTCGAGCAGGTAGTTGTACACCGAGCCCTCGAGCGGGGTCAACGCCTCAGCCATTGGGACTCCAGGTAAAGGCAAAACAATCTCCGGGTCGATGCGACTCGGAGCTTTTGCATCGGGTACAATCTGTGGATACATCGCCGAACCGTCAACGGGGAGTTGGCACTCGGATTGTAAAGGTATCATGGATTCCGACGCAGCCAGCCGATGGCGTCGGACAGGCGTCGTAGCGCGAGCTCTCGCCCTTGAGCCACAAGCACTTCGAAGATGCCCGGGCTAACCGTCAGCCCGGTCAGGGCGACGCGCAGCGGCTGGAATATCTTCCCGGCGCTGATACCCAGGGACTCGGCAAGTCCGCGTAGAATCGCCTCCAGAGTGCCCGCGTCCCATGCCGAATCCCCGGCGAGCGCTTCTTTCGCCGCTTCGAGAATGTCAGCGGCTGAGGATCGTTCTTTCCAGTTGTTGGCGACCGCCTCGGCATCATATTCGATTGTCCCGGGGAAATACGGGCCGGCCTGGCGGACGATATCGTCAATCGTTCGGGCGCGGACGCGCAGGAGATCGAGCAGGGACATGTACCACTCGCCGCGCGAATCGACTATCGCCTCGTCGACATATCCCGCCTCCATCATTGCGGGCGTGACGCGCGGCTCGAGCTCCGCCAGCGGCACGCGGGACAGATGCTGCCCGTTCATCCACTCGAGCTTCTTCGGGTCGAAGATAGCCGCCTTCCGCTGAAGCCCATCCGGCGTGAAGAGGGTGATCATCTCGTCCATCGTCATCACTTCTCGGTCGCCGCCGGGAGACCAGCCGAGCAGGGCGAGAAAGTTGAGCATCGCGCCCGGGAGGAGTCCTTGGTGCTGGTAGTCCCCGACGGCCGTCGCTCCGTGACGCTTGCTGAGCTTCTTGCCGTCCATGCCGTGAATCATCGGCAGGTGCGCGAACGTCGGCGGCTCGGCACCCAAGGCCCGGTAGAGGAGAATCTGCTTCGGCGTGTTGGAGATGTGGTCGTCGCCGCGCATGACAACGGTGATCCCCATCGCGATGTCGTCGGAGACCACGGCGAGGTTGTAGATCGGCGTGCCGTTCGACCGGAGGATGACGAAATCATCGAGATCCTTGTTGGGAAACGAGATCGTCTCGTGAACCATGTCGTCCCATTCCGTCGATCCCTCGGGGATGCGAAACCGGATGACGTACGGATCGCCGCCGGCGACGCGGCGCGCGACCTCTTCGGCGGGAAGGCGGTCGCAGCGGCGATCGTATTTGAAGCTTTCCCTTGCAGCCTGCGCTTCGCTCCGACGCTGCTCGAGCTCCTCCGGCGTGCAGAAGCAGCGGTAGGCGGCTCCGGTCTCGAGCATCGCCAGCGCGTCTCGCTGGTGCCGCTCCAGGTTGGCTCCCTGGTAGACCACTTCTTCATTCCAGCTCAGGCCAAGCCACAGAAGGCCTTCGAAGATTGCGCGCGTGCTCTCTTCGGTGCTTCGTGCCTTGTCTGTGTCTTCGACGCGGAGCAGCATGTCACCGTCGTAATGGCGCGCGTAGAGCCAGTTGAAGAGGGCTGTGCGGGCGCCGCCTACGTGAAGAGAGCCGGTGGGTGACGGTGCGAATCGGAGTCGTGGACGGGGCCGGAGCGACGGCGTTGTCTCAGTCATGTTGTCGGCAGTTGAACAAAACAAAGCGGGTCCGCCAGCTCATGCGGACCCGCCAACGGAGAGAGAGGGATTCGAACCCTCGATACGCGTTTCCACGTATGCCGGTTTAGCAAACCGGTGCCTTCAGCCTCTCGGCCATCTCTCCGGGAGGTCACGCAAGGTATTGGCGCGCGTGAACATGTTCAACCCTTGAGCTACGATGCCGCGGAGTGAACGGAGTAACGACGAACTAACTGGTCGATGCATGACGGACGATCGAACACGGTGCTGCGGCGGCAGATACTGGCTATAGCTCCATTCAGCCCGCAATGTACATTAGTGACCGAGGCAAGATCGTTGGCGTCTCTATACCCAGGACCGCAGGACATCGTCCCAGTGACATCCGGCCCGCAGCACCCGGCGCTCCCGGAAGAGACGATGGCAGAGCTGCGAGACGGCCTGGCCACATGCCGAGGATCGCGACGGCTCACGCCCCAGGCCCAGGCGTCGATCACCACGCTTTGCCGCTACGCCCGCGGTGCCAGATGGACGCCCGAGCAGCTGCTGGTCGCCGTCAAGGACGCCTGCTACACCTCGCCCGAAATCACGCACATGACGACGACGTCCGAGCGCGACGCCTTCCTGTCGAAGATCGTCACCGCCTGCATCAAGGAGTTCTTCAGGGAATAGTTCAGTAGCGAAGGACAAGCGGGTCCACTTCCTCACTCCAGGCGAGTATGCCGCCCTTCATGTTCGCAACGCGGTCGAAGCCGGCGGCCGCGAGCTGCTCCGCGGCGCGCAGGCCACGCGTTCCAGCCTTGCAGTAGACAACGGTTTCACGAGCCCTGTCCAGAGTTTCGAGGGCCCCCTCAAGGCTCGGCAGCGGGATGAGTCGGGCCTCGGGAATCCGCGCGATCTGCCACTCCCAGTCCTCCCGCACGTCCAGGAGCTGGATGTCGTCTCCGCGAGCGAGACGCTCCGCGAGGGTGCGTGGCGATATCTCAATAATGCCTTTCTCCGCGAACGCGTCATCGCCGTTACTCGGCAGGCCACAAAACGCTTCGTAGTCGATCAGCTCCCGAAGCTCGCGGGTTCCGCACGCTGGGCATTCGGGATCGCGGCGCACCTGGATTGTGCGAAACCGCATTCCGAGCGCATCCACCAGCAGCAGCCGTCCGGCGAGCGATTCACCGGCGCCGAGCAGCAGCTTGATCGTCTCGGTCGCCTGAATCGTTCCGATGAGACCAGGCAGCACGCCGAGCACTCCTGCTTCGGCGCAGCTCGGCACGAGACCCGGGGGTGGCGGTTCGCGAAAGAGACAGCGATAGCACGGCCCGTCCGGGGTGGCGAATACAGACGCTTGCCCCTCGAAGCGGAGCACGCTGCCGAACGCGTTCGGCTTGCCGAGCAGGACGCACGTGTCGTTGACGAGGTAACGTGTCGGGAAGTTGTCGGTTCCGTCAACGATCACATCGTAGTCGCGCGCGATCTCGAGCGCGTTATGCGATTTGAGCGCGACATCGTATCGCTCGAGATGCACTTCCGGATTGATGTCTCGGAGGCGATCGCTGGCCGAGTCGAGTTTAGGCCTCCCGATATCGGTCGTTCCGTGGATGATCTGCCGCTGGAGGTTACTGAGATCGACAGCGTCAAAATCCACAAGGCCGAGGGTGCCGACACCTGCGGCTGCGAGGTAGAGTGCAGCCGGGGAGCCGAGTCCGCCAGCGCCGACGAGAAGCACTCGCGAATCCTTGATTTGACGCTGCCCCGCCGGCCCGACCTCGGCGAGCGTGAGATGCCGGCCGTATCGTACGAGCTCGTCGCTCGTGAGTTCGGGCAGGTAGTGGTTGAGAGCGTGCGTGAGTTCAGTCACCTGCATTTATCATGTGCCGGTGCGCGTACCATATGCAAGTGAAAGCGATCTTGCGGATTGAACGGGATGGAACTGACCCACCGCCTTATCGCCTCCTAGATTGCAGCGACCGTTTCAGTCCAACCGAGGACATTGATTGCGGACAGCGCAGCATGCAGCATAAGGGACGCGGCGGCGAGGATCTCACCGAATCCGAGACCGCGACGCTGGAAGCGCTGTGTCAGGCGCTTCTGCCTTCGATGCTGCCGGGCCCCGGTGATTCCCCGGAGCTCTTCGCCGCTGACGCCCGCACTCGCGGCGTCGCTCCCCGCGTTGCGGAAACATTGCGGATGCTGCGCGACGACGAACGATCCCGCTTCCGTCTGTTCCTCCGGATGCTCGACCAACCGTGGTTCATCGCTCTGCAGATCGGTCGTGCGTTGCGGTTCCGGTCGCTTGGCCAGCCGGACGCTGAGGCGGTGCTTGCCTCGCTTTCCTCCAGCCGTCTCGCCGATTTGCGCGCAGGATACCAGGCGATTCGGCGGCTTGCGACGTTCGTATTCTACGGCGTTCAGTGTGGCACTCCGCGTGACCCAGTGTGGGATGCCATGGGCTACGTGCCATCGAATAATCCGGCGGCGACGCCGTCACCTCTCAAGCTGACTCCGATCACGGCGCATACAACGGTCGAATGTGACGTCTGCATCATCGGATCGGGTGCCGGCGGGAGCGTCGCAGCGGCTCAGCTCGCTGGCTCCGGGCGAAAGGTCATCGTTCTGGAAGCCGGCAGCGACTGGCAGAGCGAGGATTTCGATCAGCGGGAAGAACCCGGCACGCGGGAGTTGTATCAGGACGGCGGCGCGACCTCGACGCGGGATCTCTCGATCACGCTCCTTGCGGGCGCAGCTCTCGGTGGCGGAACCGCAATCAATTGGCAGACATCGCTTCGAACTCCCGAGAATGTGCGCGACGAATGGGCGGAAAGCTCGGGATGTCCTCATTTCGCAGGCGATTCGTTCACGAAGTCGCTCGACGCCGTTTGCGAGCGCCTCTCGGTGGGTACGGCGGAAAGCGACATCAATCCCAACAACGCCGTGCTCCGCGCCGGGTGCGAGGCGCTTGATTACGAGTGGCGGGTAACTCCGCGAAATTCGTCGGGGTGCGACGCCGCGCAGTGCGGCAACTGCGTATACGGATGCCGTCACGGCGGAAAGCAATCGGGGGCGGTCACGTGGCTTCGTGACGCTCAGGCGAACGGCGATACGGATATTATCGCGCGGTGCCGCGCAGAGCGAATAACGACAGCGAATGGCGGCGTGACCGGCGTCGTCGCTACGGCGATTGAAAGAAACGGCGGGCGGCACACGGTGCAGATTCACGCGAAGGTCGTCGTCGCGGCGTGCGGAGCGCTGCACACTCCGGCTCTTATGCTCCGCTCCGGGATCATACGGCGGGAGGTGGGGCGCAATCTCTTTATGCATCCTACCACCGGCATCGGCGCCACGTTCGCACGTCGCATCGAGGCATGGAAGGGTCCGCCGCAGACGATCATGTGCAGCGAGTTCGACGGGCTTGCGGACGGCTACGGGTTCCGCATTGAGACCGCTCCCGCGCATCCCGGGCTTCTCGCCCATGCAACGCCGTGGGTCAGTGCGCGCGCGCACCGCGAGAACATGCAGGCGGCCGCGAGCAAGGCGTTCCTCATTGCGCTCGTTCGCGACACGACCTCGGGACGGGTCACGACCGACCGCAGCGGGCGCCCCGTGGTGGACTACATCGCCGGCAAGGGCGAGCAGGCGATGCTGCGCAGCGGTATGGCGAGCATGGCCCGCATTGCGCAGGCGGCGGGCGCGACGATGGTCCAGACACTGCACACGGCACCGCTCGTGTGGAGCGCGCCAGCGGAGGGAGGGACCGATTCGGGAATGAATGCATTCTGCGACGCCATTGCGCATGAGCGCGCGGCTGACAACCACCTCGCGTTATTCAGCGCCCACCAGATGGGAACGTGCAGGATGGGCCGCGATCCAGCGCTTGCAGTATGCGACGCGGAAGGTCAGGTGTTCGGTATCCGTGGCCTGTACATCGCCGACGCCAGTGCGTTTCCCGGATCATCAGGGGTCAATCCGATGATCTCCGTCATGGCGCTGGCCCACCACAGCGCGAGGGCGATGCGCGAGGCGTAGTGCCCGAACCTACTTGCCGGCCGAGAAGATCTGAATAGCGGAGATCTGGCTCCAGTGCAGCAAGAGTTCATTGCCCTCGACGAGCACGATTCTGCTGGCGGCCTCGGGGCGGGTCTCCATGATCCTGACGAGCTCGGCTACGGCGCCCGCGCCGATCGAGATCTGGTGACCGCCGGCGAGCAGGAGCTTGGCCCCGGTGATCTGCTTTGCCATGCGCCTCATCCCTGATGCTGCGTCAGCATCCGATCGAAAAATCATTCGTGCGCTGGTGCAGCGGTGACCCGCAAGAGAATTGCCGCAGTCTTCTCAGGCACGACCCTTCTTGTCAGAAACCTACCCGGTTCGCCGTACGCGTTCGCGGAGTCCTGCGGCTGGCGCCGAGCCCAACCGTGTCGCCTTCACCGCACAGGGAAAAGTTACCCAGTGGCAGATACGAAATGCGCCTCAAGTATTCTTCGTACGGCTTTCCGGCCCTGCTGGTTTTGACTTCAATACGGAGGGTGAGGGACTCGAACCCCCAAGCGGTTGCCCGCGCCAGTTTTCAAGACTGGTGCAATAGCCATTCTGCCAACCCTCCCGACATTTCCACCGCATTCGGAAACTATTTGAGCGGCCCCGTTCCCTCAACCCGCGGAAAGTTCTTCCGCTTGGCGGCCCGCCCGCGTATTTTCGCCGCGCCAACTCCGAATACGAGGGTGCGACGATGATTACCAACAGGACTCTGCCGTGAGCGCTCGAACCCGACTCTCCGTGATGATGTTCCTCCAGTATTTCATATGGGGCGCATGGTTCGTCACGATGGGGACGTACCTCAGCACGACGCTCAAGTTCGACGGCACCGAGGTCGGGCTCGCCTACGGCACGACGGCTGTCGCGGCGATGGTATCGCCCTTCTTCGTCGGAATGATCGCCGACCGCTTCTTCGCGACCCAGCGAGTCATCGCGCTGCTCCATCTCCTCGGCGCAGGCGTGCTGTACATGGTCTCGACAGCGCAGACGTTCGGGCGTTTCTACCCGCTGCTCATTCTGTACGCGCTCTTCTACATGCCGACGCTGGCCCTTACCAATTCCATCTCGTTCCACAACATGAGCGACTCGGCGCGCGACTTCCCGAGAGTGCGCGTGCTGGGCACGATCGGATGGATCGCGGCAGGGATTCTCGTTGGCCGGCTGGGACTCGAAGCGACGGCGGTGCCAATGCGCATCGCAGCTGCCGCATCGGTTCTGCTCGCGCTCTACTCGCTGGCTCTGCCGCACACGCCACCGCAGGCCGCGGGAAAACCGCTCAGCGTACGCGACGTGCTGGGGCTCGATGCCCTCGCACTGCTCCGCGACCGCTCGTTCGCGACGTTCGTCGTCGGCTCGTTCGTGCTCTGCATCCCGCTCCAGTTCTACTACGCGTTCACCAATCTCTTTCTCAACGAGGTCGGCCTGCCCGAGGCCGCCACGAAGATGACGCTTGGACAGATGTCGGAGATCGGCTTCATGCTGCTCCTGCCGCTCGCCCTCGTGCGGCTTGGCGTGAAGCGAATCATGCTCATCGGAATGGCGGCGTGGGCGATACGCTACGCGCTGTTCGCTTATGGCGATGCGGGCCCGATGGTGTGGGCCCTCTACCTTGGGATTCTGCTGCACGGCATCTGCTACGATTTCTTCTTCGTCACCGGGCAGATCTACGTGGATCAGCAGGCGGGCAGCCGGATCCGCGCGGCGGCGCAGGGCATGATCGCGTTCGTCACCCTCGGCCTCGGCCTTTTTATCGGCTCGTGGTTCTCCGGCAAGGTCGTCGACCTCTACGCGATCAACGGACCGACGGGAGTGCTCGGCCACAACTGGCGCGCGATATGGATGGTGCCCGCAGTTGGCGCCGCGATCATACTAGTGGTGTTCGCGCTCATGTTCCGGCCGACGAAATCTCGTACTGGTACCGAGCCAGTGGCTGCATCGGGGCCGGAGCCCGTCCCGCTGTGACTTCGCGGTTACAGCAGTTCCGCCGCCTCTATCGCGCGCCCTTCGGCGAAGCGTAAAGGACTCAACTCGGAGACGTCGAGCGTGGGCGGGAAACCGCAGATGACCTCTCCGATTGCGCGACCGAGGGCGGGCGCGTGCATCACGCCATGACCCGATGACCCATTGACAAAGAAGAGATTCTCGCATTCGGCGGAAACCCCGACTATGGCATGCCTGTCGGGCGACATTTCATACAAGCCGGCGTAGCACGAGTTTCTCTTTATCACGGCGTCGCGCAGTGCTGGAACGCGCTGGCGCGCTTTGGCCGTGACGGCTTCGATCCATTCGGGCTCGACGCTCACGTCAAAAGGATCGCCCGGCGCACCGGGCGTCGGCCAGACGAGCATGACGCGGCCGTCCCGCACCCTGAAATGAAATCCGTCGTCGACGAAGATCGTCATCGGCGTCGTCTCAGGCAGAACATCAGGCGGCCTGGAGACCGCGACCTGCCGGCGAAGCGGAACGACGGGCAGACTCGCACCGGCCATCGCCGCCAACCGAGCTGCCCACGGGCCCGCGGCGTTGACAACGGCGTCTACCGCCATTTCGCCGCGGGACGTTCGAAGCTTTTCGATCCGCCCATTCGCATTGCAGCTCATCCCGACCACATCGGTACGCCATTGGACGCGTGCCCCCAACCACTTTGCCGCGCCCAGGTATCCCCGCAGAATCGCCATCGGGCGGATATAGCCGTCCGTGGGACAGAACGCGCCACCGATCACTCCGTCGAGTGAAACTGCGGGATTGATTGATGCGGCTTCGCCCGGGTTGATCATGACTGCCTCACGGAGACCCTCGGCGTGCTGCGATCGCTGCGCAGCGAGCAGCGAGGCGAGCTGAGCGTCGCTGGATGCGAGCCAGAGGTATCCGACGGGCGAGTATTCCGGGTCAGCCCCAATGTCGTCGGGGAACCGCAGCAGCATCTCCCGCGACGCGATAGACAACCGGACATTGATCGCGGTGCCGAACTGCGCGCGAAATCCGCCGGTCGCGCGGCTGGTGCTGCCAGCGCCAGGCATGGAGCCGCGATCGAGGACTACGACATTGCGCACACCGTTGATCGCCAGGTGGTACGCCACACTTGCCCCAATCACGCCTCCGCCGACCACCGCGACGGCGGCTTTCTTCAGGTGCTTCACGGGGCTTCCGGGATCGGGGGCAACCAACGGCGGAACATTAGAACCACCCGGCTTCCGGCGGCCGGCTCGGTGGGGCGCTGTCGGCCGCCGGCTCAATCGGAGGAACTGTAACTGACCAATCCGTGGCCGACCCGAAATCCGGTTACCCGCCCGGTTTCCACCGCCCCTTCGCGACATCCGGACTGAACCCGTCGAGCCCGCGAGGAGGAAACGCGAGCGTGCGGCCGGTCTGCGCGCTCATGTACGCCGACATCAGAATGCGCATCACCTCGACTCCATCGTCGAACGTCAGCATTGGCTTCTCTCCGCGCGAGAAGGCACGCACAAAATGCCTGTTCTCGGCTTCGTACCCGTAGGCTGCCGCTTCTTCAGCAATCACAGGCATCATTCCCATCTCGGCGTTCTGCTTCTCGACGAGATCCTCGCCCGCCTTGCCAATTACCTCGCGGCTGAAAAAGAGCTTGAGCCCGCTGTCGAGCGTGTTCCACGACATCGAGTACTCCGGTCCCAGCAGCTCGGCAGAAAGTCGCAGCCCGGCTCCCACGAAGCTCCACGAAGTAGTGACCTCTCCGATGAGTCTCTCCCCTGTATCAGCCTCGTACTCTATCGTCGCGCGCGCGAAATCTTCGGAGGGTCGCTTTCTGTAATCGACCTCCTTGCCCATGGTAGCGGATAACTGTTTCGCGTACTTTGGCCGCGTCCATTTGAGCGAGGCAATGTGCGCGCTGATGCGAACCGGCCGGATGGACGACCGCGCGGCGCCAGGCTCGGTGAGAAGGTGCCGCACGACTTCGACCGAATGGCACATCATGTCGTTGAGCACGCCGCCGCCCTGAAGCGTGCCCTGCCAGAACCATGGCATGTGCGGCCCACTGTGCTCTTCCGCGGCGCGAGCGAGATACGGCCGGCCGGTGAGCGCGGCCCCGCGTGCCCAGATCAGCTCACGTCCGCGAGTGACCTCGGGCGCGAAGAGCTGATTTTCCATGTAGCCGGTGTTGAGATCAACGCTCGCCGCGAGTCGCGCGACTTTCTTTGCGTCGGCAACGTTGCGAGCCAGCGGCTTCTCGCAGGCGAGCCCTTTCAGCTTGCCGGCGCCGCTGCGAATCGCAGAGACTATCTCTTCGACGTTCTCGATGCGCGCCTGATTGGGGCCGCACAGCCAGATCGCGTCGATGGCCGGATCGGCGACCATCTCGCGGATCGACCGGTACGCCCGGGCGTCGCCAACGTTCAGTTCGCGCGCGAGCCCGGCCGTTGCCGCCGCATTTCGCTCGTTAGGGCTCCACACTCCGCGGACATCAGCGTCACGAACGCCGGTGAATGCCTGGATGTGAAACCGCGCATTGAATCCGCTCCCGATCATGCCGACGCCGAGTGTCATGTTTGCTCTGGTTTGACGCGCGTTTTCATCAGGTCTTGCGATACGCCAAGCTTCGCCATCGCTTCGGTCGGGCAGCCGTTCCACCCCGGATTGAAGACATTGCCGACGAAACGAACATCGTTGTAGCCCATGCTGCTCGAGAAAAAGCCGCTCGCGGTGAGATCGCGGAATCGGTTAAAAAAGGAAACGCCGTGCGCAAGTTCGGGTGGCGCCTTCTTCGGCCACGCGATGTCGTCGAGAACCTGGCGCCGCTGCGCGTCGGTGGACGCGACGAATGTCTTTCCGAAACGCTCCGAGCACTCGAGGTCGAGCCAGGCGAGGCCGCCGCGCATCGAGACGCGGCTGAACTCCGACGCTTCCTTGTCCGCCATCAGCCAGTCAATGTATTCCGGCACTTTTGCGTCGGATGCGCTCCCCGACCGGGAGTCGCGCGGAATGACATAGTCGGCCAGCATGCGGACAGTTTTCCATTCCGGCCTGGTGAAGAACTTCGGGACGTAAGCAGGAGCGCGTGGATCCTGAGTCGCCAGCGCCAGCGCACGCGTCGCGCGTTCAATCTGCGGGGCAGAGAGGTCCCATGAGGCCGCAAAGGGAAGCAACGCCATCGCCTTGAGAGCGTCGCGGCGATCCATGCTGCTCATAGCGCCCTCTTCTTCATCTGATCGGTGATGTAGTCGGACGTCCGCCAAGCCAGCGCGAGAATCGTCCACGTCGGATTCTTATCCGCCTGCGACACGAACGGGGCGCCGTCGGCGACGAACAGGTTCTTCACGTCGTGCGCCTGGCAGTTGCCGCTCACCACCGATGTCTTCGGATCGGTGCCCATCCGCGTTCCGCCCAGCTCATGAATGATCTGACCGCCGGCGGCGATGTTGTAACCCTGATCCCTAGTCGGCATCGGACTGAACACCTGCCCACCCATCTCGGCGATCAGCGCGCGGAAAGTCTCCTGCATATGCTTCGCCTGATTGATCTCGTGGTCGGCCCACTTCCAGTGGAAGCGAAGGACGGGAATGCCGAATCGGTCGACGACGACTGGATCGATTTCGCAGTAGCTGCTGTCGTTGGGGATCATCTCGCCACGCCCGTCGAGGTATATCGTCGCACCGTAATAACGGCGGTAGTCCTCCTTGAGCTTCGGGCCGTACCCGCCGCCCGGCGGATAACTCTGAATCCCGCCCATGAACCCGGCCCCCGGCTGACCCAGGCCGCCGCCGACCTCGATGTGGTATCCCCGAGGAAAGTCGAGTTTCCTGTTGTCGAGCCACCACGGCATGTAGACGTGCAGGCCGCCGGCGCCGTCCTCGTTGTGAGTGACGTGGTTCTCCATCGCCGGGATGTACCCGGAAACGCCCGTGCCCGTGGTGTCGGTGATGTACCTGCCCACCGTTCCGCTCGAGTTCGCCACGCCCTGCGCGAACCGTGAGCTTCGCGAGTTGAGCAGAATCCGCGCTGACTCGAGGGCACTCGCTGCGAGAACCACCACGCGCGCGCGAACCTGCGTGTCGGCGCCGCTGCGCTTGTCCACGTACGACACTCCCGTCGCCAGGCCGTCGGGGCCTATCGTCACCTCGCGCACCATGGCGTTGGTGAGAAGCGTCAGCTTTCCGGTCGCCAGCGCGGGTGCGATGAGCACGTCGGGGCTGGAGAAGTTCGACTTAGTTGCGCACCCGCGCCCGCACTGTCCGCAGTAGTGGCACGCTGGCCGCCCGTTCAGTGGCTTCGTGATCACGGAGCGCCGCGCGGGTATACAAGTGATGTTAAGCTTGTCGCTCGCCTTCTTCACCAGAAGCTCATAGCAGCGCGGAGCCGGCGGCGGATGGAATATTCCGTCGGGCTCGTTCCGAATGCCTTCACGGCTGCCGTAGATCCCGATGAGCCGGTCGATGCGGTCGTAATACGGCGCGACGTCATCGTATGTGATCGGCCAGTCGTCGCCGAGCCCGTCGAGACTCTTGCGCCGGAAGTCGTCGGGGCCGAATCGCAGCGAGATGCGGCCCCAGTGGTTGGTGCGGCCGCCGAGCATGCGCGCACGCCACCAGAGGAAGCGCGTGCCGGGGGCGGTGGTGTAGGGCTCGCCGTCGATTTCCCAACCTCCCTCACACCCGTCGAATTCGCCGAAGGGCTTAAGCCTCGTCGAGCCGCCGCGCCGCGGAGACGCGTAGTTAGGGAACATCATCTTCGAGTCGCGCGATGCGTACCATGTGTCCCCGGCCTCGAGCACGACAACGTCGGCGCCGGCTTTAGTCAGCGCATACGCTGCCATCCCACCACCAGCGCCCGAGCCGACGATTGCAACGTCATAAGTCTTTCGCGGAGCAATCACACTCATCGAGTCTCGAGGTTAGGGACGCGAAGAAAATATGAAGCCACCCGGAGATGGGCAACGGCGAGGACAACCACGCACGGCACTCCCGTCCGCGAAAAGCGAAAAGGTGTGCTCTGACGGCGGCGGGCGTGGGCTATTCTGTTGACCTCGCGCCGGACCTAGCGACACCTCGCGCCGTCTCCCATCATTTCCGGCGTCCGTTTTCCGGGCGCGCACCTGCGAGTCCCTTATCCATTCCCTGTTCGCGAGCCAACCCCAATGCAACATCGCGCGTATCTCCGCATCGGCTTCGTCCTGTCTCTCACCTGCGCGACCCTGCCGCGAGAGACTGACGCACAAGGCCTCCGCGACAGGATCTCGGAGCTTTTCATCTTCGGGCCAGGCGAGGATCCTCTTTTTCTCGCGGGTTCGGGAAGCACCACTAACCCGGTGCAGCTCCAGGCACACGGCCGGCATTTCGTTCCGTCGTCGGCGGCTGAAAATGCGTCGGTGATCACCTTCATCACCGATGCGCTGAGCAGCAACGTCTCGAATCTCCCGATCGGATCCACAAGCGGCGGCGAGACATTCCGTTTCGTCGGCGGCGTCCCCGTGCGCACCTCGACATCAGCTGGCCCCATCTTCGCTGAGCGCGCGCAGACTCTGGGAAGGGGTCGCATTCTGGCGGGGCTGAGTCGCAGCGGCTTCCAGTTCGCGACTCTTCGCGGCGTCGATATGCGCGATATCGAGCTGGCGTTCACCCATGAGAACGTGGATTTCCCCGGATGCGCGACGACGTTCGGTGCCGACTGCGCTCTGTATGGCGTGCCCGTCCTGGAGAACGACATGATGGAATTCCATCTGTCGATCGATCTGAGCGTTCGGGTGACGGCGATGTACCTGACGTACGGGCTGACTGATCGCGTCGACCTCGGATTCGTGCTTCCGTTCGTGCAGGCCGATTTGCAGGGCGCGAGCCACGCGGAAATCCGTCCCTTCGGCGGGACGACCGCCGCGCACTTCTTTTCCGGCACGACTCAGGCGCCCGTTCTGATCGCCGACCGGCAGAGTCAGGGATCGTCGGCGGGACTGGGAGACGTCGCTCTGCGGGTCAAGACGAACTTCCGCAACACGCCGGCGGCGAGCTTCGGCTTTCTCGCTGATGCGCGGTTTCCCACGGGTAGCCCGAAGGATCTGCTCGGGTCCGGCTCCTTTGCCCTGCGCAGCCTTATGATCTTCGCGTCACAGTTCGGTGATTTCTCGCCGCACGCGAACATCGGCTATCTATATCGCGCCGGCAAACGCCAGAACGATGCCGTGCTCGGCACGGCCGGGTTCGATCATCGGCTCGGAGAGCGGGTAACGATGGCTGCGGATCTCGTCGGCGAGCTCCAGGTGGGCGACAGCCACCTCGATCTTCCCGACCGTCTCAACTATGAGTCGCCGTTTCGCCGAACCGTCACTCCCACCGACATTCCCGACACACGCGACGACATCATGAACGGCTCGTTCGGGATCAAGCTGTTGCCGTCACGCCGGGCGACGATAGTGCTGAACACACTGTTTCCGCTGAATCGCGGCGGGCTGCGGCCGGACGTCGTTTATACAGCGGCAGTGGAGCACACATTCTAGGGAGCTCATCAGCGAATTCTTGAGCGTTTGGCTCTGAACTGCGGAACTTAGAACTACCAAGCTGCCGGCGGACGGCGGTGGTGCGCTGCCGGCCGCGGGCTAAAGCAGGAACTGCCAGAAGGGCGATCGAACGGATTGAAAGGATCGATGACGGGGATAAAGATCTTCCTGGTTGCCGCTGACCTATTAGAGTCCGGCATCCGTCGTTTCTGGTCCGGCCGGCGGCCGGGAGCGCCTTTTGTCGCCGACAGCTGGCAGCGCGGTGGTTCTATGTTCGGTTCCTTCCCTGAGCGCTCAGCGCACCGACACCAGCCGCCAAGACGATCCGTCGTGACGCAGTGAGGCAGCGAAGCTGACTGGCTGCCGCTCCGCCTTCCCGGACGTCGTGACGTACTCGTAGCTTCCGCTGAACCGGGCGTCGGCCGAACTGCCGTTTGCGTCCACACCGCTGACACGGAATGTCACGTTTAGACTTCGCACGGCCTGAAAAAACTGCTCGAATCCCCGTGCCTGCTCCGACGTGATCCCGGGATAGATCCTTCGGATCGCGCCAACGTCGCGCGATTCTATCGCGCGCGCATATGCCGCTGCCGTGGCGGTGATGTCGCCAGGATCAGGTGCTGCTGGCCTCACCGCCGCGGGCTCGGGCGGCAATGGCCGCGGCTGGATTACGACGGCAGCGGGCGGCGGTACGTCGCGCGACGGCTGCTGAGTGACGACGGCAGGCGCTCGAAGGGGGGGAGGTGGGCTGACGGTCCGTGCCGGTGTCTCGCCCCGTGCGGCGCCGCGGCGCGCGTCGAGACGCGTATCGCGGCGCCCATCTTTGAGGTCGCGGAGTCGATCGGCAACGCTTCCTGGACGTTTCGGCGGTGCGGAAACCGGCGGTTCCCTGACGCGACGGTTAGCCGCTCTTGGAGCACTGTCCTTGTCTGCAGCGACGGAAGGCGGCACCGGGGTCGCGGCCGCGGCGTTGCTCTCCGCAGGTGAAATGGTTTGCCTCCCGGAAGCCGCGGAATCCAGTGCGACCGCCGCCGGCGCATCGTTGACGGCGGCAAGCACACTGCCCGCCGGCGAATTGGCCGCCGACGCGTTTCCTTCCTCGCCCCGATTGAAGTTAGACCGGATCACGACGATAGCCGATGCGACCACAAGAAGGCCCCCGGCAGCCGAGGCGATCCGGCGCGTGCTGAACCGAGATGGATGGGGAGCCCTGATCGCGGTCGCTACGGTTTCACTGAGAGAGACAGTGGCCGGGTAGGGAGCACCGCTCAACTCCGCCCTGACGCTGGTCAGCTCGTTCGCCATCTCGACCGCGCTGCCGTAGCGCGCCACCGGCTCCTTGGCCATCGCCTTGCGAACTATCCTGTCGAGCGCTGGCGGAAGCCCGGGCCTGACGTCGGCCAGCGGAGTCGGCATCTCCGATACGATCTTGTAGAACAGACTCTGAAGAGTGGGCGCCTCGAACGGCTTAGCGCCCGCAAGAAGTTGATACAGCACGGCACCGACCGCGAAAAGATCCGTGGCGGGGACGGCCTTGCCGCCCGTCACCTGTTCCGGCGCCATGTAACTCGGCGTACCCACGACGAGGCCCGTGCGGGTGATGTTCGACGACGCGAGATGCGCGACACCGAAGTCCATGATCTTCGCGCGGCCGTCCTCCGCGATCCGGATGTTGGCCGGTTTGATGTCGCGGTGGACGATGCCGCGCTTGTGCGCGTACGAAAGTCCCATCAGCACGTCAACGATTATATCGAGCTTGACCTGGAGTTTCAGTGGCTCGGTGAGATCCATGAGGTGCTCGAGATCGAGACCTTCCACGAACTCCATCGCGATGAACAGGTGCCCGTCGAGCTCGCCCAGATCGTAGATCGTGACGACGTTCGGATGCTGGAGCGAGCCGGCCGCCTGCGCCTCGTGCAGAAATCGCTGGCGGAGATCCTGCTGGCGCGCGATGGACGCGTTCATGACCTTGATCGCGACGGTGCGATCGAGCACGGAATCCTTTGCCCGATAGACGACGCCCATCGAGCCCTCGCCGACGAGCTCGACGATATGGTACTTGCCTATGTTTTTCAGGGGGGGTTCGGCCATTCGGCGGCGGATTGCGAGCGAACTGGGAATATTCAGTGCAGCGCGCGCTGGGGCAACTGCGCTAACACCAGAAGTCGCAGAAGATGAGTTCGTGGCTTCGAGGCACCGAAGAAGGCGTTGGCAAACCGGTTTCAGGACGCAACTGGCTGACCCGCGCTGACTAGTGGCGGAACTGGCGCTGGCCCGTGAATACCATCGCCATGCCGTGCTCGTCGGCAGCGGCGATAACTTCCTTGTCCCTCACCGACCCGCCCGGCTGGACGATGGCGGTGATACCCGCCTCGGCAGCCTGGTCGATGCCGTCACGAAAGGGGAAGAACGCGTCCGAGCCGAGCACCGCACCCCGAGTCTCGTGGCCGGCGAGACGGGCCTTGTGGACGGATAGGAAGGCCGCATCCACACGCGACATCTGGCCGGCCCCGATTCCGATGGTCGCGCCGTCGCGCGCGATGAGGATCGCGTTGGATTTGACGCTGGCCACCGCGCGCCACGCGAACTGGAGGTTGATCCGCTCGCCGTCGTCCGGAGTGCGCTTTGTCATGACCGCCCACCCGCCAATCTCGGCCACGGGGCGCGCCCGCTCCTGAACAAGAAAGCCTCCGCGTACCCGCTTGTAGTCCAGCTCGCCGTGATTCCAGTCGGCCCGACCGGCAAGGACGCGAAGATTTTTCTTTCTCACGAGTATCTCGAGTGCGTCGTCGCTGAACGCCGGAGCGACAACGCATTCCACGAACAAGCTCGACACGGCTTCAGCGGTTTCCGCATCCACGGTAACAGTGAACGAGATGACAGAGCCGAACGCCGATACGGGGTCGCAGGCCAGCGCTTTCCTGTAGGCTTCCAGCGTGCTCGACCCTGTGGCGAGGCCGCAAGGAGTTGTGTGCTTCACGATCGCGCAGCAGGTCTCGTCGGAGAATGGATCGGTGGCCAGCAGCGCGCCCTCGAGATCGAGCAGGTTGTTGAACGAAAGCTCCTTGCCTCCCTTCTGGATGAGGCCGGCGAGCCCGTTGCCGTTGCCCTCGCTGTAGAACGCGGCGCGCTGTCCTGGGTTCTCGCCGTAGCGCAGAGTTTGCGCGCGATCGAGCGCGATGATCGCCCGATCGGGAAACTCCTCGGAGCGTTCGCCGGCGAACCACTTCGCGATCGCGCCATCGTAGGCCGCGGTGTGGGAAAAAACTTTTTCTGCGAGCAGGCGGCGCAGCTCCACGTCGTTGTCCGCGGCTTCGAGGGTTGCCAGCACGCGTGGATAATCCTGCGGATCCACCACAACGGTAACTGCGGCGAAGTTCTTCGCTGCCGATCGCAGCATCGACGGGCCCCCGATGTCGATGTTCTCGATCACCGCGGCCACGTTCGCATCGCGCTTCGCCGCAGTGGCCTGGAATGGATAGAGATTGACCGCCACCAGATCGATCGGACTGATGCCGTGCTGCGACGCGACCTTCATGTGCTCGGGGTCGTCACGCCGCGCCAGCAGCCCGCCGTGCACGGCTGGATGCAGCGTCTTTACGCGGCCGTCGAGTATCTCGGGGAAGCCAGTGAGATCGCTCACTTCGGTTACGGCCAGGCCGGCCGTACGAAGGACTTTTGAAGTGCCGCCGGTCGACACGAGCTGCCAGCCGATCTTTACCAGTCCTTGGGCGAAATCGATGAGACCGGTCTTGTCGGAAACGGAGAGCAGAGCGAGAGGCATGTCAGAAATCCGCCGAAAGGTCCGATGCGGCGAGCGTGGCCACCATTTCGACGACCCGCGGATAGATCACGTGCTCTGCGGTGAGAACGCGCGCCGCGAGCGATGTTGCGGTGTCGTTCTCCCGCACCGGCAGCCGCCACTGTGCGATGACGAGCCCGCGATCGAACTCATCGTCAACCATGTGCACCGTGACACCGGTAGTTGTCGCGCCCGACGCGATTACTGCGGCGTGGACGCGCCCTCCGTACATACCTGGGCCGCCGAATTCCGGCAAAAGCCCCGGGTGGATATTGATGATCCGGCCGCGATAGGCCTTTACGACCGATGCAGGAACCCGCTTGAGATATCCGGCGAGCGCGACGAGATCGACTGTGTGCCTCTCGAGAATGGCCGCCAGACTCGCACCATCGTCGGTGGCATCGAACGTCTCCGCTGGAATGCCGGCGTCGCGCGCTCGCCCGAGCGCGCCGGCAGAGGCGTCGTTCGACGCGACGACCGCGAGCGTGGCGGCCGTGCCCTCGCCCTTCCTCGCAAGGAAATCGATGATTGCCTGAAGGT
>JACCRF010000091.1 GCA_013813715.1 Gemmatimonadaceae bacterium | reverse complement strand
GCGCCGCGCTCGGCGCGACGAGCCGGTCGCGCACCCGTGCTCCGAGCTCGCCGGTCTCTCCGGCTGGCGCCCCCGCCTCGAGAAGATCCAGCGCGAGAACGAGCTGCAGGAGCCAGATCGATTCCAGGTACGTACTGAAGAACGGACGCGACGGGCCCAGGACGTTGTCGCGATTCGGGTAGCGGAGATACTGATCGGCGTACGCGTCGAGCAGTGTGGCGGCGAGCGCTCGGGCGTGCCGGTCGTCCAATAGCACGCCGAGCAGCGCGGCGTGCAGTACGCGCTCAGCGAGCCAGAGCTGGTGCCAGTAGAGCCTGAACCGCTCGTGTGCCTCGCCAGCGTACTCGCACCCGCACATCGGGCAGTGGTGGCGCGCGTCCCACGGATCGTAGGCGAGCAGCGCGCCGTCGTGCTCGCAGCGTCCACCAGCGCGCGAGAGATGCGCCTTCAGCGTCGGCACCTCCGGCGGACGCGCGACGAGCGGCTCCAGCTCGGCGCGCAAGCCCGCCGCCAGTGGCGCGAGCGCACCCGTGGCAATGCGCCGCCGCGCGAGAAGATCTTCCGCAGAGACGAGAATGCTCATCGGGTGCCAAATGGTGCGAGCGTCCAGTCGTGAACTGTCACGAGCTCGCCGCGCAGGTCCATGCTAGCGCCACGCACGCGACGTGAGACGCCCTGAAGTCCGCGTGCGTGATAGATCCACGTCGCTGGCGCAAGGGTATCGAGCCCTGCTTGCACGTCGCGCCACGCACCGCGCTCCGCTTCACCGGGCGCAGCGTTCCGCGCCGCGTCGAGCAGAGCATCTAGTGCCGCCGTGTGGTAGCCGGTGTAGTCAAGCGCGCCGCCGCGCTGTCGCCCTGCGAAGAGCGCGTCGAGGTACGACAGCGATAGGTCGCCGGTGATTCCGGCGAGCAGCAGGTCGAAGCGTTTGTCCGGCGCGCGCGCGGTGGTGAGAAAGGTGCCCATCTCCGTTTGCCGGATCCGCAGCTCGATCCCGCGCGCCGCGAGATCCGCCTGCAGGAGCTGCTCGACGACGTTGTCGCCGGTGCCGACTGTGAGCAACTCGGCCTGCAGGCGCCGCCCGCCGCGCACGCGCACTCCATCGGCGCCGCGCCGCCAGCCCGCAGAGTCCAGCAGCGAGTCGGCGCGCAGCGTGTCGCTCTGCGGCGGCGCCTCGCGCCAGGCCAGCGGGCTTTCGGGTGGGACCGGCGTTGACGCGGGAGTGCCGAACCCGGCGATCGCGATCTCGACGATGCGAGAGCGATCGATCGATCGTGCGATCGCGAGTCGCACGCGCACGTCGTCGAACGGCGGGCGCGTGGTGTTGAAGAAGAGTCCGACACCGAACGGGATCGGATACGTCAGGACGCGGAGCGTCGCATCGCGCTTCGCCAGCCCTGCCATTGTCGGCGCGATCCCTGCCATGTCGAGCTCACCGCTCGCCAACCCGGCGAATTTCGTGGTTGCCTCGTCAACGACCGCGATCACCAGGCCGCGCAGCGCCGGCGGCCCGCCGAGGGAGGCGGGGAAGGCGTCGTTTCGCGCAAAGCTCCAGCGCGCGCCGCGCTGCCGTCCGGCAAAGCGGAAGGGGCCGTTCCCGACCGGCGCCGCGCCGAACGGCGCGCCGCGCATCGCCGAGCGAGGAACTCCGGCGAGAAGGTGCTCCGGCACTATCGGCAGCTCGGCGAGCAACGCCGGGAGTCGCGCAGGCGCGCGACTGAAGCGCAACACCAATGTCGTGTCGTCGGCGGCGATCGCAGTGTCGAGCGTCGCAAGCTCGGCGGCGCGCGGAAATCCCGTGGCTGGATCGCGCGCCGCGAGGAATGTGAACGCTGCGTCACGTGACGTCGTGCGGACGCCGTCGTGCCAGCGGAGGTCGGGAGCGAGCGAGAGCGTCAGCGTCCGGCCGGTATCCGACCAGCGCCAGCTTCGCGCGAGGTATGGCCGCGGAGTCAGTGCCGAGTCGTACTGGAGGAGCGTTACGAAGAGCGCGTACCGCTGAATTTGGCGGGAAAGCGGATGCGTCGTCACGAGTGGGTTCGCCGATTCCAGGTCCGCCCCGGACGCAAGGACGAGCACATCCGGTTGCCGTTGCGGTGTGCACGAGGCGACGACGAGCGCGGCGATTGCGAGGGCGGGGCACTTGCCGCGCCGTCTTGCGGATCCCGTCGCACCCCGCGCCGTTGACGCGACCAATGTCGGAGGCGATATCATCGCATGCTCTCGCCAGCCGTAGCGCGCTCCATCGGCGTCGCCGGCGCAGTCGTTCGCACCGCGGTGCTGTACTGGTGCGTGCTGTCGCTCACGTTCGTGCTCCTTCGTGTCGCGCCGGGGGACCCGGCTACTTTCCTGCTGCCGCCCGACGCCTCGGCCGCCGATGCGGTTCGCCTCCGCGCGACGCTAGGGCTCGAACAGCCGGTCACGGCGCAATATGCACGATGGACACGGCGGATGCTGCACGGCGATCTCGGAACAAGCTTCAGCGAGGGACGACCTGTCGTCGCAGTGCTTCGCGACGCGCTCCCCGTCTCGCTCGCGCTCGGCGGCGCGTCGCTGCTGCTCTCCTTTCTCGTGGGCACGACGGTGGGGATTGTGCAGAGCGCGCGGCGGGGAACGTACGCCGATTTCACACTCACCATCATTTCCGTCGTGCTCGCCGCGTCGCCGGCTTACTGGCTCGGTCTCGGAGCGATCGCTGTGTTCACATATGTCGCCTCGTTGCTGAGCCTTCCGCTATGGGCACGGCTCCCGGCAGTAGGGATGACCACACCGGGCGCGGATCTGCACGGGCTCGCGCATTTGGCGGATCTGCTGCGCCATTCAGTCTTGCCGGTGACACTTCTCGCGGCGATCGGCGCGGCCGGTGTCGCGCGCTACGTGCGCACGAGCGCGCTAGACGTGCTCGACGCAGACTGGGTTCGCACTGCCCGCGCGAAGGGACTTCCAGAGCGGGCGGTGCTTGGCCGTCACCTGCTCGCCAACATGCGCGCCTCGCTGGTCACCTTGTTCGCGCTGGCGCTCCCCGGAACCGTCGCGGGCTCGGTGTTTGTTGAAACGATCTTCGGATGGCCGGGGATGGGACGATTGATGGTGACATCAATTATGGCGCGCGACTATCCGGTGGTACTGGGTAGCGCCGCTGTTTTCGCGCTGCTGGTGATCGTCGCGAACCTCGTGGCGGAGTCGCTTCTGCCATGGGCCGACCCGCGCCTGCGCGGATGAGACGATGAGAGAATCGCGTCCGCGCCTGCGCGCAGTGAGCGCGGGCAGCGTCGCGCTGGCGGCGCTCGTGCTTCTTGCCCTCGCCGTGATCCTCGTACCGGCGCTCGCAGCGAGTGACCCGTCGCGAATCGACGACGTGCTGGCGCGCCGGCTGGTTCCGCCGCTCGGGCGCGACGCGCACGGCACCATGCACCTGCTGGGCACCGACCGGTTCGGGCGCGATCTGCTCGTGCGTATGATGCTCGCCGGACGACTGTCGCTGCTCGTCGGTGTCATCGGTGCGGGGGTCTCCGGTCTCGTGGGCACGCTAGTCGGCGCGCTCGCCGGCTGGCGCCGCGGCGTGCTGGACCGCGTGTTGATGGGGCTCGCCGATCTCCTGCTAGCGCTGCCCCGTATCGTGCTGCTCCTGGTCGGCGTTGCTCTCTGGTCACCGGGGCTCACGACGATCCTCGTGGTGCTGGTCGCGACCGGCTGGATGGGCGTCGCGCGGCTGGTGCGCGCGGAGGTGATCGCCGTGAGCGCGAGGCCATTCGTCACGGCCGCGACTGCCTTGGGCGCTGCACCGCGCCGAGTGCTGTTCAGGCACGTGCTCCCGAACGCGATCGGGCCCGCATTTGTTGCCACGACGCTTGGCGTCGGGAACGCGATTCTGCTCGAGAGCGGCCTGTCGTTCCTCGGGCTCGGCATCCAGCCTCCGGCTCCAAGCTGGGGGAACATGATCGCGGGCGGTCGCGACCTCCTCGTCACTGCGCCGTGGGTGGCGCTGGCGCCGGGGCTCGCGCTGGTCGCGACGGTGCTGGCGACGAGCGTGGTTGGCGACGAGTGGCGGGATCGAACCCGGGGTGCGGCGGCCGTACGAGGGGGTCGCCTCCTATAAAACGCCCCAGCGTAACGCGAAGCGCCGATCGAGTGCGTTGCTTCGATCCGATCGGCGTCCTACCCTTGGCGTGAAGAACGTCAGAGAGGAAAATCCGCGCCGGACGATTGCGACGTGCGAGCGATTCCGAAGCGACGATGTTCAAGGTTGTATTCGTCTCAGCGTTCAGGAGATCGACGCCGTCGTCGCCCGGCTCGCTTAGAAAAATACAAAAGCGGGAAAGGCTTTCGCCCTTCCCGCTTTTGCTGTTCAGTGGCTGAGGAGCGCGGCTAAGAAAATCAGCAAGTACAACACGAGCTTCTCTCCATTCACCGTCACCTTCACCTCTAAACTCCGTGACAAAGACTTCCTCATGTTCAGATTCTGTCAGGTCCAGGGCCCCAGACGTTGATAGTCTGAGATTATCGTCCCTTGCGGGGACTATCTCACCGCCGTGTACTTAGGCGGTTCGAATCGGGACCCGTCAACACTTGGCCCTGCCAAGGCGCAAACCATCGTCTGGGTTGGTGGCTGGGAAAACCCTCGATTATTAGGCCACTCCCAGATTCTGGACCGGGACAGAAGTCCAGCTAGTTAGGCCGAACTCCCGGGTGACTAACCCCCTGACCGTAGCGTCAAGCCTCATCGGCGGAACACATCAGGCTCCCTGAAATAAGTATCGACGTCGGCTCGGTTTCAATGATTAGAAATGATTCGCATATTGATCTAGTGAAAAGACCATTGTTGTCCCGACCGCGCTCCAGGACACTCTGGCCTCCGAACGCGAGCAGTGCGAAAGCCCGCTCGTCTGAGGAAATCAAAAGACGAAAGCGATCACCACGCGCACGCAGATGCTCCGGACCCAAATTGCGCAATTTGCCGCAACAACCTCCCCTTTGATTTATCCGACGAACTTTATCAGAAAGTAGCGAATGGGGAGGTAGTGGTTTTCGCGGGCGCCGGCGTTAGCACCGAAGGACAGTCGGTTTTCCCGATGACCCTCTTGACGTGGTTTGTGAGAAATGCGGAGTAGACCCAAGTACGGGAATCGCGTTTCCAGACGCAATGAGTCTTCTAGAAGCTAAGAGCGGCCGTGCAGAATTGCTGCGCGTGATCCGCGACCGATTCGCCTACGTGCATGCCTTCCCTGAGTTATACAGAGCTTCGACAAGGTTTCACTCGGAACTCTCAACCATCTATCTCATCGACACGATCGTAACCACAAACTGGGATGATTATTTCGAGACCGAGTGCGGAGCACTCCCGTTTGTCACAGCTGAGGACTTTGCCTTTTGGTCGGTACAGGGTCGGAAGGTCTTCAAGCTGCACGGCTCAGTTAACAGTTACGGGTCGATTGTAGCAACAAGGGTCGACTACGCAGACTCGTACAAACGGTTAGAGGGAGGACTCATTGGTGCCAACCTCAAGATGATGTTGGCGACGAAGACCATCATTTATGCGGGGTTCTCTTTCAATGACGACGATCTTCTTCGGATTCACAAATTCCTTTCGTCTGAAATGAGAGGAAGGACTCCGACGCCCGGTTCCGTGCAGAGGGGCTTATTCCGATCTATACCGATGCAACCTACTTCCTTGCTGAGATCAAGCGACGGCTTGTCTCAGAGTATCGAATGTTGGCGGACCAGCGATTTTCCGGCGTGCGCGATTTCTTGGAGGAAATGAAAGCACGCCACTTCGAGCTCACCGAAGTGATTGATATTCGAAAGCATCCGGAGCTCCTGCACTGCAGCAGCTACCAAGATGGCCTAATACACGCCCTCGAACGGATTCTGAGTCTGAGAAGTAGCGGCGACTACTCGAACGGCGCGAACGCGTTAACAACCGAGCTGGCCTATCAGAAATTGCGAAAGAAAAACTGAGATCGAAGCAATATTTACAGGTGGCGTATATCGACGGTTACACCAACGGCCACCTCTTTCTTATAGCTGATGATGATGATTTCAGAGACGCCGTTCCGCGCTACTATGTTTTTGGCGATGGCGGGTCAATTCTAACCCTTAGCGCCTACAAGCGAATCGCAAAGAGGGCTGCGGTGCTGCACAAGACCGCTGTGAAGTTAGCGGAGAAAAGCGTCGCGAAGTTTCCCGGAAATGTGGTGCTTCACCACACGCCATTCATTTTCTAGCGGAGACACTCAGAACTCAGGGAGATTTCAGGGAGGGCGAACAGGAATAAAAAAAGTCAGACAACCTAAGCCGACGTGGGTTCCTTCTCGGTTTGCAATCTCCTGATGAGCCGGATCTAACTCTAGTATGAAGGTTTTGTCGTCATTCTCTACGCGAACTTCCTCCACCTCTGTAAGCTTTCCACTCTTTCCATCATCGACCATAATCTTGTAATTCAACCATAGCTGCGGGTACTAGATCGCCGAATGACTGTCTGCGCGTTCCCGGTTTCGCTGAATCCGCGAGCAGCGCGTGTTCGTTGCGAAGAGGTTGGGCAGCCGCGAAACACGGAAGGTGACGACTCGCACCGCGGAACCTGAAACCAACTCCTGCACTCAGTGCTTAAGGGGGCAGCGACCGTGAGGGTAGGAATGCTCAACGCTTGCTCGCGTCGAACCCGCTCAATCAAAGCCTAACAAGCAGCGTCACTATCGCCTTTGGCGCCGCTTCGAACGTGACTGATCTCCCGTTCACGCCGACCGTCCCCTCTGGTGTCTCGTCCAGCCGCGCCCGCACCGCCTCCACGATTGTCCGTCCGAACGCCCAAGTTCCCCGCACGCCGACGTCGCGCCGATTCACGCAGCGCAGCGCGATCCACGCCGCTCGCTGCGCCGGCTTTGCGGAGCTGAAGACGAGTCCGTCACCCGACAACTCGATGCTGCCCACTTCGCGCGGCTCGAGCAGATTGGAGCGCAGCGTCTCGCCCCTGATCGGGAGCAGTACGTCGTCAGCAAGTTGCTCGATCGAGTCGCGCACGTCGGGCGAGTCCGGGCCGTGCAGCGCGACGGCGAACTCCGCCGCATATGGCCCAAGTGATTGTGCAGCCGGTGTGTCCGCAGGCCAGCCGGCGTTCCCCGGCCGCTCCGGCAGATCGGGACGTGATAGTGCGCCGACCGCGCGAACCAGTGTGACGGCGATGCTCCCGTCGTCGTGACTCTCGTATTCGGCGAGGCCGTCGGCGAAGATCGTCGCGCCAGCATTGGCGGTGAAGCGTGCGACCCAACGGTGCAGCGGCGCCGAGGCAATGACTTGCTCCATCCGCTGCTCATCGTCGGACAATTTCAACGGCGCCCGCGCCACGGGATGAAACGCTGCGTCGGCGATAGTCGCTGCGCCCGCAAGCTCCGTCATGAAGCGCAGTCGCAGCCGATGATCCCTCGCCCGGTTCTCGCCGTCCACTCGAATGCGCAGCACCGGCAGGTTGGCGTCGAGTTGCAGGCGCAGCGTGCAGCGTCCACTCGGTCCGCGATAGTCCATCGCCAGCTCGCCGCGCAGCGGGCCACGATGCACGCGCCGCACGCGCCGCAGCTTCCACGGTGGAAGCGTCTCACGCAGCGCCGGAGTGTAGAGATCTCCCACATCCCGCCGGTCCTCGAGCGCGAGCAGGCTGCCGATCACGCGATCGGTCGTCAGATACTCGAGCCGCACCTCGCCCGCATCGTTCACCACCACGCGCGTGAGACCGTTGCTCACTTCCCGCTCGCGAGCATGCACCGGGTTGGGAACATCCACGCGCCCGCCGCGGCGTTGCGTGCGGGTGACTACGGAGTACCCTCCGATGCGCTCCACCCAGCCGAGCGCGTGAACCGTGGCGGTGCGGTCCGCGCGAGGGTACGCGCGCGGATCCTCAGTGAGCGCGACGCGCTCGCCGCGATCGAGAATCTGCACCGGTACGCCATCGACGCCCCACGACGGAATCCGTTGCGGCAAACCCTGCCGCACCGCTGATCCGGGCCCAACGGCGATACTGGCCACTGTGGCCGAGAGCTGCAGCTCCGCGACTCCTCCTCGCGCGCGCGCCGCAGGATTCCGCAGCACGACGACAGGACGCCACGCCTCCGGCTCTGCGCGCGCCCGCGCCGTGTCGTGGCCGAGGAGTGCGAGGAGCACGTCGTCGCGCAGTGCCTCGCCCTGAACGATCGTGGACGACAGGCGCTCATCCAGCGCTGTCGCGACGGCGTCGATCGCAGTCCCGCAGAGCGTGTCGTGCGGATGTCCGCGCAGGAGCGTTCGCCACGCCGCGGCGAGCAGTGCCCGTGTCGCCGCACTCCCGCCGTCGTGCATCAACGCGAACCACGGCTCGACGTCGCGCACGAGCAGTCGCTCGGCGATCGCGTTGCGTCGCTTCTGCGGGGTGCGCGTAGCGAGCGTCCCCTGCAGCGTCCACGTGTAGCCGTACGAATCGCGCAGCTCGTTTTCGACGACCGGTAATTCCATGCGCCGCGCTTCACGAACGATGGCAGCCGCTGCATCCCGCAGCGTGGCCGCGCGTACAACGTTCGGCCGTGCCGCCTCGGCAAGCGCGGCGATAGCGTTTCTGTCGTCGACCTGTCGCGCATGATGATCCGCGCCGTTGAGAAGCAGCGCGAATCCGGTTATTGCACGCGGACGCATCACCTCTTGCACGCGCGCCCACCGCTCCGCCGCCGCAGTCGTCTCCGTGGGCAGCGCGCTGCCGAACTCGTATCCGTCCGGCGGAAGGTGATACAGGATCGCCTCGACGCCGGACGGTCCGCGCCAGCGCACTGTGTCTCCCGGCGGCCAGCGCGCGCCGCCGTAGCCGCGCCACACCACGACGATGTCGCAGCCGAACCCGCGCGCGAGCTCCGGCAGGATTGCGGGGTGTCCGAACGAATCCGGACAGTACAGCACCGGAGGCGGTTCGCCGCCGAGGCGCCGCACCACATCGCGCCCGGTGAGCAGGTTCCGCACAAGCGCCTCGCCGCTGGGGATCAGCTCGTCCGGAAGCACGTACCAAGGGCCCGCCTCCAAGCGTCCGTCGCGCA
Organism: Gemmatimonadaceae bacterium; assembly: GCA_013813715.1. GTDB lineage: Bacteria > Gemmatimonadota > Gemmatimonadetes > Gemmatimonadales > Gemmatimonadaceae > UBA4720. Next base: position 3,167 of record JACCRF010000091.1, on the reverse strand, counting down.
GCAGGGTGCCAAGCGCCGCCGCGCGATCGGGCCGCACCGCCAGGTAATCCTCGAGCACGATTGCCTGCCCGTCGAGGAGAAAGCTCTCGCCGGGCGGAGGGGGCTCGTGCACGAGCTCGTCAATCAGAGGCACCAGGCGTTGCCGGAAGTGCGCGGCCGTGTGATACCACTCACGATCCCAGTGAGTGTGTGGGATGACGAGCAGCTCGAGGGGAGAGTGCCGCTGAGACACAACGCGAAATCTGGCAAGCTACCGTTCAGAAGGCCAAGTTGCTCATTAGGATGACCGAGCACGAACTCGATGACCTGCTCTCCGCTCCCCGCGACGAAACAACGGCCGCGCTCGAGGTATGTCCGGGCGACATCATCATCCTTGGCGCCGGAGGCAAGATGGGCCCGACGCTCGCCCGCATGGCGGCCCGCGCGCGCGCCGACTCACGCCGCGTGATCGCCGTTTCGCGCTGGTCCTCGGCAGCCGCCGAGCGCGCGCTGAACGACGCGGGCGTCGAGACGCTTCGCTGCGACCTGCTCGACCCCGACGCGGTCGCGCGCCTTCCCGATGCAGCGAACGTGATCTTCATGGCGGGCCAGAAGTTCGGCACCGCCGAAGCGCCGGCGATGACCTGGGCGATCAACACGATCGTGCCCGCGCATTGCGCGCACCGCTATCGCGACTCGCGGATCGTCGCATTCTCTACGGGAAATGTGTATCCGCTCACGCCGGTCGAACGCGGCGGATCTCGAGAGGACGACACGCCCGGACCCGTTGGCGAATACGCGGCGTCCTGCCTCGGACGCGAGCGGGTGTTTGAGTTCTACGCGGTGCGTCACCGCGCGCGTGTCGCGACCTGCCGCCTCAACTACGCGATCGAACTCCGCTACGGCGTGCTGGTTGACGTGGCGCTCAAGGTGTATCGCGGCGAGCCGGTATCGGTCGAGATGGGTTACGTGAACGTGATCTGGCAGGGCGATGCGAATCGCATCGCGCTCGAGTGCCTCCGACTTGCTTCATCGCCGCCGTTCGTGGTGAACGTCACGGGCGCCGATATTCTCAGCGTGCGAGCGCTCGCCGAGTGGTTCGCTGAACGCTTCGGAAAGCGCGCTCGGTTCATAGGTACCGAGCGAGCCGATGCGCTGCTCAGCAACACGTCGCGAATGGGGGAGACGTTTGCCGCGCCGGAGGTGTCGCTAGATCAGATGCGCGAGTGGGTCGCGCAGTGGATCGAGGAAGGTGGACCGCTGCTGGGCAAAGCGACGAGATTCGAGGCGCGCGATGGCCGTTTCTGATGCCGTGAGCGTTCACCAGCATCTGCGCGACGGCCAGGTGATTCCAGCGCATCCGCTCGCTCTCGATGCCGCACGCAGGCTGGATGAGCGCCGGCAGCGTGGACTCACGCGCTACTATATAGAGGCTGGGGCTGGTGGAATCGCGGTCGGAGTGCACACCACCCAGTTTGCGATCCGCGACCCCGCCATCGGGCTGTATCGCACCGTGCTCCAGCTCGCGGCTGAAGAGGCGAGTGCCGCGCCAGGCACCGAATCGCGCCCATTCGCGATGATCGCCGGCGTCTGCGGCCACACGCCGCAGGCACGTACGGAAGCGGAACTCGCCGCCTCGCTCGATTACGATGCCGCGCTGCTCAGCCTCGGGGATTGGCGCACGGAAACGGAAGCGGCGATCATTGAGCACTGTCGCGCGGTTGCCGAAGCGATCCCACTCTTCGGCTTCTATCTGCAGCCCGCGGTCGGCGGACGCGTGTTGTCGTACGATTTCTGGCGTCGGTTTTCAGAAATTCCGAACGTGTGGGCGATCAAGATCGCGCCATTCAACCGGTATCAGACGTTCGACGTCGTTCGCGCCGTGGTCGAAGCCGGCCGCGACGACATCGCCTTGTACACAGGCAATGACGACAACATCGTCGCCGATCTTCTGACGCCGTATCCGATCAATGTCGGCGAAACGACTGAGCTACGGTGGATCGACGGCGGCCTACTCGGACAGTGGGCTGTGTGGACGCGTGCGGCGGTGAAGCTGCTCGAGGACATCAAGCGCGCGCGCGAATCCGGCTCAATAGACTCTTCACTGCTATCGCTGGGAGCGGCTCTCACCGACGCGAACGCCGCCGTATTCGACGCGGCGAACGCGTTCCGTGGATGCATCCCCGGCATCCACGAAGTCCTTCGGCGTGACGGGCTGCTCGATGGAATCTGGTGTCTCGACCCGAACGAGACGTTATCTACGGGACAGGGCGAGAACATCACGCGCGTGAGTCGGAGCTACCCGGAGCTGACAGACGGATCGGTGGCTTGATTAACTGCCATCTCCCCCAAGGTTAGGGAACCAGCTCCCGACGAATCCAATTCTTGCCGCGCTGCCGAAGCGATTCGGTAATCGGCGTATATCAGCAGGATTAACCGTCGATGCTGCCTCGGGCTTCTGTAACTCCCTGAAGTTCGCTCCGAGGAAAGCATAAAACGCTTCAGCACCTACTCCATCTGGAAGTTCTGAGAGTAACTCGATAATTCTCTCATCCGGCGAGTCGAATCCAAGGAAACGCGCATCTCGATCACTCACACCGAGTCTCTTGATCTCGGCTCCCAATCGAGCGGAGAATTCATCCCATCCCATTGTCGCGGAGCCAATTCTCGAGCTGAAAGCTCGTCTTGATGACGGTTTCATTTTTGCGGAGATCGGGATGCATATCAGCCTCGGTGTAGCCCGTCGGAAGGCCCGTATCCTGATTCACGATCCAAGAATGGCGATGATCGCGGGGGCGACCGCCCATCAAGAAAGCTGGTGGCCGGTCAACGATATCGCCCAGCACCATAGGTTGCTCGCTGCCTGTGACGATTTAAAAGATCTAAGATTTCGTCGAGCTTCTGGTCTACCATTGAATCGTTAACGCTACTTGGTTCGAATGCCTAACGAGGCTGTAGAAAAACCTCCGATTTAGTCTGGCGCGGCTGCACGCATAGTGTAATCAATAGCGGGAGAACGGTCGAGCGTGTTCCTCCTCGTGTCGGCGCGTCGCCACCCACTTCCCGCGCCGCCCATGGCCCGCTACAAGTACATCGATACGAACCCGCGGTTTCTGGCCGTCGATCTGGCCCGGCAGTTGTTGCCGGGGACGTTCGAGCATGCGCTGAATCACCTGCTCGATCATGAG
>JACCRF010000086.1 GCA_013813715.1 Gemmatimonadaceae bacterium | reverse complement strand
CAGCATGCGTCCGGCGGCCATCCCGCTTCTGCTTTGGAATCGAATGCGATATCATCGTGGATGCTGACTGCTGAACGATTGAGAAGCCTTCCCAAGGCCGAGCTTCATTGCCATCTCGACGGCTCGGTACGCCCCGCAACGCTCCTCGAGCTCGGCGCTGAGTACGGTGTGGAGATGCCGCGGCAGACGGCTGAGGAGTTGCGCGAGTTCATGCGGGTGAGCGACGCACGCACGCTCGAGGACTATCTTCAACGCTTCGACGTGACCGTCTCCGTAATGCAGACGGCGGAGGCCCTCGAGCGTATCGCGTATGAGCTGGGCCAGGACGCGGCGAACGACGGCGTGCGCTATATCGAGGTGAGAAACGCGCCCATCCTCAACGGCCGCCGGGGCCTCCCGCCCGAGGAAGCGCTCGAAGCGCAGATCAGGGGTCTCGAGCGCGCCGAGCGCGATTACGGGATAACAGCGCGTTCCATCGTATGCTCGCTGCGACAGCTTCCCCCCGAGAAATCGCTCGACCTCGCCCGCCTCGCGGTAGAGTACAGGCAGCGCGGTGTCGTTGCGTTCGACCTCGCGGGAGGCGAAGCCGGATTTCCCGCATCGAGTCACGCCGAGGCGTTCGCATACGCCCGGCGCCACAATCTTGCGGTGACCGTGCACGCGGGCGAGGGCGATGGCGCGCGTTCGGTGTGGGACGCAGTGCATTCGTGCGGAGCCCATCGCCTCGGCCACGCGACGCGTCTCATCGAGGACCTGGAGCTCACGCAGTACGTGAACGACCGCCGCATCGGGTTGGAGATATGCCTCACAAGCAACGTGCAGACTCACGCCGCCGCATCGTATGAAGAACACCCTCTCCGCGCGTATTTCGACCGCGGGATGAACGTCGCGCTCAACACCGATAACCGGCTGATGAGCGACACAACACTCACCGACGAGTACGTGTTTGCCGCGCGACACCTCGGATTCAGCTTCGACGAGCTGTGCACGATCGCTCTCAACGGGTTCGAGAGCGCGTTCCTCCCGTGGGAGAAGCGAGTAGAGCTGCTGACGGAAGTGTCGGCGGAGATGGATCGCATGATGGGCGAGGCCGCGTGACTTCGCCGTACGGAGCGGCGGCTGCACAACGGTCAGCCGCGGCGGTACGCGAACGGATCGGCGATGCGGTGCCAGACGTTGGCATCGTACTCGGATCGGGTCTTGGAGGACTCGCTTCCGACATCGAGAATGCAGTGCACATGCCATTCTCCGAAGTGCCTGGGTTTCCGCGTGCTACAGTGCAGGGACACAACGGGACACTCGTGAGCGGCACGCTTTCCGGGCGTAACGTCGTTGCGCTCGCCGGCCGATTTCACATGTACGAAGGGCATCCGCCGCAGCTCGCGGCCTTTCCGGTGCGCGTGATGCACGCACTTGGCGCGACGATCTATTTTGCGTCGAACGCAGCGGGGGGAATCAGGGGCGACCTGGTCGCCGGTGACCTGATGATCATTGGGGATCACCTGAACCTTTCGTCAACGAATCCGCTGACAGGCCCCGTGGAAGAGGGAGATCAGCGATTCCCCGATATGACCGCCCCCTACGACTCCGGGCTGCGCGCAATTCTGCGCGCGTGTGCAGAGAAGCTCGGCATCGCAGTGAAGGAAGGAGTATATGCGTGCCTTCCGGGGCCGTCGTTTGAAACTCCCTCGGAAGTGCGGATGCTCGCGCAGCTCGGGGCGGACGCGGTTGGAATGTCGACGGTTCCCGAAGTGATCGTCGCGCGCGCAATCGGAATGCGCGTCGCCGGAATGAGCTGCATCGCCAACGCCGCCGCAAAACTGGACGGCAAAGCGGTCCTTCACGCGGATGTGCTCGACGTGACCACCCGTTCCGCGAGCGGATTTCAGTCGCTGGTGCGAGCTTTTGTCGCTGAGCTGTCCCGCGCGAAATGATTTAGCGGGCCGTGTCCGGCGCCCAGCGCGGGGGCCGTCTCGATCGCTGCGTGCACAAAGTCTATCGCGGAGGCGACAGCGTCTACTGGCCCGGCACCCTTTGCGAGTGCGGCCGCGATCGCCGCTGAGAGCGTACATCCGGTGCCGTGCGTGCTCGTGGTCCTGATGCGCGAATGCGAGAAAACAGTGACCTCGCCGTCGTGGAACAGGTCGGTGATGCGGGCCTCGCCATCGTCGAGGTGGCCTCCCTTGATGAGCACCGCCTTCGCGCCCAAGCGCAGGATTACTTCGGCAGCGCGTCGCATGTCCGCTTCACCGCGCAGGGTGATTCCCGTGATGACAGCGGTTTCGTGCGCATTCGGCGTAATAAGGGCGGCGAGCGGTATGAGGTGGTCGCGGATCGCCGACATGGCTTCCCGCTCGATGAGCAGGTCACCCGACGTCGCGACCATCACCGGGTCGAGGACGTAGTTGGGGAGTGCGTGGTCGTGCACCGCCGCGGCGACCGTCATGACGATGGCGAGGTTCGCGAGCATACCGCTTTTCACGGCGGCGGGCCGGAGGTCGGAAGCAACCGCGTCGATCTGCGCACGCACGAGATCGGTGGGGATCGCCTGCCACTGCGTTACACCTATCGTGTTCTGTGCCGTGACCGCCGTTATCGCCGACGTCCCGAACACCCCGAACTGGTGGAACGTCTTGAGGTCGGCCTGAATACCGGCTCCGCCGCCGGAATCCGAGCCAGCTATGGTAAGTGCGACTTGCATGAGCAAAAGATGCGCGGCGCTCGCCGACAACGAGACGACAGACCTTCACCACAAAACTTTACCACAGATGACACAGATGTACCCTAATGACACAGATGACAGCAAACGCTTTAGGGGGGAACGCAACGACGGTCCGTCGTTCCCCCTAAATCAGTTGTAGTACCGCTCGTTTTTCATCTTTGTCATCGGCGTCCATCTGTGTCATCTGTGGTAAAGCTTTGTCGTCCGGTTACTGCCTTCTCGGCGCCGGGGACGGCGGAAGCGAGCGCAGCCGCGACTTGAAGCTGTTGTAATTCGACGTATTGGTGTTGAGCGAGCTCAAAGTCCCCGCCGGGATGCGGCTGATCATCGCCTGCGCCGCCTGGATTCGATCCTCTTCCAGCGGATGCGTGGCGAACCATGCCTCGACGCCCCCCGGACGGCTCCTCCGCTCGGCGATCAGCGTCTGAAACATCGTAACGATGCCCCGCGGGGTGATGCCGGCGCGGACGGTATTGTTCACGGCTTCCTGATCCGCCTCGAGCTCGTCCTGGCGGCTGAATCGCGCGAACACCGCACCGCCGGCGATGTTGATCCCTGCCTGAGCGATATCGCTGTTGCAGATGCTCGTGAGCACGCACGCCAGCGTGACGCCAATGTTCGCACCCTGCGCCTTCTCCATCTGCTCGATGCTGTGCCGGCGCACGACATGCCCCACCTCATGGCCGAGCACTCCGGCCAGCTCCGACATGTTGTCGGTTCGCTCGATCAGTCCGCGGTTGACGTAAATGAATCCGCCGGGAACGGCGAATGCATTCACCTCGCGACTGTCAACGATAAAGAAGCGCCAATCGAGATCGGCGCGGCTCGTGAGCCGGGCGATGGCATCTCCCAGGACGTTGACATAACGGTTCAGCTCCGGATCGCTGACGATTGGTAGCTGCGCATTTATCTGGCGCGCGTAATCCGTTCCCATCTCCACTTCCTGCTGCTGTGAGATTCCGCACGCTGTTGTGGAAATGACAATTGCCAAAGACGCAAATATTCGTTTCATGAGGGCTCCCGCCGTAAATTGCCGACTGCCACAAAGGCAAATCCTATTCCAACCCTGTCCATCACCGCTGCTTGAAACTGCTTACACTGGCGCGTGACCTGAAGCGCAGGAAATCGAGAGAGCGCCAATCGCTCTTCGTCGCCGAAGGCGTCCGGTCAGTCGAAGAGCTGCTTCGTTCCCCGGTTTCCGTCCGGGGTATTCTTACTGCCCCACAGCTCGACGGCGCCCCGCGCGGCCCTGCCTTGCGCGCAAAAATCGCCGAGCTCGGCATCGACATCGCATCGGTGACCGAGGCCGAGTTTCGCGGCGCAGCGGAAACCGAGTCGCCTCAGGGCGTGCTCGCGATCGGAGTTGTTCCCGATCACAAGCTCGAGGATTTCAGGGGACGCGCGCGACTTCGCATCCTCATCCTCGACGCAGTTCAGGATCCGGGCAACGTCGGCACCATCGTCCGTACCGCCGCCGCCCTCGGCGCCGACGCGACCATCGCGCTTCCCGGCACCGTTGATCTGTGGAACCCCAAAGTCGTGCGCGGTGCGATGGGAGCGCTCTTCCATCACCCCGCTTTTCATAGTACCACGACACAGGTGTTTGCGTTCCTTGGCGACGAAGGCATCCCCCTCTGGGGCGCAGATAGCGCTGGAACCCCTGTCGACAAAATGAAACCGGCGGCGCGGCTCGCGCTCGCCGTAGGAAACGAGGGAGCGGGTCTGTCGTCATCTGTGCGCGAGGCCGTGGTTGAGACGGTTTCGCTGCCCATCGCCAGTGAGGTCGAATCACTCAACGTTGCCGTGGCGGCGGGAATCCTCCTTTATCAGCTCGCGAAATAATGCGCACTCTCTGGGCGCTCTACAGCTTCGTCATCGGCGCCTGCTTCGGATCGTTCCTGAATGTCTGCATCTCGCGATGGCCCGAAGGCCTCTCGGTAGTTCGACCGCGATCAAGATGCCCGAGATGCGAGCGACAGATCGGAGTGCTGGAAAACATCCCACTGGTCAGCTGGCTCGCGCTCCGCGGCAAATGCCGCGGCTGCGCACTCCCGATTTCCTTCCAGTACCCGCTTGTCGAGCTCATTGTCGGCCTCATCTGGCTCGCCGCGTTCCTGCACTATGGCCTCTCGTTCAGCGGACTTTGCGTCGCGATGTTCGCAACGGTTCTGCTTGGAATCGCGGTTACCGATGCGAAGCACTACCTGATTCCCGACGGGTTCACCGTGTTCGGGCTGGTGTGGGTGATCGGAACCGCGATGATCGCGCTGTTCACCGGCGGACATGAGCCCTTCGTCGGGCTTTACGAAGCGCTGATCGGCGCGTGCGTGGGCGCGGGCGCGATAGCGATCGCCGGGTGGCTCGGTGAAGTCACTCTCAAGAAAGAGGCAATGGGATTCGGCGACGTGACGTTGATGTCGGTCGTCGGCGGTGCGGTCGGCCCCCAGCGGGCACTGATCACGGTCTTCCTCGGCGCGCTCCTCGGCGCCGTGCTTTTCATCGGCGTGGTGTACCCGATAGCGTGGCTGCGCGCGCGCACCGCCAGGCGCGATTTCGACCCGCCACTCGTTCCTTTCGGCGTTTTTCTTGCGCCTGCCGCAATGATCGCTTTGCTTTGGGGCGACGCGCTGATATCCACGTACAGGCGCTACTCGGGCCTCTGACATCCTGACTGAAATGGAAAGAGAGAGGAGCAGAGAAGGAACTAAAGAATCGCGGAAAGCCGTCCGCGCGAGTGCCGGCAGCCGGGCGCGTATCATCGCCGCCGCGCTGCTACTCGCTGCCATGACGGCAGCGTGCGCCGAGAAAGAATCGGCGTACGAAGGTCCTTTCGGGCGCGAGGTGAGCGAAGCCATCCCGAAAATCGAGGCTGCCATCGGGCTCAAGTTCAAGCGTCCGCCGCGGGTCGAGTCCCGGTCCAAAGCTCAGGTCCGCGAGTTCGTCACCCGTCAGGTGACCGAACCCCGCGCGGCGCGCGAGTTCGCCGGCATCACCGCGGCGTACAAGCGGCTTGGGATGCTACCCGATACACTCGATCTGGAGAAGTTTCTGGTGGACCTGCTGGAAGAGCAGATCGTCGGGTACTACGATCCGAAAACGAAGGTTCTGTACGTGGTCGACGACGCACCGAAGGACGCAGTCGGCATCACGATTACCCACGAACTGGTGCATGCGCTGCAGGATCAATACATCAGTCTCGATTCGACGCAGCAGATCGAAGGCCAGAACGACAGGCAATCCGCCGCGCAGGCGGTGTTCGAAGGCCAGGCCGTCTACGAGCAGATCTCGGCGATGCTCGGCGGCACGAACGTGGCGATGAATCTGCCCGGCGGATGGGACAGGGTGCGCGACATGATTCGCGATAACCAGAGCTCCATGCCGGTGTTCGCGGCCGCGCCCGTGGTGATCCAGGAGACGCTCATCTTTCCATATCTGAGCGGGGCCGAGTTCGTCCGGAATTTCAAGGAGCGGGATGCGGGGAAGCCGCTATATGAGTCGATACCTGTATCGACGGAGCAGATTCTGCATCCAACCGCGTACTTCGGGCAGCGCGATGATCCGACTGCGATAACGCTGCCCCCGCTATCGGGAGCGACGCCGGTTTATCAGAACACGCTCGGCGAGTTCGAGACCCGGCTGTTTCTGTTCCAGCATCTCAACGACCAGAACGAAGCTGTGCGCGGTGCGGCGGGATGGGACGGCGATCGCTACGTGCTGTTCAATGCGGCCGGCGGACAGGGTCTCGCGTGGGCGAGTGTCTGGGATTCACGCGTCGAGGCGTCCGAGTTCTTCGACATCCTCGACCGGCTGATCAGGAAGCGCTATGACGTGACCGCCGCTTCAGCGCCCGGCTCGGTGTCCCGAAGCTACTCGGCGAGCGGCCGCTCGCTTCAGATCACGACGCAGGAGGTGGGCGGACGGCCGGTCGTCACCTACGTCGATGTCCCGGTGGGGGGGAGCACCTCGGTGCTCGATGTTTCGAAACTCGAGTTGAAGCAATAGACACTCCGGAGCATTCCGAAACTTCACAGTCCGAGCGCACGCGCAATGAAGAAGGTGCAGACCCCGATGAGGGCACCCAGCACATAGCCGGTGGTGATGATCAGCCGGAGCTCGTTGTCGATCACCGAGCGCAGGATCTCTTCTACCCGGTCAACGCTGAACGCCATTACCTTTCGCTCCACCATCGCCTGCACATCGAGGCGCTGGACGAGGCTGGGGAGCTGCGCGTGAATCCATTCCCAGATGAGCGGAGCGGTCGCGTGGGCGAGGCGCTTTCCCGCGTCCGGCTCATGGGTCGCGTCAAAGCCGCCTACGATCTCGGCGATCGGCTTTTGCAGATATGTCAGCAATGCATCGTGAATCGTGCGTGTGATCTCTTCGCGGATCTCCGGTTCGTCGAGGAGAGTCACCACCTGGTCAACTCCTTCCGACTCGATCGTATCCAGGGCCACTTCGAATTTCCGCTCCGACATCATGAGTTTCGCGAGAACCTTCTCGTGGAACTTCAGGTCCTCGACGAAGCGGTTGAACATTCCATGAAGCGCGGCGCGGAGCTTTATCCGCGTCGTCGGCTGGCCGAGGAAGGATCCCAGCTTTCCCATCGCGATGGGCAGATAGGAGCTCATCGCCTCTTCGAGCGCTGTGACCACCGCTGGCGGCACCTTGTCGATCAACGGGTCGCGTGATGCGATGATCGAGTCGATAACCTCGGCCAGCTTTATTTCGAAGGCCGCGCGAAGCTCGGGGCGTCCCAGCTCGCTCTGCAGGTCGCCTGGCGTAAGCAACCGTTCGCCGACGGTGCGCCCCAGGCTTCGAGCCATCCGCGCCTGATTCTTCGGAATGGCTCCCTGAAAGCCGAACTTTTTCTGCTTCGGGTTGAAGAGCATCCATACCGCGACGGTGTCCGAAAGACCGCCTGCCATCGTGCCGATGAAGACGTGAACCGCGAACTTGACCCACTCGTTTTCCATCGAGAACTGCACGATACGCTAGTCCTTCGCTATTGAGACCGTATCGTCACTACGTTCCGCCGTGGGTGAAGTTTGCTCCCTCTTCCGGGCGGGGGCGCGTCGCCGCGGGCCGTCGGCGAGCAGCGGCTGGGGCGTCCGCATCAGCATCAGGTGGAGCACCTCGTCCATCGTGGACACGAACGTGAACGCCATCGCTCCGCGGACTTCCTCGGCGATGTCGCGAAGATCCTTCTCGTTCGTCGCCGGCATCACTACCTGTCGAAGTCCGGCGCGGTACGCCGCCAGCACCTTTTCCTTGACGCCTCCGATCTCGAGCACTTTGCCACGCAGAGTCACTTCGCCGGTGATCGCCACGTCCCGCCGGACCGGTCGCCGGCTGAGGACGCTTGCGATGGCGAGCGTGATCGCCGCTCCCGCGCTCGGTCCATCCTTTGGAATCGCACCGGCGGGAAAGTGAACGTGCAGGTCGGTCTCCCGAAACTCCTGCTGCTCGATGCTCAGCACGTCAGCACGCGACCGCACGTACGAGTATGCCGCGTCCACCGATTCGCGCATCACGCTGCCGAGCTGTCCGGTGACGGTGAGCTTTCCGGTGCCGGCCATGCGGAGGGCTTCGATGAGCATCAGATCGCCGCCGGTGGACGTCCACGCGAGTCCTGTCACCGCACCGACTTCCGGCTCCTGCTCCGCCGACTCGAGCGGAAAGCGGGGATTGCCGAGGATGTCGCTGACGCGCGCGTTGTCGACGACCCACGCGCCTTCCTCTCCCTCAGCCTTGCGGCGCGCGCGGCGGCGCAGAATCGCGGCGATGTCGCGTTCGAAATTCCTGAGTCCGGCCTCGCGCGAGTAGCGGCTGGAGATGAAGCCCAGCACTTCGTCGGTGAACTGGATGTCCTTGTCGGTGATGCCGTGCTCCTCGAGCAGCCGGGGCAGCATGTACCTCCACGCGATCTCGACTTTCTCTTCGACTGTGTATCCGGCGATGCCGATGATTTCCATCCGGTCGCGCAGGGGAGGCGGAATGTCGTAGAGGTTGTTAGCCGTGCAGATGAAGAGAACCTGCGACAGGTCGAACGGAACATTCAGATAGTGATCCACGAAATTGTCGTTCTGCGACGGGTCGAGTACCTCGAGCATCGCCGCGGTTGGATTGCCGGACGCGCCGCCGTCGCTCATTTTGTCGATCTCGTCGATCATAAAGACAGGATCCTTTACCTGCACGCGGCGCAGTGCCTGAATGAGAAGCCCGGGGAGCGCGCCGACGTAAGTGCGGCGGTGGCCCCGGATTTCAGCCTCGTCGCGTACCCCGCCCACCGAAATACGGTAGAACTCGCGCCCGATGGCTGTCGCGATGGCCTCCCCGAGCGAAGTCTTGCCGGTGCCCGGAGGGCCTGAAAGGCAGAGGATGGGTCCGTGCGGGTCGTTCCCACGCAGCTTGCGCACGGCGAGGAACTCGATGATTCGCTCTTTCGCCTCGTTCAACCCGTAGTGACGCTCGTCGAGCGATTTCTGCACTGTTGCAAGTTCGATCTCCTCCTTCCCGGAGCGCTTCTCCCACGGCAACGAGAGTAACCAGTCGAGATACGTACGGATGACTTGATACTCACTCGACGCCGGAGAGAGCATCCGCATGCGTTCCGTCTCGCGGCGCGCCTCCTGCGCCGCCCGCTCGGAAAGCTTTGTCGCCCCGATCTTCCTGAGAGTCTCGACAGCTTCCTTCTCACTCGGATCGGATTCGCCCAGCTCGGCCTGAATCGCCCGCAACTGCTGGCGCAGATAGAATTCGCGCTGGTGCTGCTCGATCTTGATCTCCGTCTGGCGCTTGACGTCCTCGACGACATGTGCCCGACCCACCTCGCGTTCGAGCCGTGTGAGGAGAAAGCGCAGTCGTTGTCCGATGTTGAGGCGCTGAACGATCTCGTCCTTGTCCCCGATCTTGAAGTTCATGTTGGTCGCTGCGAGGTCGGCAAACCGACCCGGATCGGAAACGTTCATTCGCAGGATTGCGGGTACCTCATCGGGGATCCGGTCGACGAGCTGCGCGAGAGTCTCCGACGCGCTCACGACCCGGCTCACGAGCTCGTCAACTTCATTCGCCGCGGGCGGAATCTCCTTTGCCGGCTTCACCTTCGCGATGGGGTAGGGAGATTTCTGCGTGATGCTGTCGATGACGATCCGGCGCAGCCCCTGGAGAGTGATCTGGATCGTTTCCCCCGGAAGGTTGATGCGCTCGTGCACCCGCGCTGCTACGCCCACGCGACCGACGAAGCCGTCGAGATCGAGCGGCTCGTCGTGATCACCGGCGGCGATGACGAGCCCGACGATTGTGCCGGCACCCGGATTATCGCGGAGCAGGGCGAGGTTCTCTGCGGCCCCCATCTGGACGGCGATCGTTCCCAGCGGATAGACGATCGTGGAGCGGAGCGCCATCAGCGGAAGCGCCGCGGGGATCTCCGACTTCAGGATTTCGTCTTTACGCCTGGGGCTGGGCATGCTCCAAGTTACAGGGAGCCGGCGGGGTCGCCACGTTTTCGCTTGAGGCTCTGACGGAATCGGCGGAGCGCCGGGACCTGATTCTCACGACGGGCTGTCGACGGATTTCCGCGACAGTAGAAGATCGAAGCCGGGCTCGGAGCGCAGCGGGTCGAGGGTTGAATCGTGCTCGATCCACTTCCAGTGGCCGAAACCGTGGTCGATGGCCTTGGTAAGGGCCGCGATTCCTTCAGCAGGCATTTTCTCCATCGCGTACACGCAGGCGACGTTGTAGAGGACCGACGGGTCGTCCGGCTCCATGTCTCTCGCTCGCCGCACCCATTCGCGCGCTTTCTCCGACTCTCCCAACGCGGAGAGGGCGGCCGCCCCCATGTAAAGGGCTCGCGGATTGTCCGGATTTAGGTCGAGGTGCTTCCGGGCTGCGTCGTAAGAGCGCCGCGTCGCGCGCGTGGCGTCGTCCGGGCGCGCGAGGTCGTGATACACCCCGGACAGCAGTATGAGCGCGGCGAAGTCGTCCGGCCGGACGGCGATCGCCCGCTCGAACCATTTCGCGGCCTCCTCGGATTTGCCCTGTGCCATGCATGCGCGCGCAAAGAAGTAGGCGGCTTCGAACGACTTCGGGTCGAGACGCATCGCCTCCTGGAACTGCCCTTCGGCCTCCTCGAAATTCCCAGTCAGCGATACGGCAAGGCCACGCGATGCATGCGATTCGGCAAGCTGCGGAGCGAGCTCGAGCGCTCGCCTGCTGGCGGTGTCCGCTTTTCGGAGGTTTTCGGCCGACGCGTCGAAATACTGGTAGAGGAACGAGCAACAGTCGGCGACGCCGCAGTGCGCGAGAGCGTACCCCGGGTCGAGCTCGATCGCCCGCTCGAAGAGCTGCCGCGCGAACTCGTGAGAGCGGCGACGGTGCTGATGAAAGAATTGACGCCCTCGAAGGTAGAATTCATAGGCATCGAGGTTGGCGGTTGGAACCTGCTCGATCGCCCTCTTTTCGTCCTCCGTCAGAACCACCCGGAGTGCGGCGACGATGCTCGACGCGATCTCGTCCTGAATCGCGAACACGTCTTCCAGCTCGCGATCGTACCGCTCGGCCCACAGCTGGGAATTGTCGGCGGCGCTCACGAGCTGCGCGTTGAGGCGCAGCCGTTTGCCCGACTTGCGGATGCTCCCTTCGAGCACCGTTGACACCTGGAGCTTTCGCCCGATCTCGCGGATGTCGTCGTTCTTGCCTTTGAAAGTGAAAGATGACGTGCGCGATGACACCTTCAGCGCCTTCACCTTTGAGAGAGCAGTGATGATCTCGTCGGCAATCCCGTCGGCGAAGAAGTCACCTTCCGGATCCGGGCTCATGTTGGTGAACGGAAGCACCGCTATCGATTTGCCTGCGCCCGCCTGCAGCGGACTTCCATCCGGAGTCGAAAGGTGGGTGGCGACCAGCGCGCGGGCGAACTCCATCGTGGTGGGAAAACGCTCGCTGGCCTCCTTCGACAAGGCTCTCGTGACGGCGATCTCGATCTCATCGGAGGCGGACTCGAGAACAGCGCGAAGCGACGGGACTGGATCGCTGAACCGTCTGCTGATTACCGCCTGAGCGGTAGGTGCGGTGAACGGTTTTCTACCGGAAAGCATCTCGTAGAGGACGCACGCCAGGCTGTACTGATCGCTGCGGCCGTCGATCCGGGTCTCGCCGGCGGCCTGCTCCGGGCTGACGTACGCCGGCGTTCCGACGACCATTCCGGTTTGAGTCAGCGTATCGTCGGCGGCCACGCTTACCGCCTTGCCGATGCCGAAGTCCATCACGACCGCCTCTCCATCCTGCAGCATCACGTTCTCGGGCTTGATGTCGCGGTGCACGATGTTCTGGCGGTGCGCGTAGTCGAGTGCCGACGCGATGCCACGCACGAGCTGGAGGGATTCATCGAGCGTGAGCTGGCCTTCGCGCAGCAGACGGTCGCGCAGCGTCTCGCCATCCACCACCGGCATCACGTAGTAGAGATAGCCACCTGCTTCGCCAGAATCGAACAACGGCACGATGTGCGGATGGTTGAGTTGCGCGGCGAGCTGGATCTCGCGCAGAAAGCGATCGGGCCCGATCGAGTGGCCCAGATCGGGATGGAGGACCTTGAGCGCAACCCTGCGGTTGTGGCGGATGTCGTGGGCGAGATAGACTGTGGCCATGCCGCCGCGGCCGAGCTCGCGATCGAGCCGGTAGGATCTTGCGAGAGCGTTCTCCAGGCCTTTGTGCATGCTACTCGGCCTCCATTTCGGCTGGCTTGCGTGCGAGCATCTCGATGAATCGCGGATTGTCGCGCAACGAATCGAGGTCGGTGTCGTGCTCGATCCATTGCCAGTGTCCGAATCCGTTGGCGAGCGCGCGCTCGAGCGCGTCGATGGCTTCATCCGACTGGGCCTCGACCGCAAAAGCGCACGCAATGTTGTAAAGAACCGAGGGATCGTCGGGATCCATCGCCAGTGCCCGACGATTCCATTCCCGCGCCTTTTCCGACTCGCCGAGTGACGTCAGCGACATTGCTCCCATGTAGAGCGCGCGCGGATCGTCGGGATTGAGGTCGAGGTGCTTTCTTGCGCTGTCGTACGACCGTCGCGACGCCTTGATGGATTCTTCGGCCCGGCCGAGCGCGAGGTAAGTCGTGGCGAGCAGGGCCAGTGCCGCGTAGTCGTCGGGCCTTACCGCGATTGCCCGCTCGAACCAGCGGGCCGCGTCTTCGTTTCTGCCCTGCGCAACGCACGAACGAGCGTAGAAATACGCGGCTTCGAATGAATTCGGGTTGAGCTTCAGCGCCATCTCGAATTCAGTATCCGCCTCCTCGAAGCGATTGCTGAGCGAAACCGCGAGCCCGCGCGACGCGTGCGCCTCGGCGAGACTCGGTGCGAGCTCGAGTGCCCGTCTGCTGGCCGCGTCGGCGCGCTTGAGGTTCGCGGGCGAGGCGTAGAAGTACTGATACAGGAATGAGCAGCAGTCCGCGATGCCGGCGTACGCGAGCGCGTAGTCGGGATCCAGCTCTATCGCTCTCTCGAACATCTGCCTCGCGTATTCGTGCGCTTTGCGACGGTGCTGATGGAAATACTGTCGCCCGCGAAGGTAGAAACCGTAGGCTTCGACGTTGGCCGTCGGCACCTGCTCGATGGCGCGTTTCTCGTCGTCGCTGAGCACGACACGGAGGGCGGCGACGATGCTCTGGGCGATCTCGTCCTGAATCTCGAAGACGTCCTCGAGCTCGCGGTCGTATCTCTCCGCCCAGAGCTGTTCGTTGTTGGCGACGTTCACGAGCTGCGCGGTGAGGCGGAGGCGCTTGCCGGCCTTTCTGATGCTTCCCTCGAGTATCGTCGACACCTGCAGCCGGCGTCCGATCTCGCTGATGTCGTCGCTCTTTCCCTTGAAGGAAAACGACGCGCTGCGCGACGAGACCTTGAGTGCGTTGATCTTCGAGAGCGCGGTAATGATCTCCTCGGCGATTCCGTCGGCGAAGAAATCCCCTTCCGGGTCGGAGCTCATGTTGGTGAACGGCATCACCGCGATCGACTTGCCGGTGCTGCTTCCGCCCTGCTGCAGGGGGCTGCCGTTGGGCGTTCTCAAATGAGTCGCGACGAGGGCCCGCGCGAACTCCATTGTCGTCGCGAAACGCTCGGTCGCCTCTTTCGACAGGGCGCGGACGAGGGCCGTCTCCACCTCCTCGGACGTTTCGGTGTGAATTGCGCGCAGCGAAGGAACGGGTTCGCTGAAGCGCTTGGAGAGAACCGCCTGCATGGTGGCGCCCACGAAGGGCTTTCGGCCCGCAATCATTTCATAGAGAACGCAGGCGAGGCTGTACTGGTCGCTGCGTCCGTCGATGATCGTTTCGCCAGCGGCCTGTTCGGGGCTAACGTACGCCGGCGTCCCCACCATCATCCCGGTCTGGGTGAGAGTGTCGCCGGCGGCCGCGCTCAGCGCCTTGGCGATGCCGAAGTCCATCACCAGCGCCTCGCCGTCCTGAAGCATCACGTTCTCCGGCTTGATATCGCGGTGAACGATGTTCTGGCGGTGAGCGTAATCGAGGGCCGATGCGACACCGCGGACGATTTGCAGCGCTTCATCGAGCGGGATCTGTCCTTCGCGAAGCAGTCGGTCGCGGAGCGATTCCCCCTCGACCACGGGCATCACGTAGAAGAGATATCCACCCGCCTCGCCTGAATCGAAGAGTGGAATGATGTGCGGATGATTGAGCCGGGCGGCGAGCTTGATCTCGCGAAGGAACCGGTCGGGGCCGAGCGATGCGGAGAGCTCGGGGTGAAGCACTTTGAGCGCGACGCGGCGATCGTGACGAAGATCAGTCGCGAGGTAGACGGTCGCCATCCCGCCGCGGCCCAGCTCGCGGTCGAGATTGTAGCGCGAAAGGAGAGCCGATTCGAGTCCCTTATGCACGGCGAATCATCCCTTCTGCGTCGCTGCGGGGCGCAGCCCCCTGCGTCTGGTTCTAAACAGCGTGCGACTCCGCGGGCTTCCGCGCGAGCAGGGCGATGAATCCAGGCTCACTGCGAAGCGAGTCGAGATCGGTGTCGTGCTCGATCCACTGCCAGTGCCCAAACCCTTTATCAATGGCTTTGCTCAGAGTGGCGACCGCATCGGGCGCGAGCGCCTCTCGAGCGAACACGCAGGCGATGTTGTACAGGACCGAAGGATCATCGGGCTCCATCTGAAACGCGCGGCGGTTCCAGTCGCGAGCGCGCTCCGACTCACCGAGCCCCGAAAGCGCCAGCGCTCCCATGTAGAGTGCGCGCGGGTTGTCGGGATTGAGCTCCAGGTGCTTTCGGGCCGAGTCGTAGGCCCGCCGCATCGCGCGCGTGGAATCGTCGGTCCGCTCGAGTGCATGATAGCAGTTCGCGAGCAGCATCTGAGCCGCGAAATCGTCGGGCCGCACGGCGACAGCACGCTCGAACCACTTCGCGGCTTCGTCCACCTTTCCGACTGCGTTGCACGCTCTGCCATAAAAGTACGCTGCCTCGAACGACTTCGGGTCGAGTTGCATCGCTCTCTGGAATTCCTTCTCCGCGTCGTCGAACTGCCCAGTCAGGGAGACCGCCAGCCCCCTCGACGCGTGGGCCTCCGCCAGATGCGGCGCCAGGTCCAGCGCGCGCTTGCTTGCCGACTCGGCGCGTCTCAGGTATTGCGCCGACGCATCGTAGTATTGAAAGAGGAACGAGCAACAGTCGGCCACGCCCGCATGGGCGAGAGCATAGCCAGGGTCGAGCTCGATGGCCTGATCGAACATCTGGCAGGCGAATTCCATGGCACGGCGGCGATGCTGGTGAAAGAACTGGCGTCCCCGAAGATAGAACTCGTAGGCCTCGACGTTGGCGGTCGGCACCTGCTCGATCGCCCGCTTTTCATCCTCGGTCAATACAAGCCGGAGTGCCGAGACGATGCTCGATGCGATCTCGTCCTGAATCTCGAAAACGTCCTCGAGCTCGCGATCGTAGCGCTCTGCCCAGAGCTGCGAGTTGTCGCCGGCGTTCACGAGCTGCGCCGTCACCCGCAGCCGCTTGCCTGCCTTGCGGACACTGCCCTCGAGCACCGTTCCAACCTGAAGCTTTCGCCCGATCTCCCTGATATCCTCGTTCTTCCCTTTGAACGAGAACGACGACGTCCGCGACGAAACTTTCAGCGCCTTGATCTTGGACAGAGCGTTAATGATCTCCTCCGCCACTCCGTCGGCGAAGTACTCACCCTCGGGGTCTGCGCTCTGGCTGACAAATGGCAGGACCGCGATCGACTTCGCGCTCCCAGCGCCAGCCTGCGTGAGGAGGCTTCCGTCAGGAGTCGAAAGGTGCACGGCAACAAGGGCTCGCGCGAAATCGATGGTCGTGCTGAAACGCTCGTCGCTCGACTTCGCGAGTGCTTTCTGAAGAGCTGCCTCGATCTCCGGCGTCGCATCGCGAAAGACCTCGTGAATCGAGGGCACCGGCTCGCTGAAGCGCTTACTTAGAATCGCCTGCGCGTTGTTACCAGCGAACGGTTTTCGTCCAGAGAGCATCTCGTACAGGACGCAGGCCAGACTGTACTGATCGCTCCGCCCGTCGATGACGTTTTCTCCCGCGGCCTGCTCGGGGCTCACGTATGCCGGCGTGCCAATCATCATTCCGGTCTGCGTGAGAGTGTCGTCCGAGGCGACACTGACCGCCTTCGCGATGCCGAAATCCGTAACCAGGGCCTCGCCGTCCTGAAGCATCACGTTCTCGGGCTTGATGTCCCGGTGCACGATGTTCTGGCGGTGTGCGTAGTCGAGCGCGCTCGCGATCCCGCGCACGAGCTGGAGCGATTCGTCGGTGGGGATGTGCCCGTCGCGAAGGAGGCGGTCGCGCAACGACTCACCCTCGATCAGGGGCATCACGTAATAGAGAAACCCTTCGGCCTCACCCGAATCGTACAGCGGGACTATGTGCGGATGATTGAGGCGGGCGGCGAGCTTGATCTCGCGCAGGAAGCGGTCGGGGCCGAGGGCGGAGCTGAGCTCCGGGTGCAGGACTTTCAGGGCGACCCGCCGGTCGTGGCGGAGGTCGTCGGAGAGGTATACGGTTGCCATGCCGCCCCGGCCGAGTTCGCGTACGAGCCGGTAGCGCGAGGCGAGGGCGGATTCCAGTTGCTGATTCAATTCCGTTTGCGATTGGTTTGAGTCCGGGCAGGAAAGTACCGGGCTGGCTGATGCGGTGCCAGCAGCAACTCGAAGTGGAGGCAGTGGAGAAAGCGGTAACACCGAGCCACCGGAGAAAAGCGTTAACACAGATGACACCGATGTGTCATCCGTGCAACATCGGTGTCATCTGCGACAACGCTTTTCTCTCCGTTGTCCCGCTCGATTGAATCAAATCGACCCCTCGCGGTTAAGTTTCAACACTATGTTCGAAGACCTCAGCGAAAAGCTCGAAGTCACCTTTGCCCGCCTGCGCGGGCGCGGAACACTCAGCGAATCCGACATCAAGGAAGGGCTCCGCGAGGTGCGCCGCGTTCTGCTCGAAGCGGACGTCAACTTCCAGCTCACGCGCCAGTTCCTCGAGCGGGTGGAGAAGAAAGCGGTCGGTGTCACCGCGCTGAGCGCAGTATCCCCGGCCCAGCAGCTCATCAAAATCGTCCACGAGGAGCTCGCCGCGATGCTCGGCGAGCGGAGGGAAGGGCTCAAGCTGAGCTCCGTTCCTCCGACCGTCGTGATGATGGTGGGGCTCCAGGGCTCCGGCAAAACGACGACCGCTGCGAAGCTCGCGCGCAAGCTCAAGGCAGAGGGACGCCCGACCCGGCTCGTCGCCGCCGACGTGTATCGCCCTGCGGCGATAGATCAGCTTGAGACACTGGGTAATCAGCTCGATGTGCCGGTCTACGCCGACCGTACCACGCAGGACGTGGTCAAGATCGCCAAGGCTGGCGTCGAGCAGTCGAAGCGCGACCGTGATCGAGTCGTCATCGTCGATACGGCGGGACGCCTCCAGATAGACGAAGAGATGATGGATGAGCTGCGGCGCCTCAAGGAGGCACTGAAGCCCACCGAGATACTGTTCGTTGCCGATGGCATGACCGGACAGGAGGCGGTGAAGATCGCGCAGGGCTTCGACAGCGCCCTCAACATCACCGGCGTGATTCTCACCAAGATGGACGGTGATGCGCGAGGCGGCGCCGCTCTCTCGATCTACGGCGTGCTCGACAAGCCGATCAAGTACATCGGTGTCGGCGAGAAATCCGACGCGCTCGAGGAGTTCCATCCCGACCGCATGGCGGGGCGAATTCTCCAGATGGGTGACGTCGTATCTCTTGTCGAAAAGGCCCAGGCGGCGTTCGATGAGACTGAGGCTAAGCGGCTCCAGAAAAAGGTGAAGAAGGAGGGAATGGACCTCACCGACTTCCTCCACGCGATGAAGCAGATCGAGAAGATGGGACCCCTCGAGGGAGTGCTGAAGATGCTTCCGGGGGTCAACACGAAAGTGCTTAAGCAGGCCAAGATGGACCCGAAGCGGATGAGGCACGTCGAGGCGATCGTGCTCTCGATGACGCCGGAAGAACGGAAGGATCCGACCATCATCAACGGGTCGCGGCGCGCCCGGATTGCGCGTGGCTGCGGCCGTTCGATCAGCGACGTGAACCGCCTGCTGGATCAGTTCCGTGAGATGCAGAAGATGATGAAAAAGATGTCGCAGGGCGGCGGACGGCTTGGAATGCCGTCGATGCCGGGTATGTTTGGTATGCGGTAACAACCGCACTTCAGGACCGGGTGCTCGCCGGAGACACCGGTGGAGCGATGAGCCCGAGAGCAGCACAGACCACCCCAGGAAATGGAGCAGCACCGATGGTAAGAATTCGTCTCCGCCGCATTGGGCGGAAAAAGGCGCCCGTGTACCGCATCGTCGTTGCCGATTCGCAGAGTCCGCGTGACGGCAAGTTCATCGAGATCATCGGCCAGTACGCTCCCCGTCAGGCAGAGGGTGGGCTCAAGGTCGACGAAGAGCGCGCGAACTACTGGCTGGGTGTCGGTGCGCAGCCGAGTGACACGGTTCGGTCGCTGCTTCGGCGGACCGGTGTTCTCAGGCGTCGCCACGAGCAGCGGCTCGGGATCGAGCTCAAGCAGACGGCTGTTCCGCTCCCGGAGCGGAGCGAGGAAGAGGAGCTCGCGCTTCACA
The DNA here is from genome assembly GCA_013813715.1 of Gemmatimonadaceae bacterium. Classification (GTDB taxonomy): domain Bacteria; phylum Gemmatimonadota; class Gemmatimonadetes; order Gemmatimonadales; family Gemmatimonadaceae; genus UBA4720. The sequence goes on along the minus strand of JACCRF010000086.1, from coordinate 25,009 downwards.
CGGACGCAGGCTCCCCGACGGACACAGGCTCCACGGCAGGCGACGCCGCGGAATAGGATGGACTCCGCTGCATTGGCGATCGTTGGGCTGATCCGCAATGCACAGGGTATTCGCGGCGAAGTTGTCGTAGAGCCGTTGACAGACGCGCCGGACGCGGTGTTCGCGTCCGGCCGTCGTGTTTTCGCGGGCGACTCGAAGGGAAACCCTGACCGGAATGAGCAGCAGTTCACGGTAGAGAGCTCGCGGCCGTTCAAAGGCGGGCTGATGGTGAAGTTCGACTCGATCACTGACCGGAATACTGCCGAGCTGCTGCGCGGCCGCTATCTGCTCGCTCCCTTCGCCGAGCTCGACCCGCCCGCCGAGGATGAGGTGTACCTCCACGAGCTGCTGGGGATGAAGGTGCGGCTCGATACGGGGGAGGAGATTGGCGAGGTGACCGCGTACTATGAGCTTCCGCAGGGACTGACGCTCGACGTGCGGACCGCGAAAGGAAGCGTGTTCGTGCCCTACCGCGCCGAAGTGGTGGATCGAACCGATGCGGACGCGCGGGTGATCGTAGTGAAGAACGATCTCGGCATCTTCGATTGATCTGATGCCGCTCCGCATCAACGTGGTCACGCTGTTTCCGGATTTCTTTGCGGGCCCGCTGGCGCTCAGCATACCAGCGCGCGCGAGCGCGGCGGGCGGCGTCGAGTATAACATCGTCGACCTCCGCGACTTCACGCACGACAAGCACCGCACGGTGGACGATTACCCCTATGGCGGTGGGGCGGGGATGGTAATGAAGCCGGGGCCGTTCTTTGAGGCGGTCGAGTCGATCGGGTCCCAGGCGCCGATAGTGCTGCTGTCGCCCCGCGGGCGGTCGTTCTCGCACGGCGACGCGGCGCGATTCGCGCAAGGCACTGAGCTTACGCTGCTATGCGGCCACTACAAGGATGTGGATCAGCGGGTCGCGGACCATCTGGCCTCCGAGGAAATCTCACTGGGCGATTTCGTGCTGAGCGGCGGTGAGGCCGCTGCACTGGCGATTATCGATGCTACGGTGCGTCTGATTCCCGGGGCGATGTCCGATCTCGATAGCGCGCGCGGGGATTCATTCTTCGATCGAGGCATAAGCGCCCCGAGCTATACGCGACCCCCCGAGTTCAGAGGGCATTCCGTGCCGGAAGTGTTGCTCTCCGGGGACCATTCCAGAATCGCGAAATGGCGTGAGGACGAAGGCGTGCGGCTCACTCACAAGCGAAGTGAGTCAGCTTAGGTGCCCGCCATTTGGGTTGTTCCGCTGGTCTAAAGCCCGACGGCCGTCAACTGGCATAATCGCCGCCCGCCGGTTAACTTCGCTCTCTACCACACTTAACCACCCGCCGGGCTGTCAACCTTCGCCCCGAGCTCTATATGCATCCATTTATCGAAACCCAGAAAGAGTGGCTCCGCGGAGACATTCCGCCCTTCCGCGCCGGTGACACCGTTCGCGTCAATGTCCGCGTCAAGGAAGGCGAGAAGGAGCGGCTGCAGGCGTTCGAGGGTGTATGCCTGGCCCGGCGCGGAAGCGGCATCAGCGCCACCTTCACGGTTCGCAAGATCTCGAGCGGCATCGGCGTCGAGCGCATCTTCCCGACGCACAGCCCGATGATCGCCAGCGTCCTGGTGGTTCGCCGCGGGCGCGTCAGGCGCGCGAAGCTCTACTATCTGCGCCACCTCACCGGCAAGGCGACACGCATCAAGGAGCGAAAGGTGCGCGTTCACGTTCCGGGCGCCGAGGCGTAGAGTCGGGTCCGCGCCGCTTGGCAGCATCGGCGGATAACGTGCGGACTTCAGGTGACGACCGGCCCGCCGACGACGGCGAGGGTGGTCAACAAGCCAGGCGGGCGCATCACCACAAGCGAAAGCGCTGGACGCAAATAGAAAGGGACCTCCGCCTCGAGCGAGGTCCGCTCCTCGCCGGCGTTGACGAGGTGGGCCGCGGTCCACTCGCGGGACCAGTCGTCGCGTGCGCCGTTATCATGCCGCCCGACATGCGCGCCATCTCAGGTGTGGACGACTCCAAGAAGCTCACCGCCGAACAGCGCACCCGGCTCGCGATAAAGATCAGAGAGCGCGCGCTGGACTTCGCACTCGGCGCGGCGTCGGTCAGTGAGATCGAGCGCCTCAACATCTATCAGGCGAGTGTTCTGGCTATGCGCCGCGCACTGGGCCGCCTCAGGATTACGCCCGATCACGTGGTGATAGACGGCAAACCGATGCGCACGCTGCCCATCCCGCACACCGCAGTTGTTCACGGCGATGCCCGCTGCTTCAGCATCGCATGTGCGTCGATCGTGGCCAAGGTCACTCGTGACCGCCTCATGGTGCGCCTCTCTCTCAGGCATCCGGCCTACACGTGGGAGACGAACGTCGGATACACGACGCAGGCGCACATTCGCGGGCTGGCCTCCCATGGAATCACGGCCCATCACAGACGGACTTTCGTTCGCGTAAGCCAGCTCGTTCTTGACTTCGATTCGCTAATGGCCGACGAGTCGCTCGCACCGCCGAGTTGACTTGGAGGCGCAACCTCTCGTCGGCGTAATCATGGGCTCCCGATCAGATTGGGAGACGATGCGGCATACGGTCGAGACGCTCGACGCGCTCGGTGTTCCGAGCGAGACTCGAGTGGTTTCTGCCCACCGGACTCCCGATCTTCTTTTCGAGTACGCGAGCAACGCCCAGGGCCGCGGCCTCCGTGTAATCATCGCCGGTGCGGGCGGCGCGGCCCATCTTCCCGGAATGGTGTCCGCGAAGACAACCCTGCCGGTGCTCGGCGTTCCCGTGGAGTCGAAAGCGCTGCAGGGGATAGACTCGCTGCTCTCGATCGTGCAGATGCCGGCCGGAGTTCCTGTGGGAACGCTCGCCATCGGCAAAGCGGGCGCGATAAACGCTGCGCTTCTGGCGACGGCGATTCTCGCCGACGGTAGACCTGACCTCGCATCGGCACTCGAGACCTTTCGCGAGACGCAGACGCAGGCGGTTTTGGAGCGACCCGACCCGTCCACCGAGTGATTGTCGGGGTAATGGGTGCGGGCCAGCTCGGGCTGATGCTCGCGCATGCCGGAACACGGCTCGGTCTGAAATGCCGGTTTCTTTCACCCGACGTCGAGGCACCGGCGGGCAGAATCGCGGAGCTCGTCGTCGCCGACTACGAGAATGACGCCGCGCTCGCCCACTTCGCGGAAGGCCTAGACGTCGCGACCTACGAGTTCGAGAGCATCCCCCTGCGTTCGGTAAGAACGGTCAGCGAAACCGTCATCATGCGGCCCCCCGTCGGCGCGCTCGAGACAGCGCAGGACAGAGTTGCCGAGAAGGAATGTTTCGCAAAACTCGGCATTCCGATTCCCGCGTTCGTTCCCGTGGGAAGCATGAGAGACGTCCGCTCCGCACGCGAGCACGTCGGATTTCCGGCAATGCTCAAGACGCGGAGTCTCGGCTACGACGGAAAGGGGCAATCCGTCATTCGGAACGACGACGACATCGCGCGAGCGTGGGTTGCTCTCAACGGAGCCCCCGCTATCGTCGAATCGCTCGTCAGATTCGCGCGCGAGCTTTCACTCATCTCGGTGCGGTCGATTGACGGCGAGACCGCATTCTATCCCCTCGTCGAGAATCACCACAGCGACGGGATCTTGCGCTTCTCGCTCGCTCCGGCGCCAGGATCGCCCGGCGCCCTCCAGACCCAGGCGGAAGGGTTCGCCCATCGCCTCCTCGACGAGCTTCAATACGTCGGGGTGATGGCAATCGAGTTTTTCGAAATGGATGGTAGTCTGCTTGCGAACGAGATGGCACCTCGCGTTCACAACAGCGGCCACTGGTCGATCGAAGGAGCTGACACCAGTCAGTTCGAGAACCACCTGCGCGCGGTGGCTGGCATGAAGCTCGGCTCCACCGAAATGAGCGGCGCCGTCGGAATGGTGAACGTTATTGGGCGGGAGCCTGATCTTGGCCGACTTCGCGAGATGGCTGACGTGCACGTTCACATGTACGGAAAGACCCCGGCGCCGAGGCGCAAACTGGGGCATATTACGGTCACGGCCGACGACATGGATGGCGTGAGGAGCCGGGTAGCGCAGGTCCGCCTCGCGCTTTCGGCGTAATGCGTCAGCCTCGGTGAGGGATTCAGTCTCGCAGGCGCCAATGACAGAAGGGTAGAAAGCGATCGTGCGGATTGAACGGATCAGGGACGCAAGGGCATTAGCGGGGAATCGCGGACTACGTGACAATCGACATCGGCCTCACGGGCCGTTCCCGGCATCAGGGTGTAGGATTCAAGACAGCCCATGAAACGAACTGTATCGGTTCTCGGAATCGCATTCATTGGAATGGCTGGTTGCGCAACACCTTCGCAGCCCGGCTCGGAGTCTGACGTCGCGGCAGCCGTCAACGTGCGGGTGGGTGACCAGTTCGATCTTCCGGTTGGAACTTCGGCGCGGATCGGTGGCACCGGTATCATCCTCCGTTTCCGAGGAATCGAGGAAGATTCGCGTTGCCCGATCGACGTTCAGTGTGTGTGGGCAGGCAACGCTGCGGCCTCGATGACGCTTTCGGCCTCCGGAATTCCTTCGCGCGACGAACGCATAAACACGACGGTGGATCCCCGTTCAACGCTCTTTCATGGCCACGAGGTAAGACTGGTCGGACTAAAGCCCGCGCCCCGCTCCGGCATCGCCATCCGTCCGGCGGCTTACGTGGGCACCTTCGAAGTCGCGCCGAAGTAGAGTCCGCACGTTCTCGTTCGCCATATCGTTTTTCTCCGTCCCTGATCCGCCCAATCCGCAGGATCGGTTTTCTCAAGCCGCCGGATCGTTTTCCAAACTTTTGGCGGGATTCAAACGTTCTGCCGATTGTAGATGTCTCACCCCCATCAACAATCAACGACCCCCGCCAATGCCTCGACTAATCCGATTCATCCTCGCCTTTGTTGTCCTCGCATCGCTGGTTCCCGGCAAGCGCGCGGCCGCTCAAACGGACGACGCCGAGTGGCTCGACAACTGCCGTCGTGAAAGCGACAGGGGCTGGAATAACAGGCGGGAGACGCACTGCGAAATTCGTGAGGCCAGCGTGCGCGCGCCGAGGGGCACCGTGACAATGGAAGGTCTTCGGAACGGCGGGGTTCATGTGACTGGCTGGGACCGCGATCAGATGGTCGTGCGGACACGGATTCGCGCCCAGGCACGATCGTCTGCTGCGGCACGAGCGCTCGCCAGCCGCGTTCGCACGGTCATTAACGGATCGACAATCACCGCTGAGGGCCCGAGCGACAACGAGGATGAGGAATCGTGGTCGGCATCGCTCGTTGTGTCTCTGCCGAGGCGCTCCGACCTTCGCGTCGGCACGCGGAATGGCCCGGTGTCGGTTGAGCAGGTGCGCGGCGAAATGAACCTCGAGACGCGCAACGGACCGCTTTCACTCCGCGATCTTGCCGGCACGGTGAAAGCGCGCACGACGAACGGCCCGCTCAGCATCTCGCTCACCGGAAACCGGTGGGAAGGGGAAGGTCTTGATGCGAAGACTACCAACGGCCCACTGACGATCAGCATTCCGGAGGGCTATTCGGCGCATCTCGAGGCGGGCACGACGAACGGCCCAATTAGCCTTGGCTTCCCGGTCACCGTGGTCGGGAGAATCAACAAGAACATCTCGACAGATCTTGGCTCTGGAGGCGCAACCGTTCGCGCGGAAACGACGAACGGGCCGCTGACGATTCGTCGCCGGTAAGCCGTCGCGCGTTCAAACCTTTGGTGCGCACGGGCTATCTGACACTGCAAGGACAGAGTGACGAAAGTCGTTTCGCCGCACCTGAAATGATGGGTGCCTCCACGCAGGCGGATGATTCGGCCGACGTGGCGCTCGCCGCGACAGGGGACAGGCGCGCGTTCGAGCGGCTTTACAGAATGCACGTGAACCGGGTCTTCACGTTGTGTGCCCGGATGTGCGGGAGCAGGACGCGGGGAGAGGAGCTGACTCAGGACGTGTTTGTGAGAGTGTGGGAAAAGCTTCCGCAGTTCAGGGGTGACGCGGCGTTCTCGACCTGGATTCACAGAGTGGCCGTGAACGTGGTTCTGACCGACAGGAAGAACGAGGTGCGCAACCGGAAGCGGCTGGTAGAGGATGATTCGGAAGGCGGGGAATCACTGATAGAGAAGGCATCGAGCACTCCGCGATACGGTGACACCATGGACCTGACGGCGGCGATGTCGCTGCTGCCCCCGGGAGCGAAGAAGATCTTCGTGCTTCACGATGTGGAGGGATACAAGCATGAGGAGATCGCGGACATGTGCGGAATAACGGCCGGTGGCAGCAAGGCGCAGTTGCATCGCGCCCGGCTCCTGCTGAGAGAGGCGCTTACACGATGAAGGAGAAAGCGATGACATGCGTTGACATTGACGGGATTCTGCTCGAGTACTTCGAGGGAGATCTCGATGAAGTGGCGAGGCGCCGTCTGGAGGCGCATGCCGCGAGCTGCGCGAGGTGCAGCGGTCTCGTTCGCGACGTCAACGGAATACGAACCGAAGCTGCATCGCTCCGGGAGATGGTCCCGTCCCGCGATCTATGGCAGGGAATCGAGGCGCGCATCCAGCCTGCCGTTGTGCCGATCGCGGCCGTGCCACGGCCAGGCATCTCGCGAAAGTGGATGGTCGCGGCAGCAGCGGCTCTCGTGGTGTCCACGGCAAGCATCACCTGGCTGGCGGCATCGAGGTCGCTCGCAGGGCGTGTGGCTGAGGCGACTCCGCCGAATCCTCCTCAGGCCGCTTCTGCCGTGGCGATGGATCGGCGGGGCGTTGCCTCCGATGCACTCGACGCGATGACCGGGGGCGTCTCCGGGACGGAGGGAGCCGAGGGCGGCACGAATCGCGGGAGTATTGGTGGAAGCGCGGCGGCGCGGCTGCCGCGGCTTGCTGCGGCCAGCGATGAGCCGGCAGCGGCAGCGGCTGATCTCGCCTACGGGGCGGAGATTCGTCAGCTCCAGTCCGTACTCGCGGAGCGGAGACAGGAGCTCGATCCGGCAACAGTCAAGATTGTCGAGGACAATCTCAGGCTGATCGACATCGCGGTGCGACAGGCTCGCGCCGCGCTGGCTGCCGATCCGGCGAGCGCTTTTCTGGCTGACCAGTTGAACAAGGCGCTCGAAAAGAAAGCGGGTCTATTGCGCACGGTGGCGTTGCTGCCGGCCAGCACTTGAGGGAATTCAGAAGGTGACCAGGAAACTGAGATCATTCTCGGCCGTTGGCGCAAGTGCGCTGTTCCTTGCTTCGGCGGGGATCTCGAGCGCGCAGGACCGACGCCCTAGAATTGAATACACGCAGCGGGTCGATACCGCGGTGACGCTTGACCGGCAGGGTACGGTGAATGTTTCACTGTTCTCCGGCCGGGTCAGGGTCGCGGGAGCGGGCGGTTCGCAGGTGAGAGTCCGCGGCAGCGTGGAGCCAGGCGGATTCGAGCTCAGAACCAGCCCGGCGGGTGTGCGCATCACGGTCGAGCCCAACGCGCGCCGAAGCAGAGGTGCGGGCGAGCTCGAGCTCACGGTTCCATTCGGCACGCACGTCGTGTTGGAGACTCATTCCGCGTCGGTCGCTGTTGCCGGTGTGAAGGGAGACGTCAAGGCGGAGAGCCTGAGCGGTGGAATCTCAATCGCGGATGCGGCGGGCAAGGTGATCGCGGAAAGCGTCTCCGGCGGAATCGAGATTTCACGCCTGACCGGCGACTTGCGTGTAGAGTCGGTGAGCGGCCGGCTCGAGCTTTCCGGCATATCCGGAGACATCGATGCCGAGTCTGTCAGCGGCCGGATCACGGTCGTCGGTGCCAAGTCGAAATCGGTGAGGGCGGAATCTGTCAGCGGACGTGTGGCTTACAGCAGCCCGCTCGATCCTGCGGGCAATTACAAGTTCGCGTCGCACTCCGGTACTCTCACGCTGGCGCTTCCCTCCGCATCGGGCGCAACGGTGAGTCTGGAAACGTTCAGTGGAAACGTGGATAGCGATTTCCCGGTGACTCTCCAGTCGGGCACGAGCGGCCGGCATCATGACAACAAATTCGAGTTCAGAATCGGGAACGGCCGCGCGCGAGTCATTGCAGAGACATTCAGCGGCAACATAACCATTCAGCGTGGTCTCGACCGCTGAGCAGAAATCCGATTCGCGGACTGCCGCGTATGTAGGCGTGACAACACACCTCATTTCGGAGAACGCGAGACAATGAAGAGAATTCTTTCCACGGCCTCATTCGCCGTAGCGCTTGCCATCGGTGCGGCACCCGCGGCATCGGCTCAGACAGTCATGGTTGGCGGTGAAGCCATGTACAGGACGAAGGACATCGTCGACAACGCGGTGAAATCGGCCGACCACACGACGCTTGTCGCGGCGGTCAAGGCGGCGGACCTGGTCGAGACGCTGAAAGGCGCCGGCCCGTACACGGTTTTCGCGCCGGTCAACGACGCATTCGAGAACCTCCCCGACGGTACGGTCGCTACGCTGCTCAAGCCGGAGAACAAGGCCAGCCTGGCGAAGGTGCTGACGTACCATGTCGTCCCCGGCAAGTACGATGCGGCGGCGCTCGAGAAAATGATCAGAAAGGGGAACGGCCGCGCAATACTTAAGACCGCGAGCGGCGGCACGCTAACGGCATCCATGAACGGAGCACGCAATATCGTCGTGACAGACGAGAGCGGCGGGACATCGCGTATCTCGACGTACAACGTCTACCAGTCGAACGGCGTGATCCACGTGCTCGACAGGGTGCTGCTCCCGAAGATGTAGCATTCCGGCTCGAAAAGAAGCCGCTTAGGACACAGAGACCACGGTGACCCGAGTAAAGCCGAAATCGACCATTTCGGCCTGCTCTCTGGTCGCCGTGGGCTCTGTGTCAATAATGTTTATGGGTGAGCTTCAGGGATCTCTTCTCCGAGCGCGCAAGTCTGTACGCGGCGTATCGGCCGCTGTACCCGCGAGAGATGTTCGAGTACCTCGCGAGCCTGGCGCCGCGGCGCGTGCTCGCGTGGGATTGCGCGACGGGGAATGGCCAGGCAGCGACCGGACTGGCGAAATTCTTTGAGCGCGTGATCGCCACCGACGCCAGCTCGAGCCAGATCGCCTGCGCAGTTCCCGCCCCAGGAGTCGAGTATGCGATATCGACTGCATACGAGAGCGGTATTCCTGACGCATCCACAGATCTGATTACAGTTGCTCAGGCTGCACACTGGTTCGACCTCGACGAGTTCTATCGTGAGGCGCGGCGGGTGCTGAAGGCAGGCGGCGCGATCGCGATCTGGGGCTATGGTGATCCTGTCATCGACGACCCGGCAGCCAACGAGATCGTGCGGCGCTACAACCGCGGAACGCTCGAGAGCTACTGGCACCCCGAGAGGTGGATCGTTCTCGACGGATACAAGTCGATATCGTTTCCGTTCGAGGAGATCGCTCCACCGAACTTCACGCTCGAATCGAGCTGGTCGCTTCCCGAGCTGTGCGGCTATCTGCGCACATGGTCAGCCACCGCGCGATACGCCTCCGAACATGGAAGCGATCCCGTTATCGCCGTCGAAGAGCAGCTGAGGGAAGTATGGGGTGAGCCCTCGTTCCGCCGATCGGTCAGGTGGCCGCTCAGCCTCCGCGCCGGGCACGGAGACTGAGCTAGTCTACGGGGTCGTCTTTGGAGCTTCCGGCAGAAGCACGAAACGCGCGTAGTTGCCGGTATCGAAGTACGTCCGTGCCGCCTGCTGGAGCTGAGCGGCCGTCAATCCGGAAACCATCCTGTCGTACGGCGCAAGCAATCCGGCGAGATCCTCTCCGGCCTGCTCGCGGGACATGATGTTCGCGACCCAGTACGAGTTCTGCTTCACCTCGACCTCCCGAGTCCTGACTATCTGCTCCTTCACCTTGTCCACGTCGGCCTGGCTCGCCGGCTGAGTCTTCAGAGTGTCCAGGAGCGCGAGCACCGTGCGCGAAAGCAGGTCAACGTTATCTGGAGACGACCCATACTGGATCTGGATCGCGTACTCCTGGCGCGGCAGGTTGTTGCACGTTCCGACGACGTTCGGGCTGTACGTACCTCCGAGCTTCTCGCGAAGAGTCTCGTTGAGACGAATCTGGAGGAGCGTTGCGAGCGCGCGGAGGGCGAAGCGGTTCTCCGGCGAGTACCTGCATGCGCCCGTGAAGGCGATGAGAGTGCTCGCCTTTGGCTCGACACCCTTTCGAACCGTCTTCTCGACGATTCCTTTGGGGGGCGCGCCGCCATTGTCCCGTGCCGCTTCCTTTCGTCCCGAAGATGGTAGCGTGGCGAGGTACCGCTCGACGAGCGGCTTCAGCGAAGCCGTATCGACGTTTCCAACGAACACGAAGGTAAAGTCGCCTGCATCCGCGTACCGGCTCTTGTAGAAAGCGAAGGCCTTCTCGAGACTCGCTTCACCGAACACCGCCGGCGTGAACGGGCGAGCCCGGAAGTGGCGCTGGCTCATCGTTACCTGCACAGTGTCCTGGAAGACCGCCTCGGGCGACACACTGCGGTTCGCGAGGAAGGGACCCACCTGATTGCGGAACGCGGTGAACACCGCCGTGTCCATGCGCGGCGCCGTGAACTGCAGGTGGATGAGCTGGAAAAATGTCTCGACGTCCTTTGGCGAGGTCTGGCCGCTGAAGCCTTCCGATACTTCTGTAATTGACGGTGAAACCCGCACGGCCTTGCCACTCAGCTTCTTTCCGAGGTCGATCTGGCTGAACTTGCCGGCTCCGCCCAGTGGCACTATCTGACCCGCGAGAAACGCCGAAACGTAGTCGGGATCGGAAGCGAGCGAGGTTCCGCCGGCGCTGAAGGCACCGAAGAGGATCTCATCGTCCTTGAAGTCAGTCGGCTTGACAATGACACGTGCGCCATTGGAAAGCTTCCATTCGGTTGCGGCAATGCTCGGAATCGCGCGCGTCCCGGCGATTTTTCCCGGCGCCGGAATGACGTCGATCAACGCGTCACCGGAAAGGGACTCGGTATACGCCGTAACCGCCGACGTCGATGCGCGCTGGAACACGGCGAGGATTCCCTTCTCGGTCGGCGTCACGACCCCTTCCTTGAGGGGGACCTGGACGATGATCACGCGGTTCTCGTCGCCGATCCACCCGCTGCCGAGCCGGTTGACCTCGGCCAGCGTGAGCTGCGGGAGTATTCCACGCGCGAGAGAGTACTCGTACTCGATGCCGGGAATGGCTTCCGACTGGAGATAGTTGCCTATGTATTCCTGAGCGTGAGATGCCGACAGCGTCTTGTCCCTTTCGGCATAGCTCCGTTCCAGTCCGCGAAGGACATCCTGCCGCGCGCGATCGAGCTCGGTCTGAAGAAAACCGTACTGGTCAACCCTGCGGGCTTCGGTGAGGAGCGATTCAACCCCCTCCTCAATGCCGCCATCCTTCACGCCCGCGGCGAGAGTGAACGCCTCGACATTGCGTCCGAAGAAAGCATCCTTCGAGGCTCCTGCGCCCAAGAATGGCGCGTCAGGCTTCTGGGCGATCTCCGCGAATCGCGCGTTGATCATTCTGATGTAGAGCCGCTCGGCGAGCAGCCGGCGGTAGTCACCGACATTGCGGGTCGTGGTCGCCGGGAGCTTGTAGATCAGGTTGACGGACGATTGCGTCGCTTCGCGGTCGGTCGCGATTGCGACGAGAGGTGCCTTGTTGACCGGGATGTCGAATACTGTGCGCCTGGGCGCGTTCGGCCGTGCCTCAATGCCGCTGAAGTGCTTGCGGATCTTCGCTTCGATAGCGGCCGGTTCGAAATCGCCGACGGCGATGACGGCCATCAGGTCAGGGCGATACCAGTCACGATAGAATGCCCGTAGTTTCGCCGGCGTGACCGACATGATGCTCTGCTCGGTACCGATTGGAAGACGCTCGGCGTAGCGCGAGCCGCGAAACGCAATTGGCAGCCACTGCTGGAGCATCCTCTCGCTGGCGCCTTTCGAGCCGCGCCACTCTTCGCGGACGATCCCGCGCTCACTCATGACTTCGGCGGAGTCGAATATCTGGCCATGCGCCCAGTCCTCGAGGATCAGGAACGCCTTGTCCAGGATGTGGGCCGAGTCAGTCGGCACGGGGAGAATGAAGACTGTCTCGTCGAAGCCGGTGTAGGCATTGAGGTCGGCGCCGAACCGCACGCCAATGGACTCCAGATACTTGATGAGGTCGTTCTTCGCAAAGTTGCGGGTGCCGTTGAAGCCGGTGTGCTCGAGGACGTGCGCCATGCCGCGCTGATCGTCGGCCTCGAGGATAGAGCCGGCGTTGACCACGAGCCGCAGCTCGGCACGCTTCTCAGGCTTTGCGTTCTTGCGGATGTAATAGCGAATGCCGTTCGGAAGCGTCCCGATCTTTACCTTCGGGTCCACAGGCAGCGGTGTGGCGGGCGACAGCGCTACCGAGGCGGCGGGGGAGTTGGGCGCCGGCTGCTGAGCGGCGACAGTCGAGGCGGCGAGCAGCAGTAGAGTTGCAATTGTCAGTCTTGAGCTCATGAGAACCGGGCTTTAGGTTGCGGGATTGCACTACGGATGTGTCGGAGTCCGCTCAATATCGAGGAAAGGGGTGACGAAAGCGACGGAGCTTTGCTGTTCTTACACTTCCCGAATGGTTTTGGCGTTTCAACACACGACATCCTCATTTCCGGAGTCAACGTGATTCGAGCGCTGTCCCCGTGGTGCATCTTCGCCCTCGCTGCTGCCGGCTGGCCGGGAGGTCTCGCGGCGCAGCAGGCACGCGCAGATCCCGGGCAGCTCCGGGTGTTCATCGACTGCCAGTATCAGGGATGCGACTTCGATTTCTTTCGTACTGAGATTCCTTTCGTCGACTATGTACGTGACCGTCAGGAGGCGGCGCTGAATGTGTTTGTCACTCGCCAGCGCACCGGCAGCGGAGCCAGTGCGTTCACGTTGAATTTCATCGGTCAGAAGCAACTGACCGGATCAGCGGACACGCTTCAGCTCATCATGCCACAAGTGGCAACCGAGGACGAGATCAGAAGGGGCCTGTCGCGCACCATCAAGCTCGGTCTCGTTCGGTACGTGGCGCGGTCTCCAGTCGGTGAACGCCTTGAGGTAACGCTGCTCCCTGCCGTGCCATCGGCCGCGAAGCCTGAGGGGACGGCAACAAGGGATCCGTGGAACTACTGGGTTTTCCGAACGAGGGCAAATGGCTTTTTCAACGGCGAAAAGTCACAGCGCTTCGCCAACCTGTACGGATCGACATCCGCCAACCGGACGACCGAGGCGTGGAAGCTGAACGTAAGCTTTCAGGGGAGTTACGAGGAGGGCAAGTTCACGTTCAGCGATGGTACCAGGTTCTCGAACTACTCGCACTCCTACGGGGCCAGCGAGCTGATCGTCAAGAGCCTGAGTCCCCACTGGTCGGTGGGGCAACGGGCATCGGCTAGCTCATCCACATTTTTGAATCAGAAGCTCGCGGCGCGATTCGCTCCGGCGGTCGAGTACAATGTTTTTCCATACTCGGAATCGACCCGGCGGCAACTGACGTTGCTGTATTCGGTGGGTATTAACTCATTCAGCTATGAGGATACGACGATTTTTGACAAGCTGTCGGAAGTGCGCCCGGATCACTCACTGACCACCTCACTGGGGCTTAAGCAGCCCTGGGGCTCGGTGAGCGCTTCGCTCGAAGCCGCCAACTTCCTCGACGACTTCAGCAAGCGCCGGCTGGTGTTGTTCAACAGCCTCGACGTGCGGCTCATCAAGGGTCTGAGCGTGAACCTCTATTCGAGTGCCGCGCTGGTTCGTGACCAGTTGTATCTCGTGAAAGCTGGCCTGACCGACGAGGACATTCTGTTGCGGCAGCGCCAGCTCGCGACGTCGTACCGGTACTTCGCGAGCGTCGGTTTGAGTTACACGTTCGGTTCTGTTCTGAACAACGTTGTCAACACGCGCTTTGACGGGGTCACCGGAAACTTCTAGGCCGGCGGGTCGGGGCACGGCACCGATGGGAATCGATCCGGCCGCATGCCTAGGCGTTTGGTGCGACGGGGCCGTTGCGATGGCCGCTGTATCTGGGTCTTTGCCGCGCATAGATTCCTTGATCGCGCCGCAAAGCGATGCAGCGCGACCCGGTAGCTCAGCTGGTAGAGCAACGGACTTTTAATCCGACCGAGACCACTTCGCGTGTTTAGCGATGGTGAACGAAGTTGCTCCGCGCGAAGGGCTTCCGAGAGGTTCGCTTTATTGCGAGCCTCTCGTTCTTGTTGATGTTTCGCGCGTGTGCGGGCACAATTTGGGCACAGCGCGCGATGAGCGACACCGCGGCCGTGCGCATAGCTCAGTGCGTCGGCCACTTCGTGGCGATTATGAGCACGTCGGGTATTGGCAGCGCCCCTTCACGCGTCAGCCGGTCGCGGAGCGATTCTCCCTCGATAAACGGCATGAAGTAAAACACATGACCGTCGACCTTGCCCGAATCGAAGAGTGGGAGGATGTTGGGGTGGCGGAGGTTCGCCGTGGTCGTGATTTCCCGCAGGAACCGATCGTGACCGAGCGCTGCAGAGAGCTCGGGGCGGAGCACCTTCACCGCAACCTGGCGACTGTGCTTCACGTCGTGAGCGAGATACACGGTCGCCATTCCGCCGGCGCCAAGTGTCGCGCTCGATGCGGTAGCGGTGGGCGAGCGCAGCGGTGAGGCGGGAGTCCATGATGTGTGGAGAAGAGACCCAATTTAAGACCTTTTCCAAAGATCGACTCACGCGTGGGAAAAGAGCATATTTTGGGGTAGTCCTAACGCGGTCCGTGAATGTTGCAGGCAATTGCTCACGCGGGAAGAAGCAGCCGATGAGAAAGACAGGTGTTCTTGCGGTGATTGGATTTTGCCTCGCCTGCGGAAGCGATGAGCAATCGAATCAGTCCACGGGCGGCGGCGTCCCGCTGAGCATTGGGCCGGGCTTGTTCACAACGCCTGCCGCCGATCCCGCGGTCGTTCAGCTGCAGATGGATTCTGCGCGAGCCGGGTGGGCGATTGTCTCGAACAGTGGAGGTAATGTCACCGCGACAGCCGCCGACGGCACGCAGTTCACGCTGACGATTCCCCAGGGCGCTCTCGTCTCGGATGAACAGATCACCGTCACTCCAGTCACATCGATTGCCGGTCTGCCAGGCGGTGCAACAGTCGTTGCAGGCGCGCAGCTCGAGCCCGACGGCCTGCTCCTGCTGGAGCCCGCTACGCTGGAGATAAAACCCCCCTCTCCGGTTTCTGCGGCGCAGGCATTCCCGATCGCGTGGGATGCGAGCGGCAACGACCTGCATCTCCACCCTGTGATGCCACGGTCAGCGGTAACCGCGTTTCAGGTAAACCATTTCAGCGGGTTTGCGATTGCGAGCGGCAGCGATGCGGCGATGAGCGCGATCGACGCGAAGATTCCTCAGGCATGTGCAAACCGCGTCTTCCGCGAGCTTAACAAGGCCTTTGCGGCCCGCCGTCGAGCAGCGCTCATGGGCGATGAAAGTGGCATCGCTGATCTGGCGGCGAGATTCATCGAGCTCGCGCGCAGTTATCTGAACAACATTTTGAAGCCCGTAATCGCGCAGCTGGAGAAAGACGATTCGCTTCTGCCTTGCGTGATGAGCGAGGTCGTAGCATTCGAGCGAACCGTGCAGCTGATGATGGGGGAGGCGGGAGCGCCGGCGGATTTCGCCGAACCGCTGGAGAACGCGTGGGTGGAAGTTTACAAGGCGCTTGGCGACTCGTTCAACCGCACATACGAGCGGTGCATGCGGAACGAGAGTCCCGTTTTTCAGCTCCAGAAGATGACTTCGGCCGCCCGGTTGCTGGTGATAGTGAATCTGCCGGAGCTGTTGCCGGGGGATCACGTCTCGAAGATTCAGGAATGCGGAAAGCGGATCGAGTACCGTGTGAGCGTCGAGTCAAAGATAGAGAACGTGTACGCTGAGCAGGGACGCGGTTCCTTTTTCTCGTCTTCCAGGACCGAATTCAGGACTGGCATGCTGAAGGTTGTATGGGACGAAAAGCAGTCTCAGCCAGGAGCGCCGAAATTCACTTCCGAGAAGGTTGCACTGGATGTGAGTGTGAGCGCGGTCCCACGGGGCAGCTGCCGGAACCAAGTGCGCGTCCAGCCGGGAAGCACCATCGCGGCAACCGTGATCCCGATTCTCAATCCACGGATTGGACGGCTCGTCTGCGGCGGCGGCAAAGCGCGCTGCGAGCAAACCGACGTGAACCCCGGAGTGATGGTGACAATTGCACCGCACGTGGTCGAGGAGATCTTCGTCAACACGGGAACCAGCTGCACGCCGTCGACTGAGTGGAACGAGTGGATGATGATGTGGGAAGGCAGCCAGTCGACGGGCGCGTTCGAGCCGTTTCAAGTGCGTGGAACCGGGCGGGCGGTTGTGGCTCGCCGGGGCGGCAGACGCCGGGGCTACCTGGACCTTCCCGCGATTCAGAGCGCGGCATCGACAGTCACCGCGAGTGTGGAAGCGGCGCGAAAGTGATGCACCGCCGTCGACTTTCCTATTTGGTCTTGTGCGGCGCTATCCTCCCCCGAAGCGGGTGCGGCGCAAAACCCATTTGACCAAATGGCGGCGACACTGGCGGCTGGAAGGGCGTGCCCGATCCGATTGAGCGCGTCTTCGCACTGCAGCGCTTGGGTCCGGGGGGGTGATTGTTCCCGTGATAACGAAGGCGCAGGATCTCGACCTCTTCGGCATTGCCGAGGCGATTGCAGGATCTCACCGAGCGGGCGCGGAGCGCGATTCTCGATGCGAGAGATGTGCAGAACGGGACGTTCACGATCTCGAATCATGGGGTGAGCGGGAGTCTCGTCGCGACTCCGATCGTCATAAATCAGCCGCAGTCGGCGATCCTGGGCGTTGGCAGACTTGAGCGGAGGGTGGTGGCCGAGGGGGGCGGGAAGCGATGAGCGGGTGGTGGTTAAGCCGATGTGTTATGTGACTCTGACGATCGATCATCGGGTGCTCGATGGGTTCCAGGCTAATCGGTTTCTGACAAAATGGGTGTAGGTTGTGGAGAGGGATTGGGGTTGAGCATCACCGGGGAGCCTGGTTTCGATGGGTGCTCTGATCTCCGCGCGGCGTTCCGGAGGTTATGCAGCACGCGGTTCGCAGCATAACTCGGCAGGCGCTTGAAGCGGAGCCAGTATAAGATCTTGTGTTGCTTTGAGTTCGGTGCTGGGGCGCATTTCCGGAGAGGGGGAATCGCAGGGAGCGGCCGCCGCACTTTCATCTCCATCGACCAGTCGGGACGCAGCCGATAAGCAGCGCGTCCTCGGCTGCCCGTCCGGGCTCCGCTTGGGCTGACGTGGGCGGGCGTGGACTTCGCGGGCGGTGTCATACGGTTGGAACCGGGCGTGACGAAAAATCGGGAGGGGCGCGAGTTTCCATTCGCCGCGCAGCCGCCGCTCGCCGATCTGTTGCGCGAACAGCGCGAGCGCACGTCTCAACTTGAGCGGGAGAAGGGCTGCATCATCGTCTCCGTTTTTCACCGCCAAGGTCGAGCAATCCGCTCATACGCGAGAGCATGGAATGCGGCGTGTATGGCCGCTGGAGTTTCCGTGCGTCTCGTTCACGATCTCCGGCGTACGGCGGTTCGCAATCTTGAACGGGCAGGCGTTTCACGATCGGTCGCAATGAAGTTGACTGGGCACAAGACTGAGGCTGTGTACCGACGATATGCCATCACCTCAGCAGCCGACTTGTCGGAAGGTGTCGCGAAACTGGCGGTGCTGCACGCGGTCCCGGTGGGCTCTCCAAGTGTATTTCCGTTCGCGACGGGCACAATTCGGGCACAATCGGCCGGTTGAATCCAACGCGCTGAATCTGAATCAGTTGTCTAAGTCGTTTAGCAGGGTGAAGTTTCAGACCGTTAGACCCGGTAGCTCAGCTGGTAGAGCAACGGACTTTTAATCCGTAGGTCGCGGGTTCGAGACCCGCCCGGGTCACTAGATGGGTTTTTCAGGCGCTTCGTTCGGCAAGTCGTTGAAAATCAGACCATTTACGGGGGTTCGAAACTTTTCCTCGCTAAAATCGATGCCCTCGGGAAAGAAAACGGTCTGCAGGCGCTGCTTCTGGTCCGGCCGAGCGCCGGACCAGAAGCGGGAAAGGTTGACAAGGACATACTCGGCGAACCGCGCGACGGCATCGACTTCGAGGTCGGCCTCGGTGACGTCGCCTATGTCGTTTTCAGCAAGCTCGGCCAGCTTCGTTCGGACACTCCGAATTTCCGCTTCGTAGGTCTCCTGATCAATTTTGTCGTCCAGCAGTGCAGCGACAAGCTTCGACCTGCGCGCTTCAAGGTCGCTGACCTGTCGCTGACGCGCCGCACGTAGCGCAACCGCGTCGGCCTCCTTGGCGCGCCACACTTCGACGACGGCTGCACGGAACAGCGCCGCCAGATCGGCGCGGGGCTGCACCCCCTCAAGAAACTCTGCGAACAGCCGCTCAAGACGTTCCTTTCTCAGACTCACAGCGCGCCATCCGGAACGGGGACAGCAGTTGTAACCGTACAGGACTCCAAGCTTACCTCGCGACCAGCTGCCGGTCATAGCCTGACCGCACACGCCGCAACGAACGAACCGTCTCAGCGGAAAATCAGGATGGAATGACTTGTAGCTCGTCACGTTCGGGCGGCGCCCGGCAATGACGTCCTGCGCGGTTCGAACATCGCAGGCTCAACAATAGGCTCGAACGTCCCGACGGTGTTCACGTTCCACTCATCGACACGCAGAATTCCCGCGTACAGCGGGTTGCTCATCATCCTGTCGAACGTTTGCTGACTCACGGGGGCGCCCTTCAGGGTCGTCAAGCCAAGCGCGTTCACATGGACGAGGACCTCCTGCTTTCTGTAGGACCCGCTTTGCGAATATCTCGAACGCGGGCCTGATCAGCGGTGCGCGAACCGGGTTGTGTTCCTAGCGACTGTCCGGCAACCTTGCTGTACCCCGGCGGTGCAGGGAACGGCCAACCGCCCCCTCCAAACGCCCTCTTTCCGCGTCAACTGAATGCTTTTGAACGCGGTGCAGTCCGGATTCGCGCAGCCTATCCCGCTCCTCCAGCCAGCGAATGTTTGGGTTCCAACCAGCTATAGACGGGTTTAGTGCTAGCTACTTTGCCGGGCTTTCCTCGAAAGCCCAATAGGCGTAGGTGAGGGGCGCGCTCGCCCCGCTCACCAGCACCTTCGACGGTCCGCGCGGGCGAAGTGTGGCCCATCCACTGACGGGCAGCCGGAAACTAGTCCGCCCTACCCGCACGTCACCGTAATCAATACCAACCTGACTGAACGGCTTGCCCCCATCGAGGTGCTCGTACTCGATGCGTCTTACTTGGTACGAGGCCGAGTCCAGCCAGATCGTCCCACGGATGTCGTAGCCGCTATGTCGGTCGGTCATAGGACGAAAACGGAGGCCAAAGGCCCCTTTTTTGTTTAGAATCGCGGTCTCGAGGCAGTGGTTCTGAAGAAACTCGTCAGCGAGTAACTCTTTCTCGCTCGGCAGGGCTAACAGGTTTCCTTGGCCGTAGCCTGCTGCCTCATGCCGCGCCCGGTCGCGTCGCTCTTGAACGACTACAGAGTCGGGCTCACTCACTACTGTATCGACTCGGAGCTGCCGGCCATCCTTTCTCAGACGGAACTGTGTCCGCACATCCTGACGCAAACTGCGATTGAATCGATATCGCAGCTCGAAGACGCGCCGGGTTTCCACGCCCTTCCGCGCCTCGCCCCAGAGTGTTGCAAGTTCCGAATCTTCCGCAAGGTTGGCTTTTCCAAGACAGGTCTTGCCTGCGCGAACCGTCACGGCGGGCAACTGGATGGGTAAGGGCTCACTGCGAAGCTCGTAGTACAGCGACTCTGCCGGTTTAACGTGCAGCACGGGCGAGAGCAACGGCTGATACCCGATTCGCAGGCTCAGCAGTTGGTAGTCTCCTGCCGGAACGCTGACAAACCTGAAGCGCCCTTCAGCGTTCGTGATAGTTTGTTGCCGCGTCTCGTCAGGCTCCGTTACATGTATAAGGCGGACGAGACTGAATGCCATTGGCGCATCGGTTACCCCTTTCGGGCGATTCCCTCTAGCGTTCCTGAAGCGGTTTGCGCTTCAGCACGGCGACGCGCGGGAGGCGCCCATTCCGCAGGTGGACGGACTGATAACCAGCCCGCCATATGTTGGTCTGATCGATTATCATGAGCAGCATGCCTACGCATACCATTTGCTCGGCCTCGAAGACAGACGACATCGTGAAATCGGCGCGGCGTCGGCAGGCTCCGGCAAAAAAGCAGAAAGCGCATACAAGGCCGACATCGCGGAAGTGTTCAGGAAGGCGCTGAGCGCTATTCGGTCAGGCGGGCGTTTGATCGTCATAGCTGCGGACAACGCGAATCTCTACGGCGATATCGCGGCAATGGCCGGAGTCGTAGGGGAAGCCACGGTAATGCGGCACGTCAATCGTCGCACCGGCCGCTGCTCTGGCGAATTCTACGAGTCGGTTTTCATCTGGAGAAAGTCGTGACCAACGCTCTTCGTACAGCAAGTCTTATCGTATCCGTTTCGCTGCCGATGACCGCGTGCCAGGCATGGCGCGTCGAGGAAAGGCCGATTCAAACCATCGTTCAGCAGAATCACTCGCCGATTGCCGTCACGATGAACGACAGACGCTGGATCGTCCTCAAGGATGCACAACTGCAGAACGACAGCCTTGTCGGAAGGCGCTTGAGGGGCAACACGAAAGGAAGGGGACGCACCGCCCTCTCGTTGAGCGGCGTTCGCGCTGTCGAGACACGGAAGTTCAGCTTCATACGCACGATCGGACTCGGTATCGCACTGGCGTTCGTGCCGAGCCTCTACCGGCTGGCGGTCGTCGAAGAGGATTGATCCGGTACTCGGTACCCGGTACCGAGCACCCTGTATACAGTCGCGCTAGTTTCTCCGCATGAGGCGCGACTCCGACCCCGCACGCTGGAGAAACCTCGCCCTGCTCTCCGTCGCGGAGCTGCTCGGCATGTCGCTCTGGTTCGCGGGAAGCGCCGTCGCTCCTCAACTCGGGGGACGCTGGAACCTGGGCGACGGCGAAGCCGGATGGCTGACAACGATCGTCCAGCTCGGCTTCGTGGTCGGCACGGCTGTGTCGGCCATCCTCAACCTCGCCGACATATTCCCCTCGAGGCGCCTGTTCGCGGTCTCAGCGCTCCTCGGCGCAATGGCGAATGCCGCGATAACGCTCGCGCCGACCTACGAGGTGACGCTCGCGCTGAGATTCTTCACCGGATTCTTTCTGGCCGGAGTTTATCCACCGGCGATGAAGATGATCGCCACATGGTTCCAGGAACAGCGTGGACTGGCGATCGGCACGATCGTCGGCGCGCTTACCATCGGTAAGGCGACCCCCTATCTGGTTCACGCTTTTCCGGGGGCGTCGGCTGGCACCGTCCTTCTCACCGCGTCGGCAGGGGCGGTGATCTCCGGATTGCTTGTCGCGGCGGGCTACCGTGACGGTCCGTACCCGTTCGCCTCGCGGCCTTTCTCGTGGAACCTTGTGGCGACCGTCTCCCGCGTCCGCGAGTGGAGACTGGCGACCGGCGGCTATCTCGGGCACATGTTCGAGCTCTACGCATTCTGGACGTGGATTCCCGCATTCCTGGCGTCGAGCGAAGTGGCGCGACGAGGCGGGTCGGCGGGAGGTTCGGGTACTGTATCACTGATCGCCTTCGGCGCGATCGCAGCGGGGGGCGCGGGCTGCATCTGGGGTGGGCTCGTTGCCGACCGCTCGGGCCGAGAGCGGCTCGTCACGATTGCGCTCGCCGCGAGCGGGACCTGCTCGATTCTTGTCGGACTGTTCTACGGCGCTTCGCTGTGGCTCCTCGCCCCGGTCGCGCTTGTGTGGGGATTCTTCGTTGTCGCCGACAGCGCTCAGTTCAGCGCGCTCGTCACCGAGTCGGTCCCCCCCTATGCCGTCGGCACCGCACTCACGGTTCAGACGTCGCTTGGATTTCTTCTCACGATGGTGACGATACAGGGCGTACCGTATCTGGCCTCGCTCATCGGCTGGCAGTGGGCGTTTGCCATTCTCGCGCTCGGCCCCGCGTTCGGCATCACGGCGATCCGCGCTCTTGTTCGGAGTCGTCGCGGCGCCACGGCCTAAGGGATAGCCGGCGCCGCCTCAGCCGCCGATCTGGATTGCCGCCACTGGAACCAGCCTGTCGCGGACAACACGAGGAACACCGCGTACAGCCCGGCGGTCACGTACAGCGATCGGTTGATGAACATCCATATGTATACGATGTCGACCGCCACCCAGACGAGCCAGTTCTCGAGAAGCTTCCGCGTCATCATCCACTGGGCAGCGAGGCTAACGCTGGTGGTCGTCGAATCGATGTAGGGAAGGGCAGCGTCGGTACCGCGATGAAGGAATGTCCCAATCAGCATCGTCGAGATCAGGACGGCACCGAAGAGAATCGCCGCTACCTTGGGCGTCGTTCGCGTCACCGGCAACTCGGTACGATTCTTCCCTCCATAGAGCCACTGGTACCAGCCATAAACCGAGAGCACCACGTAGACGACCTGGAGGCCCATGTCAGCGTATAGCCGCGAGTGATAGAACACGACACTGTAGAGCCCCACATTCACGATTGCCGTCGGCCAGCTCCAGATATTCTGCCGGACACTGAGGAACACGCTGATCACGCCGAACACCGCGGCAACGATCTCCAGTTCGTTCGTCACGCGGGGTATCTTAGCCGAATGGCGTTCCGAAGCTACCTCGCCGCAGTCGTTCTCCTCGTCGCGGCCTGCATTCCTTTTCGCAAGCCCGAGCCGCCGCCGGTCAACACACCCGAGCTGGCGACGGTATCCGATACGGTCGCCGATTCACTCCTCGTTGACGTGCAGCGCGTCGACAGCACTTTCGTAGTGGACATCCGATACGCTACCCCGAACAATTTCACGGGATCGCCGTTGCCTGGTTACGAGGCCAACCGCGCTTACCTGCGCGCGGAGGCGGCCGTCGCGCTAGCCCTCGTGAACGCTGACCTTCGCCTGCAGGGGCTCGGGCTCAAGATCTTCGACGCCTACCGGCCGGTGCGGGCTAGCGAGGCGATGGTGGCGTGGACGGAGCGAATGAACCGTCCTGACCTGTTGCGCGATGGCTACATCGCGAGCCGCAGCCGCCACAACCTCGGCCTCGCAGTCGACCTGACGTTGATCGATCTTGCCAGCCGCGCCGAGCTGGCGATGGGAGCGCATTTCGACATGTTCTCTCGCGCCGCTCACACGGCCAACGCCCGCGGCGTCGTCGCGACGAACCGCCAGCGACTGAAAACCGTAATGGAGCGCCATGGATTCGAGAACTACAGCAAGGAGTGGTGGCACTACAGCTACAACATCGAGGATCCGGTGCGGTTCGACAGGGTCGTGCGCTAGTGGAAAGCGATCGGGCGGATTGAACGGATCAGGGGCGGAAAGAATTGATCGAGGGATCGGCTCACGCCTGACGGAGCTATGCTACCTCCTGATCCTAGCGTATCCGTCGCGGCGAATTCAACTTTGCAGGCTCACACACCGATGCACCAGAGAGGAACACCAATGCCGCGGCCAGTACATTTCGAGATATCAGCAAACAATCCCGAGCGAGCCGCGACCTTTTACCGCGATGTCTTCGGGTGGCAGGTGACGAAGTGGGAAGGACCCGCAGAGTACTGGTTCATCACTACCGGCGACGATCCGCGTGGAATTGACGGTGCTCTCCTCCGCCGCGAAGTCTGGAACCGCGGCACAACGAACACCATCGAGGTTCCTTCAGTCGACTCGACACTCGTCATGGTGCTCGGACGTGGAGGAAAGATCGTGGCGCCCAAGGTCGCAATTTCCGGCGTCGGGTGGCTCGCGTACTGCGAGGATTGCGAGGGTAACCGGTTCGGGGTGATGCAGCCGGATCCGGATGTGGCATAACAGCGGGTAGTCGGCTCGCATACTTCATCGCGGTGTGGCCGCGGATGCCTCAGTCGTGGCTGGAACGATCTCCATGAGCCCGGCCGCTCGCAATTCGCGATTTACCTCGGGCAGAGCCGTTCGAGTAGCCGCCGACACCCTCGCCAGCTCCTTATCGAGCTCGGCCGAGAGTAACCGGAATACCTCGCGTGCCTGATTCGTCGGCCGCGCCTCGGTGCTCGCCGCGACGCCGGAGAGCGCCGCGATCTTGTTGTTGAGCCGGATTGGATAGTTGAGTGGATCCTGACCCGACTGGTTCCTGACCTGGTAGATCTGCTGCTCGACGTTCGAGAGCTCGGTTTCCAACCTGGTCGCGGCGGTCGCGAACGCTGCCTGCTGTGCCGCCGGGATTTTCTTTCTCCTGTCGGCGAGCTGCGACTTCACGCTGCGGATCAGCTTCACGGCGTCGTTTGCCTGACTCGTCCTGTTGCGGATTGCAAGCAGGAAGCTGAACTGTTCCTGAATGTCGAACTGCGTCGCCTTCGAGCGCGGGTCCTTCAGCAGTCGAAATGTTTGCGTGTGGGGCGTTCCGGCTACCCGTAGGCGAACGGAATATGTTCCAGGCACGGCCACCGGTCCCTGCGTTCCGCCGGCCCACAGAATCATGTTCTCGAACGTGGATGCGTCAGGATAGCGGAGATTCCACGCGAAAGTGTTGAGCCCGGCCTTGTTGGGCACTCGCGGCGGTGGCGGGGCCCGCCGCGGCCCGTCCCCTCCCCCAGCGCCCTCCTCGCTCCTCGTCTCGGAGCGTACGGTCGAGTCGGCGCGTACGCCAGCGCGCCGCAGACTGTCGGCGCGAGCCGTTCGCAAGCTGTCCGCACGCACTGAATCGCGGGCCACGATCGGATCCTGCGCGCTGGTGAAACTCCTTATCAGCGCGCCCTTTGCGTCCAGAAAATCGAGCGAAACGGTTTGGTTGGGCGATTTCAGCCAATAGTAGATGGCTGCCCCGGACGGCGGGTTCTGTCCCGTCGGATGTCCGCCGGCGGCACCGGTGCCGCCA